>CAZGUH010000052.1:0-23469 GCA_964529005.1 uncultured Ilumatobacteraceae bacterium | reverse complement strand
AGGCCGAGACCTGCGCGACCGCGGCAGCGTCGGCGGTCGGTTCGGCGCTGGCCGACGCCACCCAGGCGACGTACTTCAGCGAGGAGGGTGTGACCTTCGCGCTGGCGGTCGCGCCGGTGCTGCCCGGCGACGTGGCGTGCTCGTAGCGGCGGTCCACCGCCGGTGCGGCGCGCCGTGACGCGTCAGCGCCGGAGGTCGGCCGGCGTCCAGAAGCCGGGCAGCGGCGCGCCTGTCGCGCCTCCCTTCGCGTAGCGCCGCAGGCGCTCGATGCCCGCGCCGTCGAGCAGGCCGACGCAGTCGAACACCGTGTCGGCGCCCGCGGCGCGCAGCGCGGTGTCCCCCTCGCTCGGGCGCCGCGGTGGGTGGCTGGTGAGCACGACGAACGGCGTGTCGCCGCGCTCGCGCCGGATCGCGGCCGCCCTGCCGAGCGTGCGCCACACGACGTCGGTCCGCTGCAAGCCGCCGCGGTGGGTGGTGTACGTGCCCCCGACGTCGAACAGCCACGGGTCGCCGAGTGCGTCGACCGCCGCGAACGCGACGGTGACACCGGTCTTGCGGATGCGCACGTCGGTCTTGGTGATCTGAAACCCGGTGTCGCGCAGCGCTTGCTCGGCGAGGTTCTTGGCCGCGGGACCCTCGGTCGGCTCGTGGTGGACGACGTCGGTCGCGGCGACGCGGCGGCGAGCGATCTCGACGTAGCCGGGATCGAGGTCGTATCCGACGTATCGGCGCTTCAGGCGCTTCGCCGCCACCAGCGTCGATCCACTGCCCATGAACGGGTCGAGGACCAGGTCGTCCTCGTAGGTGTAGAGCCGGATCAACTGCTCGGGCAGTTCGACCGGGAATGGCGCCGGATGCCCCACGCGCCGGGCGCTCTCGGTCGGCATCGGCCACACGTCGAGCGTCAACGCCATGAAGTCGTCGGCAGACAGGGTGCTGCGGTGCGGCAGGCCCCGCTCGGCGCGCTCCTTGACGGGGCGGGCGCGGTCGAAGCGGCCCTTGCTGGCGACGATGACGCGTTCGGTGATGTCGCGCAGGACCGGGTTCGTCGCAGCGCGGAACGATCCCCACGCGCACGAGCCGCTCGCCCCTTCCGCCTTCTGCCACACGAGCTCACCCCGCAACAGGAGCCCGAGGTCGTGTTCGAGGATGCGGATGACGTCGGCAGAGAGGCTGCGATACGGCTTGCGACCGAGGTTGGCGACGTTGACCGCGATGCGTCCGCCCGGCTCGAGCGTGCGCACGCACTCGGCGAACACCGCCGTGAGCATCTCCAGGTACTCGAGGTAAGAGGAGGGCACGCCTTCGCGCTCGAGCTCCTCTTCGTACTGCTTGCCGGCGAAGTAGGGCGGTGACGTGACGACCAGCGCGACCGAGCCGTCGGCGACACGGTCCATCGCGCGGGCGTCGCCGCACACGAACGGCTCGTCGATCGCGACCGGAGCGAGGACCGTGTCGTCCTCCGACAGCCGGGGTGCGCGGAAGCGGTCGTAGAACGGTGAGGCGTCGTGGCTCTCGCGCGTGCTCACCCCGAAGTTCGAGGTCGTGGTCTTGCGTCGACGGGTCATCTGCCCTCCTGCCTCGCCGCATGCTACCGAACACACGCGCGGCAGCTCGCAGACCCGTGGCTAACGTGGGCGCGGAACGGATATGGAGCGGCGGCTGCGCGCGGGAACGCACACGCCCGCCCGCCGGAAAGGGGTCGGGATGCGCCGTCGTTGGATCTCGTTGGCCGCTGCCACCGCGATGGCTGCCGGGACGGTGGTCATCGCCGCGACGCCGGCGGGTCCCGTCGCCGCGGCGCCCGGAGGGTTCACCGACGCGCTCGTCGTCGGCGGGCTGGCCGCGCCGACCGCGGTCGAGCCGGTCCCGGACGGCCGTCTGCTCGTGCTCCAGAAGGGCGGCCAGATCCGCATCGTGCAGCACGACGGATCGGTGGTCACCGCGGCGACGTTGCCGGTGTGCACCAACAGCGAGATGGGTCTGTTGAGCATCGCGCTGGACGCCGACTTCGCCGCCAACGGACACGTGTACGTGTTCCGCACGCGACCGGGCGCGGGCGGGAGCTGCGCGCAATCGGCGCGCGCCGAGGTGCTGTCGCGGTTCACGATGTCGGGGAACCTGATCGACCCCGCATCCGAGGTCGTGCTGATCGACAACGTCCTGGCGTGGGGCGGCAACCACAACGGCGGCACCGTCGAGGTCGGCAACGACGGCTTCCTCTACCTCAGCATCGGCGACTCGGGCAGCGACCCCCGCCCCGGTGGTCCGCCCGCGGCGCAGGACCTGTCGATCCTGAACGGCAAGATCCTGCGGATCACGACGTCGGGCGCAGCGGCGCCGGGCAACCCGTTGCTCGGCGATCCGAACGCCGCGCCGTGCGCCACCGCTGGCCTCGCCGCGCCGCCCTCGCGCGTGTGCGCGGAGATCTTCGCCTGGGGCCTGCGCAACCCCTTCCGCATCGCCTTCGACACCAACACCGGCGCCACCCGGTTCCGCATCAACGACGTCGGCCAGAACACGTGGGAGGAGATCGACGAGGGCGCCATCGGAGCCAACTACGGCTGGCCAACGCGCGAAGGCTTCTGCGCCACCGGTTCGACGAGCGCGTGCTCGCCCGACCCGTCGTATGTCGACCCGGTCGCCGCCTACCAGCAGAACGCAGGGTGCGACTTCATCACGGCCGGAGCGTTCATCCCCGACGGCTGGTGGCCCAGCGAGTACGACGGCGGCTACCTCTTCGGCGACGGGGGATGTGGCGACGTGTGGCTGCTCGATCGCAACGGCGCCGTCGACATGGACAACCCGTTCACCACCACGAGCGGCACGTTGAGCGACATGGCGTTCGGGGTGCGCAACGGCGAGCAGGCGCTGTTCTACGTCACCGTCGGCGGGGGCGAGCTGCGCACGATCGTGTACGACGCCCCGCAGCCCACCGACCCGGGCGCCTTGGTGTACGTGCCGTATCCGGCGCCGCAGCGCGTCTTCGACACCCGCAGCAACATCGGCACGCCCCCTGCCGAGTTCCGCGGCGGCACGTCGCGACGCGTCGCGCTGGGGGCTCCTGCTGGAGCGAGCGCCGTGCTGGCCAACGTCACCCTCGACGGCGCGACGGCCAGCAACTTCCTCGTCGCTTGGCAACCGGGCACTTCGCGGCCGGCGACGAGCAGCGCCAACGTCGGCCCCGGCGAGGTGTCGGCGAACGCCGCCGTGCTGCCGGTCGACGCGCAGGGCCGAGTGATGGTCGACGTTTTCTCCACGGGCGACGTCATCATCGACGTGCTGGGGTCGTACCATCCGGCGCCGGCGCCGGTGGCGGCGGGCCGCTTCATGCCGCTGCCCCCCGCCCGCCTCCTCGACACCCGCCAACCGTCGGGCCCCGGCAACGTCTACACCGAGGTCTCCGACGCGTACGGATCCACGGTCAACGTCGACGTCGCTGGGCGCCTCGGCATCCCGGACCAGGCGACGACCGTGGCGCTCACCGTCACCGCGCTGTCGGCGGCGAACGGGCCAGGGGGCTACGTCACCGCCTACGCCGGCGGCACGACCGTTCCCCCGCACTCCAACGTCAACGTCAACGGAGCCCTCGATCGGCGGGCGAACCTGGTCGTCATCCCCGTCGGAGCGGACGGCAGCGTCGACCTGCTGCTGTTCGGCGTCGAGGACGTCGTGGTCGACGTGGCCGGATGGGTCACGAGCGCCGCCGATGCCCCCGGCGCCGCAGGGCGCCTGCACGTCATCCCGCTCAGCCGCATCGCCGACAGCCGCACCGGCCACAGCTTCGCCACGCTGGCCCCGGGCGCCACGGCGACGCTCGACTCGCCGATGATCCCGGCGAACGCCGCCGGCATCGTGCAGAACGTGACCATGGCGAGCACCGCCGCGCCCGGCTGGATCTGCGCCACGCCCAACCCGTTCAGCGGCGGCGACGTCAGCATCCAGAACGCCAGCGCCGCCGGACAGGACCGGCCAGCGCTGGTCTTCAGCCGCCTCGGCGACGCGCCCGGCGCGCGGCTGCGCTACTGCACCTACGAACGCACCGATCTGATCGTCGATCTCACCGGCTGGTTCGAGTAGGCGCCGCGGTTACCCTGCGCTCGTGGCTCGCCTGCGCATCGCCCTCGCCCAGCTGAACCCGACGGTCGGCGACCTCGGCGGCAACCTCGCGCGCATCGTCTCGGCCTACGAGCAGGCCGAGGCCGCCGGCTGCGACATCGTCGCCTTCGGTGAGCTGGCGATCACCGGCTACCCGCCGGAGGATCTGGTGCTCAAGCCGCGCTTCGTCGCCGACAACATCGCCGCACTGGCGACGTTCGCCGAGCGCACCCGCAATTGCGTCGCGGTGGTCGGGTTCGTCGACTCCGACCGTGACCTCTACAACGCTGCCGCCGTGTGCCACGGGGGCAAGGTGCTCGGCACCTATCGGAAGCGGTTGCTGCCCAACTACGCCGTGTTCGACGAGGCGCGCTACTTCACGCCCGGCGATCCCAGCGATCCGCTCGAGCTGTACGTCGTGCGCGGCGTCAAGGTCGGCATCAGCATCTGCGAGGACATCTGGAGCCCCGCCGGGCCCCTCGCCGCGCAGGCCGCCGGTGGCGCCGAGCTCAACATCAACATCAACGGCTCGCCGTACCACGCGGGGAAGGCCTCCGACCGCGAGCGCATGCTCGCCACCCGAGCCGCCGACGCCAGCTGCGCCCTGGTCTACGTCAACCAGGTGGGCGGCCAGGACGAGTTGGTGTTCGACGGCGCGTCGATGGTGTTCGACGCATCGGGGACGCTGATCACCCGCGGTCCCCAGTTCACCGAGCAGATCATCGTCACGACCGTCGACGTCGACCCGGTGTACCGCAAGCGCCTGCTCGATCCGCGCGGCCGGCGCACCGATGTCGAGCTGCCCCTCGTGCACGTCAGCGACGAGGTCGAGCCCGTCGCCAGCGCTCCGGGCAGCGTCGTGCCGCTGCTCGACCCGATCGCCGAGCTCTACGAAGCCCTGGTCGTCGGCACGCGCGACTACGTCCGCAAGAACGGGTTCAGCGACGTCGTCATCGGTCTGTCGGGCGGCATCGACTCCACGCTCGTCGCCAGCATCGCGGTCGACGCCCTCGGCTCCGATCATGTGCACGGCGTGAGCATGCCGAGCCGTTACAGCAGCGAGGGGTCGAAGGACGACGCTGCGGCGCTCGCCGGCGCGCTCGGCATCGACTACCGCTCGATCCCGATCGAGCCTGCGTTCCAGGCATACCTCGACATGCTCGGCGGGAGCGTCGACTTCGACGCCGGCACCACCGACGTCGATCTGACGCAGCAGAACCTCCAGAGCCGTGTGCGCGGCATGACGTTGATGGCGCTGTCGAACGCCCATCGATGGATGGTGCTGACGACCGGCAACAAGAGCGAGGCGGCCGTCGGGTACTTCACGCTGTACGGCGACAGCGTCGGCGGCTACGCGGTGATCAAGGATGTGTTCAAGACCGACGTGTACAAGCTGTCGCGCTACGTCAACGAGCGCGCCGGGCGAGAGATCGTCCCTGAGGCCGTGCTCACCAAGCCGCCCTCCGCCGAGCTGCGGCCGGACCAGCGCGACGACCAGAGCCTGCCGCCGTACGACGTTCTCGACCCTATCCTCGAGCTGTACGTCGAGCACGACCACACGGTGTCGGAGATCGTCAACGACGGGTTCGACGAAGCGACGGTTCGGCGGGTGGCACGGCTCGTCGACGTCAACGAGTACAAGCGTCGCCAGTGCCCACCGGGGGTGCGGGTGAGCTCGAAGGCGTTCGGCAAGGACCGCAGGCTCCCGATCACGAACGGCTATCGGGGTTAGCGGCCGGCGACGGCGAGGACCTCGCGCCCGAGCCGCGCCCGGCGGGTGAGGATCGCGGCCACGGTGATGCTCGCCGCGACCGATCCGGCCGCCATCGACCAGCCGAAGCCGTGACGCTCGTAGATCGCGGTGGCAGCGATCGACGACACGGCACGGCCACACGTTCCCGCGCCGATCAGCATTCCCAGACCCCGCGCCGGCGCGCCGGGGACGAGATGCGTGCCGAGCGGCATCGTGCTGACGACAGCGAACTCGAACGCGAAGACGTACGCGCCGAGCAGAGCGAGCCCTGCGGGCAGTGACCCTGCTGCGATCGCGACGCCGATTCCGAGCGGGGCCATCATCGCCGCGCCGAGCGCGATGCTGCGCTCCTTGCCCCACACGTCGGTGCGGCGCACGGACAGCGTCGAGGCCGCCAACTCGGCCGCGCCGAGACCGAACGTGACCGCGGCGAGGTGTCGGGCGGTGAAGTCGAAGTCGTGCTCGAGCCACGACCCGAACGTGACGAACGCGAACTGGCTGCCCGACATCAGGGCGAACATCGCAGCGAGCGTGATCCAGCCGGTGAGGCCGATGCTGGCTGAGGGCCCGACGTCCATCGTGTGCGCCGCGGCGGGCCGCGGCCCGGTGTGATCGACGGTCAGCCGCGTGCGGACCAGCGTCGCCATCACCACGACGCCCACGACCGCCACGGCGTACCCCCATCGCCAGCTCCCGGCGGCGACCACCAGCGCGAGCGCGCTGACGCCGAGCAACAGCCCGAGGGCCCACGACGTCTCGGCGAGGCCGACCACGCGGCCCCGTCGTGCGAACGGGACGTGATCGGCGATCCATGCGCCGAGCCCGAGATCGAACGCGATCTTGCCCACGCCGAGCACCAGCAGACCGATCGCGAACGTGGCGACGTGCGTCGCGGTCGCGGTCATCACGCCGCCGGCGGCGAGCACGGCGAGCCCGACGGCCATCCCCCGGCGGCGGTCCCAGCCGTCGAGGAGCCGGCCGATCAGCGGGGAGGTCAGCCCGGCGAGCTCGGCGATCGCCAGCGCGACGCCGAGCGTTCCGAGCGACACATCCAGCCCGCTGGCGATCGTCGCCAGGAACGGCGGCGCGAAGCGGTAACCGGCGCAGGCGACGAGCCGAGCGGCGGTCAGCACGGTGATGTGCTGGCGCACCTCGGGAGGCAACGACGGATCGACGAACCGGCCCAGCACAGCGTCCGACCCTACGTCCGCGCGTCGATGAGCCCGGTCTCGATTGCCGCGTGCCCGCTGAGCGGGATCTGTGCCGGCAACAACGGGGCGGTACCCTGTTCGACCCGTGGCCCTGATCGTCCAGAAGTACGGCGGCACGTCCGTCGCCGACCCGGAGCGGATGCGTGCCGTCGCCGAGAACGTGTCCTTCACCCGGCGTCACGGCAACGACGTGGTGGTCGTCGTCTCGGCGATGGGCAAGAGCACCGACAACCTCATCACGCTCGCGAACCAGGTGTCCAAGACACAGCCGGGCCGCGAGATGGACATGCTGCTGACCACCGGCGAGCGGGTGTCCATGGCGCTGCTGTGCATGGCGCTCGCCGACCTCGGTGTCGACGCGGTGAGCTTCACGGGAAGCCAAGTCGGCATCATCACCGACACGGCGCACGGCAAGGCGAAGATCCTCGAGGTCAAAGGCGACAGGGTGCGCGCGGCCCTCGAAGCGGGCAAGGTGTGCGTCGTCGCCGGCTTCCAAGGCATCAGCACCGACAGCGAGATCACCACGTTGGGGCGCGGTGGCAGCGACACCACGGCGGTGGCGCTCGCCGCCGCGCTCGCCGCCGACAGCTGCGAGATCTACACCGATGTCACGGGCGTCTTCTCCGCCGATCCCCGCATCGTCCCGCAGGCGCGGCGGCTGGCGCACGTCAACTTCGACGAGATGCTCGAGATGGCCGGCGCCGGCAGCAAGGTGTTGGCGCTGCGTTCGGTCGAGTTCGCCCGCAACCACAACGTTCCCCTCCACGTCCGCTCGAGCTTCACGTGGGAGCCGGGCACGTGGGTCACCAGCCAGGAGCCCAGCATGGAAGAGCCGATCATCTCCGGGGTCGTCACCGACATGAGCGAGGCCAAGGTGACGGTCATGTCGGTGCCGGACCGGCCCGGCATCTCGGCGGCGCTCTTCGAGCCGCTGGCGGAGGCGAACGTCAACGTCGACATGATCGTGCAGAACACCTCCAAGGCCGGCACGACCGACATCTCCTTCACGATGCCGAAGGCGGACATGAACGTCGCCGAGGCCATCGTGCGGCGCGTCGCGGAGGAGATCGGCGCCGGTGGCGTCACGCACGAGGACGACATCGCGCGCATCAGCCTCGTGGGCGCGGGGATGAAGACCAGCCCCGGCATCGCCGCCAAGATGTTCCGCATCCTCGCCGACGAGCAGGTGAACATCGAGATGATCTCGACGTCGACGATCCGCATCAGCGTGGTGACCAAGGCGGCCGATCTCGAACGCGCCGCTCGCGCCTTGCACACAGCGTTCGACCTCGACAGCGGGCAGGCGTATTCGGCGCCGCTGCCGGAGCGCAAGTGACTCGGCTGGATCGAGCCTGACACAATCGCTCCGATGGCCCGTCGCCCGCAGCTCGTTCCCTGGAAGACGGCCGGCCGCGTCAGCGAGGTGCAGCGCAGCGGCGACGAGGTGGTGCGCGAGACCGGCTGGGTGTTCAACAACCGCACCGGTGAACAGCTGACCCTGCGAGCGTTCACCGAGAGCGGGGATCACGAGGTCGGGGCGTTCCTGCACCTGTTCGGTCTCGACGGCGACGACAACCAGCGCCAGACGCTGGTCGAGATCGGCTCGGGGATCGGGCGGATGACGGCGGCGTTCACCCGTGCGTACGGGCACGTCATCGCGTGCGACCTCGACGCCGCGTTCCTCGAACGCTGCCGCCAGACCGTGAGCCAGTTCGGTCGCGTCGGGCGCCTCCAGACCTGCCACGTCGACGACGGCCGAACGGTGGCGATCGGCGACGACGCCGCCGACGTGACCTTCAGCTACATCACGCTCCAGCACTGCAAGGCGGAGGACGCCCTCAGCCTGGTCAGCGAAGCGTTGCGGATCACCCGGCCGGGCGGAACGGTGGCGCTGAACTTCCGCACCTGGAGCCGCAGCGACATCGTGCTGTGGCCGGCCGGCAACATCGTGCGCCTGCTGTGGCGCGTGCCCGGCCTGGGGCAGCTGCTGGCGCGTCAACGTTTGGCGTCGCGGCTGGGGTGGCAGGCGAACCGGCTGTCGCCGCACGAGGTGCTGCACCACGTCGGGCAGGGCCCGCGGCCGCTGTCGAACGTCCTTCTCTACCGGTCGCCGAGCCGGCGCCCGTTCCACATCGACGGGGTCGACGAGGGCACCTTCGAGGGCGTCAACCGCAGCCACTGGTGGCTGCTCGCGCGCGTCGCCGCCCCCGCCTGAGGAGTGGGCTCGGTTGGAGGGGTCGTTCCGCGCGAGCGCCGACGTGGACCAGCATTTTCCAGCCTGACCTGGGACGACGGCCGTTAGCCTGGCCGCCATGCGTGTCGGAGTCGTCGGTGCAACGGGTCAGGTCGGGGGCGTCATGCGCGCCCTGCTCGCCGAGCGGAAGTTCCCGATCGACGAACTGCGCTTCTTCGCTTCGGCGCGCTCGGCGGGCTCGGCGTTGCCCTGGGACGGCGGCGAGATCGTCGTCGAGGATGCCGCCACCGCCGATCCCCGGGGCCTCGACGTGGCGTTGTTCTCCGCAGGCGCCACGTCGTCGCGCGAGCTGGCGCCGAAGTTCGCCGCCGCCGGCGTGAAGGTCGTCGACAACTCCAGCGCCTGGCGCATGGACCCCGACGTGCCCCTCGTCGTCAGCGAGGTCAACCCGCAGGCGGCCCACGAGGCGCCGAAGGGCATCATCGCCAACCCGAACTGCACGACGATGGCGGTGATGCCCGTCCTCAAGCCGCTGCACGACGAAGCCGGCCTCGTGCGCCTCATCGCCAGCACGTACCAGGCCGTCAGCGGTGGCGGTTTGGCCGGCGTCGATGAGCTCGACAAGCAGGTGCGTGAGGTCGCCGGCGGCGCGCGCGAGCTCACCTACGACGGCGGGGCCGTGTCGATGCCGGCGCCGCAGAAGTTCGCTCGGCCGATCGCCTTCAACGTGCTGCCCCTCGCCGGCAAGCTGGTCGACGACGGCTCGTTCGAGACCGACGAAGAGCAGAAGCTGCGCAACGAGAGCCGCAAGATCCTCGGCATCTCCGACCTCGCGGTGTCCGGCACCTGCGTGCGCGTGCCGGTCTTCACCGGCCACTCGCTCAGCGTGAACGCCGAGTTCGCTCGGCCGATCAGCGTGGCGCGCGCTCTCGAGGTGCTGTCGGGCGCACCGGGCGTCGCGCTCAGCGACATCCCGACCCCGCTCGACGCGGCCGGGAAGGACCCGTCCTACGTCGGCCGCGTGCGCCCCGATCCATCGGCGCCCGGCGGCCGTGGCCTGGCGCTGTTCGTCAGCAACGACAACCTCCGCAAGGGGGCTGCGCTCAACGCGGTGCAGATCGCCGAGCTGTTCGTCTGACGGATGGCCGTCACGATCGACGACGCGAGGGCCATCGCCGCGACGTTCGATCGTTCCTACGAAGCGCTCGTGCGCGACGAGGTGAAGTTCCGCGTCGGCCAGATCGTCTACGCGGCGTTCTCCCGTGACGAGACGACGATGGGGTTCGCGTTCCCCAAAGAGGAGCGCGAAGCGCTCGTCGCTTCAGAGCCCGACACGTTCTTCCTGCCGCGCCCGGCCGACATGCGCTATCGGTGGGTGTGCGTCCGGCTCGACGCCATCGACGTCGACGAACTGCGCGAGCTGCTCCTCGACGCGTGGCGCATGTGCGTGCCGAAGAAGGTGGCGGCCGCCTACGAGCAGCGACACGGCATCGACGCGCAGCGCGGGCACCCGCCGGCGTAGCGCTGGATGGCGTCGGTGAGGTCGACGCCCATCTGGTTGGCCAGCGACGCCACCCACGCCAGCACGTCGGCGAACTCGTGACGCTGCGCTTCCGGCGATCCCTTGCGCACCGCTTGCGCGAGTTCGCCGAGCTCCTCGGCCAGCCACGCCACCGTGCTGGGCACGCCGCGCGCCCGGTCGCGCTCGCCGTAGGTCGCTTCGATCACGTCTTGCAGCCGGCGCAGGTCCACCCCGGCAGGGTAGAGCGCCGGACCTGGCCGCGGCCGGCCGGCGATAGATTCCGCTCGATGGCCACCATCGCGATCGGTCAGTTCTCGCCCACGCAGGACAAGGAGGCGAACCTGCGCGTCATCGGCGCCTTCGCCCGCGAGGCGGCCGACGCCGGCGCCGCGCTGCTGACGGCGCCCGAGTATTCGTCGTTCATGGCGCCGAAACTGGACGAGCGCGTGGTGGACAACGCCGAGCCGCTCGACGGGCCGTTCGTCGCCGCGCTGTCGCGGATCGCCGAGCAGACCGGCGTGGCGATCGTTGCGGGGGTCAACGAGCAGATCCCCGGTGAGCCGCGGATCCACAACACGATCGTGCTCGTCGATCCGACGGGTCGCGTGTGTGGCGCCTACCGGAAGCTGCACCTGTACGACGCGTTCGGGTCGAAGGAGTCCGACCGGATCGTCCCGGGCGAGATCGGCGCGGCGCAGACGATGATCGTCGACGGCCTCACCGTGGCGGCGCAGACCTGCTACGACCTCCGCTTCCCGGAAGTCACGCGGACGCTGGTCGACGCGGGCGCGGAGCTCGTCGTGCTCCCGGCGCAATGGGTTCCAGGGCCGCTGAAGGAGGACCACTGGATCACGCTGTTGCGCGCACGCGCGATCGAGAACACGGTGTACGTCGCCGCGGCGGGCCAGAGCGCGCCCTACGGGTGTGGGCAGAGCGTCGTGGTCGATCCGATGGGCGTCGTCGTCGCCGGCCTCGGCGAGCGCGTCGGCGTGGCGACCGCGGTCGTCGACCGATCCCGGCTCGAGGAGGTGCGGGCCAAGAACCCGTCGCTGCGCGTCCGGCGCTTCGAGGTCCGCCCCCGCGCCGCCGCGGCGCCTACGGCCTGAAGACGACCTTCACCGCGCCGTCGCGCTTCTTCTGGAACATCTCGTAGGCCGCGGGAGCCTCGGCGAGCGGCAAGGTGTGCGTGATCATGCCCTCCACGTCGAGCGGGTCGTCGTCGATCAACAACGGCAGCAGGTCGTCGATCCACCGGCGCACGTTGGCCTGTCCCATCCGGATCGTGAGCTGCTTGTCGAACATCGTCAGCATCGGGAGCGGATCGATCCTGCCGCCGTACACGCCGACGATCGACAGCGTGCCGCCGCGGCGGACGAGGTCGATCGCGGCGAGCAACGCCGCCAACCGATCGACGCCGGCCTTCTTCATCAGCGGCCCGGCGATGGCGTCGGGCAGCAACCCGACGAACGCGTGTGACGCCTTGGCGGTCGGTGACCCGTGGGCCTCCATGCCCACCGCGTCGATCACCGAGTCGGGCCCGCGCCCATCCGTGCGGTCGCGGATCGCGGCCGCCACGTCGCGGTCGCCGGTCATGTCGAACACCTCGATGCCGTGGCGGCGGGCCATCTCCAACCGTTCCGGAACGAGGTCGACCCCGAACACCTTGGCCCCGCGGCGCTCGGCGATCCGGGCCGCCATCTGCCCGATGGGGCCCAGGCCCAGCACCGCGACCGATCCGCCGGGTGGGACGTCGGCGTACTCGACCGCCTGCCACGCCGTCGGCAGCACGTCGGACAGCAGAACGAAGCGGGCGTCGGAGGGGCCGTCGGGCACTTTGACGCACCCGTACTCGGCGAACGGCACGCGCAGGTACTGGGCCTGGCCTCCGGCGACCTGGCCGTAGAGCTTCGTGTAGCCGAACAGCGACGCGCCCATCCCCTGCTCCCGAACCTGCGTCGTCTCGCACTGTGATTGCAGGCCGCGGGTGCACATCCAGCACGACCCGCAGGAGATGTTGAACGGCACCACGACCCGGTCGCCGACGGCGAGGTCGCCGATCCCCGATCCGACGGCCTCGACGACCCCCATCGGCTCGTGGCCGAGGACGTCGCCCTCGTCGAGGAACGGGCCGAACAGCTCATACAGGTGCAGATCCGACCCGCACAGCCCGCTCGACGTCACGCGGACGATCGCGTCGGTCGACGCCTCGATCGTGGGATCGGGAACATCGTCGATGCGCACGTCGCGACGGCCATGCCAGGTGAGTGCTTTCATACGAGTCGACTACCCATCTCGCGTGATGGTCCAGACGACGGCCGCGGTTCGAACGCGCGGCGGCCGGGTACGCATCGCCGACGAGCGAGGGAGATGCGCCATGAAGGTCGTGGTGATCGGCGCCACCGGAAACGTGGGATCGTCTCTGGTCGGCGCGCTGGCGAGGTCCGCCGAGATCGACGAGATCGTCGGCGTGGCGCGCCGCGTTCCGCCGGCGCCGCTCGACAAGGTGACGTGGCGCTCCGCAGACGTCTCCCATGACGACCTCGATCCTGTGGTCGCCGGCGCCGACGCCGTGGTGCACCTGGCGTGGAAGATCCAGCCGCAGCACGACCACACCGAGCTGCGCGCCACCAACATCGACGGCACGCGCCGGGTGCTCCAGGCGGTCGAGCGGCTCGGCGTGCCCGCGTTCGTCTGCGCATCGTCGGTGGGCGCGTACGCGCCCGGCCCCAAGGACCCGCCGGTCGACGAGTCGTGGCCGGCCACCGGCATCGAGACCAGCGTGTACTCCCGCCACAAGGCCCTCGTCGAGCGGATGCTCAGCGACGCCGAAGAGAGCGGCATCCCGACCCGCATCGTCCGCATGCGCACAAGCCTGGTCTTCCAACGTCGCGCCGCGTCCGAGGTGCACCGGCTGTTCCTCGGCCGCTGGGCGCCGCATCGCCTGCCCGGCCCCCTGCGCGTCGTCCCGCGGATCGGCCGGCTCGTCGTGCAGGCCACCCACGCCGACGACATCGCCGACGCGTACGTGCGCGCCGTGCTGTCGGACGCTCGCGGCCCGTTCAACATCGCGGCCGAGCCGGTGCTGACGCCCGAGCGCATCGCCGAGATCACGCACGCGCGGCTGGCGCCGGTCCCGCTGGCCGTGCTGCGGGCGGCGATGGGCGTGGGCTGGAAGGCGCGTCTCGTTCCCAGCGAACCCGGCTGGATCGACATGGGTGTGCAGACGCCGATCATGTCGACCGAACGCGCCGCGGCGGTGCTCGGGTGGCGTGCGGCGATGCCGGCGACCGACGCTCTCGCCGAGTTGCTGAGCGGAATCGCGGAGCGCGCCGGCGGGCCGACGGCCCCGTTGCACCCCGACGGGGACGGGCCGGTGGTGCCGCTCGCGGCGGCCTGAAGAGCTGGGGGTACGCTCGCCGCGGTGCCGGATCTGCCCGATTACCCACGCAGCTGGGTCATGGGCCGGATCAGGGCGGCGAACACGACGCCCGAGGTTCGCCTGCGCGCCGCGCTGCATGCGCGTGGCGTGCGATTCCGTCTCGACCGCCGGATCGATCTCGGCCAGGGCCGGCCGATCACGGCCGATCTGGTGTTCAAGGGACGCCGCCTGGCTGTCTTCGTCGACGGCTGCTTCTGGCACGGCTGCCCGCAGCACTGTCGCATGCCGTCGTCGAACGTCGACTACTGGGAGAGCAAGATCGGCCGCAACGTGGCGCGCGATCACGCCAACGACGAGCGGTTGGCGAGGAACGGGTGGAGGGTCGTGCGGGTGTGGGAGCACGACGAGATTGACGCAGCGGTCGCGCAGATCCTCGCCGAGCTGCGGCCCTCACCCACCGGCTGATTCACGGTCGGCTCACGAGGGGAACGCGACGGTGGGCGAGGCGTCCTCGTCGTGCGTGATCAGCTTGGCGAAGCAATCGTCCCGGCCGATGTCGTGGTCGCGGCACCACCCGAGCGCCGCCTCGGGCTGGGGGAAGCTCACCGGCGCAATGCTGATCCACAGATCGTCGGCGTTGTAGACGTAGTCGCCGCTCCAGAGCAGGAGAGCGCCGTACCGATCGCGCAGTGAGGAGTGGAGGCGCACGATGTCGGCATCGGTGTAGACGATGCCGTCGGCCTCCGTGCCGGGCCGCTTCGCCGACAGCTGCGGCGCCCACCGCTCGACCATCGTCGACTCGATCGTGGCGCGGTCCGCCGCTCGCCAGGCCGACAGCTGAGCGCCGGGCGGGGGAGATGGCGGGCCGGTCGTCGTCGCCACCGTGGTCGGCGCGGCCGTGGTGGTCGGCGCGGTCGTCGTCGGCGTCGTCGTCGTGGACGACGGTGGCACGGTCGTCGAGGTAGTGGTCGTGGACGTGGTGGTCGTGGTCGACGTCGTCGACGTCGTGCTGGTGGTCGACGTGCTCGTCGTCGTGGAGGTGGATGCGATGGTGGTCGTGGTCGGGGCGCTGGTCGGGGCCGGGGCCGTCGTCGTCACCTCCGCCGGCGGAAGCGTGGGATCGACACCGCCGGTCGTGTCCTCGTCGCGGGTGACGAGGTACGCCACCAGCGCGCCGAGCGCCGCGACGGCCAACAGGCTGAACACCGCGATCGCGCCGGCGAGTCGGAAGTACAACCGGCTGCGCCGCTCGTCGACCGGCGACGGCGGGAAGATCGGCGCCACCGCCTCGTCGAACAGCACAGGTCGTGCCGGCTCCTCGACCTCACCCGACGGCACGGGGTCCGCAGGCGGCGCCGGCTCTGCCGGCCCCCCCGGGTTCCACGCGTAGCCGCTGCCGTCGTCGCCGGCCGGTTCCGGCGGGGCCCACGGCGTCGCCGCCGGGTTCTCCAGCGGTTCGGTGATCGGAGCCGGCAGGCGACCGGCGCCACTCGTGGCGAGCTGCGCTCCGCAGCTCCGGCAGAACCGCGCATCGTCCTCGTTGACGGCCCCGCATTCCGGGCACGGCGTCATGGAGGAAAGCCTTGCATCGACGGTCGTATCGCGGGGGCGCGGCTCACTCGGTGAGCGCCGTGAACCGCCACGACGGGTCGTCCGTCGGCAGCAGCCTCTCTGCTTGCCGCTCGGCCAGGAACGACTCCAGCGACTCCGCCGGCTGCGCCGCCCGGTAGAGGTGCCCTTGGTGGCGGATGCACCCGAGCGCGATCAACGCGTCGGCCTGGGCGCCGGTCTCGACACCATCCGCGGTGACGGTGAGGTTCAGCTCGCGGACCAGCGCGATGATCGACCGCACGATCGCGCGGTCGTGCGGGTGGGTCGTCAGCGCGTCGATCGAGGAACGGTCGATGCGGACCTCGTCGAGCGGGAGCTTGCGCAGCAGGCTCAGCGACGACACACCACGGGCGAACTCGTCGAGGCAGACCCGGCCGCCGCGGGCGCGGAACGCGGCGAGGTTGGCCGCCGCGGCAGCGAGATCGTCGGTGACCAAAGCCTCCGTGACATCGATCGTGATGAGGCGCGGGTCGATGCCGGAGATCAGCGTCTCGACCGGGTTCTCGTTCCACGAGCGCTTGGTCGCCCGCGGCGGCACGTTGACGCGGAATCGGAACCCGGCCGGTAACCCGAACGCGGTGAGGCGACGGATGTGCGGGCGAGCCTGCGCCATCACGCGCTCGGTGAGCCGTTCGAGTAATCCCGCCTGACCTGCCGTGGTGATGAAGTCGGCGGCCGCGACCAGCGAGCCGTCGGGGTGCAGCCAGCGGGCGAGCAGCTCGGCGCCGACCACGTGCCCGGTGGTGGCATCGACCTCGGGCTGGAAGAACGGGACGATGCGGTCGTCGTCGATCGCCCGCCGAAGTGCTTGCTCGGCGTCGAGCTGGCCGATGATCTCTTCGCGCAGCTCGGCCGTGAACGGCTCGATCCGGTTGCGCCCTTGCGCCTTGGCGCGATGCAGGGCGGCGTTGGCGTTGCGCATCAGCTCCGTGCTGGTGTCTCCGTGCATCGGCCCGCTGGCGACCCCGATGCTGACCGACGACGGCACCTCCCGCCCTTCGGCGTGCACCGGCTGGCCGAGCACGCCGATGAGGCGCCGGGCGACGCTCATGCTGAAGCTCATGTCGGCGCCCGGCAGCATGGCGACGAACTCGTCGCCACCGATGCGGCCCGCGAGGGCGCCGTTCTCGAGCGCGCGGGCGAGACGCCCGCTGAGCGCGGAGAGGAACTGGTCTCCGCCGCGGTGACCGAGCGAGTCGTTGATCTGCTTGAACCGATCGAGGTCGATGTACAACAGCCCCAGCGGATGCTCTGGCGTCGCCCGGGCGAGCGCCTCGTCGATCGCCTCGATCGCGCCGCGGCGGTTGAGCAGGTTGGTGAGGGGGTCGTGCAGCGCTTGGAACGTCAGCTGGGCGTTCGTGCTGGCGAGGCGGTCGTTCGCCGCGCTGAGCGCTGACCCTTCGCTGCGCAGCTGCGCCATCAGCGCCCGGGTGCGCCACTTCGAGTGGATGGCGTCGAGCGCGGCGTGGTGCACCCGCCGGTGCATCGACACCGTGACGACTGCGATCGCGGCCCCGCACGCAGCGAGGCACGACAGGCGCGGATCACGTGTGCGCAGCAGCCCGGCTGCGCTGGTGGCGAGCGACGAGAACTGGTAGAAGCCGAACAGGTCGCGGCGCGGGCCGGTGGCGATCGCGTACATCCCGCTGGCGCCGATGGGCAGGAGACAGAACGCCAGGACCGTGTCGATGTCGTTCGACGGAGGCACCAGTGCGGCGGCGCCGTAGACCAGGCCGACCGCGGTCATCGTGGCGTAGAGCCACGGCTTGGCTGCCACGCCGCGGCGGCGGTACCGGACCAGTGCGATCACGGCGATCGTCGAGGCGGCGGCGCAGCCGGCGAGCCAGGCTCCGAGCCGCCACCTCTCGATGCCGTCGGACATCAACAGCGCGACGAGGACGAAGATCGGGGCCATCACAGCGAACGTCGGCGCGAGGGCGTCGACGGCGATCGCCAGCGACGCCCGGTCGATCTCGTCGGCCGGCGCGTCCTCCACGGCGTCGGTCAACAGCTCGTCGTCGTTGCGCTGTGGATGCGCACTCATGTGGTCCTTCCCGTTGACCGCCGCGGTGCTGTTTTCGGCGCGTTCAGCACTCCGCTCCACCACAATCGTGAGAATGGTACTGGTGGCCCAGACGTCCTCCGACCCGGCGCTGCCGGTCCGCGGGCGCTTCGCCCCCTCGCCGACGGGCCGGCTGCACATCGGCAACGTGCGCACCGCAGCGCTCGCCTGGCTCATGTCGCGGCAGGTCGGCGGTGGTTTCGTGGTGCGCATGGAGGACCTCGACACGATGACCGCGCGCCGCGAGCACGAGCGTGGCCAACTGGACGACCTCCGGGCGATCGGCATCGACTGGGACGGCTCGGTGGCGCGCCAGAGCGAGCGATCGTCGATCTACGCAGACGCAATCGAGACACTCCGCCGAGCCGGGCTCGTCTACCCGTGCTACTGCACCCGTCGCGAGATCCGTGAGGCGGCATCCGCGCCCCACGGCGACGGGCTCCCCGAGGGGGCCTATCCCGGCACGTGTCGCTCGCTGTCCGCGGCGCAACGGCGCCAGCGTGAGCGCGAGGGCCGCCCCGCCGCCCTCCGGCTGCTCTCCGACGGTCGCCGCATCGCCGTCGACGACGAGGTCGCCGGCCGCTTCGAAGGGCTGGTCGACGACGTCGTCGTGCGACGCAACGACGGGGTCGCCGCGTACAACCTGGCGGTCGTCGTCGACGACGCGGCGCAGGGCGTCACCCAGGTCGTGCGCGGTGACGACCTGCTGCCGTCGACGCCACGCCAGATCGCTCTGCAACAGCTGCTCGGGCTGCCCACGCCGCGCTACGCCCATGTGCCGCTCGTCGTCGGGGCCGACGGAGAGCGGCTGGCCAAGCGGCACGGAGCGTCGACGCTCGGTGAGCTGGCCGCGCTCGGCGTGACGACGCTCGACGTGGTGCGCTGGATCGCCACCAGCATCGGGTGTGTTGCGTCGGTCACAACGCCCTCGATAGCGGCGCTCCTCGGCGCCTTCGCCCCGGCTCGCCTGCCCCTCGGCCCTGCCGTCTTCGACATGGCACGATCGGCGCCGTGATCGACGATCTCGACCGGGTTCTCGGCTACCGCGACGCCGCAGCGGAGGAAGCCGGCGCGGCTCTCACCGAGATCGGTCCCGAGATGTACGCCGTGCCGATGTGGTCGCCAGCGTTCTGCAACGCGGTGATCCGCGCTGCCGAGGCGGTCGGCGCGTTCGCTCATCATCCCGACGATCCGGTGCCGGGGCACGAGATCTCGCTCGCCGCGATCAGCCCGCGCCTGTTCGAGGCGCTCCAGATCGACCTCGGTGTGCGCATCTGGCCGTCGCTCCAGTCGGTGTGGCCGCTGATCGAGTACCGGGGCCTGCGCGACGCCTTCGTCATCCGCTACGCGCTCGGCGAGCAGACGGAGCTGCGCCTCCATCACGACGTCGCTCAGGTGTCCGGGTCGGTGAAGCTCAACGACGGCTACGAGGGCGGCATCCTCGAGTTCCCGCGCCAAGGCGCGTCGAACGCGGACCTGCCCGTCGGCACGATGCTCGTCTGGCCGTCTCTCGTCACGCATCCGCATCGCAGCACCGCGCTGACGGCAGGCGTGAAGTACTCGCTGACTCTGTGGTTCGAGCTGCCGGACTACGTGACGTAGACGTCGGGAACGAACCGGGGGATGACCCCCCTTGCGCCAAGGCACTCGGTAGGCTCGACGGCGATGGCCAGCAGGCGGACACGTTCGTTGGTGTGGGGACTGGCGCCGCTGAGCGTCGCAGCGCTGCTCTCGTCGTGCACCACGCGTGGCGGTGACCACGCCAGCGCCGACAGCTCACCGCGGCCGTCGCGCACCGAGGTCTCCTCCACCGTCGCGGCGCGATCGACGACGACAGCCCCCACCACGACGACGTCGACGACCACCACGTTGCCGCCGACGACCACCACGACGATCGCGCCCACCACGACCACCACGCTGCCGCCGACGACCACCACGACGCTGCCAGCCAACGTGATCCCCGCGGTCTGGACGGGCGAGCCGTTCCCGGCGGTCGGCTCGCGCAGCGGTGAGGCCACGGCGATGGTGCAGGCGCGCTTGCTCGAGCTCGGCTTCTGGCTCAGCGGGGTCGACGGTGAGTACGGCCTCACCACCAAGCAAGCGGTGATGGCGTTCCAGAAGTACAACGGCATCGAGGCCACCGGCAAGGTCGACGAGGCCACCGCCGAGCGGCTGGCCACGATGGACGCCCGTGCCCGGGGGCTCACCGACACCGGCACGCTGGTCGAGATCAACAAGCAAGCGCAGCTGCTGTTCATCGTGGTCGACGGCAAGACGCAATGGGCGTTCAACACATCCACGGGCAACGGCCAGACCTACACCGAGCCCGATCAGAACTCGCCCGGCGAGACGATCACGGGCGTGTCCCTCACGCCGAACGGCCTCCACAAGGTGAACCGCGAGCGGCCCGAGGGATGGTGGGAAGGCGACCTCGGTGAGATCTACCGGCCGAAGTACTTCATCGGCGGCGTCGCCGTGCACGGATCGAACAGCGTGCCGAACTATCCGGCGTCACACGGCTGCGTGCGCGTCACCGTGCCCGCGATGGACTTCATCTGGGACAGCGGCTTGATCCCGATGGGCACCACCGTGTGGGTGCACGAAGGCCTGGTGTAGCGGCGAACCGCTACGGCCGCGCTGACGCCTCGCTGGCGCGGCGCACCCGGAGCTTGCGGTCGGCGGCGTTCATGCACCGCCCGGTCTCGAGATCGAAGCGCCACCCGTGCAACGTGCACACCAGCTCGCCGCCGTCGATCTCGCCGAAGACGCTGAGATCGGCCCCGCGGTGGGGGCAGGCCCGCTCCATCACGTATCCGCCGAGTTCGATTTCCTCACCCGCCGGCGGTGGATCGATCTTGTGACGGGCCTCGGATTCCGCGCGACGCATGCGTTCGATCGACAGCGATTTGAAGAAGTTGTAGAGGTACTCGTTGAAGCCGCCGGCCCGCCATGCGCGGAAGCGGCAGGAGAGGAACAGCGCGTTGCTCCAGTCGACCGCGCGCTCGGCGACCACGGTCTCGACCAACGGCCGGTCGATCTCGAACCGGAAGCCGTACTCCTCACCGTTCCACGTACGCACCTCGCCGGCCGGAAAGTCGATCAGCACGTCGACGTCCCCGGCGCGCAGCAGGCACGCCGCGCCGACCGCCGCGCGCAGCGTGGGAGCCATCGCCAGGAGCGGCTCGAACCAGGCGCGCAGCGACTCGACGAGGTCGTCGGTGTCGGGGTGCAGGCGCGCCGCTGCCGCGTGCATCCACTCGCTCCAATCCGCCTGGTACCGACGGAGATACGCCTCCTTGTCGGAGAAGATCTCGTCGACGGCCTCGTCGGGCATCGGGTGCGTCACGGTGATGTCGGCGGGCGAGACGTCGATCGTGGTTCCCGGGATGGCGAGGATGCCCCGATGGCCGCTCGCGTCGAGGCGGGCGAGGAAGCTGCGCTGATCCGGAAAGATGCTCGGCTCGTCGCCCGTGATCACGTTGAGGTGGAAGAGCGCCGGGTCGAGGAAGCACGGCGGGCCGGCGAAGGGGACGACGGCGCGGGCGCCGAGGGCTTCGACGTATCGCAACGCTCGTGTGGTCTGGCTGTCGACCTTGGCGTCGACGAGCGCCCGCATCTCGTCGTCGGGCATCTCGTAGACCATCGGGTACCAGATCGCTCCGCTGTACTGGAGCCAATGGAGGTCGACCGGACCGTGCGAGCGCAGCGCGTGGAGGTCGGTGGTGCGGCAGTCGTTCTGGTTGACGAGGATCGTGTCGCCATCGAGCACGACCAGCGCCGAGTCGCCCCCGGGGCCGTCGGTGATGCTCGTCTCGACGTGGATCGCGATGCGCAGTCCGCCGCCGAGGTCGAGTTCCTCGCGATTGGCGGTGCGGATGATGTTGGTGAAGCCGAGCGATCGCATCCGCCGTTCGAGCTCACGCACCGGAAAGTCGGGCAGCAGCACACCGACGTCGCGTCGGAGGTGCTCGCGCAGCCACGGCGCGTCCCAGTGATCACCGTGGAGGTGCGAGACGTAGAGGAAGTCGGCTGCTTCGAGGCGAGCGCGCAGGTCGTCGGTCAGCTGATCGTTGCGCGGGAACACGAACCACGAGCCGAAGAAGGCCGGTTCGAACCATGGGTCGCACACGATGCTGCCATGGGGGGTCTCGACGAGGATGCCTGCGTGGCCGAGCGAGGTGGCGCGCACGAATCAGCTCGGTGAGGGGGACTGCTGGCGGGTGCGCCGACCGCGCGCGGGAGGCGCCGTCACGCGACCGGCGGGTCGGTGTACTGCTGGCCGCCGCGAGCGACGTGCTCGGTCCACTTGCCGCCGTCCCAATAACGCAGGTCGAACCGTCCGGCGGGGTCGGCGTACCACCCGGCAGGCACAGAGGGGGCGCTCGCCGCCGCGGCGGGCGTCGCCGAGGTCGCTTGGTACGGCGTCGCCGTCTGGATCACGGTGGTCGGAGCGGTGCTCGCCCGGGGTGCTTCGGACGACTCGGGCGCCATGCCCCAGCCGGCGGGCTCGGACACCGGGTCCGGCTCGGCGGGCGCGGCGGCAGGGGCAGCAGCGGCCGGAGCGGCTGCTGGCTCGGCGGGCATCGCGTTCTGGGTCTCGGAGGGCTGCCACATCGACGGCGCGGCCGACTCGCTGGCGGCAGCGCCGTTGTCGGACGCCCCGCCTGCCCGGCGTAGGAATGCCGTGACGTCACCGCCGGTGGGGACGATCGCGACGACATCCCAGCCCTGAGCTGACTTCTCGTTCAGCTTCGTCGCCAGCGATGCGGGGTCATAGGAGGACGCGCTGACAGTGACGTACTCGTACATGGGCCCTGACCCTAGTGCCTGGGGTCAAGGCGGGCTGACGAGGGCGCCCAGGTCGGATTCGGCGGCGGCGCCGTCGTGGATCACGACTCCGTCGCGCAGCGCGATGAGCCGGTCGACGCGCTCCACGAAGCTCAGCTCGTGTGTGGCGACGAGCAGCGTGGCGCCATCGCTCGACGCGTGCTCGAACAACTCGAGCAGCGCATCCTTCCCCGCGGCATCGAGCCCGACGAAGGGCTCGTCGACCAGCAGCACGTCGAACGGCCGGATGAACGCCAGCGTGATCGCCGCCTTCTGCCGCAATCCACGGCTGAACGTCGTCGGCAGGTCGTCGCCGCGGTCGTACAGCCCGACGTGGCCCAACAGGTCGGCCGCCGCCTGCTCCCAGTCGGCGACCATGTGCATCCGAGCGACGTACTCCAGGTGCTCCCACAGCGACAGGTCGTCGTAGAACGTCGGGGTGTCGGAGAGGTAGGACACCGCAGCTCGGGCTTCGGTCGAGCCGACGCGGTGGCGCATGACGTGCGCGTCGCCGTCGGTGGGATCGAGGAGGCCCGCGAGCATGCGCAGCAGCGTGGTCTTGCCGCTGCCGTTGTGCCCGACGATCGCCACGCGCTGGCCCGGCGGCACCGTGATGCTGATCGGTTGCAGCGCCGGTCGGTCGCCGTAGTCCTTGGTGAGGAGCCACGTGTCGACGGCGCCCTCCGGCGACGGTCGGCGCTCGGTGGCGATGGCGCCGGTGTGCTCGCTGGCCGGGGCGTCGCCGCGGGAGCTCGCGCCGCTCGCTGTGCTGGACGGCCGCGGGTGGCGGCGTTGGGGATGGCGGCTGGTCA
>CAZGUH010000051.1:0-24017 GCA_964529005.1 uncultured Ilumatobacteraceae bacterium | reverse complement strand
CGACGACGACGGCCGTATACGGCAGACTCAGCACAGTTGAACGACTGACTGGGCAGTCCGCCCAAGACGCGCGCTGAATCTCCATCGCAGAGCATTTCAGCACCAGACATCTCCCCTAAGCGGTGCTTAGGACTTCTTTCACCGTGAAAGCGTGCTGGCTGGCAGGCTGTCATGCTTGCAGGCTGGCTTACGGTCCTGACGGCGTGCATGCAGGCGCGACGGCATGACGGCTTGCTCTCCGTCCTGTCGGCAGGCTTGCAGGCATGAAGGCCGGATGACGTGACGGCTTGACGGCTGACAGTCATGCAGGCAAGAGTGCGGGCGCTCCTGCCGTCCGGCATGCGTGCCTGAAGGCATGCCAGACTGCCGGCTGCAAATAATGCTTGCCATCGGGCATGCAATCGTGCTAGCCATCAGGCATGATTATCGCCGTGGCGAACTCCAAGGGCGGGGTCGGTAAATCGACGCTCGCCGTTCACCTGGCCGCGTGGCTCGACAAGCAAGGCCACCGGGTGACGCTGGCCGACTGCGACACGCAGCAGTCGTCGTCGCAGTGGATTCGCGAGGCGGCGCCGCAGGTCAAGACGCTGTGCATGCGCGACCCGGACACCATTATCAACGAGCTGCCGCAACTGGCCCAGGAAACCGACTACGTCGTCGCCGACGGTCCGGGGAGTCTCGCCGAGACGAGCCGGGCGCTGCTGCTCGTGGCCGACCAGGCCATCGTGCCGTGCAAGGCGTCGATGCTGGAGATTCGCGCGCTGGACGCCGCAACGAAGGTACTCCGCCAGGCGCAGAAAATCCGCGTCGGCCCGCCGAAGGCGACGATCGTGCTCAGCATGGTCGGGAAGAACTACCGGCTCACGCAGGACATGCGGGAGGCTGCGGCGCTGCTCAAGCTGCCGATCACGCCGACCTTCATGACACTCCGCCAGATTTACGCCGACGCCCCCGGCCAGGCGGCCGTCGTCTGGCACATGGGCTCGCGCGCCAGGGAAGCCGCCGTCGAGGTGGATCGTCTGTTTCGGGAACTGTTGCCCGATGCGGTCGCGTCATCGCGCCCGGCCGCACGCAAGCGCCAGGCCGTTGCGACATAGCGGAGGGGAGGGGACGCATGGCCGAACGACGCTCACTCGCCGAGGGACTTAAGGCCACGCCGAAGGTGGATACCGTGGTGGCCCGCGAGTTCGTGTACGAAGGGAAAGCCGCAGCGGCCCCGCCGGCCGTCGTGAAGTCCGAGGCCGCGACACCGCAAGCGCCGGCCATCAACCGCGTGTCGCTCAGCACGCGCATCCGCGACGACTACGCCAAGGCGCTCAAGCGCGCCTCGCTGGAACGGCAGTTGAAGGGCGTCGAGCCGAACACGTTGCAGGACATACTGGAGCAGGCCATCGAGCCGTGGCTCCGCTCGAACGGCTACATTCCCTGAGCGCCTCCGCCCGTATCGCTCCCGGAATCTGTGCCGGCATCAACGCCGGCCGGTTGAAGCGCAGCGACGCCGGGCGAAGCGGGCGCTTCGAGTTGCGCCGGAGGCGAGGGGAGGGACGGCGCCGCCTCCAGTTGCAGTTCCTGCTGACGGCTCGAACCCTTGAGGTGGTACGAGCGCACGAAGGCGAGCCGGTCGCCGTTGAACATGAAGCGGATGTTGACGAAGAACACGCCGTCGCTCGGGCTGCGGTAGAGGAACTCCTTTTCGAGCAGCTCACGCACGCCGCGCTGGTACGTGCGGTCGTTAATGCCGTGGTCCTTGGCGAGGTACTGGTTGAGCTTGATCTCGTCCGAACCGGGATTGGCCCGCATCTGGTGGTAGACCAGCTCGAAGACCTGCATGCCCGTCTTCGACAGGCCGGCCGCCTGCTTGATGCCGTCGAGGAAGAGCTTGACGAATCGGCTGCTATCGACTTCCTCCTCCCACCAGAAGCCCATGCCGCCGATGCCCTTGATCTCGCCGCTGCTGTGGTCCACGATCACCGAGCCCTTGCCGCCCGGCACATGGAAGCGCTTGGTGCGCGTCGTCATGCCGTTGGACGCGGGCACGCTCGGGTTCGTGCGGTAGACCGGGAAGCCCCGCTTCGTGCTGATCTGGTTCGCGCCTCCGGCGGTTGCCGCGCCTCCCGCGACCAGCGCCGCACCCTGTCGATCATCCGTCATTTTCACCCTCCATTTTTGTCTGTAGTCAGACAACACACTGGCAGATGACCGACAGAAGCGCAAGGGCTTTCTGACGGTGCACCGACCGGTCCTGACGGTCGCCCGACAGATCGTGACGGTTCGGATCGAGCAAGATCAACGACTTGCACCCCTGCCTCTTTCTTATACTCCAATACAAAGCACCGCGACCGCCGCCGAGCGCGCCCCGACAGCGCTGGCCGAGGCGGCGGCTCGCACGCCTCATCGAAAGAACGGCGCCACCTGTGGATTACGCCACAAAAACCGCAGCAGCCGCAGCCAGAAAGCACCGCCGGCAGACCGGAGAGTTGCCCCGGCTGAGCAAACCGCAACGGCTTCACGTCGCGGAGAGGCCCGTATGGCATTCAGGGAAGGGTTCGAGCCTGTGGCATCGTTCCCGGCCTCGATAGACGCCCGTAGAAGCGAGGAATCGACTTCGAGGCCGTGTCACCGCCCGAAGGGACTCTTTGACCGTTCAGAGGCGATTTCTCGCGTAATGTCGCCGGTGCAGGAAACAGATTGTCCGGCAATCGGGTCAGTCCTTTCGCGTCAGGCGGAAGCTGAACGGTGTCCCGTTGTTCCCCTTCAGCAGCAGGCCCTCATCGTCGAACGTGTACTTGAACTCCATCGTCGCTCCGAGCAATCCCTTGATGTGGATGCGGTCGTCGTCCAGCAGGGTGTAGGAGCCGTGCGTGTCGATGAGGGCATCCTCCGTCCATGTCCCGTCGCGGCCGAACTTCCAGTCGGCGAAACTCCCCTTGACGTGCCACGTTCCCGCCAAGCGATGCCGCGTGATCGCCTTCGACACGGCGGGCAGGCCGCCGGCGTCGCTGATCAGCCAAGCGGCAATGACCAGCCCCACAATGACGCCGATGGATGGCAACAGTACCGGCCCAACGTCGTTCACCCATCCCAGGAAATGCAGCAGCCGGCCCTTCCTGCGCGGCTCGTACAACTGCGTCTGCAATTCCGCCTCGCTCGTGCGCACGTCCCGACTCGCAGATGGTCTGCCGCTCATCGCCGCGCCTCCCTCCGTCGTCGCAGGCCGGCGAACCCGACCAGGGAGAGCAGGGCGAGCGAGCCCGGTTCGGGCACGGCGGTGACGATGCGAATCTCGTCGTAGGCCGCGCCGAACTTCAGCGTGAAGTCGAGCCGCGTCCGGTCCCCGGAAATCTCGAACGTGTCGAGCGAGCCGGGCGGGAGTTCCAGCCGTCTTCCAGGGCTGTTGCCATAGGTCACGCCCGGCCGGCCGAGGAAGTCGTCGGTGCCGTTCATCGAGGCGGTGTGGATCAGCACGCCCAGGATCGGCTGGTCGAAGACGACGTACCCGGAGAGCAGGGCATCGAAGCCCGCCACCGAGTCGGCATGGAACAGGTAGCTCTCCACCGCCGTCCCGGCGGAGACGAGGCCCGGCACGAGCAGCGACTCGTGATCGACTAGACCCGTGTTGACGTGGTCCAAGGCCAGGTCCGAGAACAGCACGGTCTGCCTCTCGAAGAAGCCGCGGATCTCGGTGTCACTCTCCCACTGGTTGAGCGCGATGTTGGCGGGCGGCTCCGCGACGACGGCCGCCCCGCCGACCTCGATGATGTCGGCGGCGGCGGGAAGGGCAGACAGGAGCGAGACAGTGAGACCGACGAGAACGGACGAACAACGCATGACCGATCCTCCGAAGAAGGCGAGCCTCGCGGCCCGGCCCGACCGTGCCGCATTCCAACTATAGTTGGCAGACTCGCCAAAATCCAGCCTTTAGCCTTATTCCGGTGCTCGGCGATGAACTCCGCGAAGAACGGCTCAGGGCGAAGCTGACGCAGGAAACCCTTGCGGCCAGGGCGGGCGTCTCGCGCAACTACATCAGCCTGCTGGAGCTGAACCAGAAGTCGCCGACCGTCCAGATGCTGTTTAAGCTCTGTAAGGTGCTCAAGGTCCGGCCGTCGGTGCTCATCGCCCGCGTGGAGGGCGAGGGGTACCGGTAGCACCGAACTGTCGGCGCCCGCCGCGACCATCCGCTCCGTCCGCCGGCGATGACCCGCCGCAAATCGAGGCGCTCCGCGACCGATTCAGTTTTGGGTTGATTCGTCGGCGGGAGTGTGGCATGTGAGTACGCCACAACTCACACCACCGACTCCATGCCCCGTCATTCCCGCCTCGCGTGCATCAAATCACCCGTCAATCCCGCCGTGGCCGCGCCCCTGAGCGCTGCCCGGGCAGGCCGTGACGCCCCTGCGCGCGGGCGGACGGGACGGCACAGGCCGGGCATGGCCGCGCCCCTGTGACCATGCGCAGACGGTCACGCCGCGGATCAGAAACACCGCTGCTTTTCGCGCTCGACGGGGAGGGCGCCGCCGTCGCCCTGGAAGACCCGCCGCAACAACCCGAGGGAGAACCCCATGCCGTACAAGACGATCATCCTCGAACTCCTGCAGCGCAGCCCGGCGCTGCACGACCGGCTCCGCCGCGGCCGGATGCTGCTGTCGGCGACCGAATCGCTGGCGACGGCACTGAAGGCCCGGCACGAGACGCTGAAAATGGAACTGGCGACGACGCAGCCGGAACTCGACCCGGCCCAGGCGGCGAGCGCGGCGATGGAGATCGCGGCGGCGGAGATGGAGCATCGTTTGCAGGCCGCGTTTCCGGCGGAGGGGCAGGGGCAGCTCTCGCTGGACGCCGCGATGGCGTTCGTCCGCAGTCTCACGTCGCGCGGCTGAGGGCGCGTCGCGGCCCGACGCTGTGGGACCTGCCCCCGCCGAAAACCCAGCCGGTTCATGACCCTGCGCATCCCGTTGAAACTTCGCACCGCGCCGGGACCGGGGAACAAGCACCCGCCGACACGCCGGTCCCGGTTGTTGCAATCGCCAGCGGCGAGAAGGAGAAGGCCCGCGACATCCTCGCCGCCATCCGCACCTTGCAGGCCGTTGAGCGGGAAGGGCGGCCGGCAACACCCGACGAGAAGCGCATCCTCGCCAGGTTCGCCGGCTTCGGCCCGGTGGCGCTGTCGATCTTCCCCGACCCGGTGACCGGGCGGTTCAAGGACGCCGGCTGGCAGGTGCTCGGCGAGGAGCTGAAGGCGCTGCTTTCTCCGGAGGAGTACGAGAGCGCCCGGCGCACGACCTTCAACGCCTTCTACACGTCGCCGACCGTCATTGCCGCGATCCATGATGCCATCGGGCGATTGGGCGCACCCGGCGACGCCCTGGTCCTGGAACCGGGCTGCGGCATCGGCAACTTCATGCGCCAGGGAAGCGGGAACCGGCGCTTCATCGGCGTCGAGCTGGACTCGGTCTCCGGGCGCATCGCCCGCGCGCTGCACCCGCAGCACGACATCCGCATCGAGAACTTCCGCGACACGAAACTGCCCGAGGGCGGCCTCGACGCCGTGATCGGCAACGTCCCGTTCGCCGACATCAAGCTCGACTATCACGGGCAGAAGCTCGCCCTGCACGACTACTTCATCGCGAAGTCCGTGGACGCGCTCAAGCCCGGCGGCGTGCTCGCCGTCGTCACGTCGCACTTCACGCTCGACAAGCAGAACGCCGCGATCCGCGAGTATCTCGCCGAGCGGGCGGATTTCGTGGGGGCGATTCGACTGCCGTCCGACGCCTTCAAGCGCGAAGGCACGTCCGTCGTCACCGACATCCTCTTCCTGCGGCGGCGCGCCCCCGGCGAGCAGGAGCATCACGCCGATCCCGACTGGCTGCGCGTCGGCCCGCTTGCCATCGAGGGCGTGGAAGTCCCGGTCAACCGCTACTTCCTGAACCACCCGGAGATGGTGCTCGGCGAGTGGAGCCGCAAGGACACGCTCTACGGCGAGGGGTACAGCGTGCGCGGCGACGGCGACCTTGCGGCGAGACTCCGCGAGGCGATCGCCCACCTGCCGGAGTTAGCCCCATCGCACGCATCACGGCCGGAGGAGCCGGCCGCGCCGTCGTTTGTTCCACCGCCGCCGCAGCGCCACATCGACGAGGGGAGCTTCTTCGTCGGCGAGGACCGCGGCATTTACCAGGTCGCTGGCGGCCAGGCTGTCCCCGTCGTCTACGGCGGCACGGCGCTGAGGGCAGGCGGCACGCTGACCGGTAAGCGCATGGCGGCGCTCATCGACATCCGCGACCGCGCCCGCCGCGTGCTCGCGTCGCAGAACGAGGGCTGGCCGGCGCAGCACCGCGACGAGGCCCGCCGCGAACTGAACCTCGCCTACGACCGCTTCGTGCGCGCCTACGGCCCGATCAACAAGACCAGCTTCAGCGAGGCCCACGACGGCAGCGTGATCCGCCGCCGGCCCAACCTGGTGAAGTTCATCGAAGACCCCGACGCCATGCTGGTGATGTCGCTGGAGGAGTACGACGAGGTCACCGGCAAGGCGGCCAAGGCGGCGATCATGAGCCGCGACGTGGTCGGACGCACGCCGCCCGTGACCCAGGTCCGGAGCGCCGAGGAGGGCTTGCTCGTCTCGCTCAACCAGCGGGGCAGGGTGGACCTGCCGTTCATCGCAGAGCTTTACGGGAAACCCGAAAAGCAGGTCATCGCCGAACTGGGCGACCTGGTCTACCACGACCCGGAGTCGAAGCAGTGGAAGACGGCGGACGAGTACCTGTCGGGCAACGTCCGCCGCAAGCTCGCTGTCACCGAAAGGAGCGGAGCCAGGTACGCCCGCAATGCCGAGGCCCTGCGCCGCGTGCAGCCCGAGGACGTGCTGCCCGGCGACATCGACGCGGGTCTCGGCGCGCCGTGGATACCGGCGAGCGACATCCAGGCGTTCGCGGCCGAGCTGTTCCACGTCGAACCGTCGGCCGTTCCTGTCGGCCATCTGGAGAAGGATGCCGTGTGGAGCCTGGAGGCCGGCTACGCGGCGAAGCAGTCCGTCGCCGCCACCTCCGACTACGGCACCGCGCGCGCCAATGGCACGTGGCTTCTGGAACTGGCGCTCAACATGAAGTCGCCGACGATCTACGACGTGATCGACCACGGCGACCGCGAGGAGCGCGTCGTCAACCGGGAAGAGACGATGGCCGCCCGCGAGAAGCAGAAGCTCATCAAGGAGCGCTTCCGCGCCTGGGTGTTCGCCGATCCCGGGCGCACCGAGCGGCTGGTGCGCCTCTACAACGACACCTACAACAACCTGCGGCCGCGACTGTTCGACGGCTCGCATCTCGACTTCCCGGGCATGAACCGGACCATCCGGCTCCGCCCGCACCAGTGCGACGCGGTGTGGCGCGCCATGAGTGCCGGCAACACGCTGCTCGCGCACGCCGTCGGCGCCGGCAAAACCTTCACGATGGCCGCCACCGGCATGAAGATGAAGCAGGCCGGCCTCATCCGCAAACCGATGTACGTCGTGCCCAACCACCTGCTGGAGCAGTTCGCCCGCGAGTTCATGCAGCTCTATCCCAACGCGAAACTGCTTGTGGCCACCAAGGACGACCTGGCGCGCGACCGCCGCAAGCTGCTCACTGCCAAAATCGCCAGCGGCGACTGGGACGGGATTCTCGCGACCCATTCGTCGTTCGAGCGCATCGGCATGTCGCGGGAATACCAGGAGAAGTTCCTGACCGAACAGATCGCCGAGTACGACCGGTTGCTGATCGAGCACGCCGACGCCAAGGGATCGAACCGCAACATCATCAAGCAGATCGAGAAGCAGAAGGCGGCGCGCGTCGAGCGATTGAAAGACCTGCTGGCCCGCGAGAAGAAGGATGACGGCCTCGTCTTCGACGAGCTCGGCGTCGATCACGTCTTCATCGACGAGGCCCACTACTTCAAGAACCTGGAGACGCCGACCAAGATGGAGCGCGTCGCCGGCATCCAGACCGGCGGCAGCGAGCGCGCCTTCGACGTGTACATGAAGGCGAGCTACCTGGGCGAGCGGCACCCCGGCCACGGCGTGACGTTCGCCACCGGGACGCCGGTCTCGAACACGATGGTCGAGATGTACACCATGCAGCGCTTCCTCGACCCAGCGGGGCTGAAAAGCCGAGGGCTGGAGCACTTCGACGCCTGGGCGGCGACCTTCGGCGAGGTGATCGACACGATGGAGATTTCGCCGGACGGGGCGTCGCTCCGGCCGCGCAGCCGGTTTGCGAAGTTCACCAACCTGCCGGAACTCCAGCAGATGTTCCGGGCGTTTGCCGACGTGCAGACCGCCGGGATGCTCAATCTCCCGACGCCTAAACTGGAAACCGGCAAGGCAATCGTCGTCGCCTGCCCGATGTCAGCGGAGCAGCACGCCCTCCAGGGCCAGCTCGTCGCGAGGTACGAGCGGCTGCGGAGCGAGAAGGTGGACCCGCGCGAGGACAATGCCCTTGCCATCACGACCGACGGCCGCAAGCTCGCCACCGACGCCCGGCTGCTTTCGCCGTCCGCCACCGACTTCCCGGGCTCGAAAGTCAACCGCCTGGTCGAGAACGTCACCGACATCTGGCGGCGCACCGCGGCGACGCGCGGCACGCAGATGATCTTCTGCGACATGGGCGTGAACCCGACGCCGTGGGGCTACTCGGTCTATGACGACGTGACCGGGAAACTCGTCGCGGCCGGCATCCCGCGTTCACAGATCGCCGCCATAGGCGACGCCGACTCCGACGCGAAGAAGCAGGCACTCTTCGAGAAGGTTCGCAGCGGCACGGTCCGCGTACTGATCGGCAGCACGCAGAAGATGGGCACCGGCACGAACGTCCAGCAGCGCCTGGTCGCCCTGCATCATCTCGACGCCCCGTGGAAACCGGCCGAGGTCGAACAGCGGGAAGGGCGCATCCTGCGGCAGGGGAACAGCAACGAGGAAGTGGCGGTCTACCGCTACGTCACCGAAGGCTCGTTCGACGCCTACATGTGGCAGGTCCTTGAAACCAAGGCCAGGTTCATCGGCCAGGTCATCACCGGACACAACGCCGCCCGCCGCGCCGAGGACGTGGGCGGGCAGGAACTCTCCTACGCGGAAGTGAAGGCGATCGCCTCCGGCAACCCGGCGGTGCTGACGCTCGCCGAGGCTGACGCCGAGTTGCAGCGGCTGGCGCTGCTGCGGAAGAACCACCTCGACGAGCAGTACGTCGCCCGCCGCAACGTGCGCGACCTGCCGGGCAGAATCGCGTGGATTTCCGAGCGGTTAGCGGGTCTCGACGCCGACCGGGCGACCGTCACGACCCACGCCGGCGACGAACTCATCATCGGCGAGCGCGCCTACCCGCGCGACGACGCAATGGCCGTGCTCGGCAAGCGCCTGGAAGCGCTGCCGCAGGCCGTCCGCGAGGAGCAGCGCGTCCCACTCGGCATGTACCGCGGCCTTCGCTTCGGCCTCGTGCTCTGCCCGCACTTCCCGCCGGAGGTCTACCTCGAAGGCGCCGCGACCCGGACCGACCGGCTCACCCGCGGCAGCCACGGCCCGCGCGCCGTCCTCAACGCACTCGACCGGCTCTGCGCCGGCTACGACAGCGACCTGTCCCGGCTCCGGCAGGACCTCTCTATCGCCGAGTCGCAACTGCGCGACTACCAGGCCCGCATCGGCCGGCCGTTCGCCCACGAGTCCTACCAGGACGAACTGACGGCGCTGCGCGACCGGCTCAAAGCGAGTCTCGCCGGCATGACAACGGAACCGGCCGCCGGAACTCCCGCAGAGACGGCCACCGAACTGGCCGAGCGCATCAAGGCCCTGAAGGCGGCGCACAACGTCGAAACGCCGGCCGAGCGCACCGCCATCCGCCACCTCGACGCAGAGGAACCGGTCACCACTCGCATCCGTCGCCGCGCCGACGGAGTACCCGCGCCCAAGCCGACCGAAGACGCACGGGGCACGTTCTGGCGGGGCCTCGCAGCATCGCGGCGAGAGCCCATTTCCGTTACACTCTGATCCACTCGAGTCACATCCGACATGATCGTCGCGCGTCCGGGCCACCTGTCGGGTTTACGGGCGGATCTGAAGGGCGGATTCCGAGCCTCGACCGGGACCGGCTCAGGCCAGACAATGGGTGCCCGGCCCGGTCGCCGTTGACAGGCGCGCGGCCGGGTGCTACGCCGGATCAGGCAGGACCTTCGGTCGGCGCCGCATCGGCCACCCCCCGGTCAGAAGCCGATCCGGGGGCAGTTTGCGGATACCCTTGCGGCAGTATTCCACCGGGCACCAAGCCCGCAGCGCACAGAGGCCGCCATGTACATCAGCCGACTGGTTGTCCGAAACTTCCGAAATCTCACCGCCCTCGACGTTTCGCTTCGCAAGGGGGTTACTTGCATCATCGGAGAGAACAACACGGGCAAGACGAATCTACTGCATGCGCTTCGTCTGGTGCTGGATGGCGACCTGCCTGGCTACGCGAGGCAGTTGACGCTTGCCGACGTGAACGAATCCACCGCTGCTCAACACCCGCTACATGTCGTAGTGGCGGTCGAGTTCAGTGACTTCGAGGACGACGTGGACGCTTCCGCATTCGCGGCCTTCTTCAAGGTCCAGGAGAACCTGGCGCGCCTCACCTACCGGTTCCGCCCGAACCCGACCGCTCGTGACGCTCTTGAAGCCGAGGAGCGCGACGCCGACGACCTCACCATCGACGACTACCGCTGGGAGATCACGGGCGGTGGGGACGAGGACCCGGCAACGATCGAATGGAACCAAGACTTCGGCCGAAGCATCCGCATCTCCGACTTGAATGATTACCTCGTGGTGTTCCTCCACGCCCTCCGCGATGTCGTAGCCGACCTCAAGTCCTCCAGGCAGTCACCCCTTCGGCGGATCATCCGTTCGCTCAGATTGCCGCGCGAGGAACAGGAACGACTTGTCGAGATCCTCTCGGATGCCAACACGCGAGTCGCATCCACCGACACCATCAAGCGCATCGGCGAGCTGCTCGACGAGCGGCTGTCTGGCACCGCCGGTGAGGCATTCAAGCTGTCGATCGGCCTGGGCATGAGCAACCCGTCATTCTCGGCCATTGAGCGGGCCCTCACCGTCCTGCTGTCCAGCGACAGCCACTCGCGGTTTGAGCCGGGGCAGAATGGACTCGGGCTCAATAACGTGCTCTATGTCGCGCTGCTGCTTCAGTACTTCGAGAGCAGGCTTGACGCAGACGACTGTGCCGGCGCGGTGATCCTCTTGGAGGAGCCGGAAGCCCACCTTCACCCGCAACTTCAGCGGGTCCTGCTTGAGACTCTCAAGGCGAACGCCGTCCAGGTGCTCATCACCACCCACAGCACTCATGTCACCGCCGCCACGGACATCGACAACTACGTGGTCATGTCGATCGGTCCCGACGGTACCATCGACACGCACGTTCCGCGCTCGGCTGTTCACCTGAGCGATGCGGATCGCGCCGACCTGAATCGCTACCTCGATGCCACGAAATCGACGCTGCTCTTCGCGCGGCGGGTAATCCTGGTCGAAGGTCCGGCGGAACTGTTCCTTGTCCCGATGATTGCGAAGCATGTGTGCGACATCGACCTGGATCGACACGGCGTCGCCGTCGTGCCGATCTTCGGAACCCACTTCGCCCCGTTCGCCAAGCTCTTCGGCGCCAACGGCATCCGCAAGCGCTGCGCCATCGTCACCGACCGCGACGACGAACCGGCTGAGGAAGGCGAACCCCCTCGAAATCTGGGGGAGTACGAAAACGAGTTCGTAAAGGTGTTCGCGGGCGACACCACGCTCGAACGGGCGTTGGCCATCGAAGGGATGATCGAGCCGCTCCGCCTCTCGGCGGCTGAGCTGCGCACCCGGAGGCTTCGGGAAGCCTTGGAGGCAGACCCGATCGCCCTTGATGCGCTGGGAGCGCGTATCCTGAGCGCGGCCAAGTTTCGCTCGAAAGGGCGGTTCGCGCAGGTCCTGTCGAAGCACATGCATACCGCGACCGATGCGCCCGAGTACATCAAGAACGCCATCGCGTGGGTGACGGAATGAAGCTGACGGCGGCACAGCGCGCAGCCGTCGATGAGGAGTCACGACACGTGCTGGTCGTGGCGTGCCCCGGCAGCGGCAAGACACGAACGATCGTGGCCCGCCTACTGCGGGCGATCGAACACGTCCGTGGAACCCCCCGCAGAGTAGCGTGCATCACCTACACCAATGCCGCTGCCCACGAAATCGAGGGCCGGCTCAAGTCGCTGGTGAGTGCCGAGGATGTCGACTATTGCGATCTCGGCACGATTCACTCGTTCTGCCTACAGGCGGTGCTGCGGCATCATCATCGCCTGCTGGGCCGCTACGAGGGCGGATTGGCCGTCGCGGCGCCCGAGAGCTCCGAGTTTGCCGAAGCCGGGCAACAGGCCATCGCGGACACTTTGCACGGGCATGGAAGCGTCCAGGAGTTCGAGCGCGTCCGCCGCGGAGCCGCGGGGGAGCCACTCATTCCAACAGACGTGGCGCTGACGGACGAATGTGTGCTGCGATTCTGGGAACTGCTTGCCGAGCGTCAGCTCGTGGACTTCCCGAGCATCACCTACCTGACCTATCGGCTGTTCGAGCTGCACTCGCACCTGGCGAGGAGCGTGTCGTCCAGGTACCGCGAGATCCTCATCGACGAAATGCAGGATACGGACGCCCTGCAGGTCCAGATTCTGCGCCGACTGGCCGACGTGCGCCGCAGCCGGTTCTTCCTCGTCGGCGACCCTTTTCAGTCCATCATGGGATTCGCCGGCGCCCAGCCCGCGCGCATGTTCGAGCTGGCCGAGCACCTCAACGCTCGCACCGACTTTCCGCTTCATGAGAACTGGCGCAGCAGCATGCAGATCGTGGCGCTGGGCGAGGCCCTTTGTCCGCGTGACCCGGCAATGGCCGCCATCGGCCCCGATGCACAATACCAGTGCCAGCCCCGCATCCAAAGTGCCGCTTCGGGTGTCGATGCGGTTGTTGGAGGATTTCTTCCGCTCCTGGAACGCCAAGGCATTGCGGTCACAGACGCGGCCGTGCTTGCGCCTGCCTGGTACATGCTGTTTCCCGTCGCCCGCGAACTCCGTAGGCTGGAGATTCCCGTCTCTGGGCCTGGCGCACGCCCCTACCGGCGGGCGAGGCTCTTTACGGGTCTGATCGAGTATCTCTGTGCGTACATCGATACGCCCGCGCCGGAACTCCTGCACCGCGTGCAGATTCAGTTCTTCCACACCGTGCAGCAGACGGAGGGCGAGGCCCGGTTTGATATCTGGGATCGTCCCGGCAGGCTCGCAGCCATGCGCCTGGTCCTCTGCGGCCGTGAATTGCGAGACCGTAACGCATCAGCCATCGCCTGGCTGGAAGCGGCTGCGCCCGCTTTCACCACAATCCTCCGGGAGCATGGTTTCATCGGGGAGACGGGGTCTGCCGCCATTGAAACGTCGGCCGCCGAGATCATCGCAGACATCCGCCGCAATCGCGACTTCGACCCCGACGACCTGACTGTCGATGACATCGGCGACTTTGCCCATCCTGACGGGAGCCTGCGCCTGCTCACGCTCCACTCCGCTAAGGGACGGGAGTTCGAGGCCGTGTGCATCATCGAGCTCCAGGACGGCCAGTTTCCCCATGCGCGCGGCGATATCGAGGAATCGCGGCGCGTCCTCTATGTCGGGGTCACACGCCCACGCAAGGCGCTGCTGTTGTGCCACCGCTCGGGCCAGCGCATCACGCGCTTCGCGACGGAACCCGGCTTCGCGGCAGCACTGCGCTGAGGTACTCGCCTTCTTGTTGCGGTAGCGGCCAACGTCTGCCACTTTTGCCCCTTGATCAGTAGCCCGGCCGCACGTGCTCTTGCCGAGCCGTCGCGTCGGATAAGCCGATCAGCGCCGAACCCTCCGCAGTTCGCCGGGGCCGATCGGCACGGGTGATGCCTTCGCGGTCGCAATCGTTCGGCTCCTCCGGGCCGCCGGCGATTGGCATGTCCCCGGCTTTCATCCGCGGCGCTCCCGGCCGTCGCCGCTTTCGCTTCCCACCTCCGAGTCATGCACGCCTCACGCCGTCGCCGCTGGCGCGCCCTACGGGTGCGCTCCGTCATTCGGCCTGCTCCGCTGGCACGGGACTCTCCGGCGTGCCGCCGGCCGTCGCGCCGCTTGCTCCTTGTCACCCCCGACGTGGTCCCTCGTGCCTGGCGAAGGGACCGCACGTCGCGGGGCCCGACAAGGAGCAGAACCATGAAAGCCGAACAAGCCAGGAAGATCGCCGACCAAGCCCTCGAACAACTCGCTGATGCGCTCGCGCACGGCAAGAGCGAGGCGCTCACCCGCTACCTCGCCATGCTGGCGAAGTTCCACAGGTACAGCTTCGGGAACGTGCTGATGATCCTCGCGCAGAAGCCCGACGCCACGCACGTCGCCGGCTTCCACACCTGGCGGCAGATGGGCCGCTTCGTCCGCAAGGGCGAGAAGGGCATCGTCATCATCGCGCCGATGCTCATCCGCAAGCGCGATGAGCAGACCGACGACGGCGCCGAAGAGTCCAAGCCGGTGCTGCGATTTCGAGCGGTCTACGTGTTCGACGTGACGTCCACAGATGGTGAACCTCTTGCAGAGCCGGCGCGCGTCAATGGCGACCCGCGCCACCACACCGACCGTCTGAAGGCGCTCGTCACCGAACGCGGCATCACGCTCGACCAGGCCGACGTGCCGCACGACGCATTGGGCGTCTCCCGAGGCGGCCGCATCAGCATCCGTCCCGACCTGGAGCCGGCGGTCGAGTTCTCCGTCCTCGCGCACGAACTGGCCCACGAACTGCTGCACCGCGGCAAGAACCGTCCGGCCAGCAAGACCGTCCGCGAGACCGAGGCCGAGGCGGTCGCCTTCGTCGTCTGCCAGGCGATCGGCCTCGAGACCGGCACCGCCGCCAGCGACTACATCCAGCTCTTCGACGGCAAGGCCGAGACGCTGGCCGCCTCCCTCGACCGCATCCAGAAGACCGCCGCCGAGATCATCGCGTCCCTGCACGGCGCCGCCGCCGAGCCAGCGGAAGCCGTCTGAGCAAGCAGCCGCCCCCCGGCGGGTGGCCGCCGGGGTGCTTTGCTGGGCGAGCCGACAGCGCGGCGTCTACCCCGTCCCGCACGCAAGGGTTGACATGTCTATCATGCTCCGATAGACAGGTAGCGGCGGTCAGGAGGCCCGCGGATGCTCTACCAACGATCCCTTGAAATAGAACGCCGACTGGAGGCCGTGCTCGGCATGATCCGCAAGGGCAGCTATTCGACTCCGCGCCTGGCCGAGGAACTCGGCGTGTCGATTCCGACCGTCTCGCGTGACGTGACCGCGCTCCGGCAACGCGGCCACGATATCCGGGCCGAGCGCGGCGAGAACGGATGGCGATATGTCCTCGTCCAGGGCAAGACCGACCGTAAGGCCAGCCGCTCGCCCGACTCGGCACGAGGGGAGGGCCACTGACGTATGGCGACGCTCGAATCCATCACGCGCGGCGCAGCCGTGCGAGGCATCCTCCCGGACTCGCTCGTCACCATCAGTGACGTGCGATGGATCGGCACCGTTGCCATCGAGGTCACCTACAAGGACGCCGCAGGCAGGCTGGGCAACGAACTGCTCTACCGCGACCGCGAACCGACGCTGGAAGTGGTAGAGGCGGGCCGCCCGTGGAGCTTCGACGGCGACGGCGGCTTGTTCCGGCTCCTGTCCGAGGCGAACCGTATCCGGCTGGCCTATCTCTTCGATCCGCTGCTCGCCGTGCATACGTCCCTGGTGGAGCCGCTGCCGCACCAGATCACGGCGGTCTACAGCGAAATGCTCTCACGCCAGCCGCTGCGGTTCCTGCTCGCGGACGACCCCGGCGCCGGCAAGACCATCATGACGGGCCTGCTCATCAAGGAACTGATCGCCCGCGGCGACTTGCAGCGCTGCCTCATCGTGTGCCCAGGCAATCTCGTCGAACAGTGGCAGGACGAACTCGATCGCCGGTTCCACCTGCCCTTCGACATCATGACGAACGACGCGCTGGAAGCCGCCCGCACGGGCAACTGGTTTGCCGAAACCCCGCTGGCCATCTGCCGGCTCGACAAGCTGAGCCGCGACGAGGACACCCAAGCAAAGCTCAATCTGACCGATTGGGACCTGATTGTGTGCGACGAGGCACACAAGCTGAGCGCCACGTATTTCGGCAACGAGGTCAAGTACACCAAGCGATACCGGCTCGGCCAGGCGCTATCGCCGTTGACGCGGCACTTCCTGCTGCTCACGGCCACGCCGCACAACGGCAAGGAAGCCGACTTCCAGCTCTTCATGGCGCTCCTGGACGGCGACCGCTTCGAGGGCAAGTTCCGCGACGGCGTCCACATCAGCGACGCGACGGACATGATGCGCCGCCTGGTCAAGGAGCAATTGCTCAAGTTCGACGGCACGCCGCTGTTCCCCGAGCGCCGCGCCTACACCGTCAACTATGCCTTGTCGGACGCCGAGGCTGACCTCTACAAGCAGGTCACCGATTACGTCCGCGAGGAGTTCAACCGCGCCGAGGCCCTGGAAAACGAAGGCCGGAAAGGCACGGTCGGATTCGCACTCACGATTCTGCAACGCCGCCTCGCTTCCTCTCCCGAGGCCATCTACCAATCGCTCCGCCGCCGGCGTGAACGGCTGGAGAAACGCCTCCGCGAAGAGCAGTTGCTCAAGCGGGGCGCGGAGGCCGGGATCGACCTGACCGCCGGACTGCCGGCGCTGTCCGCCGATGACATCGACGACCTTGATGACGCCCCGGACAAGGAGGTCGAAGACACCGAAGAGCGCGTGGTCGATCAGGCGTCCGCCGCCCGGACGATTGCGGAACTCAAGGCCGAGATCGCGCAGTTGCAGGAATTGGAGCGGGCAGCGCTCCGCGTCCGCCAGTCCGGCTCCGACCGCAAGTGGGACGAACTGTCCCGACTGTTGCAGAACAACTCCGAGATGTTCGACGCGCACGGCCACCGCCGCAAGCTCGTCATCTTCACCGAGCACCGCGACACGCTGAACTATCTCGCAGAGAGAATCGGAGCATTGATCGGCAAGCCCGACGCCGTGGTCATCATCCACGGCGGCATCGGCCGCGAGGAGCGCCGCAAGTCTCAGGAGGCGTTCACGCACGACAAGGAAGTCGAAATCCTCGTGGCCACCGACGCCGCCGGCGAGGGCATCAACCTTCAGCGCGCGCACCTGATGGTCAACTACGATCTGCCGTGGAACCCGAATCGCCTGGAGCAGCGCTTCGGCCGCATCCACCGCATCGGTCAGACCGAGGTCTGCCACCTGTGGAACCTGGTCGCCAAGGATACCCGCGAGGGCGAGGTCTACTTCCGGCTGCTGGAGAAGCTCGACGAGGAGCGTAGCGCGCTCGGCGGCCAGGTCTTCGACGTGCTCGGAGAGCTGACGTTCGAGGATCGCCCTTTGCGCGACCTGTTGCTGGAGGCCGTCCGCTACGGCGACCGGCCCGAGGTGAGGGCGAGGCTCTTTCGGGTCGTGGACAAGGCGCTCGACCGCCAGCACCTGCAAGAGCTGGTCGAGGGGCGGGCGCTCACGCACGACGCGATGGACGTGTCCAAGGTCCGGCGGATTCGGCAGGAGATGGAGCGCGCCGAGGCCCGCCGCCTGCAGCCGCACTTCATCGCCGCCTTCTTCATCGAGGCGTTCAAGCTACTCGGCGGCACGATTCACGAACGCGAGCCGAAGCGCTACGAGATCAAGCACGTACCGGCCGTGATCCGCAACCGCGACCGGCAGATCGGCCGCGGCGAGGCCGTGCTGACCCGCTACGAACGCATTACGTTCGAGAAGGGACTCATCAGCGTCCAAGGCAAACCGCCGGCCGCTTTCGTGTGCCCCGGCCACCCGCTGCTGGATGCCACGCTCGACCTGATCGTCGAGCGGCACCGCGACCTGCTCAAGCGCGGCGCCGTCCTGATCGATGACACCGATCCCGGCGAGCAGCCGCGCACGCTGCTTTACCTTGAGCACGCCATCCAGGATGCGCGGACCGACCGCGCCGGCAACCGGCGGGTCGTGTCGAAGCGTTTGCAGTTCGTCGAGATCGACGCCGACGGCGACGCGGTCAATGCCGGGCCGGCGCCCTACCTCGACTATCGCCCGCCGACCGACGAAGAGGCGAAAGCGCTTTCGACTATGCCCATGCCGGCATGGATTCGTGGCGACCTCGAATCACGCGCGATGGAGTACGCCGCGATTCACATGGTTCCTCAGCACCTTGACGAGGTCCGCCGCCGCAAGGAGGAGTTGCTCGACAAGACCAAGGCCGCCGTGCAGGACCGGCTCACCAAGGAGATCAACTACTGGGACCACAGGGCGGCCCAACTCAAGGACCAGGAGCTGGCCGGCAAGGTCAACGCCAAGCTCAACTCCGGCCTCGCACGACAACGCGCCGACGAGCTGACGGCCCGCTTGCAACGGCGGCTCGCCGAAATCGAGCAGGAGCGCAAACTCTCGGCACTTCCGCCGATCGTTCTCGGCGGCGCGCTCGTGCTCCCCATCGGTCTTGTGCGGACGCTCAAAGGCGAAACCGCCGACATTCCGCCGGCGTTCGCCGTCGAGACTGAGCACTCTGAACGATTGGCCATGCAAGCCGTGACGGAGATCGAGCGGCGTCTCGGCTTCGTCCCGCGCGACGTGAGCGCGCAGAATCTCGGCTACGACATCGAATCAGCCGTTCCCGACACGGGCTTGCTGCGGTTCATCGAGGTCAAGGGGCGCGTCAAAGGCGCGAAGACCGTCACCGTCACCAAGAACGAGATCCTCACGGCCCTGAACAAGCCCGACGAGTTCATACTCGCCATCGCCGTAATCGACGGTGACCACACCGCCGACGTGCGGTACGTCCGCCAACCGTTCGAGAAGGAGCCGGATTTCAACGCCACGAGCGTGAATTACGACTTGTCGGCGCTGCTCGCCAGAGCGGAGGCGCCGGCATGACCATAACCCTCATCAACAAGTCCATTCCCGCAGTCAGCCGGAGCGCTGTCAAACGCCTGCTCGATGAGCTTCGGGCCGAGGGCAAGATTCACAGCCGCGAGGCCGCCAATTGCGGGAGGGAGACAATGAACCACGCAATTCCCCCGCAATCCGTCGCTCCCCTGGGCCTCAACAATGCCTGTTTTTCAGGCGTTTGCGGCCCACCCGATTGCGTGGAGGAGTCGGGCCAAACCCCCAATTCTGACCCAAATCCCACGCAATCCGGCCCGGTGATCGGATGGGGCGACAGGGTCGAGGAGGACCGGCCATGAATGGTGATCGAACGATCGTCTGCCTCGCGAACTCCCGGAAGCCTCCGTCCGGTCGTTGCGTCGCAGGACTCGAGTACGCGTCCGGACGATTCGGCGGCTGGATTCGGCCGGTTAGCGCTCGCCCAACGCGAGAGGTCTCGCTGGATGAGCGTCGGTACGAGGACGGTCGCGACCCGGCAGTGCTCGACATCGTCAGCATTCGCATGCTGCGGCCGGAGCCTGAGAACTTCCAACGCGAGAACCACGTCATCGATCCCGACTACTACTGGACGCGGTCCGGCGTCATATCTTGGACCGCGCTTCAAGCCGCTGTAGAGGACGTGCGTGGACCTTTGTGGCTCAACGGCGATTCGAGCAGCTACGGTGAAAATGACCGAGTGTCCGAACAACAGGCTGCCACACTCACGCGTTCGCTGTATCTCATCCGGCCTGAGAACCTCCGCATCCTTGTTGGCAGAGAAGGCGCGGGTATGGGCCAAACGAAGCGGAAGGTTCGCGCTTCCTTCCGGCTCAGCGGTCACTCCTACCGACTTGTCGTCACCGACCCGGTGATTGAAGAGCGGTACTTTGCCAACGCAGACGGCACATATCCATTGCCCAACGCGCTTCTGTGTGTCAGTCTCGGCGAACTCTTCCACGGGCACGCCTACAAGCTGGCTGCCGCCGTGATCACTCCGGATCGGCGGGGGACAACGCCATGACGAGCACGGTTTACACTATCGGCCACTCCACGCACCCGATCGACGGGTTCATCGGCCTGTTGAAGCGTCACGGAATCACCGCGCTCGCCGACGTTCGCTCAAGCCCGTACAGCCGCTTCAACCCACAGTTCAATCGCGAAACACTCAGGGCCGCACTGGATGCGGCAGACATTCAGTACGTTTTCCTCGGTGATGAGCTCGGTGCGCGGTCCCAGGACCGCTCGTGCTACGTCAACGGCCGAGCCGAGTACGAGCTGTTGGCCAAGACTCAGCAGTTCCAGCATGGGTTGACCCGAGTCGCACAGGGCGCGGAGAAGCACGTCATCGCGCTGATGTGCGCCGAGAAAGACCCGCTCACGTGCCATCGCACAGTCCTGGTCGCTCGGCATCTCGCGTTGCGCGGCTTGGATATTCAGCACATCCTGGAAGACGGCCGCCTTGAATCGCATGGCGATGCCCTTGCTCGGCTCTTGGCTGAAACCGGCGTCCCAGATCATGACCTGTTCCGCAGTCGTGAAGAACTCATCGACGAGGCGTATCACCGGCGTGGAATGGAAATCGCGTACACGGAAAGCCCCAATGACGAGCAGCGTGCGGAAGGAGCAACGCGATGAAGTTGTTCACGATCGGTTTCACGAAAACAACGGCAGAGCGATTCTTCACGCGCCTGAAGAAGGCAGGTGTGAAGAAGGTGGTCGATGTCAGGCTCAACAATGTCTCGCAGCTCGCCGGATTCGCCAAGCGGGACGACCTGCCTTACTTCCTCGATGTCATCTGCGGCATCCCGTACGAGCATCGCCCGGAACTCGCTCCCACACAGGACATGCTGGACGCCTACAAGAAACAGGGTGGCGACTGGCCGGACTATGAAAAGCGATTCAACGCTCTCATCACAGAACGACAGATCGAGGAGCGCATACCCCGCGACGCCCTTGACGGGGCATGCCTGCTATGCAGCGAGGATACGCCGGAACACTGTCATCGGCGCCTCGTGGCGGATTACCTAAAGAGCAAATGGGAAGACCTGGAAATCATCCATCTATGAGCGCGCCAGCCTACCGCAAGAAGCTGATCGAGGTCGCTCTGCCGCTCAAGGCCATCAACGAGGCCAGTGCGCGGGAGAAGTCGATCCGGCACGGGCATCCGAGCACGCTGCACCTGTGGTGGGCGCGGCGGCCGCTGGCGGCGTGCCGGGCGGTGCTGTTTGCGTCGCTGGTGGATGACCCCGACAGCGACCCCGTCTATCGCAAGGCCGATGGCACCGTGGACGAGGACCGGGCCGGCCTCAAGCGCGCCGAGCTGTTCAACCTGATCGAGGAACTGGTCAAGTGGGAGAACTCGAACAACCCCCGCGTCATCAATGCGGCGCGGGCCGAGATCGCCCGCTGCGTCGCCTCTCGCAAGATCGAACTCGGCGAACTGGCCAAGGACACGATCATGTTCGGCGCGGGGAAGGGCGAGAAGCACCCGAAGGGAGCGGTGTCGGGGGAAGGCGTGACGGCGTGGGATGTGCTGACGATGAAGGCCAGGCCGGAAGTCGTCAACGCCTTTCTGGCCGAGTTCGCGCCGCCGGTTCTGGACCCGTTTTGCGGCGGCGGGTCCATTCCGCTGGAGGCCCAGCGGCTCGGCCTTCGGGCCTACGCCTCCGACCTCAACCCAGTGCCCGTACTCATCACGAAGGCGCTGATCGAAATCCCGCCGAAGTTCGCCGGCAGGCCACCCGTCCACCCGCCCGATGCGAACGAGCAGGCCCGATCCAAAGGCGCGTGGAGCGGCGCGGAAGGCCTGGCCGAAGACGTGCGCTACTACGGCAAGTGGATGCGTGACGAGGCGGAGAAGCGGATTGGTCACCTCTACCCGAAGTTGAAAATTACGAAGGACATGGCCAAGGACCGGCCCGACCTCGCCGCCTACATCGGACAGGAACTAACCGTCATCGCATGGCTGTGGGCCCGGACCGTTGCGAGCCCGAACCCCGCTGTCGGCGGCGTGCATGTACCGTTGGTCCGCTCGTTTTGGCTTACCACCAAGAAGGGAAAGGAAGCCTTCATCGAGCCGATCATTGACCGGAAGTCCAATTCGTATCGTTTCGTCGTGCGCACCGGAAAGCCAACGGACAAGGCCGTCGTTGATGCGGGCACGAAGCTCGGTCGGGGCTGCAAGTTTCGCTGCCTCCTGAGCGACCAGCCCATCGCAGAAACTCACATCAAGGGAACTGGCGCGAGAGGCGAACTCGGCGCCACTCTGCTCGCTGTGGTTGCGGAGGGAGCCAGAGGCCGTGTCTATCTCTCGCCGGAGTGCGTGACGCAGATTCATGTAGACCGGCCAAGGGATCTTCAAGGAATCGATTCGCCGCTTGCCGATGACCCGAGGAACCTCTGGTGTCTCGGCTACGGCTTGGACACGTTCGACAAGCTCTTCACCTCACGCCAACTCGTCGCACTCACGACGTTCAGCGACCTGGTGCAGGAGGCGCGGGCGAAGGTGCTGGCCGACGCCCGCCGCGCCGGAACGCTTCCACATGATGATCGACCCCTGCCCGATGGCGGCGCTGGCCCACGAGCATACGCCGACAGCGTGGCGACGTATCTGGCGTTCGGAGTGAGCAAGTGTTGCAACTTGAGTTCTACGCTGACTTCCTGGATGAGCGATCGCGGTGCCTTCCGCGAGACATTTGCCAGGCAGGCTCTTCCAATGGTGTGGGACTTCGCTGAGGCTAATCCTTTCAGTGATAGCGGCGGCAACATGTCGATGTTCATCGAACGCATCGCCGACACTGTGGCAGCATCGCCCTCAATTACCAGCGGGTCGGCAAAGCAGTTGGATGCCACGGCCGCGATCAACGGCGTTGACTTCCCCGCGATTTCGACTGACCCGCCGTACTATGACAACATTGGTTACGCAGATCTGTCCGACTTCTTCTACGTCTGGCTTCGCCGATCCCTGAAGGACGTGTACCCGTCGCTCTTCGCCACGGCGCTTACGCCCAAGGCGCAGGAACTGATCGCCAGCCCCTATCGGCACGACGGCGACAAGCACAAGGCACAGGAGTTCTTCGAGACCGGGCTCGGCAGGGCATTTTCGCGCATGCACGAGGCCCACGCCTCAGGTTACCCGCTTACGGTCTACTATGCCTTCAAGCAGTCTGAATCCGACGAAGACGATGGTTCGGAAGACGGACAAGAGGGGCGCCAAACGGCATCAACCGGCTGGGAAACCATGCTTGCCGGCCTCATCCGCTCAGGCTTCGCCATCAGCGGCACGTGGCCGATGCGCACGGAGAGCCCTGGTCGCGCCGTGGCTAGAGGTACGAACGCCCTTGCATCGTCTATCGTTCTTGTTTGCAGACCTCGTGCCAGCACGGCGCCACTCGCCACGCGGAAGGACTTCATCAACGCGCTGCGGCACGAGTTGCCGGACGCGCTCAAGAACCTCCAGCACGGCAACATCGCGCCCGTGGACCTGGCCCAATCCGCCATCGGCCCCGGCATGGCGGTTTTCACCCGCTACGCCAAGGTGATCGAGTCCGACGGGTCGTCGATGACCGTCCGAACGGCATTGGGCATCATCAATCAAGTGCTCGACGAAGTGCTGGCCGAGCAGGAAGGCGATTTTGACGCCGACACGCGCTGGGCGCTGGCCTGGTTCGATCAATTCGGCGTTGAAGAGGGGCAGTTCGGTATCGCCGAGACGCTCTCCAAGGCCAAGAACACGGCGGTGAATGCGCTTGTCGAAGCCGGCATCGTCAAATCGAAAGCCGGCAAGGTGCGGCTGCTCCGCCGAGACGAACTTCCGGACGGCTGGGACCCAGCAACCGACACGCGCCTGCGGCACTGGGAGGTGGTGCAGCATCTGATCCACACACTGGAAACGAAGGGCGAGGCGGAGGCCGCCAAGCTCCTGAATCGCCTGGGCGGCATGGGCGAGACTGCTCGCGAACTGGCCTACCGGCTCTACTCGATCTGCGAGCGCAAGAAGTGGGCCGACGAGGCGCTGGCCTACAACAGTC
>CAZGUH010000050.1:0-25471 GCA_964529005.1 uncultured Ilumatobacteraceae bacterium | reverse complement strand
GTCAACCACACCAGGAGGACGTCTTGCTGTTCAACCCCTTCGAGGACTTCCTACGTCCGGTTCAGGGGTGCTGGCTGCTCACCGCGACGACTTCGCCGGTCATGTACGACGAGTAGCCGGAGGCGAGGAACACGATGACGTTGGCGACCTCCCAGGTCGCCGCCGGCCGGCCGAACGCCTCGCGCTGCACGAGCTCGGCGAGCAGCTCGTCGCTGGTGACCTTGGAGAGGAACTCGTGCATCGCCAGGCTCGGCGCCACGGCGTTGACGCGCACGTTGTAGGCGGCCCCCTCCATCGCCGCGCAGCGGGTGAGCGCCATCACCCCCGCCTTGGCGGCTGCGTAGTGGGCTTGGCCGGGCTGCGCGCGCCAACCGAGCACCGATGCGTTGTTGACGATGACGCCCGAGCCGCGCTGCGTCATGTGCTGCATCGCCGCGCGCGTGCACCGGAACGTGCCGTTCAACGTGACGTCGAGGACCACCGACCATTGCTCGTCGGTCATGTCCTTCAACTCCGCCGTTCCGCCCAGGCCCGCGTTGTTGACCATGATGTCGATGCCGCCGAGGTGCGCAGCGGCATCCGCGAACAGCCGATCGACGTCGGCCTGCACGGTGACGTCGCACGGGATCGCGAGCGGCTTGTCGCCGCACGCCTCGGCAATGCGGTCGGCCGCCTCGCTCAGGCGCCGTTCGTGGCGATCGCTGATCACAAGCCGCGCGCCCTCTTCGGCGAAGCGTTGCGCGGTCGCGAAGCCGATGCCGGTGCCGGCGGCTGCGGTGATGACGGCCGATCGGTCCCGCAGCAGCCCGTGAGCGGGCACGTACTCCGGCATGCTGGTCATCTGGTGCTCCTTGCGTGCTGTCGCGGCCCACGGCTCGGTGGCGGTGACGGCAACGATAGCAATACAAGCGAGCGCTCGTTAGGGAGTAGGCTCCCGGTCGTGGATCTGTCGTTCAGCGCAGAGGACGAGTGCTTCCGCGCCGAGGTGCGCGACTGGCTGGAGACGAACCTCTCCGGCGAGTTCTCCGTGGTGCGCGGCCGCGGCGGCCCCGGCGACGAGCACGCGTTGCCCGAGGAGCGCATGGCGTGGGAGCGCCGGCTCGGGGCCGACGGCTGGATCGGTCTCGGCTGGCCCAAGGAGCACGGCGGCCGCGAGCTCGGCCTGTTCCAGCGGGTGATCTTCAACGAGGAGTATGCGCGAGCCCGCGGGCCTGGCCGCATCGGCCACATCGGCGAGCACCTGCTCGGCCCGACGCTGCTGCTGTTCGGCACCGAGGAGCAGAAGCGCGCGTTCCTGCCGGGCATCGTCCGCGGGGAGACGATCTGGTGCCAGGGGTACTCCGAGCCCAACGCGGGATCCGACCTCGCCGCGGTCTCGACGCGGGCGCGGCTCGTCGACGGGGAGTGGGTGATCGACGGCCAGAAGGTGTGGACGTCGCTGGCGCAGTGGAGCCAGTGGTGCTTCGTGCTCGCCCGCACCGACCCCGAGGCGCCGAAGCACAAGGGCTTGTCGTACCTCCTCGTGCCGATGGATCAGCCGGGCATCGAGATCCGCCCGATCCGCCAGTTGACGGGCACGTCGGAGTTCAGCGAGGTGTTCTACGACGGCGCGCGGACGGCCGAGGACAACCTCGTCGGCTCGGTCAACGGCGGGTGGCGCGTGGCGATGGGAACCCTCGCGTTCGAGCGCGGCGAGTCGACCCTCGGCCAGCAGCTCAACTTCCGCAACGAGTTCGAGGCGATCGTCCAGGCCGCGCGGCGCGCGGGCCGCGACCGAGATCCGGTCGTTCGCCAGCGCATGGCCGACATCGCCACCCGGCTGGAGATCATGCGCCTCAACGCCTTGCGCATGCTCTCGCAGGAGGACGCCTCCGGCTCCGGGCCCGGCACCGTGTTGAAGCTCTACTGGGCGACGTTGCACCGCGACATGGGCGAGCTGGCGATCGACATCCTGGGCGGCGAAGCAACGCTCGAGCTGGACGCCCACGCCGCCGCACAGCGGCTGTTCCTGTTCAGCCGCGCCGACACGATCTACGCCGGGGCCAACGAGATCCAGCGGACGATCATCGGCGAGCGCGCCCTCGGCCTGCCGCGCGAACCATGACGGCGCCCACGATCCTGCACGGCCTCGACGGCTTGCGGTCCGCCGCCGGGCTGCACCTCGGCCACAGCGACTGGCTGACGATCGACCGCGACCGGATCGCCCTGTTCGCCCGCGCGACCGGTGCGATCCGTGACGGCGCGGAGGTCGGGCTCGGCGAGGCGCCAGCGATGCTCACGTTGTCGTTGTCGAACTATTTCCTGCCACAGGTCGTCGAGGTCGCCGGCGTGTCGCACGGGGTCAACTACGGCGTCAACGCGGTGCGCTTCGACGCACCGGTTCCGGCGGGCGCGCGGGTGCGATGCGGTGTGGAGTTCGTGTCGGCGCACGACGTCGCCAACGGCGTCGAGACGGTGATGCGGCTGACCATCGAAGTGGAGGGCGTCGCCGAGCCGGCGTGCGTGATCGACGCGGTGAGCCGCTTCTACGCCTGACGCGGCGCCGACGCGGTCTGCGCCACCGCGTCCAGGAACGGCGGTCGCTCGCCGCCGCCGTGGACCACGAGGTTCGTCCCGGTGATGAACGACGCGTGCCGCGACGCGAGGAACAGGCACGCGGCCCCGATCTCCGCTGGTTCTCCCATGCGCCCGAGTGGCACGGTGCTGCCCGCGGTCTGCCCGCCATCGGCGCCGTAGTGGTCGGACGCTGCGGACGACTCGGTGCGGATCAGACCGGGGGTCACCGCGTTGACGCGCACGCGCGGCGCCCACTCCATCGCCAGCGTCTCGGTGAGGTTCAACAACCCCGCCTTCGCCGCTCCGTACGGCGCCGTGCCGGGGGAGGGCCGGATGCCGCTGATCGAGGCGATGTTGATGATCGAGCCGCCGTCCGGTTGCGCGTCCATGTGCTGGAACGCGCGCTGGGCGACGAACAGCGGCCCGAGGAGGTTGAGCGCGACGACGCTGGTGATGAACCGCGGCGAGGCGGTGGCGACCGCTGCGGGAGGGCTGCCACCGGCGTTGTTGACGACGACGTCCAGCCGTCCCGTCCGGCTGTGCGTCTCGTCGACCAGGCGTGCGACCTGTTCGGGATCACGTACATCGCAGGTGACGAACGACGCCTCGGCGTCACCCGCGCGCGGCAACGACTCCGGCCCGTTGCGCCCGCAGATCGTGACGTCGGCGCCGGCGGCGAGGAAGCACTCGGCGATGCCCCGCCCGATGCCCCGGCCCCCGCCGGTGACGATGACCGACGCGCCGGCGAGGCCCGGGTCGAGGAGGTTTTCCACGGTCAGGCGCTCGTCAGCCGCTCGATGATCGTCACGTTCGCCTGGCCGCCGCCCTCGCACATCGTCTGCAGGCCGTAGCGGCCGCCGGTGCGTTCCAGCTCGTTCAGCAGCGTGGTCATCAGCCGTACACCGGTGGCGCCGAGCGGGTGCCCGAGCGCGATCGCGCCGCCGTTGACGTTCACCTTCGCAAGGTCGGCGCCGGTCTCGCGCTGCCAGGCGAGCACGACCGACGCGAACGCCTCGTTGATCTCCACGAGGTCGATGTCGTCGAGCGACATGCCGGCGCGCGCCAACGCGTGCGCGGTGGCGGGAATCGGCGCGGTCAGCATGTAGATCGGATCGGCGGCGCGCACCGAGATGTGGTGGATGCGCGCCCGGGGGGTGAGCCCGTGCTCGCGCACGGCGGCCTCCGAGACGACCAGCATCGCGGCCGACGCGTCGGAGATCTGGCTCGCCACGGCCGCCGTGAGGCGCCCGTCCGGCACGAGCGTCGGCAAGCTGCGGATCTTGTCCCAGTTCGGCTCGCGCGGCCCTTCGTCCGCGGTGAGCGCGGCGCCCGCGACCGGGACGATCTCGCGATCGAACCGCCCTTCGGCCTGCGCCCGCAAGGCCCGCACGTGCGACTCGACCGCGAACTCCTCCATCTCGTCGCGGGTGATCGACCACTTCGCGGCGATCAGCTCGGCGGCGCGGAACTGCGACACCTCCTGGTCGCCGTAGCGAGCGCGCCACCCGGCCGAGCCGCTGAAGGGGTCGTCGAAGCCGAACTGCTGGCCGGCGGTCATGGCCGCCGAGATCGGGATCATCGACATGTTCTGCACGCCGCCGGCGACGATGACGTCGGCCGTGCCGCTCATCACCGCTTGCGCCGCGAAGTGCACGGCCTGCTGCGACGATCCGCATTGGCGGTCGATCGTCGTGCCCGGCACCTCCTCGGGCAAGCCCGCGGCGAGCCAACACGTGCGCGCGATGTCTCCTGCCTGTGGCCCGATCGCGTCGACGCATCCGAAGATGACGTCGTCGACGGCCGCGGGGTCGATGTCGACGCGCCCGAGCAACGCCGCGATGGCATGGGCGCCGAGATCGGCGGAATGCACAGCGCTGAGGCCTCCGTTGCGGCGGCCGACGGGGCTGCGGACGGCATCGATGATGTACGCCTCCGGCACGCTGATCTCCCTTGCTCGTGTCCTATGCTGAACAACTGCTTGCTCGGAAGCATACGGAACGAGCGGGGGTGCGGACAACGAGCCGGCCGCGAACCGCTCTCCGCGACGACAGGGGGACTGCGCATGCCTGCCGACACGCTGCCCGTGGTCGACACCGCCGACCGCCGCGTCTGGGAGGAGCCCGCCACGGTCCTGGGGCCGCTCCTGCGCGCCGGCGCCGCCGCGGCCAGGACGACATCGCCGCCGGGAACGATGCTCCTCGGCGCGAACATGGTCCAGCGGGCGCTGCGCGACCCGCGGCTGGGCGCCCCGAGCGGCGCCCTGCTGGAGCGCACCGGGTGGCGGCCGGGACCGTTCGTCGACTGGTTCTCGTCGATCACCGTGCACATCGATCCGCCCGATCACACCCGGCTGCGCGCGCTGGTGAGCCGCGCGTTCACCCCCAAGGCCGTCGAGCGGTTCCGCGACTCGGCCGAGGCGTTCGCCCACGAGCTCTGCGATCAGATCGTCGACGGCGAGCCGTTCGACTTCACCGGCCGGTGGGCGCGGATGCTCCCGCTTCGGGTGATCTGCGAACGCCTCGGGATCGTCGACATCGACGCCGAGCGCGTGGGCGCGTGGTCGTCGATCCTCGGCGAAGCGATGAGCGCGTCGTCGCACGCGATGCAGGACACCGCGGACGCGGCGACCGTGGCGTTCGCGCAGTACGTGGGCGAGGTGATCGAGCACAGGCGGCGTGCGCCCGGAGACGACGTGCTCAGCGACCTGATCGCAGCGGAAGAGGACGGCGACCGGCTGAGCACCGACGAGCTGGTCACGCTCACGATGCAGCTGATCTTCGCCGGCCACGAGACCACGCAGACGTTGCTCAGCACCGGACTGTGGCGGTTGCTCCACGCGCCCGCTCAGCTCGCCCGGCTGCGCGCCGACCCCGCGCTGGCCCCCGGCGCGGTGGAGGAGCTGTTGCGCCTCGATCCTCCCGCGGTGGTCGTGGCGCGCATCCCGCGCGAGACCTTCGAGCTCGACGGGGTGCCGCTGCGAGCGGGCGAGTACGTGACGCTGTCGATCTACTCGGCCAACCACGACCCGGCCGTCTACGACGAACCCGAGGAGCTCGACGTCGGCCGCACGGTGCCGCGCCAGTTCGCGTTCGGCTTCGGCGCCCACTTCTGCGTCGGCAACCACCTCGCCCGCATCGAGGCCGCGACCGCGCTGCGCGTGCTGCTCGAACGGTTCGCCCGCATCGAGGAGGTGGGCCGCTCGCGCTGGGTCGCGGACACGTTGCGCGGCCGCCGCGACGTGACGATCGCGGCGTGGCGATGATCGTCGCGTTCATCGGCCTGGGCGTGATCGGCGGTCCGATGTGCGAGCGGGTGCTGGCCTCCGGGCACACCGTCGCGGCCTACGATCCTGCGCCCGCACCGCTGTCCGCGGTGGTCGCACGCGGCGCCCGTCCGGCGACGTCGCCGCGCGACGCCGGGCGCGACGCGGATGTGGCGTGCATCGTCGTGCGCGACGACGCGCAGGCGCTCGACGCCGTCGACGGTCCGGACGGCGTGCTGCGCTCGATGCCCGCCGGCGCCGTCGTGCTGCTGCACTCGACCGTCGCCCCCTCGACCGTCGATCGGCTGGGCCGTGCGTGCGACGCGGTCGGCGTCCGGCTCGTCGACGCGGGTGTCAGCGGCGGGGCGGACCGTGCTCGCGGCGGGACGCTGGTGGCCGTCGTCGGCGGCGATCCCGGCGCGATCGACCGCGCTCGGCCGGTGCTCGGCGCCTACGCGTCTGACGTCGTCGTCTGCGGCGCGCTGGGCACGGGCATGGCGGCGAAGCTCGCTCGCAACCTGGCGCAGTACGGCATCTGGTGCGCGCTGTTCGAAGCGATGCGGCTGGCCGCCGCGGCGGACGTCCCGCTCGGCGCGTTCGCCGACTACGTGCGGGCGTCGGGGCTACCCGGCAACCACGACGTCGTTCTGGCCCGCGACTCGGTCGCTCCGGTCGGCCCCGACGTCGACGGCGCGACCCGCGCGCGGCTGACGTGGGCGGTCGAGCTCGGCGCGAAGGACATGGACGACGCGTTCGAGCTCGCCGACGGGTTGGGAGTCGACGTGCCGATCGGCCGCATCGCGCGTCGCCGGTTCGGAGAGGCGATGGGCCTGAGCGGCGATCGTTGAGCGCGTTCAGCGCGCGGGGGTGATGCGTGGGAGCACGGCGCGGGTGAACAGCTCCACGCTCGCCCACGCGTCCTCCGGCGGCATGCCGCCCGCCAGCGGGTTGAGGCAGATCGTCACGTCGTCGCCTGCGAGCGCGACGCACTCGTCGGGCGTCACGACCTGCACAGCGCCCGATCGGCGCAGCGCGCCCTCGTCCGCAGCGTCGGAGAACACCGGCGACGTCGGGCCGCCCGACTGCCAGCGGGCGTACTCCCGCGCGTCGTCGAGGTAGCAACGGCCGACGCGCTCCCATGCGCGGTCGGGATCCGTCGCGACGTGCACCTCGACGAAGCGCGCCGCTGGCATCCAGCAGCGCGCTGGCACACCCGCCGCGGCGCAGAGCTGCGCGTGCAGCTCGGCCAGCTGTGGAAGGTGCGCTCGGGGGGCGAACGGCAGCCCGTGGCGGACGGCGCGCCGTGCGGCGTGCGCGCTCTGGCCACCGACCGCGAGCAGCTCCTCGACCGCCGCTGGGGCGTCGATCTCGCCGTTGCGCCACTGCGCGAGCATGCGCGTCAACACCTCGTCCATCAGCGCCCCTCGACGAGCGAACGGGCGGTCGAAGAGCTCGTACTCCACGGGTCGGTAGCCGAGCGCGCCGACGATGCGCAGCCTCCCGGGGTGCGCGGCGTCGAGGAACGAGATCTCCTCGGCGAGGCGCGTCGGATCGTGCAGCGCGACGAGCACCGCCGACGCGCTGACGACCGCCCGGCTGGTGCGCGCCAGCACCGCCGCTGCGGCCAGCAACGGTGACGTGCACGCCCGGCTCGCCGTGGCATGGTGCTCGTTGACCGTGACCTCGTCGATGCCCGCGGCGTCGGCCGCGGCGGCCATCGCCAGCGCGTCGGCCCACAGCCGCGCCCTGTCGCGCGGAGCGTGCGGCGACCCGAACGTGAAGCGCATCAACGTGTGCGTCACGGCGCGGTGTGGATGTCGCGCAACAGGTCGTGCAACGGCGCGACGCTGCGCGCGCTGTCGAGCGTCATCACGGCGTCGACGAGGCGGTCGATCGTCGTCGGCGGTGCGTACGGCGCGAGGTCGTCGCGCAGCAACGCGACCATCGTGTCGACCGGGATCGGCGAGTTCGGATGACCGAGGAACGTGTCGACGTCGCGGCGCAGCTCGCCTCCGTCGGCGAGCCGGACCGTCAGCCGGGCGCCGTTGTCCTTCGGAGGGTTGGCGGCGTCACCGACGACCGTCACCTTGGACTGGAGCGCCCGGCGCGCAGGGTCGGCGAGCGTCGCGTCCGTGTACGTCGCGTACCCGAGGCCGCCGTCGAGGAGCACCGACGCGAGCGCGAACGAGTAGCTGAAGCGCGCCTCGTTGATCGTGCGCGGGAGCGGCCGATCGCAGTAGAGCGCGGCCACCGGATCGACCTCGACGACGATCGACGCGACGTCGTCGGGCCGCAGGCCTTCGTCACGCACGGCCTGCGAGAGCGCGTCGACGGATGCGTGCAGCATGCCGCACGCCGGGTACTTCTTGTACTCGACGAGCTCGACGAAGAACGGCGGCTCGCCGAGATCCCTCGTCAGGCGCTCCGGTCGCAGCACACCGTCGGGGGCCACGGGGGCGAACGCCAACCCGCTGTCACAGAAATCGGGCTGACCGACGGCGCCCTCCGCGGCGAGCTCGGCCGACAGGACGCCGGCGCGGCATGCGTGTCCGGCCTCGAGCTTGTGCGCGTCGGTGCCGGTCTGGAGGCCGAGGCCGGACGCCTGCGAGAGCGCGATGCTCATCGCGTGGCCCAGCCGGTCGGCGTCGAGACCGATGATCCGCGCCACGCCGGCTGCGGCCGCCGGGCAGCCGAACCAGCACGCGGTGTTGATTCCGCGCACCGACCCCAACGTGGGGCTGGCGTCGAGCATCCGTGAGGCGACCTCGAACGCGGCGATGCTGGCCGCCACGACGTCGGCGCCTGACGACAGGTACGGCTCGGACGCGGCGAGAACGGCCGGGAAGATCCACGCCGTCGACGCCGACTCGCGGGTGTCGCGGGTGAACCAGCAATCCTCCGACTCCGTCTGGTGCGACAGCGTGCCGTTGATCAGCGCCGCGCTCTCCAGCGACGTGCGGTACCCACCGCCCACGACGCTCGCCTGCGGCGGGCCTGCGGTGCGGGCCCCATAGCGGATCATCGTCCGGCCGAACGGCTCGCGCGAGCCGATGACCATCGTGGCGACGGTCTTCATCAACAGACCCTTGGTGAACGCGCGCGTGCTCTGGGGGAAGTCGTGGAGGCGGACCCCCGCCGCCCAGTCGATCAGCGCTCGCGTGCCGGAGCCGTCGGTGGCGCTCGGGATCATTGTTCTCCTTCCTGCTCAGAACGCGGACAGGCCGCCGTCGGCGGCGATGACCGAACCGGTGATCATGCGCGCCTCGTCGCCGGCGAGGAACAGCGCCACCGCCGCGATGTCGGCCGGCTCACCGACCGCGCCAGGGTGGCGTGCCGTCACCGCATCGAGGTCCACACCGCCCGCGCCGATCCGGCCGCGCACGCGATCGGTGAGCACGATGCCCGGAGCGACGACGTTGACCCGGATACCGTCGGCGGCATAGCGGGCCGCCATCGCCCGGGCGAGCGCGATGACGCCCCCCTTGGCAGCCGCATATGCGTGCGACGCGCTGTCGGTCCCCAAGGCGAGGTACGACGACAGCAACACGATCGATCCGCCGCCGTGCGCACGCATCCGGCGCAGCGCGGCGCGCCCGCAGAGCGCGGCGGCGCGCAGGTTGAGGTCGACCGCGGCGTCGTAGGCCGAGCTCTCCAGCGCGTCGAGCGGAGCATCGTCGTCGCGGCTGCCGCCGGCGCAGTGAACGAGGATGCCGACGGGTCCGGCGTCGTGCTCGGCGATGTCGAACGCCGCCTCGACCGCGCGCTCGTCGCGCACGTCGGTGTGGCAGAACACCGCGCGGGCCCCGCCCGCCCGCAGCGAGCTGATCACGTTCGCTCCTGCGTCGTCGTCGACGTCGAGAGCCACGACGGTGGCGCCCTCGGCGGCGAGCGCGCAGGCCACGGCGCGCCCGATCCCTGCCGCGGCGCCGGTCACCACGGCGACGCGCCCCTCGACTCGGCCGCCGCGCGCGGTGCTCGTCATCCGCCGAGCCCGTAGAAGGCGCGGGCGTTGCCCTCCAGGATCGCCGCGCGGTCTGTGGCGCTGAGGGGAAGCTCGGCCAACTCATCCAACTCGTGCGCGCACGAACGGGCGTCGACCTCGTGGGGGAAGTCCGACGAGTACATGAACGGAGCGTGCCCGACGCGCTGGCTGACGTAGGCGAGATCCCGTTCCCCGCCCTCGCAACCGAGAACGATCCGCCCGGAGGCCAGCAGTTCGACGATCACGTCGTCGACACCCGCGGCGCCCGACGCGCTGAGGATCGGGCCGCCGGGATCGTAGGGCGGGAACGCCTTGGCGGATTCGGCGAAGCGCTCCATCGCCATCAGGATCCATGCCGATCCGCCTTCCAGGTATGCGGTGCGCAACCCGGGGAAGCGCTCGTACACGCGGTTGAACAGCAGCCCGGCGAGGGCCGTCACCAGCGCTGTCGGATGGCCGAGGGCGTGGATCGGCGCGTAGGCGTTGAGGCCGTCGAACCCCATGCCGTCGTGGCTGCCCCCGTGGAACGCGATCGGGCAACCGAGGCGTTCCGCCTCCGCGTACACCGGCCAGTACTCCCGGCTGCCGAGGTGCAATGGGTAGCCGTTGGCGCAGATCATGCCGGTGCGCAGGCCGAGGTTCTCGACCGCATCGCGCAGGACGGACGCCGCCGCGTCGGGCGCTTGCAGGGGGACGAGGGCGACGCCCGTGAAGCGGCCGGACGGGTGCGCGACGTAGGTCTCGGCGAGCCATTCGTTGTACGCCCGCGCCAGCGCGACCGCGAACTCGGCATCGCGCAGCTGCCCGAGCGCGAGGCCGCGCGTCGGGTAGAGCGCCGTGCGCTCGATGCCGACCGCGTCCAGGAACGCGAGCCATTCGTCCGGTCCGACGTCGTTGCTCGTCCGCTCGTCGAGGACCGGCGCCTTCACCGGCATCGAGTGCAGCGTGTCGAGCGGCGGGAACAGGAAGTGCTCGGCGACGATCGGATTGCGCTCGAACTCGGTGCGATAGATCGACGGCAGGCGAGCGATGACGCCGCGGCCGTCTTCCCACACGTGGCCGTCGGCGTCGACGATCGCCTGGCCGTCGCGGGCTGGCGCCACGTCAGTCGCGCCCACGGAAGTACGTCACCTCGTCCATGATCGATCGCACGTCGGCGCCGTCGTCGAGCCCCATCACGCCGTCGACGATGCGGTCCGCTGTGGCTGGCCCTGCGGCCTCGACGAGGAAGGGCCGGAGCACGTCGACGATGCCCGACGGTGTCAGCGGGTTGTCGGGGTGTCCCAGATAGGAGGAGATCTCCTTGACGATCTCACGACCGTCACGCCGGCGCACCGCCACCTTCGCGCCGCTGTAGCCGTTGGTCAGCGCCGGGTCGAGGAGCACGTGGACCCGCTCGCGGGTGGCGCGATGATCGGCGTCGCTGAGCCGCGACTCGTCGGTGAACGTCGCCACGGTGATGCGCCCGTGCAACAGGATCTCGGCCAACACCCACGCGAAGCTCCACCGCGCGGCGTCGAGCGTGGCGGGGTGTGGACGATCGCAGTACTCGGCGGTGTTGGGGCTCACCCAGGTCCGCACCTCGACGACGTCGTCGGCGCGGAGCGCGTGTTCCTGCACGATGGCGCTCAACGCGTCGACGGACGCGTGCAGCAGACCGCAGCCCGGATACTTCTTGAACTCCACGTTGTGGACGGTCGGGCGCTCGGCGCCGAGCCCGGCCATCGTCGCCGCCACGTCGGCGGCCCCGCTTGCACGCACGACGGCGAACGCCAGATGCTCGTCCTCGAGGAAGCACGGGGCTCCCGTGGCGCCCTCCGCAGCGAGCAGGGCGGCGTTCACGCCCGCACGGCACGAGTGCCCCGCTTCCAGCTTGTGCGCGTCGTATCCGGTCTGGTGGCCGAGACCCGACGACTGCGACAGGGACATGCTGATCGCGTTCGCGGTCTGCTCGGCGTCGAGCCCGATCAGGCGCGCGACGCCCGCCGCCGTGGCCGGCACGCCCCACCACGTACAGGTGTTGATGCCGTGCACCACACCGAGTCCCGGAGCCCCGCGCACCAGCCGCGAGGCGACGTCGAACGCGACGATCGACGCGGTCACGAGATCGCGTCCGGACGCCCCGTACACCTCGGCTGTGCTCAACAGCGCAGGGAAGGTCCACACGGGCGAGCTGGTCTCCCGGTTCTCCGGCCGGAAGAAGCAGTCCTCCATCTCCGGCGTGTGGGCGATCGTGCCGTTGGCGTACGCGGCTTCCTCCAGCGATGTCTTGAAGCCGCCGCCGGCGACGCCGGCTTGCGGAGTGCCGCCGTTGCGCCGCGCGTGACGGATCATCACCTCACCGAACGGGTAGCGAGCGCCGACCAGCAACGTCGTGACGACCTTGAGGAGCAAGCCGCACGTGAACGCGCGCGTCTCGGGCGCGAAGTCGTCATCGTCGGCGGACAGCACCCAATCGACGAGCGTCGCGGATTGCACGTTTCCCCCTCCCGCGTGCTGGAACGAACCAAGCATACGCTAGACCAAATCCGAAGGACCGTCTCGCGCCGCGCCGCGACCGAAATACCAGAGGCCGTCATGCAGATCTCCGTGTTCGCCGGCGCCGACATCTCCACGATCGCCACCGCCATCGACCGCACGCGCGAAGCGGCGGCCGCGGGGGCCTCGGCGATCTGGTTTCCCCAGACGGCACGTTGCGACGCGCTGACGGCGATCGCCGTCGCCGCCTCCCGCGTGCCGGACATCGGCGTCGCCACCGCCGTCGTGCCGATCCAGGGTCGCCACCCGGTGGTCGTCGCCTTGCAGGCGCTCACTGCTGCCGATGCCGCTGGCCCAGGGCGGCTGACGCTCGGACTCGGCGTCACCCACGCGCCGATGTCCGAGCAGTGGTTCGGCGTGCCCTACCGGGGGATCGTCGAGCAGTGCGCCGAGCACGTCACCGCCCTCGCGCGTCTGCTGGGGCCGGAGCGTTCCGTGGCGATGGCGGGCCGGCACGTGAGCGCGGACGTCGCGCTGGGGTCCGACGTTCCCGCGCCGGGGATCGTTCTCGCCGCGCTCGGGCCGCGGATGCTGCGCCTCGCCGGACGCCTGACGGATGGCACCGTCACGTGGATGACAGGGCCGCGCACGATCGCGCGCGCGGTCGCTCCGGTGATCGCCGATGCCGCGGCAGCGGCCGGGCGCCCGGCGCCGCGCGTCGTCGTCGGGTTGCCCGTCGTCGTCACCGACGACGAGCGGCCCGTGCGCGCCCGGCTCGCCCGCCAGCTCGAGCCGACGGCGCGCCTGGCCTCGTACGCACGAGCGCTCGCCGCCGAGCGCCTCTCGGATGCCGGTGAGGTCGCGCTCGTCGGCAACGAGACCGCGGTGGCTGAGGAGCTCGACGCGATCGCCGCCGCCGGCGCGACCGAGTTCCTCGCCAACATCTCGGTGGCCGAGCCGCACGAGCGAGAGCGGACGCTCGCCTTCCTCGGGACACGACGACCGGGTCGCTGACGGCGCAGCGCGCCGGGCGGCGGCTCTCAGCGGCCGAAGATGCGGCGGGCGTTGCCCGACAGGATCGCTGCCCGCTGCGACGCGTCGATGCCGGGGTTGGCGGTGTCGAACACCGGCCCGATCGGTGTCCGTGAGATCGCGTTGGGATGAGGGAAGTCGGACGAGATCGTGATGCATTCGGTCCCGACGTAGCGCGCCATCTCCTCGATCCACGCGTCGTTGGGGAACGCCACCACGAAGCACTGCCGCCGGAAGTACTCGGTCGGCCGCACGGCGAGCGTGCCGCCTGTCTTGCCGGTGGAGGCGAACCCCGACGAGATGCGCGGCCACAGGTCGTCCATCAGCGCCAACCATCCGGGGAGCCACGCCACATGGCCCTCGACCAGGCCCACGCGCAGCTCGGGGAAGCGGTCGAGCGCGCCGCCGCCGATCAGGTCGGTGATCGCGAGCTGGCACTCGACGCTGTGGCCGCACAGGTAGTTGATCGCGTAGCTGTCCTTGTAGGCGGGCCGTGCGACGAGCTGCAAGTGCTCGCCACCCAACCGGGTGAACTCGTGGAACGTCATCACCGCACCCGCCTCCTGGATCGCGGCCCAGAGCGGGTCGAGGCTCGGATCGGACCACCGGCGGTCGCGGTGTGGGGTCGGAGCGGCGAAGACGACCTCGAGGCCGAGCTCGTCGTGGGCGTAGCGGAACTCCGCCAGGGCCCGATCGGGATGCATGATCGGCAGCATCATCGCCGGCAGCAGGCGGCTGCGGTCGGTGTCGGCGAAGTTGGCGATCCAACGGTTGATCGCCCGGCAGCCTGCGGCGGCGATGTCGGGGTCGGGCGCATAGGAGAACCACGACGGGTTGGAGTAGATGACGGTGGCGGCGATCGACTCGGCGTCCATCCAGGTCAAGCGCTCGACGGGGTCGTCGGCGCCGGGCAGCGCCTGGCGCTCGCGGATCTTCGCCTCGACGGCGGGGTCCACCTTCCCCTTGCCGAGCGGATCGCATTCCTCGTCGTAGGCCTCGACCGCGCTCTCGAACTCCTTGTCGACGTATGGCTGCCAGAGGTGTCGCGGCTGCCAGAAGTGCGTGTCGCAGTCGAAGAAGCCGGTCTGGGTGACGGGCGGCTCCATGGCGGTGGCGGTGGTGGACATGGCGTGGACCCCTTCTGAACGCGGCAAGCAAGCAACCGTCCGCGCAAGTCTATCCATGAACCCACTTCATGAAGGTTCTTGAATTTGCGACGCCCTCGCCTGGGCGACGCGTCAGCGTTCCGCGACCACCGGGTTGTCGATCGCGCCGATCCCCTCGATCTCGATGCGGACGCGCTCGCCAGGCTGGAGGAGCCGCGGGGGTTTGCGGTGCAGACCCACGCCGGCTGGCGTGCCCGTCGAGATGATCGTGCCGGGCAACAGTGTGAACGCCGTCGTGATGTGCTCGATCAGCGCCCAGCAGTCGTTGATCATGTGATCGGTGGTGTCGTCCTGGCGCAGGTCGCCGTCGACCCACGTCCGCAGGCGCAGCCCATGAGGATCGCCGAGCTCGTCCGCGGTGACGAGCCACGGGCCGATCGGGCCGTGGGTGTCCCAGGACTTGCCCATCGTCATCGTCGGTGAGGCCTTCTGCCAGTCCCGGACGGACACGTCGTTGGCGACCATGTAGCCGGCGACGACCTCGTGTGCCCGCGCGCGCGGGACAGCGCGACAGCGCGTGCCGATCACGATCGCCAGCTCCCCCTCGTAGTCGACCTGGGTGGGCGCGGCCGCCGGGACGACGATCGGGTCGTGGGGCCCGGTGACGCATGTGATCTGCTTGTTGAAGATCCGGGGGACGCTCGGCGGGGGAGGGGGGCTGTCGCCCTGCTCGGCGACGTGGGTGGCGTAGTTGAGGCCGATCGCGAGGAAGTTCGGGGGTTGTGCGATCGGTGCTTCCAGCCACACCTCCTCGAGAGGAAGGCGTGCCGCTCGCGAGCTGACGCTGGCGACGAGCGCGGCGCCGCCGAGGTTGAGCAGCTCGCCGACATCGGTCGGCAGAGTCGAGTCGACGGAGCCGACGTCGACCATCTCGGAGCCGTCGACCATGCCCAGGCGCGTGCGGCCGGCATGGGTGAACCGGGCGATCTTCATGGGCGGCTCCTCGGGGGGATGCGGACGAGTCGGGTGGCGCCCCAGCTTCGCCCGCGAGGCGGAGTGTGGCGAAAATCCGAACGGACCCGTGCTCGGTCAGCATGGGCCGGGCGGGGGATCTGCTACTGGCGGGGTGTCCCGCCACGGCATAGCGTCTCGGTGATGGCGCGGTACGAGTTCGCTGGTGTGAAGCAGCTTCGCAGGCTTCTCGATGCCGTCATGGCGGTCGCGTCCGAGTTGAGCCTCCCGGTGGTGCTGCGGCGGATCACGGAGGCGGCGACCGAGCTCGTGGACGCCCGCTACGGGGCGCTCGGCGTTCTCGACGCCGAGCGGACGCGGCTCGCCGAGTTCATCACGGTCGGCATCGACGACGAGGGCGTGTCCCAGATCGGGCATCTCCCCGAGGGCCATGGCATCCTCGGGTTGCTGATCGTCGACCCGAAGCCGTTGCGCCTGCCCGATCTCAACCTGCACCCCGACAGCTTCGGCTTCCCGCCGAACCACCCGCCGATGACGTCGTTCCTCGGGGTGCCGATCGTGCTGCGCGACACCGTGTTCGGGAACCTCTACCTCACCGACAAGGCCGACGGCGAGGTCTTCACCGACGTCGACGAAGAGCTCGTCGTGGCCCTCGCCGGCGCTGCCGCGCTGGCGATCGAGAATGCGCGCCTGCACGAGCAGGCGCAGCGCGCGGCGCTGTGGGACGAGCGCGAGCGCATCGCCCGCGACCTGCACGACGACGTCATCCAGCGCGTGTTCGCCACCGGGATGTCGTTGCAGGCCGCCGCGCAGATGTGCACACAGCCGCCCGTCGTCGATCGCCTCGAACACGCCGTGGAGGAGTTGGACGCCACGATCCGGCGCGTGCGCTCGACGATCTTCCACCTCAACCACGCGTCCAGCGTCGAGCGCAGCGTGCGGGGCGACATCATGGCGCTCTGCGAGGACGCCGCACGCACGTTGGGGTACGAGCCGGCGTGTCACATCGACGGGCCGATCAACAGCGCGCTGAGCGACGCGGTCGCCGATCAACTCGTGCTGACCGCGCGGGAGGCGCTGTCGAACGTCGCCCGCCACGCCCGAGCCAGCGCGGTGCGGGTGACGGTGACGTTGGACGATGGGTCGCTCACGCTCGACGTCGTCGACGACGGGATCGGCATCCCCGACGACCGGCCCGGCGGGCACGGCCTGGTGAACCTGGCGAAGAGAGCCGAGGAGCTGGGCGGAACGATGGACGTCCGAGCGCTCCCCGCCGGTGGCACCGAGCTGCGTTGGTCGGTCCCGCTGGCCTTGGTGGCAGACCGCGCCTGACGGCGCCGGCCGGGGCCCGGAACGAGACCTCGGGCCGCGCTCGCGTTCACTCCGGGATCGGTGTCCGAGCGGTGGTGTGCCATCGGGACGGGTCGACCACTTCGAACCTGCGGCCCGTGATCTCGTCGGGCTCGATGCGCACGAAGCAGTTCTTCGGCGCCGCGTGCCAGGGGAACAGCGGCAGCTGGAGCGCCGCGAACAGGCCATGGAGACCGTCCACCTCGACGGCACGCCCCTTGATCACGACGCTCCAGGCGACGCCGGCGACAGGGTCGTAGCCGTCTGCCTCGAACGCCACAGCGGGGCTCAGGACCGCCGCGGCGAGCTTCGTGCCGTTGGCGGTGCGGAACACCACCGATCCGTGGTCGACGACGAAGTTGACCGGGAAGATGTCCGGCCGGTCATGGTCGGAGACGGCGAGGCGGCCGACCTCGGCCGATCGCAGCAACGCCCAGCACGCGTCGGGGGTCAACTCCTGCGTTGTCGAAGGCTCGGTCTCCATGGGCGTCATCGTGACGTGCCGCAGCCGGCGTTGCTACCGCCAAAGGTCCCATTCATGCCCGACGCCGGTGGGGCAAAGGTTCAGAGATAGCCGCGTCGATCGGCTGGTTGGTCGGGGATCGCGGGAAGCTCGACGCGGCGACCGGAGATCGTGTCCGGTTCGATCGCCAGCCAGTGCCGCTTGGGGCCGCCAGCCCACGGCTCCAGCCGGCGGGCCGACTCCGAGGGATCCGCCTCCCGGGCGATGCCACACACGAGGACGCTCCAGCCGCGGCGGTGCATGGGGTCGATGGCGTCGACCTGGAAGCTGACGGCATGACCTTGCGCGAGATCGAGCTTCTCGCCGGGATCGGTGCGGAACACCACCGCTTCGCCGTCGAGCACGTAGTTGACGGGAACGACCAGCGGTGGGGCGGCCCGCCGTGTGAGCGCCAGCCGACCGATGGACAGCGTCGCGAGCAGCTGGAGACATTCCTCCCGGCTCATCACGGTGGGCTCGTTGCGCTCGGGGGGATCGACGGTTCGGTCGGGCATCGGCTCATCCCTTGTGTCGGACGATCACGGTCGGGCACGGCGCGTGGGTGATCACGGCGTTGCTCGTCGATCCGAGGAACAGAGCGCGGAGACTTCCGCGCCCGCGCGATCCGATCACCACGAGGTCCGCGTCGCCGGCGGCCTCGAGGATCACGTCAGCGGGGTCGCCCTCTGCGAGATGGCCGCTGATGTCGGCGCCGCTGCGCTGGCGGAGGTGCTCGACCGCCCGGTCGAGCTCGAGGGCCGCATCGACGCGCATGCGGTCGTACGCCTCCGAGTCCGGAGGCACGGCCGCGTACGGATAGCTCCACGCATGGACCACCGTCAGCCGGGCCCCGAAGAGGTCCGCTTCGTCCGCAGCCCAGTCCACCGCTTCTCGAGAGAAGTCGAGCGTGTCGACGCCGACGACGATGTGCCCCCGGCTGCTGGCGTCGTCGCCGCGAGGGACCACGACGACGGGGCAGGGGCTGGTGCGCGAGACCGCGAAGGCGACGGAGCCGAGCATCAACGCGCCGACCTCCCCGGCCCCCGTCGCGCCCACCACCAGCAGGTCCGCGCCGGCAGCGTGGTCGACGAGGGCTCGCCGGGCGGGACCCATGCACGTGATGCCGGTCGCTTGCAGCTGAGGGAACGTCGATGTCAGGCGCTCGACGAGTCCCGCGACGTCGCGGTCGACCGCCGCGCGCAGGTCCTCGAGATTTCCGGCCGCCAGCGCTCCGAACGACATCCCGAAGTCCGTCACGACCGGCGCCGTGAAGCAGCCGACGATCGTCAAGGGGCATCCGCGACGAATGGACTCCGTCGCCGCCCACTCGGCCGCGGCCGCGGCGGCCTCCGATCCGTCGTAGCCGGCGACGATCTGCTGACGCTCGTTGGTCATGCCGTCATCGTGGCCCGCTGGCCAGGCCGCCGGTAGGGCCTTCCGTCCATTTCGCATGGCGCGGATCTCGGGAGGGGTGTCGGCGGCTTCGCGCTGGCGCGCCCGCGGCGCGATCGGGACCTTCGACCCTGGCTGGCCGTCCGATTGCGGTGAACGATGATCGCATCGCACGCAGTCAAGGGAGGATCGGCATGAAAGCTCTCGTGTATCACGGTCCGGGGCGCAAGGCGTGGGAGGAGGTCGCCGAGCCGGCGATCGTCGACGACACCGACGCGATCGTCCGCGTCGACGCGACGACGATCTGCGGCACGGACTTGCACATCCTCAAAGGCGATGTCCCGGCGGTGACCGACGGTCGCATCCTCGGTCACGAGGCTGTCGGCACGGTCCTCGAGGTCGGGCGCGGTGTTCGCCGGGTCGCGGTCGGTGACCGAGTGCTGGTGTCGTGCATCACCGCATGCGGCACGTGCCGGTATTGCCGCGCGGGCATGTCCGGTCAGTGTCTCGGCGGGGGCGGCTGGATCCTCGGTCACCGCATCGACGGCACCCAGGCGGAGCAGGTGCGCGTTCCGTTCGCCGACCTGTCCACCCATCCGGTCCCCGACGGCGTGGCCGACGAGGCGGTGCTGATGCTGGCGGACATCCTCCCCACGGGATACGAGGTGGGGGTCCTCAACGGCCGCGTCCGTCCCGGCGACGTGGTCGCCGTGGTCGGCGTCGGTCCGATCGGTCTGGCGACGATCATCGGCGCCCGGTTGTTCAGCCCTGCGCACGTGATCGCGATCGATCTCGCCGCCAGCCGGTTGCAGGCGGCCAAGGGCTTCGGCGCCGACATCACGATCGACAGCGGGCGCGAGGACGCGGTGGAGATCGTGCGCTCGATGACGGACGGGCTGGGCGCGGACGTCGCCGTCGAGGCCGTGGGCATCCCCGCGACGTTCGAGCTGGCCGCGACGCTGATCCGGCCCGGCGGGCACGTCGCCAACATCGGTGTCCACGGCGCCCCGGCCACGTTGCATCTGGAAGACCTGTGGATCCGCAACGTCACGATCACGACGGGCCTCGTCGACACGTACTCGACGCCGACGTTGCTCAGCCTGGTTGCCAGCGCGCAGATCGACTCCGCGAAGCTCGTCACCCACCGCTTCGTTCTCGACGAGTTCGACACGGCCTACGACGTGTTCTCCCGCCCCGCCGACACCGGCGCGCTGAAGGTGCTCGTCAGCCGCGATCGGTGACGGTGGACGGCTGGTCGCGGTTGTGCTGCCTGCGCTCGGCGAGGCGTGCGGCGTAGACGGCCGCTTCGGTCCGGCGATGCATCCCGAGCTTCATCAGGAGGTTGGACACGTAGTTCTTGACGGTCTTTTCGGCCAGGTACATCTGCTCGGCGATCTGACGGTTGGTGAGCCCGTCGGCGAGCAGTCCGAGGATGCGGCGTTCCTGCTCGCTGAGCGATGCGGTGCGCGGGTCCTCCGGCGGTGGGTTGCGCAGCCGCTCGAGCACCCGAGCGGTGATGCGCGAGTCGAGCAACGAGTGGCCTGCCGCGACCGTGCGCACCGATTCGACGAGATCGGCGCCGCGGACCTCCTTCAGCACATAGCCGGAGGCGCCCGCCATGATCGCGTCGAAGAGCGCTTCGTCGTCGTTGAACGACGTCAGCATGAGGCATTTCAAGTCCGGACGCTGCGAACGCAGCTCGCGGCAGACCTCGATGCCGTTGCCGTCGGGAAGGCGCACGTCCAGCACCGCCACCTCGGGAGCGGTCGCCGGCACGCGCTGGATCGCCTCCTCGGCGGTGGATGCCTCGCCGACCACCTCGATGTCTCCCGACGCCTCGAGCAGGTCGCGGACGCCGCGCCGCACGACCTCGTGGTCATCGAGCAGGAACACGCGGATCATCCGACCTCCGTTCGTCGAGCTGTGGTGGATCTTCGCGGGCGGGCCCACCCGTCGCCACATCGGCGGAACCGGTGCTGGACGTTGGAGTCTCAGGCGACGCGCTTCGGCGCATCGCGCGCAGTGGTGACGTCTCGGGCGCGCTGCTGGACACCGCGATCCGGGCGTCGACCACCACGGCCCCGTCGGGAGCGAGGATCACGGGGTTGAGATCCATGTCGGTGATCTCCGGAACGGCGACCGCGAGCTCACCGACGCGTTGGACCACGGAGACGAGGTCCGGCGTCGGCAGCGCTGGTCGTCCCCGGTATCCGTGCATCAGCGGCGCGCACCGGAGACCTTCGATCGCGGCGTCGATCTCCGCGGCGGTGGACGGGGCCAGCAGGACGGTGCGGTCCTGCAGGATCTCGGCGTCGACGCCGCCGGCGGCGACCACCAGCAGCGGGCCGATCGCCGGATCGCGGCGGACGCCGACGAGGAACTCCACGCCCGGGCCGGCCTGGCGCTGGATGAGGGCGCCGCGCAGCCGGCGTCCGAACCGTTCGACGAACGCGCGATGGGTCGCGCGGGCGCTGTCGACGGAGGTCAGGCCGAGGACGACCGCTCCTTCGTCGGTCTTGTGGACGAGTCCCTCGACGTCGGCCTTCATGACGTACGGCGGGCCGACGCCGCGGGCCGCGTCGACGGAGCCCTGCTCGTCCACCGCGTACCGCCAGGGGACGATCGGGACACCGGCCGTGTCGAGCAGACCCGCCACCGCCTCGGGGTCGAGCCACGGGGTCGCGCCCGGGCGGCGAACGTGCTCGCGTGCGATCCGCCGAGCGGCGAGCAGCGGGCCGGCCACGGCGTGCGACGCGTCCGGCGTCGACAGCCACTGCCCGCGGCGGCTCGCGATCGCCAGGGTCTCGACGGCGCGCTCGGGGCTCGTGAACGTCGGGACCCGGCGTGAGGAGACGGCTGCGCCCATCGAGCAGGCGACCAGCGGGACGTCGAGCTCGAACGCGTCGAGCAGCACTCCCAGGGCGTCCTCCTGACGGCGATCGATGTCGACGGAGACCAGGACGCAGCTGTCCACCTCACCCGATGCCGCGATGAGGTCGATCGCGGCCGCGGCACGGTCGGGCGAGACCGTGCTGAGCAGGTCGACCGGGTTGGCGACCGCGGCCGCGTCGGGCACGAGCCGCCGCAGCGAGTCCTGGAGCTGGGGCGAGAACGCGGGCGCCTCCAGTCCGTACGCCTCCGCGGCGTCCGCTGCGAGGACGAGCGGACCTCCGGCATTGCCCACGAGCGCGACGCGCCGGCCCCTCGGTGTCGGCTGGCGGTCGAAGAACACCCCGAGATCGATCATCTGCTCCAACGTGCGGGCGCGCATGACCCCCGTGTGGGCGAACAAGGCATCGACGGCGACGTCGTCGGCGGCCAAAGCCGCGGTGTGCGATGCCGCCCCGCGGATCCCGGCGCTGCTGCGCCCGGCCTTCAATGCCACCACGGGCTTGCGACGCGAGACCGCGCGGGCGACGCGAGCGAAGCGCGCGGGGTCGCCGAACGATTCGAGGTACAGCAGGACCACCGACGTCGCCGGGTCGTCGGCCCATGCCCGCAGCACGTCGTTGCCGCTGACGTCGACCTTGTTGCCCATCGAGACGAACGACGACAACCCCACACCCCGGGCGGCGGCCTCGGCCGCGATCGCGATGCCCACACCACCGGACTGCGACGCGACGGCGATCCCGCCCGCCGTCAGCTGATGCGGCATGAACGTGGCGTTCAGTCCGCACGACGCGGACGTCACGCCGAGGCAGTTCGGGCCGACGATCCGCATGCCATGGCGCCGGGCAGCCCGCAGGAGCGACTCCTCGAGCGCCACTCCTGCGGGGCCGGCCTCGGCGAACCCCGACGAGATGACGACCGCGGCAGGCACACCGGCCGCGCCGCACTCGTCGATGACAGTGGCGACGCCGGCCGCCGGGATCGCCACGACCGCCAGATCGGGCGGAGAGTCGAGGTCGGCGACGGCGCGGACGGCCGGCACGCCGGCCACGTCCGCAGCGCGCGGGTGGACCACGCTGATCCGCCCGGTGAACGTCGCGATCAGGTTCTCGAGCACGCGTCGCCCCGGCGACGACGGCGACCGCCCGGCGCCGAACACCACGACGTGGCCGGGGTGCAGGATGGGCTGCAACGAGCGGACGGTGGCCTGCCAGTCCCGCGCCGACGACGAGTCCTCCAGGACCCGCTCGCTGGTCAGGTCGAGCTCGACGTGCCACGTGCCGTCTTCGATCCACGAACGATGGGCAAGCCCCACCGTCTTGAACACCGCCTTCATCGCCGCGTTGGCTTCGAGCGTCTGCGCGACGAGCCGGCGATACCCGGCGGTCTGGGCGATCAGCGCCAAGTCTTCGAGCATGAGCGTCGCGATGCCCTCGTGGTGATGGCGGTCCGCCACCGCGAACGCGACCTCTACCTCGTCCGGAGACGGCGTCGCGCAATACTCGCCGACCCCGATGATGCCGTCGGCGGCTTCGGCCACCAGCGTGACCTGGAGGTGCAGATCCTGGTGGGTGGCCTGCTCCAGCTCGGTGGCGCTCATCGTCCGCCGGACGTGGAAGAACCGGAAGTACGAGGACGTGTCGCTCAAGGCCTCGTAGAACGCACGAATGGCAGCCACGTCATCGGCGGTCGAGGGGCGCACGCGCACGGTCCGGCCGTTGGCCAGCAAGACGTCGCGGCCGAAGCGCGCCAGCACCGAGGCGGTCGTCGGGCCCTCTGCGTCGTGGCCGTCGATGGCGATCGACATGCGCGACTCCGTTCGTCGTCTTCCCTCGTACCCACGCCATCGAAGCCGACGACACGAACGGCTCACTAGGGACCTTGGTCCCAACGGCCCAATCCCAAAGATCGAGTCGTGACCTTGGTCCCTACCGCCGCGGTGCGTCGCAGGCGATCCTGAACTCAGGCACCCGCGCACAGGAGGTCGACGGATGGCCGATCGCATGAAGATCTACGTCGGAGTGGACGGCTCCGAGGGAGCCGCACGGGCCCTGCGCTGGGCGCTCGACGAGGCGCGGGCCCGCGACGCCGAGCTGATCGCGGTGATGGCGTGGAGCTACATCGATCAGCGTCCGATGCGCGGGCACGGGTCCTTCGAAGCGGAGTACACCTCGCACACCGCGCATTCCGCGCTTCGCCAGTACGTCGAGGACGCGCTCGGACCCGAGGACGCGCCGTCGGTCGCGCTGGAGGTCATCTGCGACACCCCGGCGCATGGCCTGCTCGCGGCGACTCACGATGCCGATCTCGTCGTCGTCGGCAGCCGTGGGCTCGGCGGGTTCAAGGAGCTCGTCCTCGGATCGGTCGCTCATCAGGTGACGATGCACGCGGGCTGCCCGGTCGTGGTCGTCCCTCCTCCCAGGGAGGCGCCGAAGTGAGCGACAGCGGCATCGCATCGGACCCGCCGACCGTGCGCGAGTGTCTCGCGCTGTTGCGCAAGGGCAACGTCGGCCGCGTCGGTTTCGTCATCGGGCAGCAGCCGCGCGTGTTCCCTGTGAACTACGCCGCGACCGACGAAGGGCGCGTCGTGTTCCGCACGGGGGATCACAGCATGCTGTCCTCCATCGAGGGCACCCGCGTCGCGTTCGAGATCGACGGATTCGACAAGAAGGCGCGATCGGGATGGTGCGTCCAGGTCATCGGCGTCGCACGCGAGATCACCGACGTGCACGACGCCGTCGCCAACCACCTGCGCGCCTTGCGTGTCGATCCGTGGGCCAAGGGTCCCAAGGATCGCTGGTTCGCCATCGAGCCCCGCGAGATCGCCGGCCGCCGGATCGACGCGACCCGCTGGCCCGACTCGATGCAGGGCTGGTTCGCCGGGGTGCCGATGTCCTAGCGCGATCCTGTTCGCATGGCCGTTCTGTTCCTGACGCACCCGCGACTGATGGATCACGCAGGTGAGCCGTTCCACCCGGAGAGCCCTCGCCGACTCAGCGCTGTGATCGAGGGCTCGCGCCGCGGCGACGTCCGTGACGCGCTGGTCCCGGTGGCGCCCGAGCCCGCGCCACGCGAGGCGCTGCTCGCGGTGCACACGGCCGACCACCTCGACCGCCTCCGCCAGGTCTCGCTTGCCGGAGGCGGACACCTCGATCCCGACACGTACGCGAACGGGGCGTCATGGGAGGCAGCTCTGCTCGCCGCCGGCGCCGGCCTCGTCGCCATCGAGCACCTGCGCCGGGGCGCCGCGGACGCCGCCTTCTGCGCCGTGCGCCCACCCGGACATCACGCCTTGCCCGACGCGCCGATGGGATTTTGCCTCCTGTCGAACGTTGCCATCGCCGCTGCAGCGCTGGCCGACGCGGGGGAGCGCGTGGCGATCGTCGACTACGACGTCCACCATGGCAACGGCACGCAAGCGGCGTTCTACGACGACCCGCGGGTGTTCTTCGTCAGCATCCACCAGTGGCCCCTGTATCCGCACTCGGGGGCGATCGACGAGACAGGCGTCGGTCCCGGGCAGGACACGACGATGAACCTTCCGCTCCCGCGCGGCGCGACGGGCGACGTCTACCTGCGCGCGCTGGACGACGTGATCCTGCCGACGCTGGCTCGTTTCGCGCCGACCTGGTTGCTGGTGTCCGCCGGGTTCGATGCGCACCGGGCCGACCCGCTCGCCGAGCTGGCGTTGTCGGCCGGCGACTTCGCTCTCATCACACGCCGGCTGATCGAACTGGCGCCACCAGGCCGGCGCATCGTCATGTTGGAGGGCGGTTACGACCTCGATGCCGTCGCCGCGTCCACCGCCGGTGTGCTGGCGGCGCTGGAAGGCGTGCCGACGATGCCGGAGGCGGCGACCACGGGTGGACCTGGCATCGAGGTGGTCGAAGCTCTCGGCTTGCGATGGAGCCGGTACGGCGGGATCTGACGTCCAGGCGGATCTCGCCTAG
>CAZGUH010000049.1:0-26345 GCA_964529005.1 uncultured Ilumatobacteraceae bacterium | reverse complement strand
GCGGGGTGTCCGAAGGCGGCGGGGTGTCCGAAGGCGGCGGGGTGTCCGAAGGCGGCGGGGTGTCCGAAGGCGACGGGGTGCCCGAACGCCGCGGGGTGCCCGAACGCCGCGGGGTGCCCGAACGCGGCCGGGTTGGCGGACACGTCCCCATCGGCGGTGGCGAACACGACGTAGTTGGGCTCGGCACGAAAGCCGCGCTGGCGGACCGCGGCTGCAGCCGAGATCGGGTCGGCGACACCCGTGATCAGCACCAGAGGGCGCACGATCTCCTGCACCGCGACGTCGCCCGGCGACATTGCGGAGACGATGTCCACGGCTCCTGCGTCCACGATCAGCTCCCCGGGTCGGAACGCGAACCCCGTGCCGGCCGCGCCGGTCCGGAAGCGGATGTGCTCGCGCCATCGATCGCGCGGTGGCCGGGTGGCGCCCGGTTTCGGCGGACGTCCCTTCGGCGCAGGACTGCCCGCGCTCGGCTTCGTCGCCATCTGTTACCTCCACACCACCCAGAGCACCGTCTCGACACGCTCGCGCGGTCACAGATGCCGTGGCAACATCCCAGATACTTCATGATCAGCTCTGAACGAAACGCGCCCCTCGACGAGATCGCCCAGGATGCGTTCGACCGCGTGCAGAGCGATCCGGTGGGCGCCGAGCGGGATCTGCGGGCGGTGCTCGCCGACCCCACGGCGTCGGTCGAGGCCCGGATCACCGCGGCGTGGGGGCTGGGGCGGGCGCTGCACGACCGCGGGGCGATGACCGAGGCGTGCGAGGTCTACGAGCGTGCAGTCGAGGATGCCGCCGCCCACGGCGACCGGCAGCGTGAGGCGCAGCTGCGTGTCAGCTGGGCGCTGTGCCTCCAGGGCCGTGGCGACCACGCGCCGGCCCTCGCTCAGCTCGCCCTCGCCGAAGGCCACCTGAGCGGCGTCGAGTACGGGCGGCTGCTCTCCCAGCGCGGCTACCTGTACATGTTCATGGGCCGGACCGCGGAGGCGATCGCCGACTTCGATCGCTCGCTCACGGTGCTCGAGCGCGACGATCCGCTGGCCGCCGCCCGCGTGTTCGGCAATCGAGGGATCGCTCGGGCCCAGCGCGGCGACGTCGTGCTGGCGAGGAGCGACTTCCTGCGCGCCCAGGCGTTGGCCGACGACCTCGGGCAGGCCCTGCTGTCGGCCGGCGCGCTGCACAACCTCGGGTGGGCTGAGGCCCGGCTGGGCAACATCGTCGCCGCCCTCCGGCTGTTCGACCAGGCCGCCTCGGCCTACGCCGAGCTCGGTTCGCCGGGGCGGCTCACGGGTGCGCTCGACACCGACCGTTGCGAGGTGTACCTCACGGCCGGCCTTGCCACCGAGGCCCTGGAGGTCGCCGATCGGCTCGTCGCGCAGGCCGACGTGAGCGGGGACGCCTTGCAGCTCGGCGAGGCGATGCTGATGCGCGCACGCGCCTTGCTGCTGCTCGGCCGCTGCGACGACGCCCGTGCCCAGGCGGTGTCCGCCGCCGATCTCTTCCGCCGTTCGGAGCGCGGGCCATGGGCGGCCCTCGCCGATCACACGGCAGTGCGCGCCGAGGAAGCGCTCCGTGAACGGCAGGACGGCTCGCTCGACCGATCGGCGCTCCACCGCTTGCGCGACGTCGCCGCCACGCTGCACGACGTCGGCTGGACCGCCGAAGCGGCGGAGGTCCGCGTCCTCGCCGGGCGTGTGGCGCTCGCGCTGGACGAAGTCGAGATCGCAGCGCAGGAGCTGCGCTTGGCATCCGCGGCACGGCGGGCGCCGGCGGCGCGGGCGCGGGCCGACGGCTGGTTGGCGGCAGCGCTGCTGCGCCACCGCGACGGCGACCGAGCGGGATCGCTGCGGGCTGTCGCCGCGGGCTTGCGCGCCGTCGCCCACCACCGCACGACGCTCGGCGCGACCGAGCTGCGCGCCCGGGCCAGCGTCCACGGCGCGGCGCTCGCGCAGCTCGCGCTGCGCATCGCGATCGACGGCGGTGACCCGGTCGAGATCTTCGGCTGGGCGGAGCGCTGGCGCGCCGGCGCCGTGTCGGTGGCCCCGGTGGCGCGCGGCGCAGATCAGGCGGCGCTGGTGAGCGACCTCGCTCGACTGCGCGCACTGCACGCCGCCGAGCGCGAAGCCACCCTCGCCGGCGAGATGACGGCGGCGGACCACGCCGACGCCATCGGCGCCACCGAGAGGCTGATCGCCCACCGAGCCCGGCTCGCCGACGGCGCGGGTGGGCGCAGCCCGGCGCCGAGGTTCGCCGCGGTCAGCGACGCCGTCGGCGATGCGACCCTGATCGAATACGTCGAATGCGACGGCGAGCTGTCGGCGATCGTGATCCACGCTGGACGGGCTCGCCTGGCACCCGTCGGGCGCGTCGCCGATCTGGTCGCCGCGCACGACCATCTGCTCTTCGCCATTCGTCGGCTGAGCGCGTTCCCGCCGGGCCACCGCGCCAGCGCATCCGCCGTCGCCGCGTTCCACCAGGCGGCGACCGACGTCGACGCGCTCGCTCTCGCGCCCCTCGACCTCGACGGCGGTCCCACGGTCGTCGTTCCCACGGGGAGCCTGCACGGCGTGGCATGGGGCGCGCTGCCGTCGCTGAACGGCGTCAGCGTGACGATCGCCCCCAGCGCGGCGAGCTGGCTCACCACCCAGCCAGGCGCGGCAGCGCCCGGCAAGCGCCGGGTGGTGCTCGTCGGCGGCCCCGACCTTGGCGCCAGCGACGGTGAGCTCGCCGCGATCGCGGCGCTGCATCCTGGCGCGGCGGTGCTGAGCGGGGCACAGGCGACGGTCGACGGCGCGCTCGCCGCGATCGCCGGCGCCGATGTGGCGCACATCGCCGCGCACGGCGAGTTCCGCGCCGACAACCCGATGTTCTCGTCGCTGCGGCTCGTCGACGGACCGCTGTGCGTGTACGACATCGAAGGTCTGGCCGAGCCCCCGCGCGTCGTCGTGATGACGGCGTGTCAGGCCGGTCGCAGCGGCGTGTTTGCCGGCGACGAGTTGCTCGGCACCGCCGCCACGCTGGTCGCCTTGGGGGTGCGATCGGTCATCGCCCCGCTGCTGTCCGTCCCCGACGACGCCACCGCTCGCTTCGCGATCGAGGTCCATCGGGCGCTGAGCGCGGGAGCGTCACCGGCCGCCGCGCTCGCGCGTGCGGCGCAGCACACGCGTGAACGTGGCGATTCCACCGCGCTCGCCGTCGCCGCTGCGTTCCAGTGCATCGGCGTGCGCGACGCCGGAACGGGCGCCGCTCAGAGGTCGGCGATGCGCTTGCGGTAGATGTCGAGCTCGGCGTCGTCGATCGGGTAGGTGTGCTCCACGGCCGGGAACGCGCCCTCACGGACCTCGGCCGCGTACGTGCTCACCGCGTCACGAATCGCGTCGCCCACCGCGCCGTAGCGTCGCACGAACTTGGGCGCCGGATCCGGTGTGATGCCGAGCAGGTCGTGCAGGACGAGCACCTGACCGTCGACGTCGACCCCCGCGCCGATCCCGATCACGGGCACCGTCAGCAGCTCGGCGGTGCGCGCCGCGACCGCAGCCGGCACGGCTTCGGCGACGACCGAGAAGCAGCCGGCGGCCTCCAGCGCCAACGCGTCGCGGGTGATCTGGGCCGCGCTCGCGCCGGCGCGGCCCTGGGCCCGGTAGCCGCCGAGCGCCGTGGCGGTCTGCGGGGTGAGGCCGACATGACCCATGACGGGGATGCCGGCGGCGACGATCGCCGCGGCGCGCTGCACGCTCGTGCCGCCGCGCTCGAGCTTCACCGCGTCGGCCCCTCCCTCCTTCACGAAGCGCACCGCCGTGGCGACCGCCTCGGTGTCGGACTGCTCGTAGGAGCCGAACGGCAGGTCTGCCACCAGCAGCGCTCGCCGCACTCCACGGCGGGCAGCGCGCACGAGGACCAGCATCTCGTCCACCGTGACGGGAACGGTGGACGGGTACCCGAGCACGACGTTCGCTGCGCTGTCGCCGACGAGCACGATGTCGACGCCGACCTCGTCGGCGATCTGCGCCGTGGGGAAGTCGTACGACGTCACCATCACGATGCGCCGCCCTTCGCTGGTCCACGCAGCGAGGTCGGTCAGCCGGACGGGCCGTGTGTTCTGCGACCCGGGAGTGGGCCGTGGGGGAGTCGACATCAGGGCCTCACGATCGTGTTGTCGATGAGTCGAACAGGTCCGACGGGCGCTGCCGTGACGAACAGCGTCGCGCCGTCGACCGACGCGACGGGCGCCAGCGAGTGCGGGTCGACGCCGCTGAAGTACTCCGCGGTGACACCGTGTCGTTGCATCGTCGATCGCCCGAGCTCCTCGAGGGTGGCGACCGAGCGCTCGCCGTCGGCGACAGCGGTCTCGACGGCGCACAATCCGGCGCGCAGCGCCAGGGCGCGGACGCGGTCCTCCGCGTCCAGGCGGACGTTGCGGCTCGACAGCGCGAGGCCGTCGGGCTCACGCACGGTCGGGCAGACGACGATCTCGACCGGCAGGTCGAGATCGGAGACCAGCCGGCGGACGACGACACACTGCTGCGCGTCCTTCTGACCGAACACCGCCACGTCCGGCTGCGTCATCCCGAACAGCTTCGACACCACGGTCGCGACACCCCAGAAGTGCGCCGGTCCGCGCACGGCTCCCTCGAGGCTCTCGGTGATCGGTCCGTCGATGCGCACCGTCGTGCAGAAGCCGTCGGGATACACCTCCGACGCCGGCGGCGCGAACACGAGGTCCGCGCCGGCGTCCGCGGCGAGCGCCAGATCTCGAGCCTCGTCGCGGGGGTAAGCGGCGAGGTCCGCAGGATCGTTGAACTGGGTGGGGTTCACGAAGATCGACAACACGACCAGATCCGCGTGCTCGCGGGCGTGGGCGATCAACGACAGATGTCCGCTGTGCAGCGCGCCCATCGTCGGCACCAGCGCGATCCGTTCACCGCCGCGCCGGTGTGCCGCCACGAGGCGGCGGATCTCCGCCACCGTACGGACCGTGTTCATGCCTGGTTGCTAGTGCTCACGGCGGCTGCGGCGCAAGCCGGAGGAGACCGGCGGCCGGTCCGCGGTCTGGAACGGCAGGTGGCGGGGTACCACGGCGCCGACGATGGGAGGAACAGTGGCGCAGACAGCGAGCTTGCCGGCGCCCGCACAACCGATGATCGAGGCGGTCGACGTCGGCAAGAGGTTCGGTGAGCAGATCGCCGTGGATGGGGTGAGCCTGTCGGTCAGCCCCGGTGTGATCGTCGGTGTCATCGGCCCCAGCGGCTGCGGCAAGACGACCCTCATCCGGCTGCTCACCGGGATCAGCAGACCGACCTCCGGAGCGATCAAGGTGTTCGGCGAAGACCCGGCCTCGCTCACCACCCGTCAGCGCATGCGCTTCGGCTACATGCCGCAGTTGCCGGTCCTGTTCCCCAACCTCTCGCTGTGGGGCAACCTCTCGTTCGTCTCGTCCGTCTACGGCCTCCCGCTGCATCGCCGTCGCCGCCGGCTGTCGGCCCTTCTCGATCTGGTCGACCTCGCGGACCACCGGCGAAAGCGGCTCGCCGACTGTTCGGGCGGCATGCAACGCCGCCTGTCGCTCGCCGCGACGCTCGTGCACGAGCCAGAGCTGCTCTACCTCGACGAGCCCACCGCCGGCGTCGACCCGATCCTGCGCGAACGCTTCTGGACGCACTTCCGCGACTTGCGCGACAGCGGCAAGACGGTCGTCGTCTCGACGCAGTACGTCGGGGAGGCGGCGTCGTGCGACCTGGTCGCGGTGATGGCCGAAGGGCGCTTGGTGGCGCTGGAGCCGCCCGGCGCGTTGACGCGGCTCGCGTTCGGCGGCGACCCCGTGCTCGTGCGGCTCGACCGCGGGTGGCTGGCGGGCAGCGAGCTCGACCGCCTGCGCGCCCTCGACGCCGTGCGCTCGGTCCGCTTCGCGGACGACGGCCTGCTCGTCGTGCTCGACGACGGGGCGCGCTCCGAGCTGGTGGAGCGGCGCCTCGGTGAGCTCGGCATCGTCGCCGAGACCGAGACGTACGCACCCGATCTCGACGAGGTGTTCGTCGAGATCGTCCAGGCTTACGTGGCAACCGCGAAGGATGCGGCGGCGTGACGTCCTCGCTGATGCGGCGGCCGATGCAGGTCGCGACGTTCATGCGCAAGGAGGTCGTCGACGTCGTCCGCCAGCCGCGGCTGCTGTTGACGATGGTGATCGGGCCGTTCCTCATCATGGGCGCGTTCGCGCTCGGGTACCGCGACGAGCCGAAGCTGATGCGCACGATCTTCGTCGCCTCGCCGGGCAGCCCGTTCCTCGATCACGTCGAGACGTACGCCGCGGAGGTCAGCGAGTTCATCGAGTACACCGGCACGACCACGGACGCCAACGCCGCCAGCCGCATGCTCGCGGACGGTGACGTCGACCTCGTCGTGACGTTCCCGGACGATCCCCTGGCGAGCGTCCTGCGCAGCGAACGAGCGCCGATCACAGTGACGCACACGCGCCTCGATCCCATCGAGAGGACGGCGATCGTGTTCGCCTCGCGCTTGTCGGTCGATCAGATCAACGCCGAGGTCGTCTCCAGCATCCTGGGCGAAGGGCAGGATGCGGCGAGCGCTGCCGTCGACAACCCCGCCCTGCGGCAGCTCCTCGGGGGAGATGCGTCCCAGCCGGCCGATCTCACCGCGGTCGATCCCGCCGTGCTGGTGCGGCCCTTCCAGAGCGCGGTGCAGATCGCCGTCGACGACGTGCGCCACGTCACCGACTGGTATGCGCCAGCGGCGGTGGTGCTGATGCTCCAGCAGTTCGGTGTGGCGTTCGGCGCCTTGACGTTCGTGCGGGAACGGCAGTTGGGGATCAACGACGTCTTCCGCGTCGCTCCCGTCGGACCGTCGGAGACGTTGATCGGAAAGTACGCGGCATATCTGCTGATCGGATCAGCGATCGGCGCCGCGCTCACCGTGCTGGTGGTCACCTTGCTCGACGTGCCGCTCGCCGGCAGCTACGGCGACGTGGCCGTCGTGATGGTGCTGACGTTGTTCGCCTCGATCGGGCTCGGCTTCCTGATCTCGCTGGTGTCGGCGAGCGATGCGATGGCCGTGCAGTACACGATGATCACGCTGCTCGCCTCGCTGTTCTTCAGCGGCTTCTTCCTCAACCTCGATCAGCTCGAGGGCATCGCACGCGTCGTCGGCTGGGCGGTGCCGGCGACCTACGGCATGGAGATGCTGCGCGACGTGATGCTGCGCGGCGCGGCGCCCGACGGCCGTCTCGTCGCAGGCCTGTTGGGGTATGGCGCGGTGATGTTCGTCGTCGGGCTCGTCGGCGCTGGCCGGCGGATGCGCACGTCGAGCGCGTGATGCGCGCCGACCGCCGAACGCTCGGGGTCGCGATGATCGCCATCGGCTGCGCGGGGATCGTCGCCAGCATCGCCGGCGTGGTGGTCGGCCAGCGCGTCGTCGGGCAGGTGGACGACAGCGTCGACGACACGCTCGTCCTCACGGCGGACGCGCTCACCGCGGCCAACGACTCGGTCGCCGTCACCCGGTCGATCCTCGACACGCTCCGATCGAGCGTCGTCACCGTGACAGCGACGATCGACACACTCCAGACCTCGATCGACGACTCCGCGAGCGTGGTCGGCGACGTGGGGGTGCTCTCGGGCGGCGCGCTGCCCGACACGCTGGAGGCGATCGGCCAGCTGATGCCCGCGATCGAGAGCACCGCGGCCTCGATCGACGCCACGCTGCGCGCCCTGTCGGCGGCGCCGTTCGGCCCGGACTACGACCCCGCCGTTCCATTCGATGCGGCGATCGGTGACGTCGCCGACGCGATCGGCCCGCTGCCCGAGCAACTGCGCGCCCTGTCGGCGCGGCTGGAGGAGCTCTCGGGGTCGTCGGAGGACATCTCCGCCGCTCTCACGTCGATGCGCGCCAACCTGACCACGCTCGACGAGCAGCTCGTCGACGTCGGCGCGATCCTCGACCGCTACGCCGCCACCGCGGCCGACGCGGAGGCGCTCGCCCGACGTTCCCGCGACGATCTGGGCGCGAGCGTGACGGCGGCCCGGGTCATGCTCGTCGTGCTGGCTCTGGTGTTCGCATCGGGCCAGATCGTTCCCATCTGGCTCGGCCGGCAGCTGATGTCCGGCGGCGTCGATCCAGCCAGCGTGTCGGATACACCGGTCACGGCGGGTGATCGCGACACCGGCGACGCGTTGTCACACGGTCGCAGCTGAGCCGCGCATCTCCTCGAGCGCGGCGGCGATCGCCGAACGCGCGTGGTCGCGGAGTCTGAACGCGTCGCGGGTGGTCATGCCCTCGGTGGGGATCGGCTCCAGGACGCGCACCTCGGCGTCGCTCACGCCGAAGCGCCAGTCGTGCTTGCGCAGGGCGGTGCGCGTGCCGTGCACGGCGAGCGGGAGGATCGGCGTGCCGGTCTCGATGGCAAGGCGGAAGGCGCCGCTCTTGAAGCGTCCGAGAGCGCCATCGGGGCTGCGCGTGCCCTCGGGGAAGATCATCACGCTGACCTTCTTGCGCAAGCGGTCGCGGCATTGCTCCATCGCGTCGACCGTCGAGTCGCGTTCACCGCGCACGAGCGGGATGTCACCGGCGAGCCGCATCATCCAACCGGCGAGCGGCAGCTTGAAGAACTCCGACTTGCTCAGCCACTTCATCTCGAACGGCAGGTGGCTGATCAACAAGATGTCGACGAACGACTCGTGGTTGGCGACGACGATGTACGGGCGGCGGGGGTCGGTGATGCGCTCGCCGCGCACCCGGAACCGCCACAGAGGATTGAGCACCTGGTGCACGACCGTCAGCTTGCGGAACATGTAGCCGGCCCAATAGCGACCGGGGTCGAACGGGGCGGTGACGAGCCGGACGAGCGCCACGAGGGGCAGCCACACGATGACGCACACCCCGAAGACCAGCCACGACCACACCGAGAAGATCGTTCGGCCGGCGGATCCACCGATGATCCGGTGGCGGAGGGAGCGGGTCGCAGTCACTCGGTCCATCATTGCCGCCGCTCGACGCGCGGCACGGATCCGCTCGGTGAGCGCGGCAGGCGCCGGGCCGCGTCAGCGCAGGACGGAAGCGCCGAAGGGAAGCCCGCTCGGCCGGGCGCGGCTGGCGTCGACGAGCTGGCGCACGTCCGGCCCGGACAGCTCATCGTGCCGGAGCAGCGCGTCGGCGATCGCCAGCAGGGCATCGCGCTCCTCACGCATCATGCCGGCGGCGCGCGCCGCGGCATCGTGCAGGATCGCGTCGGCCGCTCGGCGCGAGCGCTCGTCGGACAGCACCTTGGCGACCAGGTTGGCCGCCGTGGGGATCGCTGCGGCCTCGAGGCTGAGCAACTCCTCACCGTACCCGAGGGCGCCGATCATCTGCGCCGCGATCTGCGTCGCGGCGGTGAGGTCGGCGGCGATCCCGCTCGAGGCGTCGCCGCACTCCTGGATCTCGGCGGCGCGCCCGGCGAGCGCCACGTCGACCAGGCAGCGCAGCTCGTGCGGTGTTCGCAGATGATGTTCGTCGGCGTCGCCGTGCGCCACCAGGCCGAGCGAGTCGGCGCGCCGCAGGATCGACGCGACGCGCACGTCGCGGCCCACCAGCGTGGCGGCCAGGGCGTGGCCCGCTTCGTGCAGGGCGATGCGGCGCCGCTCGTCCGACGCGTAACCGACGTCCTGCGCGACGCCGACATCGGTGACCAGCTGCGCCCGCAGGACATCCGACAGGCACATTGCCGTTCGGCCGTCGCGCACCGCGATGACCAGCGCTTCGTCGAGGAGGCGCTCGATGCGAACGGGCGTGTAGCCGGCGCTCATGTCGGCCACGGCGTCGGCGGTGACGTCCGGGCGGTGCGCCTTGCGGCCGAGGTAGTAGGCGGCGATCGCCCGCCGGTCGTCGCGCGGCGGCAGATCGAAGTGGATCACACGGTCGAAGCGTCCGGGACGCAGCAGCGCGGGATCGAGGTCGGCCGCGCGGTTGGTCGCCGCGACGATGAGGATGTTGGCGAGGCGCGGCGCGGGGCGTGGCAGCGCCGCCGAGGGAGGCAGCAGCCGGTTGGCAGCGTCGACGACGCGGCCGCGCAGGCGCTCCCATCCCATCGGCATATCGAAGCTCTGCATCTGCACGAGCAGCTCGTTGACGACGCCGACGATGCCCTCGCGCATCGAGCCGGTGTTCATCCCGCTGCGTGCCCCGCCGATCGCGTCGAACTCCTCGATGAACCCGATCGCGCCGCCCTCGGCGCGCGCCGCCTTGCGCAGCGCCTTGAAGTACGTGCGGATCTTGCGGTTCGTCTGGCCGTAGTACATCGACTGGAACGCGCTGGCCGAGACGAACAGGAACGGCACGCCCGCCTCGGCTGCCATCGCCTTCGCGAGGTACGTCTTGCCGGTGCCGGGTGGGCCTTCGAACAGCACGCCCCGACGCGGCGAGCCGCCCATCTGCTCGGCGAACGTCTGATGGACGAGGAACAGGTTGAGGGTTTCGATCGCCTCGCGCTTGGTGGCCTCGGCGCCGACCACGTCGGCGAGGCGCACCCGGGAATCGGTCGGGCGCAGCAGCACGTGCGGCGAGCGTCCCGCGCCGATGAACGGCAGCAGGATCATCGCCGCCAGCATCAGCAGCAGCCCGACGGAGATCCACAGCTCGGGGGCGTCGCTCATCCATCCGGGCACTCCCGGGCGCAGTGGGTTGCCGGAGAGCTCACGCCACCAGAAGAACGCCAGTGGGGCGCCGAGCACCACGACGACCCGCCACAGCCGCCGCTGTCGAGCCCGCTCGCGTGCCGCGAACGCGTCCACCGTCGCCCCGCTGACGACGGCGTTCGAGCCCAGGTCGCTGATGCTCCTCATCCACCGCCCCTTTCGTCCAGCGACAGTCTGGTCGCTAGACGGAGGGTGGTCAAACAGGAGAAAATTTCACTTTAGGTGCTCGTCGGGGGCCGATGCGCGGCATGGGCGCACGGGGCTTGAGGAACACGATGCGTCTTGACGAACGACCTGGCAGGCGTTCCGGTTCACCGATCCGAGCCGAGCCGACCGGCGCCGCTCGGCGTCGGCGTCACTCGTGCGCGGGACGCGGCGACGGGTCGGGGCGGCGCATTCCCGGCCAGTTGCCCAGCCGCTCGAGCGCTGCGACCGTGCTGCGCATGGCATCGGCGGGCACCGGGTGGCTGATCAGGTACCCCTGCGCCTTGGTGCAGCCCAACTCGCTGAGAACCTGGAGCTGGTGGACGCTCTCCACGCCCTCGGCGACCATGTCGAGGCCGAGCGACGTTCCCATCGCCACGATCGTGCGGACCAGCGAGCGGTCGTTGGGATTGTCGGCCACGCCGTGCACGAACGCCCGATCGATCTTGATCCGTTGCAGCGGGAACCGCTGGAGCAGCGACAGCGACGAGTATCCGGTGCCGAAGTCGTCGAGCGCGACCCGCACCCCGAGCTGGCGCAAGCGGCGCAGGGTGGCGAGCGCCAGCTCCGGCTCGGCGATCATCATGCTCTCGGTGACCTCGAGCCACACCAGGCCGGGCGGCACCTGCGAGCGCATCAGCGCCTCGCTGACGATCGACGGGAAGTTCGGATCGCTGAGCTGGCGGGGTGACACGTTCACCGACATCGTCGCGGTGTTGGCGCAGACCTCGTCGTCGATCCAGGTGCGCAGCTGCGTCAGCGCTTCCAGCAGCGCCCAGGCGCCGATCGGGACGATCGTGCCGGTGTCCTCGGCGATCGGGATGAACTCCGCGGGGGACACGATCGTGCCGTCGCTCTGCTCCCACCGCATCAGGGCCTCGAAGCCGACCACCTCGCCGCTCGAGATGTCGAGGATCGGCTGGTGGAAGAGGCGCAGCTCGCGGCGATCGAGGGCACGGTAGAGCGCGGTCTCGACCGCGAGGCGGTGAGCGACGCGCTCGTGCATCGACTCGTCGAACAGGGCCACGCAGTTGCGTCCCGCGTCCTTGGCCCGGTACATCGCGGTGTCGGCGTGGCGCAGCAGGTCGTCGGCGCCGATCGCCATGTTCGACGCCGCGCTGGCGACGCCCACGCTGGCGGTGACGAACACGTCACCCTGCGGCAGCGCAAGTGGTTCGCGGAACACGCCGAGCAGGCGTTCGGCGAGCGACATCGCCTCGCCTTCGTTGCGCACCGACGCGTCGAGCACGACGAATTCGTCGCTGCTGATCCGTGCGACCACGGCGCCGCGCGGCACCGTGCTGCGCAACCGCTCGGCGATCGTGCGTAGCACCTGGTCTCCGGCGGCGTGACCGAGGCTGTCGTTGATGTTCTTGAAGCGGTCCAGGTCGAGGAAGAACAGCGTCGGGCAGCGCGCCGTCCGCCACGACTCGTGGAGCGCGTTGGTGACGTTCTCCAGCAGGAGCGAGCGGTTCGGCAGGCCGGTGAGCGAATCCGTCTGCGCCGCGCGCAGCAGCTCGGCCTGCGCCTTGGCGTTCGAGCGCACCGCTTGAGCGACCCGCAGCTGCACGGCGGCGGCGAGCACGACGGCCGAGATCGTCCGCACCAGCCGGTCGCTGCCCGACCCCGAGCGCGACACCGCCAGCACGAACACCGGCAGGATCAGCGACATCGTGATCAGCATCAAGCGACCGAGCAGGCGGCGCGGGGCTCCGGACGGCCGTTCCTCACGCAGCGTGGTCGCGCTGGGGTGCAAGAAGCCGGCGGCCGAGAGGAAATACGTCAGGACGTAGATGCCGTCGGCGACGTCGGTGGCTCCCGGGGTGAGGTGACCGGCGTCGGTCAGGGCATAGAGCAGGTCGCCGATCAGGCTGCACGCGATCGCCCCGGACCACAGCCAGACGGTGGCGCGCCGCGTGGTCTCCGTCATCAGGAACGTGACGACGAGGAACAGCACGATCGCGCCGATCGGCATGTAGTGCGCGTGCAGCACGGTGATCGGCCACGAGTCCGAGCTGCGGTCGATCGTCGGGCGGACGAGCGTGACCCACGTGATCAGCCAGGCGCCGAGGGCGATGATCAAGCTGTCGGCGATGACGCCGCCGACGTCGCGGCCGCGCCGGCTGCGGACGAGGATCGTCGAGACCGTGATCAGGCCGAATCCGCCCAGCATGGAGGTCAGATCGGAGACCACCAACGCCGTCGTGCTGGCGTCGTCGGTGTCGAGCATGGCCGAGATGCCCATCACGCACGACAGCCCGAGGAACACGCCCAGCACCCGGCGGTCGACCTTGTTCATCCGCGTGCCGATGATCGCCAGCACCACCGCCTGGACGATCGACATTGTCCAGATGGTCGACTTCGCGTCCTCGGACCCCACGGCGATGTAGGTGACGACGAGCGCGGCGCCAAGTCCGAGGTACGACCACGTGAACAGGGCGACCGGTTTCTTCATGCGCAGCGGACCGTTTCTGGACGTCGTCGACGCCATGCCGAGCTGGCCTGGCTCTCCGCCGGGTGATAGGTTACCACGTACGGAGCGGGCCGTGTGCAGTGTGTACCTGTCCGCGCGCGGACGGTGGCGGCCGGGAGGGATCGCGCATGTTCGTGACACGTCACACCCAAGTCATCGACCCAGTGATGGTGGAGAAGTTGTGGGCCACCTATCAGGTCGCGTTCGCTCCGCTGGCGGAGACGGGCGCGACCCGGGAGATGATGTACCGCAGCGAGTTCGAGACCGCGATCGCGGATCCCACGAACCGCTTGTGGGTGGTGTGGGACGACGATCGTCCGGTGGCGATGAGCCTGATCGCCACCGACATCGCTGCGACGCGCTGGCTGAGCCGGGCGTATTTCGAGCGCGAGTACCCCGAACTGATGCGCAACGGGCTCGTCCACTACGGGATGTGGATCGCTGTTCACCCTGCGTACGTGGCACGTGGGGCGCTGATTCACCTCGCCAAGCATGGCCTGGCGCTCGAGGCATCCGAGGGAGCGGTGCTGGTCTTCGACGTCGAGCAGGCCAACCAGCCCAACGACGAAGGCGGCATGGCCGAGATGATGATCCGCCTGGCCAAGATGGTCGGCGAGGTCAACATCCAGCACCTGTCGACGCAGCGGTACTACGCGCTCGAGTTCGCCGCCCCGCCGCCTCCGCAGGCGGAGCACGAGACCGACGACGATCGTGAGGCCGTTTCGTCGCTGATGCGCAACCGTCGGTGAAGCGAAGCGCCCACCGGGCGCCTCGGTACACTGGCGCGGCACATGAGCCTTCCCTCGGCCACGCCGCATGACGCCGCCTGACTCTTCGTCCGCGCTCGTGCCTGCACAGCAGTCAGCCGGCTCCGGCTCCGCGCTGGTGATGGTCCCCGGGCCGCACCTGATGGCGACGTTGCTCGGGCCCCGCGACGAGAACCTGCGGCGCATCGAGGAGGCGTTCCCCTCCGTCCAGATCGTCGCCCGCGGCGACGAGATGCGCATCGAAGGGCCCGACGCCGCGACGGTCGCCCGCTTGATCGACGAGTTGCTGCTGCTGATCCAGCGCGGCCAGCACGTCGATCCCGGCGGCGTAGCGCGGGCGATCGACATGGTGCGCGCCGACGAACGACCGAGCGCGGTGCTGTCCGACGACATCCTGCGCGGTGCCAAGGGCCGCTCGGTGCGGCCCAAGACGGCCGGGCAGAAGCGCTACATCGACGCGATCCGCCACAACGTCATCACGTTCGGGCTCGGCCCGGCCGGGACGGGCAAGAGCTGGCTGGCGGTGGCGATGGCGGTGCACGCGCTGCAGAGCAAGAAGGTGCAGCGCATCATCCTCACCCGCCCTGCCGTCGAGGCCGGTGAGCGGCTCGGGTTCCTGCCCGGCGACCTGATGGCCAAGATCGACCCGTACCTGCGGCCGCTGTACGACGCCCTCTACGACATGCTCGAGCCCGAAGGCGTGCAGAAGCTGTCGGACCGGCAGGCGCTCGAGGTCGCGCCCCTGGCGTTCATGCGCGGCCGCACGTTGAACAACAGCTTCATCATCCTCGACGAGGCGCAGAACACGACGCCCGAGCAGATGAAGATGTTCCTGACCCGCATCGGCTTCGGATCGACGGTCGTCGTCACCGGCGACACGACCCAGGTCGACGTCCCCGACGGCCGCAGCGGCCTGGCCGGTCTGGAGCGCACGCTGACCGGCATCGATGGCCTCGCGTTCGTCCACCTCGGCGCGCGAGACGTCGTGCGCCACCCGATCGTGGCCGACATCGTCGCTGCCTACGAGCGCAGCGAGCCCGCCCAGGGCGGTCGCGATGGCTGATGCTGGCCGGCCGCGCCTGCGCGACCGCCGGCTCGTCGGCGGCGAGGGCGAGCCCGAGGTCTTCTGCGCGGACGAACAGGACGACGTCCCGATAGACCTGCCGCGCTGGCAGGCCCTCGCCGGCGCGGTGCTGCGCGCCGAGGGCGTCCGCGGTCTGTGCGAGCTGAGCGTCATCTTCGTGTCGGAGAGCGACATCACGGAGCTGAACGAGATGTACATGGGCAGCACGTCGGCCACCGACGTGCTGGCCTTCCCGATCGACGCCGGCGAAATCGAAGTCGTCAGCCTGGGGCACACGCCGAGCCGTGGGCCGGACCGCGCTCCGGTGGACCCCGCCGATCAACCTCTGCTGCTCGGCGACGTGGTCGTCTGCCCCGCAGTGGCGGCGCGCCAGGCTGCGGACCACGCCGGTTCGTTGGACGACGAGATCGCACTATTGCTGGTGCACGGCATCTTGCACGTGCTCGGCCACGACCACGCCAACCCAGAAGAGACGGAGCGGATGCGCGCACGAGAACGGACCCTTCTGGAGGAGTTGCATTGGGGGGGTCCGGCCCCCGCCGCATTCCGCCAGGACCATTCGTCATGATCGCCGCGCAACTCCGCTCGGCCGACGTGTGGATGCTCGTCGCCATCATCGCGTTGTTGCTGGTGCTGATGTACCTGGCGATCGCGGAGACCGCCCTCAACCGCATCTCACGGGTCAAGGCGCACGCCTTGGCCGAGAGCACCGGCACGAAGCGGGCCGCCGCGCTGGATCGCCTGGTGAGCCATCCCGAGCGCTTCATCAACCCCTTGCTCGTCACCGTCACCGTGTGCCAGACCGGGCAGGCGTTCCTCGTGTCGCTGCTGGCGAACCACCTCTTCGGCGCAACCGGTGTGGCGGTCGGCTTCGTCATCAACGTCATCGTCTTCTTCGTCATCTCCGAGGCGATGCCGAAGACGTGGGCGGTGCTCTCCGCCGAGCGCGCCGCGCTGGCCACCGCGCGCTCGATCGAGAAGCTCGTCGCCTTCCCGCCGCTGCGCGCCATCTCGCGCGGGCTCATCGGGCTCACCAACGCGCTGCTGCCGGGCAAAGGGCTGAAGGAGGGCCCTTTCGTCTCGGAGCAGGAGCTGCTCGGCATCGTCGAGGCCGCCGCCCAGGACGAAGTCATCGAGCACGAGGAACGCCAGCTGATCGAGAGCATCATCGAGTTCGGCGACACGATCGCCCGCGAGGTGATGGTGCCGCGGCCCGACATGGTGACCGTCGACCAGGACGCCACCGTCACCACCGCCTTGGACATCGCGATCGCCAACGGCTTCAGCCGTCTCCCGGTGTTGAGCAACGGCGAGGAGCAAGACGTCGTCGGCTTGGCGTTCACCAAGGACCTGATGCGGATCGAGCGCGAGGGGCGCGGGCAGACCGCGGTGCGCGACATCGCCCGTGCCGTGCGGTTCATCCCGGAGAACAAACCTGTCGCCCGCTTGATGCGCGAGATGCAGGCCGAGAAGTTCCATCTCGCGATGGTCGCCGACGAGTACGGCGGCATCGCCGGGCTGGTCACGCTGGAGGACTGTCTCGAAGAGCTCGTCGGCGAGATCGTCGACGAGTACGACGAGGAGGAGGCCGAGGTCGAGCGGTTGTCCGACGGGGACTACCTCGTCGACGGCGGGATGGCGGTGAGCGACCTCAACGATCTGCTGGAGACGGACATCCCCGACGACGACTGGGACACGGTCGGCGGCTTCGTCTTCGGGACGCTGGAGCACGTTCCGCTGCCCGGCGAGGCCGTCGAGTTCGACGGGTGGAAGTTCATCGCGCAGGAGGTCGAGGGCCGGCGCGTGCGGCGGGTGCGCGTCAGCGTGCTCAACGGCGCGCCCGGCGGCGAAGCCGGTTCGGCCGAGGACGATCTGGGCGAGGGCGACTGAGCGTCCTGTACGGTTCGCCCGTGCAGATCTCGCTGGACGGCAAGGTCGCGCTGGTCACCGGGGCGTCGAAGGGGATCGGCAAGGCGATCGCACGGACGTACGCGTCGGCAGGGGCGAAGGTGATGCTCAGCTCCCGCAAGCGCGAGCAGCTGGAGGCTGCCGCGAGCGAGATCAGCGGCGAGACGGACGTGTTCGCCGCCAACGCCGGCGACCCGGCGGCGGCTGCGGCGTGCGTGGACGCCACGCTCGAGCGCTTCGGGCGGCTCGACGTGCTCGTCAACAACGCCGCGACGAACCCCTACTTCGGGCCGACGCTGGGGATCGACGAGGCGCGGTGGGACAAGACGGTCCAGGTCAACCTCCGCGGGCCGCTGGCGTGGTGCGAGGCCGCGTGGAACAAGGCGTTCAAGGACGATCCCGGCGTCATCATCAACATGTCGTCGCTCGGCGGAATGCAGCCCGAGGCGGGCCTCGGTGTGTACAACCTCACGAAGGCAGCGCTGATCCACGTCACGCGCCAGCTGGCGAGCGAGCTCGGGCCGACGCGTGTGGTCGGCATCGCCCCCGGTCTCGTGCAGACGGATTTCTCCGCGTTCCTGGTCGAGAACTTCGGCGACAAGCTGGCGTCGAGCCTGCCGCTCGGCCGCCTCGGGCAGGCGCAGGACATCGCCAACCTGGCGGTGTTCCTCGGGTCGGACCTGGCGAGTTGGATCACCGGTTCGACGATCGTCATCGACGGCGGAGCGTGGGCGCGCACCAGCTGGTGACGCCGCGTCACGCCGAGCCGCCGAGCGCCGCCCGGCGCAGCTTTCCGAGGGCCGTGCGCGGCAAGCTGTCGACGACGTGGAGGCGTCGCGGCGCCGCGTAGGCAGGCAGCGACGCACGCACGTGGTCGCGCACCGCGGCGAGGTCGGGCGCGTCGGCGCCAGGGGCGAGCACGATCCAGGCGGTGACCGCGGCGCCCCACTCGGGGTCGGGCACGCCGGCGACGGCGGCATCGGCGATCGCCGGCATGTCGCACAGGGCCGCCTCCACCGCGTGTGGCCAGACGTTCTCTCCGCCGGTGATGATCAGGTCGTCGCGCCGGCCGTGCACCCGCAAGCGCCCGTCCGGCCCCCACTCGCCGAGGTCGCCGGTGGGCAGGAAGCCGTCGGTGTCACGCGGATCGTGGCCGTCGCGGTAGGCGCGCAGCAGCATCGGCCCGCGGACCCGGATCTCCCCGTCGGGGGTGACGTCGACCTCGACGCCGTCGAGGGGCACGCCGTCGTAGACGATGCCGCTGCCGGTCTCGGTCATGCCGTAGGTCGCGAGGACGTTGGCCGGCCGGTCGACCGGCGGCGTGCTGCCACCCACCACGACCCAGTCGAACAGCGATGGGTCGACCCGGGCGAGTGTGGTCGGCACGAGCGACACGAGGTTCGCGCCGTGACGTGCCGCTGCCTCGACGGCGACGGCGTCGAAGCGTTCGTGCACGGTGAGGCGAGAGCCCCAGACGAGCGCCCGGGTCACCACCGACAGACCGCCCACGTGGGAGAGCGGTAGGCACGCCAGCCAATGGTCGCCGCCTCCGGCCCGCAGCCGGGCCGCGACGGCCCGCGCCGACGCGGCGATCGCGTCGCGGGTGAGCACCACACCGCGGGGCGCGCCGGTCGTGCCGCTGGTGGCGACGACGAGCGCGTCGCCGCGCTCGAGCGACACGCCACCGCGCAGCGCGTGCTCGCCGCCCGCGGCGTCGACGATCCGCGCCGGCGCCATCGCGGTGAGCACAGCGGCGCGCGCCGGCGGCGGCAGCCGTTGGTCGAGGGGAAAGACGGCGTCGCCGCGGTCCCACACGCGTTGCAGCGCGGTGACGAACGCCGGCCCTGCGGGCATGTCGAGGACCACCAGCGCCGTCACGCCCGGAGCCGCCTGGGACGGGGCAGGTGTCGCATGGTTCGCCAGTCTGGCGCGGCGTCGCTCGCCCGGCCGCGCCAGACTGGCCAGATGTCGAATCGATGGGTCGTCGGAGCGCGCCCGCGCACCTTGCCCGCCGCGGTCGTCCCGGTCGCGGTCGGCGCGGCATGCGCGGCCGGCGAGTCCGGCGCCGTGTGGTGGAGAGCAGCGGTGGCGCTGGTTGTCAGCGTGGCGCTCCAGGTCGGGGTGAACTACGCCAACGACTACAGCGACGGCGTCCGGGGCACGGACGACGGCCGTGTCGGACCCGTGCGGCTCGTGGCGTCGGGGCTGGCCCCCGCTCCCGCGGTGAAGCGTGCCGCGTTCCTGGCGTTCGGCGTCGCCGGCGCGGCCGGGTTGCTGCTCGCCGCCACGACGTCGTGGTGGCTGCTCCTGGTCGGCGCGGCGAGCGTCGCGTCCGCCTGGTTCTACACCGGCGGCCCGAAGCCGTACGGATACCTCGGCCTCGGCGAGGTGTTCGTCTTCGTGTTCTTCGGTGTGGTGGCAACGGTCGGCACGACGTTCGTCGTGATCGAGCGGATCCCCGCGCTGGCGGTCGTGGCCGGCTGCGCCGCAGGGTCGTGGGCGTGCGCGTTGCTCGTGATCAACAACCTGCGCGACATCCCGACCGACACCGTCGCCGGCAAGCGCACGCTGGCGGTGCGCCTCGGCGACCGGAACACCCGCGGCCTCTATCTCACGCTCTTGATCGTGGGCGTCGTGCTCGCCCTGCTGTGCGCGTTCTGGCGCTGGCCCGCCGTGCTGGTGCTGCTGGCCGTTCCGCTGATCGCGCCGCCGGCGCGCGCGGTGGCGTCCGGGGCGTCGGGACGGGCGTTGATCGCGGTGCTCGCCGGCACCGCGCGCGTGCAACTCGTGGCCGGCGCGCTCGTCGCAATCGGTCTCGCCCTCGGCGCCTGACGCCGGCTACGGCACGCCGCCGAGGAACGCCTCCAGGCGGGTGATCACCTGCGTCGGCTGCTCCAGGTGGGCGGCATGGCCGGCGCGGTGGATCGTGGCGAAGCGCGCGTCGTCGCCGATCAGGTCGGCCATGTGCTGACCGAGCGCGGTGAACTTCGTGTCGTGCTCGCCGGCGAGGATCAACGTCGGCATGCCGAGTTCTGCCAGGCGGTCCCACAGCGGCAACTGCTCGCCCGTTCCGGCGAGGCGCAGGCTGCTGGCCAGGCCCGCGGCGGAGTTGCCATGGATCCTGCTGGCGATGTCGGCGCTGTCGAGTGCGAGGTGGGCGAACAGCGGCGTGGCGAGCCATCGCTCGATGAACGGCTCGACCCCGTCGCGCTCGATCTCGGCGGCGAGGCGATGGTCGGCTTGACGGCGTGCGAGCCGTTCGTCGTCGTCGAGGATGCCCGCGGTCGCGCCGAGCAGCACCAGGCGGTCGACGTGGTGGGGGTAGGCGAGCGCCAGGTGCAGGCACAGGCGGCCGCCCATCGAGTACCCGATGTAGGTGGCGCGGCCCCCGGTGGCGGCGAGCAGGTCGGCGCCGCGGCGCAGGTCGGCGCGGATGCCGGACGAGCCGCCGTGGCCGGGCGCATCGACGAGCATCACCTGGTAGTGGCGCACGAAGTGCTCGGCGACCGGCAGCCACGACCGCCGGGTCTGGGTGAAGCCGTGCACGAACACGAGCCGCGGCCCGGCGCCGGCGACCTCGGCGGCGAGCGGGCCGGCGAGCGGCCGCCACGACGCTCCGGTGGCTGCGGCCGAAGAGCTCATCGATGCCACGATAGGACTCGTGACGCAGCGATCGGATCCGGCCGACCAGCAGGCGACGTTCTGCGCGACGTTGGTCGACGAGTGGGTCCGCCGCGGTGTGCGCCACGCGGTGGTGGCCCCTGGATCACGCTCGACGCCGATGGCGCTCGCGCTCGCTGCCCGTCCCGACGTCGACGTCCAGGTCTTCCACGACGAACGATCGGCAGCGTTCGCCGCGCTCGGCATCGGGTTGGCGACCGGCGTGCCGGCCGTGGTGCTGTGCACCAGCGGCACGGCGGCAGCGAACTTCCACCCCGCGGTCGTCGAGGCGGGGATCGCCGGCGTTCCGCTGCTCGTCCTCACCGCCGACCGCCCGGCCGAGCTGCGCGACGTGTCCGCCGCGCAGACGATCGACCAGACGCACCTGTTCGGCCGGTCGGTGCGATGGTTCCACGACGGCGGCGTGCCTGACGACGCCACGCGCCACACGTGGCGCTCGCTCGCCGCGCGCGCGGTCGACGCCACGATCGGGACGTCGCCCGGGCCGGTTCACCTCAACCTGCCGTTCCGCGAACCGCTCGTCGGACGCGCGGGCGAGCTGCCGCCCGCCGGGCCGCGGGCGGGATTCGCCGGGCGGATCGTCGTCGACGACGCGGACGTGGCTCGCCTCGCCGCTGCCCTCGACTCCCCGCGGGGCATCATCGTCGCCGGCCGGGGCGCGGGCGATCCTGGAGCGGTCGGTGAGCTCTCGGCCGCGATCGGGTGGCCGGTGCTCGCCGATCCGTTGTCCGGATGCGGCGCGCTGGCGTCGGCCGTCGCCGCGTTCGACGCGATCCTGCGGCACCGCGGGTTCGCACGCGACCACACGCCGGTGGCGGTGTTGCGCCTCGGCCATCCGCCCGCGTCGAAGGTGCTCGCCGAATGGCTGGCGGGGACCGGCGCCACGATCGTGCAGGTCTCGCCGGGGCCGGTGATCGACCCGGATCACGCTGTGGCCCAGCACGTGATCGCCGATCCGTCGTCGGTGTGCCGTGCGCTCGCGCGGTGTGTGCGGGGCGCGACCGGCACGCCGTGGATGGCGCGATGGCGGCACGCGTCGGAGCGGGCCACGGCCGCGATCGACGCCGCGCTGGCCGAGCAGCCCTCCCTCAGCGAGCCGGCCGTCGCCCGGGCTGTCGTGCGCGGGCTCCCGGCGGGCTCGTCGCTCGTCACGTCGTCGTCCATGCCGGTGCGCGACGTCGAGTGGTTCGGCGACCTGTCGTCGTCCGTGCGCGTGCTGTCGAACCGCGGCGTCAACGGCATCGACGGCGTCGTCTCCACGGCCGTCGGTGTCGGCCTCGCCACGGGCCGTCCCGTCGGGCTGCTGATCGGAGACATCGCCTTCGCCCACGACTCGAACGGGTTGATGGCCCTCGCCGGGCGTGGGGTCGATCTGCGGGCGGTGGTCGTCGACAACGACGGTGGCGGCATCTTCTCGTTCCTCCCACAGGCGGCGGCGCTGCCGGCGGATCGCTTCGAGCAGCTCTTCGGCACGCCGCACGGTGTCGATGCGGTCGGCCTCGCGGCGTCGTACGGCATCGCCGCGCGCACCATCGCCGAGGGGCCCGAACTGGCCAAGGCGCTCGCCGAGCCCGGTCCGTGGGTCGTGCGGGTCGTCACCGACCGAGCGGCCAACGTCCGCGTGCACGCTGCCCTCAACGCGGCGGTCGCGGCCGCCCTCGACGAGCGCCCGTAGTCCGGCTCAGGCGCGCACCAGCGCGCTGAGCATCGCCTGGAGCTTGGCCTGCGTCTCGGCCAGCTCCGCCAACGGCTCGCTGTCGCCGACGATGCCCCCGCCCGCGAACAGGCGCGCCTGCGTCCGGTCGTCGGACAGCTGCGCGCACCGGATCGCCACCGCCCACGTGCCGTTCCCGGCGGCGTCGACCCATCCGACGGCGCCGCCGTAGCGGCCGCGATCGAACCCTTCCACCTTGTCGAGCAGCTCGAGCGCCGCGTCGCGCGGGTGACCGCCGAGCGCGGGTGTGGGACTCAGCGCCCGCACCAACTCGAGGACGCTGGGCCGCGGCTGCGACAGGCGGCCCTCGATCATCGTTCCCAGGTGCTGCACGTTCGCCACCCGCACGATGCCGGGCTCCGGCTCCCAGTCGAGGTAACTGCACCAGGGCAACAGCGTGTCGTGCACCATGTCGATCACGACCCGGTGCTCGAGCTGGTTCTTCGTGCTGGCGACCAGATCCGCGGCGAGACGATCGTCGGTGACGGGATCGCCGGTGCGCGGCGCGGTCCCGGCGAGCGGGTAGCTGCGCACGGTCGTCCCGTCGACCGCGACGAGCAGCTCCGGCGAGGCGCCGATGAACCCGTCGACGCTGAACCGGAAGCTGCTGCCGAAGCTGGCCCGCAAGCGCAGCAGCACACCGTGCACGTCGAACGGCGCGTCCGACGTGACGCGCACGTCGCGGGCGACGACGGCCTTGACGAGCTCGCCGGCGCGCACCGCGTCGCGCACCGCCTCGACGGCGGCGAGGTACGTGTCGATCGAGGTGATCGGCTCGATGCGGAACGTATCGGCACGCGGGATCGGCGGCGCGACGGCATGGATGTCGGTCGGTGCGCCGTCTCCGACGTGCGTGATCCACGCGGTCCCGTCGGCGTTCTTGCGCACGATCGTGGCCGGCACGATCAGCTCGGCGGGCGCGCCCGGTCGGAACGGCACGCATCCCACGGCGAGCGGACCGGCGTCGTCCGGGCCGTCGTGGTCGATCGATCGCAGGAACTCGAGCGCCGCGCCGTCGTCCACACGAGCGGCCTCGCCGCGCCCGGCGAAGCCCACGCCGTCACGCACGAACAGCACACCGTCACCGCGGGCGACGTCGTTGAGGTCGACCGCGGCGTCGAGCGGTCGCGAGACCGCCTTCATCCCGCGTCGCGGGTGCCGACGAGCAGCTGTGTGATGCCGCCCGACAGCAGCCGGTGGGTGGTGTCGGAGAATCCTGCGGAGCGCAGATCGGCCTCCATGCGCTCACCGCTCGGCAGGTAGGCGACGCTCTTGGGCAGGTAGCGGTACGCGGCTCGGTCGCTGAACAGCCCCCCGATGCGCGGCACGACCTTGCCGAAGTACACGCTGTGGCCCCAGCGCATGACCGGGTTCCTCGGGATTGCCACGTCGAGCAAGGCGATGCGCCCGCCGGGCCGCACGACGCGGCCGAGCTCGCGGAAGAACGCCGGGAGGTCGACGAGGTTGCGCAGCGCGAACCCGCACGTGACGCCGTCCACGCTGGCCGCCGGCGCCGGGAGGCACAGGACGTCGGCCTGCACCCGGGGGGCGCCGCTGCGATCGGCGCGCAGCATGCCGATGCTGAAGTCGACCGAGATCGGCCGCGCGCCGGCGCGAGTCAGATCGATGCACAGGTCGCCGGTGCCGCTCGCCAGGTCCAGCACCGTCGCGCCGGCGGGGAGCGCGAGCTCGCGCACGGCCATGCGCCGCCATCGCACGTCGAGCCGGAACGTCATGATGCGGTTGACGAGGTCGTAGCGCGGCGCGACAGCGTCGAACATGTCCTTCACCGCAGCGCGCTTGTCGTCGCCCTCGGGCAGGGTGTCGCGGTCCCACGCCGCACGGCTCGTCACCGTCTCCAAACTAGGGCCCTCCGAAGTTGACGCAGAAAGCTGCCCGCCAGGTGAGCGCGCCCGACACCTGGGCGCAGCGCCCGATGATCGCCGACCTGGCGAAGAACGGCACGTGCGCGGTGTCGCACGAGAGCGCCGCGCGCGTGCACGGCCTCAGCCGGCTGGATCGCGACCGCATGGAGGCCAAGGCGGCCGAGTTCATGGCGCTGGCGCGCCAGAGGGCGACGCCGCCGGGCGGTTGACAGCGACCGGGCTCACGGCGCCTCGGCGGCGATCTGGCGCGCCCAGCGATAGTCCGGCTTGCCGGCGGGGGAGCGCACGATCTCCGGCACCACGATCACCGCCTTCGGAAGCTTGAAGCGCGCGATGTGGCGTTCGGCTTCGGTGAGCAGCTCGGTCGCGGTTGCCGTGTAGCCCGGGCGCAACCGCACGATGGCGACGACCTCCTGCCCCCATCGAACGCTCGGACGTCCAGCGACCACGCAGTCGTACACGGCGTCGTGGGCTTTGATGGCGGCCTCCACCTCTTCGGCGAAGATCTTCTCGCCGCCCGAGTTGATGGTCACCGCATCACGACCGTGCAGCTCGACGAAGCCGTCGGCGCGCAGGCGCGCCCGGTCGCCCGGCACGGCGTAGCGGACGCCGTCGATCTCCGGATACGTCTGGCGGGTCTTGACGGGATCGCCGAGGTAGCCGAGCGCGAGCCGCCCACTCTTGGCCAGCCAGCCGATCTCGTCGTCGCCGGGCGCGAGCACCCGGCGCAGATCGGCCGACAGCACGTGGTTGCCGTCCTCCAACGGGAAGATGCCCGAGATCGCGCCCGCGCCGGCGGAGACCCGCGCCAGCTGGCCGCCCGCCTCGCTCGAGCCCAACCCGTCGACGATCATCGTCGTCGGCAGCCGGCGCAGAAGCTCCTCCTTGAGGTTGGCCGACAGCGCGGCGCCGCCGGACAGGAGGACCGTGAGGCTCGACAGGTCGTAGTGCTCGCGCTCGAGCTCGTCGAGCAGCGGCCGGGCGAACGCGTCGCCGACGATCAGCAGGAAGTTGAGGCGCTCCTCCTCGATCTGGCGCCAGATCTGCGCTGGCTCGAGGCGCTCGGGCGTCGATGGGATGAACACCGTGCCGCCTGCGTTCCAGGCCCGCATCGCCACCCAATGCGCCGTGCCGTGCATCAGCGGCGGGGCGAGCAGCACGCGAAAGCGGCTCGTCGCTGCGGCGGCGCCCTCCAGCGACGTGACGTCGCGCGGGCCGCCGAAGCATTCGACGTTGGCGTCACCGTTGCGCCACAGGACGCCTTTCGGCCGCCCGGTGGTGCCCCCCGTGTACAGGATGTACAGGTCGTCGGGAGAGCACACCACCGGCGGCGGCGCCGAGGACGCGCTGGCGAGCGCGTCCTCGTACCAGAGCGCTCCGGGCAAGAGGTCGTTGCCGCTCGCATCGGGAACCTGGAGGATCACCTGGAGGGCGGGCAGGCGGTCGAGCACCTCGGCCAACGTCGGCGCGAACTGGCTGTGCACGACGATGGCTGTCGCATGCGCGTCGTAGAGCAGGTAGCGCAGCTCCTCGGCGACATAGCGGTAGTTGACGTTGAAGGGAGCGACGCGGGCCTTGAACGCGCCGAGCATCGCTTCCAGATACTCGTTGCCGTTGTGGAGGTAGATGGCCAGGTGATCCTGGCCGCTCTGCCAATCGTCCAGGCTCGCGCGCTCGACGTGGCAGCCGAGGCCGCGGTCGACGAGGAAGTTGGCGAGCCGGCGGGTGCGATCGGTGACCTCGGCCCAGGTGAGCCGCCGGTCTCGGAAGACCAGGCACTCGTCGTTCCGGCGGCGGAGCGCGATCGCTTCGTGCAAGTCGGCGATGCACGGCTCCATTCGCAGCAAAGCTAGAGAGACGGCTTCTCCGGCGGCGAATTCGGCCGGCGGCCTAGGGCGTGTCCTGTGAATCATCGGAGCCAGAGGATGATGGTGGCGATGACG
>CAZGUH010000048.1:0-27343 GCA_964529005.1 uncultured Ilumatobacteraceae bacterium | reverse complement strand
CTAACCGCGCTCGAGGCGGGCCGCCGGAACCACATCGACCGGACGACCCACGATCGACGCGATCTCGCGTTCCAGGCCGATGAGGCCCACAAGTCCGACGTCGTCGGCAAGATCGACGAGAACACGTCGCTGGCCTCGGTGTCGTCACCGCGGGCCACGCTCCGGAACACGCGCACCCTGCGAGTCCACGTTGTTCGGCGGCAGGGACGATCGCCCTCTGCGCCGGCGCAGACGCCGGCCCATCGGCGTGTCCGGCAAACCACGACGGTCAACGAGACCAACGCCCGCGCCCAACTCGACGACGTCGTCGCGGCGCAGGGAAGGAAGAAGACGGCGGGAGGAGAACTGGCGCCTGAGCCACTCGTCGAGGTCGTGGGCTGCCAACCGGCGGACGAACTCGTCGACCATCGACCCCGGCACCGTGAGCCATCGCTGCTCGTCACCTCGCCGAGCGCGAAAGACGACTCTGTGCCACGTCGCCGCCACCGCTGTCACGCCGATGTCGCCGACCGACCAGTCGTCGACGAGATGCGTCGGCCACGGCGCGGGCTCCGCCGCCGGCGCCGCGCGTCGATCCGACGGAGACGGGTCAACGGGAAGCTTCCGTTCCGACGAGACGGTGGCATCCACGTGTGTCAACACCTGCGCATCGATCCGGTGCTCCAACTCGGCACGGGCCAACTCCCACGATCGAGCGAGAAGGTCGCCTGCGCTCAGGCAACCCCCGTCGCGCAGGCGGAGCGCGGTTTGCCGGCCTGCGCTGTACAGGTCGTCGCCCGAAGCCCGGCGGTCGACGTACCACCCGAAACGTTGGGGCGAACGCACCACGGACATGTCCAGCGGTCCCGGCAACCGGCGTGCGTAGCGGCGGTCCTGACGAGCGCGCTGGGCGACGAGCGCAATCCCCGCGCCGAACGCCACGGCGACCCTCAAGCGATCTCCATCGGCGTACTCGCCGCCGAGTTCCAGCCGCCCGTGCCGCGGGCGCACGAGCAGCCCGGGCGAGTCCGACCGGTCGAGCAGCAGCATGATCGCGGGCGCGAAGCGCCACGTGACCAGCCGCGCGACGGCCACGACGTCGCGATCGCGCGTCTCGAAGTTGAGGTGCGTCGAGTACCCGACACAGCTGTGATCGGGCGGCAGCGCCCTCTCCAGTGCGCTGCGGCCCGCGCGCGCGACGTCGACGACGGCATCGACGGCGCCCGGGCTCAGCTCCAGCGGCGGCGTGGCGATCTCGCCCTCCTTGCCGTCGGCTGTCACCACACCGCCCCAGCGACAGCGCACGGCGTGCCGGTCTCCAGGGTCGAGCCGGCGACCTCCGAGTGGGAGCGTGTCGAGCAACTCACGGGCGTCGCAGCACCCGGTGGGTTTGGTGATCGTGAACTCGTGCTCGATGCCGAGCCGCATGCCGGTTGTTTCAGCTGGTCTTCGTCAGGACGAACGACGACGCGAAGTCGATGCCATCGCACACGGTGAACGTGTAGCCGCCGTCAGGCAAGTCGGTGACGGGTCCGTGTGACGAGTACACCATACGCCAGACCGCGGAGCCGACCCAGCCCGACGGGGTCGGTGCGAGCTCGATCTCATGCACGAAGTCGGACATGGTGCAGTCGCCACCCTCGTCGTCTGGGCGCGGACGGCTCGCTCGGTAACCGCCGTCGATCGGCTCGAGGTCGGCGCTGAAGAAGCTGTAGCCCGCGATCACTGACGTCGGGGAGCCGTTCCGCTCCTCCAAGCGGCAGGGGCCCACCCCATCGCAGTCGCCAACGAGAACGATCTGGCTGGGCGAGTCGTCGGTGTCGCCGACGTTGCGGGTCAGAACGTCGCCCATGGGCAAGATCTCTCCCGAACGCGGATCCGGCAGCTGCAGCCACTCCCATCGCGTCACGGTGGCAACGGCGTCGTACGTGCCTGCGCCGATCGGCCCGGCGACTCCCGCGCCGCCGCCGTCCCCGTCGGCCTCGGTGGTCGCTGACCCCCCGCTCGACGAGTCGGGCGAGGCGATCGAACCGGCGGTGTCTCCCGGAGCAACGGAGGCTGCGGCGCCACCGAGCGGAGTGGTCGCCGCCGCTTCGTTGGCCGCAGCGTCGTCGTCGGCCCCGCCGCCCGACACAGCGACCGCTGCAAGGCCAGCGACGGCGACGACGCCCAGGCCCACGCCGACCAGCGCGACGTTCCGGCCCGCCCAGCGGCGGGGCTTCGCGCGGCCCGACCCGTCGGAGCGTTGCCGCTGCTTCTGCTCCCTGTCAGCCGGGCGTGGTCGCCCGGATTCGACGTCACGTTCGGGAGCGACGATGTCGCGCCTTCGCGGCGGCCGGGACGAGACCCGGATGTCAGGTTGACGTCTCACCCGCGGCGCCCTCGTCGCGCGCGGCGCGTTCGCGAACTTCGTCGACGACCAAATCGGCGGCGGATTCGATGCCCTTGTCGCGCACCTTGTCGACGACGTCTTCGGTCGCGCCCGTGACAGTCGACGTCACCGTGGTGGTCGTGCGTTCGATGAGGCTCTGTGATGCCGCGGCCCCGGGAAGATCGGCAGCGATGCCCTTTTCACCCATCCTGTGCTCCGTTTTCTGCTGGTCGGATCAAGTGGCCGCCGCCACCGCGGAGGCGATGGCCTGCGTCTGCGGGGCGAGATCGACATATTGCGTCGACGATCGCGTGGGAAGCAGGGCGACGCGGAAGTACACGCCTGCGTCCTTGACGTGGATCGTGCCGAAGGTGTCCACGGCCTCGTCACCGAGGCCGGTCACAGGCGTCGCGTACTGTCTTGCCGTCCACGAGGCGAAAACCGCGGCGCCATCGGGCGAGTCCGCTCCGTACGCCACCACCTCGACATCGGGCCCGGCGTCTGCGTCCGTGGGACGCAGCTCACACTGCCGCGCGCCCTCGACGAGTCGGCCGTCGAGGCTGTCGATCCGCGCCACCTCGCCACGCACGGGGTCGAAGGCGAGACCCGGAAACGCCGCTGCGGTCGCGGCGGCCGCGACCGCGCAGATGTCGACATCTCCGGTCGATGTCGCAATCGGAAGCGTCTCCGGCTGCCTCGTAGCCGTGGGAAGGATCGCCGTGCGGCCGGCGCCGGAGAGCAACTCGTCCGCGATCGTCGGGAAGACTCGGGTGAACGCTCGCTGCGCTGGCGCCAGCTGTTCGTTCTCGCACGCCTCGACGGCCGCTTGGTCGCCGACGCAGGGGGCCGTGTTCGCGCGCAGGTCGACAGCCGCGAGCAACGGCCCTTGCCAGGCGACGACCACGACAGCGCTGAGGTCGTGGCGGCTCCACGCGCCGTCGCCGATGCCAGGAACGTCTCGCGCAGGCGAGCGGAGCGGGTCCGTGGTCATGTAGCGGTCCCGCAGTGCTGCGCCGCGGGCGGCGGCGGTCGCGCTCTGGTCGCCGAGGGTGAAGCGAAGTTGGTCATCCGTCCAGATCCGCAACGTCACGCGTGGCGGCGTTCCCGACGGGTTCGATGGCCCGGCGACGGAGCAGGAGATGGCGCCCTCGAACGCGTCGCCGTTGCGCCGCCGACCGTTGGCCAGCGCGAGCTCGGTCATCGTTCGCGGATCGTACGAGTTCGGGTCGATGTCGCCGACCAGCTCGGCAGCCAGCCCTGTCGAAACGAGTAGGTCGCAGACGTCGTACCCATGGCCGTCGACGACGGCCTGGGCGATCGAGTCGTCCGCTCCGGGTGGCAGCGTCGACGTGGCGGGCAGGGTGGGGTCGGTCGGCCCCGTCGCGAGGCTGCCGTTTGGCGCGTCCAACGGAGGCGCTTCGTCGGGCGACGTGCCGCCTGCCGGGACCGATCCCGCGGTGGACGGAGCGGTCACCGACGCGAAGGTGACGGATGCCGGCGACGCGGCGCCCTCGCTTCCGCCATCTGTCGACTCACCCCCACCCCCGCACGCGGTGAGCGCGACCACCATCACGACGCCTACCACCACCGGCCTTCGCGCCACCATGGCGGCGGAGGGTAGATCAGCAAAAATCGGCTGTCGAGCAGGCGAAACGGATGCGGCAAGAAGATCGGTGACACCTCACTGAGCGCGTGCGAGCGACCTGATTCCGCGCGTCGACGACGGTCGCACGGCGCACGAAGACGCACACGGACGGCAGCCGCCGGACGACCGCTGTGACGTTGACGCCCGAGAACGGGTGCATGACGCTGCTGACGCGGACCGGCTGGCGGGCGGTGCGTCGGGGTACACGACGCAGCGTGACGTCGTCGGCAAGCACCACGAGCGTGCGGTCGAGCCTGTGGTTCGTGCCGGTGATGTGCGTGCTGGCCGGCCTCGTCTTGTCGGCGGGCACACTGGCCATCGACCGAATGCTGGATTTCGAACTGGTGCCGATGTGGCTCACGGGAGGACCCGACGCGGCCATCGGCATCTTCACGACGATCGCCGCGTCGATGGTTTCGCTCACCGCTCTCGTGTTGACCATCACGATGGTGGTCGTCCAACTGGCCATGGGGCAGTTCTCGCCGCGCATCGTCCAGACGTTCCTGCGTGACAAACCGAGCCAGCTGGCGATCGGCCTGTTCGTCGCCACCTTCGCCCACGCGATGGTCGCGATGCGCGAAGTGGGGTTCGACGAGGACGAGCGCGTCCCCGGCCTGGCGATCGTCGTCAGTTATGTGCTCGTGCTGACCAGCATCGCCATGCTGGTGCTGTACGTGCATCACATTGGTCGGTCGTTGCGGGTCGCGGCATTGATCGAACTGGTCGGCGATGACACCCGCAAGCTGCTCGACCGCACGTACCCCGACCTGCTGGAGGAGCGGCCCCCCGATCCGCAGGTGGTGTGTGCCCCCGACTCCGGCGTCGTCACGCACGTCGACATCGAGCGCCTCGTCGACGTCGCCCACCGCGCCGACTGTGTCCTCCACGTCGTCCCCGCCCTCGGCGAGTTCGTGCCGGCCGGCGCGCCGCTGGTGCGCATCGAGGGTGACGCGGCCGGCGTCGACAGTGACGCTGTGGCCCGAGCGATCACGACGAAGCTCGAGCGCACGCTCGAGCACGACGTCGCCTACGGGATCCGGCTGTTGGTCGACATGGCAGAGCGTTCGGTCAGCGATTCGCCGTTCCTCGATCCGACGACGGCGGTACAGGCGATCGATCGTCTGCACGATGGCCTGCGCCACCTGTGCGAACGGCTCATCCCCGACGGGCGCCACGCCGACGCCGCGGGGGCACTGCGCGTCACGGCGCCTGTCATGACGTGGGAGGCGTACGTCCACCTGGCGTTCGACGAGATCCGCCTCGCCGGAGCCGAGTCGCCCCAAGTGACCCGGCGCCTCGCGGCCGCGCTCGAAGACCTGGTGGCCGTGGCTCCGCCGCAGCGCCGCGGTCCTTTGCAAGAGCAGCTGCGGCTGCTCCGCGCGGCCGCCTCCGACCTTCCACGCGCGGACGCCGACCACACGATCGCCATCCAGCCCGACGGTCAAGGCATCGGCGTCGGCGTCGACGGCCATTCACGCCAGCACTGAAGGTCGGCAAGCACGGCGGCGGCCCCAACGAGGTCGCCGGTGAGCAGTCCCGCTGGCATGCGCGTACGCTGGAAGGCCCCGATCAGGGATCACCGCTCGCCACGAAGGGAGGACCAATGCATCGGTATCTCGTGGTGGCCCATCAGACGCTGGACAGCCCGGAGCTGCTCGACGAGCTCCGCGGGCGCCTGGCCCACGGCGCCTGCACGTTCCACCTGCTCGTGCCGGAGAACCACGGCGGCAGCGGTCTCACATGGACCGAAGGCCAGGTCAGAGCGGAAGCTCGGCGGCGTCTCGAAGATGCCCGGTTGCGCTTCCTCGCCGAAGGGCTGGCGGTGACGGGCGAAGTCGGTGACGCGAGCCCTGTTGACGCTGTCAATGCGGTTCTCCGGCGCGACGGCGTGGAGGCATACGACGGCGTCATCGTCTCCACGCTGCCGCACGCGATCTCACGATGGTTGCGCATGGATGCTCCGACCCGGATCCAGCGCAACGTCGCGTTGCCCGTGACGCACGTGGTCGGACACCCCGCGATGGCACGCTGATCGCACGAGCTGTTCAACGGGCGTGCTGGAACGCTCAGAAGTCGCCGCCTCCGAAGTCACCACCGAAGTCACCGCCGCCGAAGTCGCCAACGTCGCCGCCGAAGTCACCGCCACCGAAACCGCCGCCGTCACCGCCCTGGTTGATGATCGTCGTGTGACCCCAACCGCCCCAACCGAAGGGGCCGAAGAGCGCGGAGCCGAGCAGGAGCCCGCCGAACAGGCTCCCCGCGCCCCCGAACCACCCCCCGCCGAAGGCACCGGGGTAGCCGACGTACACCGGCCGTCGATCGTCGTCGAGGTCGACCGCCGGCTCTCCATGACGTCCCGGGCGTCGCAACGTGTCGGGCGGCGGAGGCGGATCGTGCCCGTCGACGATCGCCCGGGCACGATCCATCAGGTACCGGGCCTCGTCCACCACCCTGCTGACGCGCACCAGGTCGACCGCTTCGTCGGCGTAGTCCAGCGCGGCATTCGCCGCGCGGAAGCGGCTGACGGCAGCGTCGAAGTCACCGCGGGCGGCGGGATGGAGGCGCACCTGCTCCTCCAGTCGCAGGACGTCGTCGGCGAGCACCGACAGTTCTGCGCGCAGCATCTGCCGGTCGGCGGCGTCGGCCCGAGCCTGCTCGGCCACCGCCTCGCGCCGGCGACGCCGAGCACGCCCGAGAGCCAGGGCGCCGCCGCCGACAGCGAGCACCGCCACCACCGGGACGAACCACCCGGCGCCCTCTCCGCCGCGTCCACCATCGCCGGCGCCGCCTGTCACGTCGCCGCGGTCCTCGGCGGCAGTGCCCACGGCGTCGACGAAGCGTCGCAGCACGGCGGCCGTGTCGTCGCCTTCCTGCTCCAGCGCCGCGCGGGCGAGCTCCGCTGCGTCGCCAGCCGGCAGCTCGCTGCTCCCGGCACGGAAGCTGTCGCCGACAACGACGGCGTAGGTGCCGGGCTGGCCGACGCGCTCGGCGAGTTGGCGGGCGACCTCGGAGGGATCACCGCCCGCGGCGTCCGCCGCGCGGTCGGGCAGGACGGCGACGTAGATCGGCGTGCCGGCGTCGCGGACCGCCGCACGAAGATCGTCGACCTCCTCGGCGCCGAGCGCGCGCTCTGCGCCGGGGTCGACGTGGATGGGGTCCGAGCGCAGCGCGGCGGCGACGTCGTCGAGATCGACCGGCGCAGCAGTGGCCCGAGCTGACCAGACGACCGAGAGCGCGATGACGACCAGAGCGATGCGCAGCGGCTTCACCGCACGCACGTACCCGCCGGGCGGGCGGCCCGATCGTCGTCGCGGCGAAAGCGACGCCGGGGGTCAGTCCCTCTCGGTGTACACGCTGACCACGATGTCGCCGAGCTCGGCGCGGGCGAAGCGCTCATCGTCGAAGCCCAGACGGACGCCGTCACGGACGATCGCCACCGGCAGGTGGCCGTCCTGCAAGCGCGGCGGGCCGCCGATCTCGGAGGTCGTGACCGCTCGCTCGCTCAGCTGGAGACCGCGCCCGGCGACGAGCAGGTCCTCGAGGACCGACACCGCGGCCGGCTCACGGATCGCCAGGCCGAGAACCCTGCCGGCGGCCTCCGAGGAGACGATGACGACGTTGGCGCCCGACTGCCGGAGGAGATGCGCGTTCTCGGACTCGCGGACCGACGCGGCGATGACGGCGCGGGGATTCAGCTCGCGGGCCGACAGCGTCACCAGCGTCGCGGTGTCATCGCGGTTGCTCGTCACGATGATCGCGCTGGCCTCCTCGATGCGAGCCTGACGGAGCACCGTCGTGCGGGTCGCGTCGCCGAACACCCCGACGAGCCCGGCGTGCGTCGCTTCGTCGAGTGCGCGCTCGGAGACGTCGATGACGACGACGCCGGACGGCGCCACCGCTCCCCCGTCGAGCATCGACTGGATCGCGCCGCGTCCTTTGGTGCCGTAGCCGACGACGATGACGTGGTCCGTCACGCGCTTCCTCCAACGTGAGATCGCGACTGCCTTGCGAAACCGTTCTGTGAGCACCTCGATCGTCGTGCCCACCAGCACGATGAGGAACAGGATCCGTGCCGGTGTGACGACGAGCGCCGTCCACGCCCGTGCGGCGGGGGTGATCGGCGTGATGTCGCCGTAGCCCGTCGTCGTGACGCTGACGCTGGCGTAGTAGAGCGCGTCGAGGGCGGAGACCGGATCGCCGTCGGCGTCGCGGTATCCGCCCCGGCCGAGCCAGGTCACCAGCGCGACAGCGAGCAACAGCCCGATTGCGATCGCCACGCGCCGAGCGAGCGCACGCAGGGGGTTGGCGCCAGCGGCAGGGAAGACGACCTGCGGTGGGGGGCTTCCCGGCGTGGCGGCCACCGGAGCACGATAGGACGTGTGTCGCCGACGGGCAGCGACCTATGCTCACCGAGCGCGGGCCCTTGACGAGATCCAGAGGCTGGACCGCATCCCCGATCCGGAGCCGCCATGACCACACAACGAGTCGCCGTCGACGTGGACGCGATCGCGGCGCGCTTCCCCTCGCACGGCGCGGTCGACGAGCGCACCGAGCCCCTGCGCCCCGGGAAGACGCTGCTCGAGCTCGTGCCGCACCGTCGGCCGCTGCTCCTGCGCGGGCTGGCGGCCGACTGGCAGGCAACGCAGAAGTGGACGTGGGACGACCTCGCGGCGAAGGGCGCGGGAGTCTCGGTCAGCGTGACGCGCTCGATCATCGAGCAGTACCAGACCGTGCGTGAGGACCGCGACCTCGGTGAGTACATCCGCTCGCTCGTCGCCGACGACGGCACCATCACCGGCGGCTACGACCAGACCTACGTGTCCTACAGCTGGCTGCTCAAGCAGGTGCCGGAGCTGCGAGCCGACATCCCGCTGGAGCGCTTGTTCGGCCGCCGCTCGTTCAAGTTCCCGGCGACGTGGATCGGCCCGGCCGGCACGATCACCGGTCTGCACACCGACAACATCTTCCCGAACATCTTCGCCCAGATCCGTGGACGCAAGAGCTTCGTGCTGTTCCCACGGGGCACCGACATGTACAAGTCGGACAAGTACGAGTTCGGGTGCTGGTACAGCGCGGTCGACCTTCAGAAGCTCGACTTCGACCGCTTCCCGCGCCTGCGCGACGCCACGCCCCTCGTCGCCCACCTCGACGAAGGCGACGCGCTGTTCATTCCGCCGCGCTGGTGGCACTTCGTCATCTCCGAGACGCCCAGCGTCAGCGTGTCGACGTTCTTCGGCACGCTGCGCCATGCGGCGCCGTGGGCGCTGCCCGAGTGGTCGAAGAACATCGCGCACCGGCTGGGCCTCTACGCGCGCGGCAACTGCATGTGCCACGGCTGAGCACCGCTCGGCCGCGCACTCGCTGGATCGTCACGGCGCGGGCACGCGCTCGTCGGCGAGCAACGTGGCGAGCTCCGCCTCCACCGCTCTCTCGCCTTCGATGTGGATCTCCGGCAGCACCCGGTCGAGCCAGCGCGGGATCCACCAGTTGGCGTCGCCGAGCAGCTCCATCGTCGCCGGCACGAGAACGGTGCGGACGACGGTGGCGTCGATCAGCACCGCGGCCGTGAGACCGAGGCCGATCTGTTTGATGAACACGTTCGGGTCGAGGATGAACACGCCGAAGACGAACACCATGATCGCTGCGGCGGCGGTGATGACGCGCGCTGTCACCGCCAGCCCGTCGGCCACCGCGGCGCGGTTGTCGCCGGTGCGGACGTACTCCTCGCGGATGCGGCTGAGGAGGAACACCTCGTAGTCCATCGAGAGGCCGAACAGGATGGCGAAGTTGATCATCGGGATGAACGCCGGCACCGGCGTTTCGGGGATGCCCAGCAGGTCACCGAACCAGTTGCCTTGCACCGCGTAGCCCATCACGCCGTAGGCCGCGGCGATCGAAAGCAGGTTCATGATCCCTGCCTTCAGCGCGACGAGCGGTGAGCGGAACACCGTCGTCAGCAGGATGAACGAGAGCAGCACCACGGCGCCGATGAACAGCGGCAGCCGATTGCTGATGTACTCGCTCTGGTCGATGGAGATCGCGGTGAACCCGCCGACGAGCACGGACGCTCCGCTGTCGCCGAGCGCCTGCGGCACGACGTCGTCGCGGAGCCGGTTGACGAGCTCCTCGGTCGCCTTGTCCTGCGGCTTGGTCGTCGGGAAGACGGTGATGATCGCCGTGTCTCCAGCGTCGTTGACGACCGGCGCCGAGACGCGGTCCACACCGCCGACGCCCTCGACCGTGTCGCTCAGGCTGGCCAACACCGCGTCGGGATCGGTCGCGGCCTGGAGGTCGGCGACGAGCAGCAGCGGCCCGTTGAACCCCGGGCCGAAGCCCTCGGTCAGCAGGTCGTAGGCCTGGCGGGAGGTCTCGGACGTGCGGTTGTTGCCGTCGTCGGGAAAGCCCAAACGGAGCGAGAAGAGCGGGATGGTGAACAACAGCAGGAGGACAGCGGCGCCGATGAACGAGGTCCACGGACGGCGCTGGATGACGCGGCTCCACCGGAACCAGAACGCGCGGTCGCCCTGGTGCGACTCGCGGCCGGTGAACGGCACTTTGAAGCGGTCGATCTTGGCGCCGACGAAACCGAAGATCGCGGGCAGCAACGTGAGCGACGCGGCCATCACCGCGAGCACGGCGAGCGACGCCGAACCGGCGACGCCGTGGAGGTAGCCCAGGCCCATCGTCAGCATGCCCAGCAGCGAGATGACGACGGTCGCGCCGGCGAACAGGACTGCACGGCCAGCGGTGCCGATCGCCGTGACGGTCGCCTCCCGCGGCGACAGGCCGCGGCGCAGCGAGTGCCGATAGCGGGTGACGATGAAGAGCGCGTAGTCGATGCCGGTGCCGAGGCCCATCATCAACGCCACGGTCGCGGCCCAGTCCGGCGTCTCGATCGCACGCGACAAGATGCCGCCCAGCACGGTGCCGACGCCAAGACCGAACAACGCGGTGACGATCGGCAGGCCCATCGCCAACACCGAGCCGAACGCCAGCAGCAACACGAACGCGGCGAAGATCAGACCGATGAACTCGGAGCCGGGTTCGATGGAGCCGACGAACGTCGTGACCTCGACCTGGAGGCCGTCGCGCACGCCGGGGTCGATGGCGTCGAGGAAATCCTTCTGGTAGTCGGCGTCGTCGTTGAACAGGTCGTCGAACGGCACGTCGAAGAACACCTCGGCGTATGCGATTCGGCCGCTGTCCGCGATCTGCGCCGTGCTCTCGGTGGTGAACGGGCTGGACACCGACTCGACGTGCGGCTGGGCCGCTGCCGTTTCGATGACCCTGGTCGCCTGCGCGATCACCGCCTCGTTGCCGAGGTCGCCCGAGAACACGAGCTTGATCGAGTCACCGCCGCGCTCGGGGAAGCGGTCGCCCAGAAGGTCGTACGCCGTCGTGGAATCCGCTCCCGGCGTGTCGTAGCTCGCCCGGTGTTCGGCCGGCAGCGCCCCGCCCGCTGCGAACACCACGACCAGAGCGACCACCCAGGACAGCAGCACCAGGCGACGCCTGCGATAGCAGAAATCAGCCAGTCGGATCACGGAAGACCCCCCCCTTGTCGTCGAAAGTCTTTCACCACTCAGGTGCGGGCGCGACACGGTGTCGCGGGCGGACGTCGGCTGTGGCGCCGACGCCCAGCGCTCTCCACAGCAGCCACATCGCGGGGATCTGGGCCAGGTGGTAGAGCGATGTCGGATCGAGGGCGATCGTGTCGGCGACGCCGGAGGGGATCGCCCGCATGCATCCGGCGACGATGCTGGCGGCGAGCGCGACCACCATCGCCGGCGCTCTCGGGTGCCCTCGGCCAAGCGCGACCGCCCACAGGACGAGCACGCTCACCATCGTCACGCCCTCGCATATCAGGATCGTGCCGATGCCGTAGCGGCCGGTGAGCGCGAGCACGCCGTAGGCCACCAGGCTGGCGGACCGCAGCGCCCAGAACACCCGCCCGCGACCCGGGCCGAGCACGTCGTGAACGCTGGCGGCCAAGCTGTAGGAGATCGTGATCACCACCATCCCGCTGATCACGGCCCACGAGGGACCGGACCAGCGGTCGGAGTAGGTGACGACCCCGTGGTGGACGGCGCCAGCCAACGCCGCCGCTCCCGCCCACCAGAACGCCCGCTCCCATGACCGGTTGACGCCGGCGCGGCGCAACTGCACAGCCATCGCCACGACTGCGAGGCCGAGGGCGAGGTCGGTGAGCGACGCGGCGGGCTCGGACATGGCGAGCGTCAGCCTGTTACTTCGTGCGGGCGAAGCGGGTGACGGCGAGGGCGCCGAACACCACAGCGATACCGGCGCACCAGATCAGGCTGAGGGCCACCCAGTAGCCCGTGGTGTGGTTGATGCCGACGCGCTCGGTGCCGCCCTGCATCAAGCAGCGCACGGCGTTGATGATCACCGTGACCGGCTGGTGCTCGGCGAACGGCTGCATCCATCCGGGCATCGACCTGATCGGCACGTTCGCACTGGAGACGAACGAGAACGGGATCACCAGCATCGACAGGCCCTGCGCCGCTTGCGCGTTACCGGACACCAATCCGATGAAGATGAAGATCCAGGTGAACGCGAACCCGCACACGACGGTGAGAGCAAAGGCCAACGCCACCTCGCCGAACGAGCTGTGGGTGCGGAAGCCCAGCGCGAACCCGAGGAGGCTGGTGATCAGCAGGCCCCAGGTCAACAGCGCGGTGTCGGCGAGCGATCGGCCGAGCATCACCGCCGAGCGGGGGATCGGCAGCGACCGGAGCCGGTCGTACATCCCGCCGGAGGAATCCTCGGCGACGCCTGCCGCGGCGCTCATCCCGGTCCACAGCACCGTCGTGCCCAGGAACCCTGGCACGAGGAAGTCGACGTAGTTGATGTCGCCGCCGGTCGAGATCGCGCCGCCGAACACGTAGCGGAACATGAAGAGGAACAACGCGCCCTGCACCGTTCCCATGAGGATCAGCTGAGGCGTGCGGAAGAACTGGAGGACGGTGCGTCGGCCGGTGCCGATCGCCGTGGTGGCGTAGCTGCCGCCGGTGGAGGGCGGCTGCGGGACGGGGGTGGTGACGACGAGGTTGTCGCTGGCTTCGGTGAGGGTTGTCATCGAAATGCTCGCTTCAGGCCGCTGCGGGTGAGGTCGGGTCGTCGGTGGTGGCCGACTGACCGGTGAGGGTGAGGAACACTTCGTCGAGGGTCGGCCGTCGCAGACCGACGTCGTCGACGTGGATGTCACGCTCGTCGAGCAGGCGCACGACGACCGCCAGGTCCTTTGCGCCGCCGTCGACGGTGGCGGACACGCGCTGGGTGTCACGGTCGACACGTGTGGGCTCGGCGGCGACCTGCGAGAGGATCTCCTCGATCGCTCCGTACTCGTCCGCGCTGCGGGGCCGCACCTCGATGACGTCGCGGCCCGCCCTGCCCTTGAGCTCGTCGGGTGTGCCCGACGCGATCACGTGCCCGTGGTCGATGATCACGACGTCCCGAGCGAGCTGGTCGGCCTCCTCGAGGTACTGCGTGGTGAGCAACACATCGGTGCCGTCGGCCACCAGATCGCGGATGGCGTCCCACAGCTCCATGCGACTGCGCGGGTCGAGGCCGGTGGTGGGCTCGTCGAGCAACAGCAGGCGCGGTTGGCCGACGAGGCTGGCGCCGAGGTCGAGACGGCGGCGCATGCCGCCCGAGTAGGTGCGCACGAGGCGATCCCCGGCGTCGGAGAGCCCGAGCCGGTCGAGCACCTGCCCAGCTGCACGCCGCGCGAGAGCACGGTCGAACCCGAAGAGCCGTGCGATCAGCTCGAGGTTCTCGCGGCCGGTGAGCGTCGGCTCGACCGACGCGTACTGGCCGGCGAGGCCGATGACCCGCCGCACAGCCCTGGGATCCTTCCGGGCGTCGATGCCGGCGACCCGCAGCTCACCCGACGTCGGCGTCAACAACGTGGCCACGGCGCTGACGAACGTCGTCTTGCCGGCGCCGTTGGGCCCGAGCAGCGCAGTGACTCGGCCGCTGTGGGCGACGAGGCTCAGCTCGTCGAGCGCTCGCACCTCGCCGAAGGTCTTCGTGAGGCCTCTCGCCTCGATGATCGGGGTCATCGGTCCTCCTGGGAGCCGGTCGGATAGTGGTTGGACGGTTGGAACATCGCGATCTCATCGCCCTCGGACGATGATGCGATGCGAAAGAGGTCAACGTACGGCCAATTTTCCGACCTCATTCCACGCCGTCCTCCACAGCGAGCAGGACGGCGTCGCCGTACTGCTCGAGTTTGCGTGCTCCGATGCCGTTGATGCGACCGAGTTCGGCGAGCGACGTGGGGAGCGCCAGCGCGATGCGCTCGAGCGTGGCGTCGTCGAACACGACATAAGCGGGCTTGCCGGCGCGCAGGCGCTCGCGTGCCTGGCGCAGGAGATCGAATGTCCTGATGTTGGCGGACCCGGGCCGATGTCCGTCGGGGCGGCGCAGGGGGCCTCGTTGCCGACCCGCAGTGACCACCGCTGCCCCGAACGGGAAGCGACGACGGGCGCCAGCGCACGTCGCCACGGCGCCCTCGTCGTCGACACCCTCGATCGTCCAGCTCTGGCCGCGGTCGACGAGCACCAAGCCTGGGGCTGCCAGAACGACCGCCTTCGGGAAGAGGGTGTCGCGCACCCCGACGGCGCGCCCCCGGGCGCGGCCCGCCGACCGCTCCGCGCACGCGTCCGCTGTGATGGATCCATCCGTCGCCGGACGCTCGGGTGGCTCGCTGTGCAACTCGGCGACGAACGGCGACATCGGAAGCCCGGCGACGACCACCACGTGCTCGCGCCCACGTGTCAGCGCGACGTGGAACACGCGACGCTCTTCCTCGATGTCGTCGGCCAGGCGGTGCGGGTACTGGTCGCCGGTGGCGTGGTGGACGACCACCACCGGCCACTCCTGGCCCTTCACCCGGTGGACCGTCGCCAACACCACGCCGTCGCCGCGGCGGGCGCTGGTGAGGCGCTCGCGCAGCCATGGCTCGAACGTCGCCGGATCGGGGTGCAGCGCGGCCAACTGGCCAAGCGCGACGAGGTCGTCGTTCTGGGCCGACCGGTTCATCCCTCGGCGGTTGGTGTCGAGCGACGCGATCGACTCGCCGAGGCCGACGTCGTGGGTGAGAGCGGCGACGACCGCCTCCGTGTCGGCCGACGCGGCCAGCCGCTGGAGCCGCACGACGTCGTCGGCGAACTCGGCCACGCGGCGTGCGTCGCGCTCGTTGTTGACCCGCCCAGCCAACCGTCGCAGGCCCGCCACGGAACGCTGCTCGGTGACCCACGTGGCCACGTTGGGGTGCATGGGCCGCGACGGCCGTCGGAGCGCTTCGGCCAGGTCGGTGGCCGTCAGATCGTCGCCCCCACCCGCAGCGATCCGCAGCCATGCCAGCACCGCACGGACCGCCGTTCGTTCGAGGAACTCGGAACCGACGCCCCCGCGCACGGCGATGCCGTCCTCCGTCAACGCCGCCTGCACCGGCGCGAGCAGCGAGTTGACGCGCGCCAGCACGGCGATGTCGCTGGCGGCACGACCCTGGTCGAGCTCCGAGCAGACGGCGAGAACCGTGGCGGCGAGGCTGTCGCGCGTGTCGACGATCCGCAAACCCGTGCTGTCGGGCCGTGCGGCCCGGATCGTCTTGGACACACGCCGGCGATTGTGGCGCAGGAGCCGGTCGGCAGCGGCCACCACGTCGCCCGGGCAGCGGTAGTTGACCTCGAGCGGATGCGCCACGGCGCCCGGGAACAGGTCGGCGAAGTCGATCAGCCACCCCGGGTCGGCGCCGTTGTAGCCGTAGATCGTCTGGTCGTCGTCGCCGACGCCGAAGACACCGAAGCCCGGCGCGGCCAGCAGGCGCAGCAGCAGCACGTGCGCTGGTGTCAGGTCCTGGAACTCGTCGACGAGCAGCACCCGGCAGGCGCGCTGCGCGGCCGAGCGCGCCGCGGGATCGGCGAGGAGCAACTCGATGGCTCGATACACCTGCTCGTCGAAGTCGAGCGCGCCCTCGCGCTCGAGCGCGGCGCGGTAGCTGGGCCAGGTGTCGGCGAGCCCGTCGACGTCGCCGCCGTACATCACCTCGACCTCGGCGGGCGGTCGAAGACCGAGGCGGATGGCGCTGAGAGCCCCGATCCAGGGAGCGATCGGGTCGGTGTTGCGTCGCCGAGGGAACTGCACCAAGCGGCCGATGATGCGCCGCACGTCGGGCTCGTCGATGGTGCGCCAGGCACGCGGCTGCGGGGCGAACGGCGCCGAACCATTGACGATCGCCAGTGCGATCGCGTTGAGCGTGCGGACGTGGAGGCCGGGCAGATCGGCGGTTCGGCCCTGCATCTCCTGCTGGGCGCGCTTGTTGAAGGCGACGAGGCTGAGCGCGCTCGACGGCAGGCCCCACTCGGTCAGCAGGTGGCGGGCGCGCTCGGTGAGCACGCGGGTCTTGCCGCTGCCGGCGGGAGCGATGATGCGGGCCGTGGCGCCCGGGTGCTCGACCGCGGCGCGCTGGTCGGCGGCCAGCTCGGACACGGCCCCAGCATGGGCCGGTGGACGCAGCGACCCGTGCTCGATCGAGATCGCGTGGACGACCGGCACACCGTCGACGGGTGGCGTGCGGCGAACCGGGCCGGCGTCGATCCAGAGCACCTCGCCGTCCGGCGAGATGACGTCGCCGGCGCCCGCGGGGGCCGTCGTCGCGCCGAGTGCCAACGCAGCCGACAGCGGCGCCCACGACGGCCGGTCACCCGTGAAGTCGATGGCGTTCGACCAGATCAGATGGTGCAGGACGTCGAGCGGGAACCAGAACCGGGGTCCCACGACGAACGGCGGAGCATCGCTGCGCCCGGCGGGCGGCTCACGGAGGTCGGTCGCGATTTCGAGCACGACGCGCTGACGTGCATGCGCGTGGGCGATGAGCGCGGCGATGAGCGGCTCGGGGTCGGCGACCGCGCCGGCGTCGACGGTGAGCCGCGGCGCGCCGGCCCACGGCGAGGGCGGCTCGGCCCCGGTACGGACGAGCGCGCCCCGTGCCAGCTCGGGCGGCCCGGGGTCGACCCAGTCGAGCGGCGCTGCGACCACGGAGGTGTGGGCCGGCGCGTGACGGCGCAGCGGTGGGGCCGGCCGGGGCGACGCCTGCGCTCGTTCGCGATGGGGGGCGGCCGGCTGGGCGGACCGCTGCCAGCATGCGCGCACCTCGGACGGCGACGCGTGGTCGGCGCCGCAGTAGACGCATGCGATCGGCATGCCGACCGTTCTATCGGAAGGGCGCCACGAGGTTGTCAGCCCTCGCCCCGCGGGCGGGGCATGTGACCGCCATGGCCGGCGACGTCGAGCGATTGCATGGCGAACAGGTCGCGCAGCTGCTTCTGCATCCCGTCGGGCGACCCGTCGAGGAACAGCACGTTGCCCCGTCCGTTCTCCGCCACGTGCCGCACCGCCTCGGTCCACATCGAGAACAGGATGAGCGCGCTGTCGACGTTGTTCTGCTCCATCTCGCGCGCCGCCTGGGCGAGCCCCCGGGCGACCTCCTCGCGGAAGAGCGCCACACCTTGGCCGCGCAGCTGCGAGGCGGTGCGCTCCGCTTCGGCGCTGATGCGGATCGCGGTGCCCTCGGCCTCGGCTTCCTTCGTCTTGCGGATGAGCAGGGCGTCGCCCTCGTTGGTCGCCGCCGCCTTCAGGTTGTTGCTCGCCACGACCTGCGCCATCGATTGGGTGATGACCTGATCGAACGTGATGTCGTTGAGCTGCACGTCGATCAGGTGGTATCCCCAGCCCTCGAGCGTCGCGTCGAGCTGTTCCTTCACTTCCTCGACGATCTCACGACGCAGACCAAGGATCTCCGCCTGGCGCTTGGTGGCGACGAAGCCGCGCGTTTGACCTTCGACGCTGCGCACCAGCGCCGTCAGCAGATCCTTCTCGCTGACGAACTTGAAGGCGACGTTCTTGATCGTCTCCTCGCGCTCGTCGAACACCGAGTACAGCAGCATCGCGCTGAAGTACACGTTCGCTTGGTCCTGCGTGATCGCCTGGAACTGCAGCTCGATGCTGCGGTTCTGGATGCTGATGCGGCGCTGCACCTTCTCGACGAACGGCATCAGCACGTTCAGGCCGGGCCGCAGTGTCCGCTTGTACTTGCCGAACACGGTCGTGACGCCGACGCTGCCCTGCGGGATCGTTCGGAACGTCGAGAACAGAAGGATCAGCGCGATGACGACGATGACGATGATCCCGATGACGCTTGCGCTCATGTCTGTGGCCCCTCCAGCCTGCCGCGGGTCACTCTACGGGAGCCGAGGCAGGCCGGAGGCGACCTGCTCAGATGCCGGCGATGCGGTCCAGCGGCGGCGACACCGAGGGGTGCGCGGCGAGGTAGGCGATCAGCGCCTCCAGATCGTCGATGTGGCTGATCGGATCCTGGCCCTCGGTGAACACCGTGAAGCCGTCGCCGCCGTCGGCCAGGAAGCTGTTGACCGCCACGGTGTAGAACGCCGCCGGGTCGACGACGGCGCCGTTGAGCATGATCGACGCCGGGTCGATGCGGTCACCGAACGCCGCGGTCGAATCGTAGGTGAACGTGAATCCGGCCGAGACACCGAGGATCAGGGTGCGGGCCGCGGTGGCCTGCTGCTCCAGCAAACGTTCGATCTGCTCCCCGGTCAACGTCATCGTCGTCACGACGTTGCTGAAGGGCTGCACGTTGAAGGCTTCGCGGTACGTGATGTCGCCGGCGAGCAGATCGTCACGGACGCCGCCGGGGTTCATGAACGCGATCTGGGCGCCGGCCGACGCCGTCGCCTCCAACTGTGCGTCCGCGATCAGGTTCACCAGCGGCCCTTCGACCGCCCGCGACTCTCCACGCAGGACATCGGCCGCTGCGGCGCCGACGACGCGGTCGCCGACCGGGGCGGCCAGCGCGTTCCACTTGGCGAGGATCGCGGTCTGGGTCGGGTCGGGCGCGACGGTGCGGGCGACCAGATGGTTGACCGCCGTCGTGGCGTCACGGTCGACGTCGCGCGTCTTCTTGTCGATCACGAGATCGGTCTCCGTCACGACACGCCCGAACGACGAGGCGGACGTCACCAGCCGGCTGTCGCCCGCCGGGTCGGGGATGTCGCAAACGTAGGGCTGATGCGTGTGGCCCGTGATCAGGAGGTCGATCTCGGCGCTGAGGTTCTGGGCGATGTCGACGATCGGTCCCGAGATGCCGTCGCACCCGTTGAAGTCGCTGGCGTTCAGGCCGCCCTCGTGCAGCAGCACGACGATCGCCTTCACGCCGTTGCGCCGCAGCTGCCGGGCGGCACGGTTGCCTGCTTCGACCTCGTCTCGGAACTCCAGACCGGCGATGCCGGCGGCGGCGACGATCTCGGGCGTGCCCTCCAGGGTCATGCCGATGAAGCCGATCTTGACGCCGCGCACCTTCTCGATCCACGTCGCCGGCAGCAGCGTCTCGCCGCTGGCGGTGTCGACGACGTTGGCCGACAGCCATTGGAAGTCTGCGCCGCCGTAGGGCTCCTCGGGGAAGTAGCAGCCGTCGACCGGGTGGCAGCCGCCGTTCTGCATGCGCAGCAGCTCGGCGGCGCCTTCGTCGAACTCGTGGTTGCCGACGCTCGACACGTCGAGGCCCATCGCGTTCAACGACTCCACGGACGGCTCGTCGTGGAACACGCCGGACAGGAACGGCGAGCCGCCGATCAGGTCGCCAGCGGCGACGGTGAGTGAGTACTTGTGACCCTCCCGAAGGTTCTCCAACGTGGTGGCGAGGTACTCGCCACCCCCGACCAGGGTCTCCGAGGGATCGAGATCCGGGCCCAACGTGGAGTTGCTGCCCGTCGGGGTCTCGAGCCATCCGTGGAAGTCGTTGAACGAGAGGAGCTGCACGTGCACGTCTCTGCCGCGATTGGGCTTCCCCTCCGCCTGCGCGGATGCCCCGGTGGCACTGGCTCCCACCGCCGTGATCATGACCAACGCGGCAAGGGAACGGACGAATCGACGACACCTCATGGCTGTCACCTCCGTGCCCGCTCGGTTGTGCCGGCAACGCTACGCCTCCCGAGGGCCTCCGAAACAGGCGCCCGCCGCCCGTTCGCCTGTAGGATTTCGGCCGCCTTCGCGGGTGTAGCTCAATGGTTAGAGTTCCAGCCTTCCAAGCTGGCTATGCGGGTTCGATTCCCGTCACCCGCTCTTCGAGATGTTTCATTCGAGCCGGCGACGGGCCGCGGTAGGCGCCTGAGACTCGGGGTCGGCGTCGCCGGGGCCGCGCATGGCCGGGCCGCTTGCCATCATCGGTCGGCTGTGTCGAGGAACCGGCTTACGACCCCGAAAACGTTCGAACGACCTCAAGGAAGTGCACCAGCTCCTCGTCGGTCACGGTGCGCTTGAACGACGCGCCGCGGTCACGGACCATGGCCGCGACCGCCTCGAGCTGGTCGTCCTCCACTTCGATGCCCAGGGCGCCGAATCTCTCGGCCACCTCGTTCGGCCCGGAGTACTTGCCCAGCAGCAGGACCTCTCGGTTGCCGACCGTTTCGGGCGCGAAGACCTGATCGTGGCCCGGCTCGGCATAGAAGGGATCGAAGAAGCCGTCACGGACGCCATCGCGCTCGAGGAGCGGATGAACGTGCTTGCCCAAGGACAGCCGGCGGCTGAAGAACTGCGGCCCGACGATCGGCATGTTCGGCGGTGTCGGCCAGCCGAGAAGCGTCTCGTGGATTCTCGACAGCCCAGTGAGGGAGGACAGCTTGATCCCGGTGTCCACGTCGTACAGCAGTTCGAGCGCCACCACGAGCTCCGCCAGGTTGGTGAGTCCCCCACGATGGGGATCCGCTCCGTTGACGCACACGTCGGCCGCCTCGGCGCCGGCTTCGACCGACGCGATCGTGTTGGCGACCGCCAGTCCGCAGTCGTTGTGACAGTGGACCTCCATCGGCGTGCCGACCACCTGCTTGATGCTGTGCACGAGCGAGTACATCGCCACTGGGCTCGCCCCACCCTCGGAATCGGACACGTGGAGCATGTCGACGCCAGCAGCCTCGCAGGTCTTCGCAACCTCGGCGAGGTAGTCGAGATCTGCCTGCGCGGCGTACGCGAGCGCGATCGACACCTCGAGACCAGCGTCCTTCGACGCCGTGATCGTCTGGACGATGTAGTCGAGCATCTGCTGCCGCGTGGCCCCCATGCCCTCGAGCGCCCAGTCGGCGGTGCGCGCGGTGAAGTACACGCACGGGCCGCCGGCCTCCGTCGCCGTCCGAATCGCCCGCCTCCAGCTCGCCTCGGTGTACACCTGGCCCATCAGCTCGATCTTGATGGCGAGACCGCTGTCTCGAGCGCGGCGGATGATGTCGGCCGCGTCGGGGTCTGCCTCGCGCAGCGCCGTGCGCTGAACGCCGGCGTCGTCGAGGCACTTGAGCCAATACTGCTTCTCGAGGGGGGTGAGCTCACCCTCGCAATGGACGAGTTGACGCAGGGTGATCTCACGCAACGAGATCCGTGCACGTTCGCCGTTCGGCCGCCGTATCGGCCGATTGTGCGGGCTGAGATTCGATCTCTCCCGGCCTTCCGACTCAATCACAAGCGCCTCGATTCTCTCTGGAGTGAACTCGGATGCAGGTTCGATCGTGAGTGCTGAACATTCAGATCTTGGTGCGAATCCAGCCCTGCGGCATCGTCGTCCGTTGTGGGCCGTTGTCCCGATATGAGCTTCTGATCTTCGCGAGCCGATCCTTCGACTGCGGAGACAATTCCATCAGATCGGCGAGGTCTGGAGAGATCTTCGCCTCGAAGTCGGATGGCACGGCGGTGTGAGCATCGGGCGTGCCCTCAAGGCCGTACAAGCGAACCGAGTTGAGGCCGAGGATCTTGCGCTTGGCCCGCTCGGTCAGCTCTGGATAGCCCCAACGCTCTCGAATGTCGTCAGGGATGCGGAAGCGCCAGAACGCTTCGAGCTGCCACTGCGGCGAGCCGTACCACACCGAGTCGGATCCGAAGACGATTCGGTCCTCGCCCATGTACATCAACAGCTGCCCGAGCAGATGCGCCGCGACGGAGGGGAACGTCACGACCGCCGACCCGAACGTCGTGCCGAGCTCCGCGTAGGCATTGGGAAGCTCGGCCGTGGACTGCGCGAGCTCCGTGGTCCAGGCGAGGTTCGGAACGCCGTTCAGCAGCGCGGCTGAATCTCCCTTCTCGGCTCCCTGAATCACCTGATATGCGTCGTGGTCGAACATCCGATCTTTCATGCAGGCGTGGTAGATGATGAAGTTCAACTGCGGCCAGTCACGACATGCCTTGGCGACGTCGCCTGGATGGCCCATCTCGGGTTCGTCCGGCGTGTCGCGCGGCACGAGGCCCTTGTGCACGCAGATGTTGTTCAAACCCGGCGCGATATCACGGAGACGAGCGTGCTCACGCGCGATCAATTCATATGTCGGATAGGCGACGTCTTCGTCATCCATTCGCCATCGACGCATGAGACTCCGCGGGTCATGATCAACCTTCGCCGCGTTCGTCATCGTGTAGCCCTTCCAGGAATCTGGACGGTGATGCTCGATCTGATACTCGATGTAGTCGAGATTGCCGACGCCGGTGTACAGCAACCCGTGCGCGAGGCAGCGACGTGAGCCGGCGAGATCGTTGATGAAGTCCCGCGCGGCCGCAGTCTGCTCGGCGGTGAGGATCTCACCATCGCGTGCCGCGGCCACCGACGGCTGAGCGGTCGGGTTGTCCCCCGGCTGGAGGTCGACGAAGCCCGTCACGTTGCTGATCAAGCCCACCGTCACCTGGCTGTCGAGGAACACGTCCTTGATGAATTGCACCAAGTGGAAGCACTCGGGCTCGATCGGCAGCCCTTCCAGCGCAGGGTTCCACGTCGCCCAGGGCCGGCCGAGTTCGTCGGGCAGACCCTCTGGGTTGAACGGGTTCGAATCCCACCCAGACCCCCGCGCCGAGGTCCCTTGCGCCCCGGCCCGCAGGAGCGGGTTGGAGAGCTTGCCGCGCACGAAATGCAACTGGTCGTCGACGATCCACGTGTCCTTGGGGATCCCCGTCTCGGCACGCTCCGCCTCATCGACCAGAGCTTCAGGGGAGACGTCAAAGAATCGCCCGTACACGTCGTTCATCGCGACGAGCCCAGCCACGATGCCACCGTCGGAAGCACGGAACTGCCCGGACTCCACGCCCAGCCGTACGGCCGAACGGTCGATCAGCTCGGTCATCCGCTTCTCCACACGCTGCTGGAGGGCGCTCTGGGGCTTCGGCAGGTATTCGCCGTTGGAGATGTTCCGCGTCGGAACCGGGCCACCGTACGCGTGCCGCGCCTCGTCCGCCCGAGCGCACTTGCTGAGCTGCTCCGGTGTCAGGAGCGTGTGCTCGGCGCACACGGCGCTGTCGTGCCATCCGTATCTGGACAGTTGAATCCCTCCTGTCGCTGACGCTCGACGCTACTTCCACGACTTTTCGGTGCAGACCAGCTCACCCGCCGCCACCGCCGCCCGAAGGAGGTTCCGCTGTGTCTTTCCGACGGCGGACCGCGGGATCTCGTCAAGCAGCACGACCGCTTCGGGCGTCTTGTACTTGGCGACCCCTGTTTGCTCGAAGTGGGCGATGATGTCACCCAGTGTCGGCGGCCGATCCGGATCCTCCGCAACGACCAACGCGCAGATCCGCTCCCCCACGTCTGGGTTCTCGACGCCGACGACCGCAGCCTCCCGGATCGTGGACATCCGCAGCAGCTGCTCCTCGACCTCGACCGGGCTGATGTTGAGGCCGTTCCTGATGATGATCTCCTTCGACCGGCCAACGACGCGGATGTATCCCTCGTCGTCCATCACGCACAGGTCGCCCGTGTAGAGCCAGCCTTCGGCGCGGAAGTTCCGCTCGGTCGCGGCTCGGTCGTTGAGGTACCCAAGCGAAACACCCGGACCCCGCGTGATGCACTCACCGACGGTTCCTCGCGGCACTTCGGCGCCGTTGTCGTCGACGATCATCACCTCAGCGCCCGGCCACGCCTTGCCATCCGTTGACGCGATCTTCTCCGGCGGGTCGTCGAGACTGGTGGTCGTGCAGAGGAACGTCTCGGTCTGCCCGTACGACGCGAGGACGCGGCATGAGAGGTATCGCTCGGCCTCGTCGACGAGCGTTCGCGGAATCGGCGCGCCGCCAGACGCGAACGTGCGCAGCGAGACAGGCTCATCCGACGCCTTGGCCACCGCGATGAGATCCTGCAAGAACCGCGTCGGTGCGTAGGTGAACGTGCAGCCGTGCTCCCGCACGACGGCGAGGACCTGCTCGGGCTGCCAGCGGTCGACGATCACGATCGTGCTCCCGAGGTACAAGCCCAGCCGCAGACACCACTCCAGGCCCGCCCCGTGCCCCACAGGGGCAGCCAGCAGGATGACGTCATCGGACGATAGACCCCAGAGGTCAGCGGCCGACACGAGCCCGTAGTCGGCTGTGTTGTGCGTATGGACGACGAGCTTCGGGCGCGATTCCGAGCCGGACGTGAACAGATAGATGGAGGCGGAGTTCGGGTCGACGACCTCGGACTCCGACGCGTCGGCTGACGACGCATCCGGCGAGCCCTCGAGCAGGCGATCGAACGGATGGAAGCGGCTGTCGAGGTCGCCGTCGGGGTTCACCACGTAGACCTGCTCGATGTTCGGCAGGTCGGGCCAGATGGTGTCGACCAGCTTCACGTGGTCGTAGCCGCGATGCTTGCTCGGCACGACGACGACCCGCGTGTTCGCAGCTGCGAGGTTGTATCGGAGCTCGTTCTCCCGATAGTCGGGAAGCATCGGGTTGATCACGGCGCCCAACCGCGTGACTCCGCAGGAGAGCGGGACGAATTGCCAAAGGTTCGGGAGTTGCGCCGAAACCACCTCGCCCGGCGAGATCCCGCTTCGCAGGAGCGATCGACGGACCGTCTCGGCCGCCTGATCGAGCTGGGCGTATGTCAACGTGCGCTTCTGCGCGATGTCGATGAGAGCCGGCTTGTCGGGCGTTGTCGACGCCGCCCGTCTCAGTGCCGAGTCGAGCGTGGTGTTCGGCCACATGTGTTGCCAACGGCTCTTCGCCTCGTCGACGGCTTTCGAGATCCACTCCATCACGACCCCCCTTTCCGCGGCACGCACCGACTGCGGCGCAGTGCAACCCCCCGAACCTCGCCCTCCGCTCGATGAAGGCGAAGGTGTGCGCGTCCAGGCGATCGTATGCCGTGGCGACACGACCGGTGCCATTGCATCGATCGGGACTCACATGCCTGCAATATCAACAGATGTGTTGAGTATGTCACATCGGTGCGTCCTGGTCAACCGTCCGGAAGTGCGACGGGCGGAGTCGCCCCGTCAACGGTCACGACCAGATGAGGCGCGCAGGCACCGATACCAGACGACCTCACCGCGCGCCGCAAACCCTGCGAAGGTCGCACCTCGCGAAGACCGCGCGGTAATCAACGATGTTGTTGACAGATCATCTCGTGCGGTGCTTCACTGGTCGCATGAGCGACCTCGGTGCCGCCGCTCGGCCAATCGCGGCCTCGCGGCCAAATGGCGAGCAGGCACGGCAGACCCCCGCAGCGTTGGCGTCCAACGTGATGGACGCGTGGATTTCGGAGTTCAAGGCAGCCGCTGAAGGCCGCGACGGGCGAGCCGTCGCAGCTCTTTTCGTGCCCGATGGCTACTGGAAGGACATCCTCTCCTTCACTTGGTCATTCCGAACGTTCCAGGGCCGCGACAACATCGAGACGCGGTGGCAGGAGACGCAAGACGACGTTGCGCCGCGCAACATCAGGCTGTCTCCCGACCGCTCAGCGCCGAAGCTCACTCGACGAGGCGCCCGAGATGTCATCGAGGGGTTCTTCGACTTCGACACGAAGGTCGGACGCGGCACCGCATTCGTCCGTCTCGTCCCAACCGACGGCCGCTGGTCTGACCCACGAGCCTGGATCATGCTCACGACCCTCCAGGAGCTCAACGGCGCCGAGGAATGCGCTGGCCGGAGACGTCCGACGCACGCGGCGCCGCGGGATGACTCCGAACGGCTGCCGAACGACCCGCAAGTGCTGATCATCGGAGGTGGTCAAGCGGGCCTGACGCTCGCGGCACGCTTGGGCCAGATGGGTGTCGACTACTTGATCCTGGAGAAGAACACGCGCATCGGCGACAACTGGCGCAAGCGTTACGACGCTCTCACGCTTCACAACGATCTCCGCGCGAATCACCTGCCGTATCTTCCGTTCCCGGAGACGTGGCCGACGTTCTTGCCGAAGGACCGCCTCGCCGACTGGCTCGAGACCTACGCGAACCTCCTCGACCTCAGCGTGTTGACCAATGCCGAGGTGACTGCGGGCCGCTTCGACCCGAGTCGAGGGCGATGGTTGATCGATGTCACCTGCGGCAACGAGAAGCGGCAGTTCGATGTGCCTCACATCGTCATCGCTGTCGGGAGCGTGAGCGGCGTGCCCAACGTGCCGCACCTTCCCGGCATCGAGAACTTCGCCGGCGAAGTCATTCACTCCAGCGAATACTCGACGGGAGGCGCATATCGTGGCAAGCGGGCGCTCGTGTTCGGCACGGGGAACAGCGCCCACGACATCGCCCAGGACCTCTACGTCAGCGGCGCCGAGAGCGTCACGATGGTCCAGCGCGGACCGACCGCGGTCGTGAGTGTCGAGCCGAGCGCGGCGCTCGTGTACGCGCTCTACACGGAGGAGATTCGTTCGGTCGAGGACATCGACCTGATCATGGCGTCGGTTCCCTATCCGATTCTCGTCGAGAGCATGCAGTGGTTGACAAGGAAGACGTGCAAGCTCGACGAGGACCTGCTCTCCCGACTCAAGGCCGCCGGATTCGAGACAGAGTTCGAGCACGATTTCACGGGCTTCTACATGAAGTACCTCAGGCGGGGCGGCGGCTACTACATCGACGTCGGATGCGCAGAGCTGATCGCGGACAGGAAAATCGGGCTCGTGCAGACGACCGACATCGTCGGCTTTACCGCCGACGGAGCGTTGAGCAAGGAGGGCGACGTTCTCGGCACCGACCTGATCGTGCTCGCGACGGGCTACGAAAACGAGCAATCGGCGATCCGCCGCTTGCTCGGCGACGAGGTCGCCGAGCGACTCGGCGCCGTGTGGGGATTCGACGAGAACTACGCGATGCGCAACATGTGGCAGCGCACGGCCCAGCAGGGACTCTGGCTGATGGGCGGGGCATTGAACGATTGCCGCCCCTACTCGCGCTACCTCGCGCTGCAGATCGTGGCCGAACTGCGCAACGTGCCTCGCCCGCAGGCGTAGGAGCCCGAGCCGAAGACGGCTCTAGGCCTTCCTGTCCGCGGGTTGAGGTGTCAGGTCCACCTTTTGGTGGGCA
>CAZGUH010000047.1:0-27663 GCA_964529005.1 uncultured Ilumatobacteraceae bacterium | reverse complement strand
GTCATCGACGGTCACCGTCCGACCCACCGCTGGCTGACCCGGCGGGGGCTGATCCGGCCCGGGACGAGGCGGCTGCGCAGATCACGTCCACCAGCTTGCCGCTGCGGTGGATGTCGCCGAGCATCCGCGCCCGCGATCCCAGCGCCGCCAACTCGGCGGGGTGGTCGCGCAGGCGCTGCACCTGGCTCTCGAGAGCGTCGACGGTGAGGTCGCTCTCGGCGAGGACGATCGCCCCGCCGGCGTCGCCGAGCATGCGGGCGTTGGCCGTCTGATGGTCATCCGCGGCGCCGGACCACGGCACGACGATCGCCGGCGCGCCGACCGTGGCCAGCTCGGCCATCGTGCTCGCGCCCGCACGCGTGACCAGCAGGTCGGCGGCCGCGTAGACCAGGTCCATGCGCTCTTCGTAGCCGATCACCTGGTACATGATGCCGTCGGGGTCGTCCAGCGGCTGTGCGGCCTCGCCGAGGAAGCGCTCGCCGACCACGTGCCGCACCGCCAGCGACGCATCGGAACGGTGGCGGTCGACGAATCCGGTGACGACGTCGTTGATCAGCCGAGATCCCAACGAGCCGGCCATCACGGCGACCAGGAAGCGATCCGCCGGCACGCCGAGCTCGGCGCGCGCGGCGTCGCGCCGGGCCGCCCGATCGAGCTGCACGAACGCCTGGCGGACTGGGGCCCCCGTGAGCACCGGCCGCGGCAGCGTCGATCCGGCGAACGCCACCGCGTTGACCGCGGCGAAGCGCGCCGCCCAGCGCGACACCAGACCGGGACGCAGGTCGTAGCTCACCACGACGACCGGGATGCCCAGCCGCTTGGCCGCATGCGTGGCCGGGAAGCTGCCGTAACCGCCGACGTTGACGACCACCGCCGGGGCCAGACCGGCGAGCACGCGCCGCGCCGCGCGCGCTGACCGCCACAGCATCGGGACGAACGCGAGGTTGCGCCGGATGTCGCGCCAGCTGAACCCGCGTTGCAGCCCTCCGACCGACAGGAACGTGTGGCCGACCCCGGTGGGAGGCACGAGGCGCGTCTCGATGCCGCGCTGGGTGCCGACGTAGTGCAACGTCTCGATCGGGTGGCCGGCGGCGTCGAGGGCCTCGAGGATCGCCAGCGCGGGCGCCACGTGACCGGTGGTGCCACCACCGGTCACGACGGCGAACGTGTCCACCGCGGCGTGCTCGCGCGTCGCGTCGCTCACGGGTCAGCGCGCCGGCCGCACCTGGCGGGCGACGTTGAGCACGAGGCCGATCGCCGTCATGCTGACGAACAACGAGCTGCCGCCGGCGGAGAGGAACGGCAGCGTCAGGCCGGTGACCGGCATGACGCCCGCGACGCCGCCGACGTTGATGATCGCCTGCACCGCGAGCCATGCGGCGATGCCGCCTGCCAGCAGCGTCCCGAAGCGATCGGGGGCGGCGAGCGCGACCTGGACACCGAAGTAGGTGAGCAGCACGTAGGCGCCGATCACCCCGACGACTCCGATCAGGCCGAGCTCCTCGGCGATGACGGCGAAGATGAAGTCGCTGTGGGCGAGCGGCAGGTATCCCCACTTGGACGGACCGTTGCCGATGCCCGTGCCGAGCAGGCCGCCGGTGGCCATGCCGATGCGTGCCTGGAACATCTGGTAGCTGAGGTGGTCACGGTGGCCGGTGATGTCGAGGAAGGCGGTGAAGCGGTTGAACCGCCGCTGCGACGTCAGCACGAACACCGCGCCGAACATCGCTCCGGCGACGCCCATCGCGCTGAGCGGCGCCATGGGGGCGCCGCCGACGAAGGCGACGGCCATCACGATCGCGGCGAGCACGATCGCCGATCCCAGGTCGCCCTGTGCGAGGCAGAACATGCCCGCCAATCCGGCGACGATCAGCATCGGCTTCATCGTCCGGCGCAGGTCGGTCATCTCGCTCTGGCGCTTGGCGAGCAGATCGGCGCAGTACAACAACACGGCGAGCTTGAGGAACTCCGACGGCTGGAAGCCGAACCCGCCGACGAAGACCCACGCCCGAGCGCCGTTGACGGTTCCGCCCAGGCTCGGCACGAACGGGAGCAGCATCATGCCGAAGCCGCAGACCAGGATCGGCAGAACGAGCCGCCGCCACACGTGGTAGGGCGTCCGGGCGGTGACGATCAATCCGACCGCGCCGAGCAGCGCCCACGTCAGCTGGCGGTTGAACAGCCGCCAGGGCGACTCCCCGTCGTGGATCGCGGAGATCGACGACGCCGACAGCACCATCACCAAGCCGAGCATCACGAGCACGGCGACGACCATGCCGATCACGTAGAACGCCGTCGGCGGAGGGCCGACCACGCGCGTGGCGGCACGCCGTGCCGGGTGACGGCGCGCGGCGGAGGCGCGCTCGAGCGCTAGGCGGCGGCGATCACCGATCAGCGTGGTCGTGGTGCTCATCGCTCTCCTTTCGTCCTACAGACCGACTTCGACGCGGGTGAAGTCGGCGATGAAGATCGCCAACGCCGCCGCGACGCAGATGCCGGAGATCAGCCAGAAGCGGATGATGACGGTGGTCTCGGGCCACCCGACGAGCTCGAAGTGGTGATGGATCGGCGACATGCGGAACAGCCGCTTCTTGCGCCCCGAGGCCTTGAACACCCCCATCTGCACCGCCACCGAGCCGGCCTCGATCACGTTGATGCCGCAGATCAGCGGCAACAGCAACTGGGTGTTCGTCGTCAGGGCGAGCAGCGCGAGCGCAGCCCCGATGCCGAGCGCGCCGACGTCACCCATGAAGATCCGCGCCGGCGCTGCGTTGAACCACAGGAAGCCTCCGCAGGCGCCGGCGAACGCGGCCGAAAGAGCGGCGAGATCGAGGGGGTTGACGACGCCGGAGTAGATCGTCGGATTGCGGAACGCCCAGTAGGCGATGATCGTGAAGGCGAGGAACCCGAACAGCGCTGAGCCGCCGGCGAGGCCGTCGAGGCCGTCGGTGACGTTGACGGCGTTGGTCGTCGCCCAGATGATCGCCGCCGCCCACAGGATCCACACGACCGTCGGCACGTCCCAGCCGGGTGAGTTCGACCGGGTGAAGCTGATGGTCTCGCTGACACCGGTTGCCGCCACGAGCCACCAGGCGAGCAGGACGCTGAGCGCCATCGTGATGTAGTTCTTGCGCTTCCAGAAGATCCCGCGGTTGTGCGCCTTGCGGACCTTGATGAAGTCGTCGAGGAACCCCATCAGCGCCATCACCAGCACGGTGATCCACAGGATCATCGCCTGGTCGCTGAACACCAGACCGTGGCGGATGTGGGCGGCGATCCATCCGATCAGCGCGGCGACGACGATCGCCAACCCGCCCATCGTCGGGGTGCCCTGCTTCGACATGTGGTGCTCGGGCCCGAGATCGTCCTTGCCGAGGATCGGCTGGCCCTTGCCGCGGTTGCGGAAGAAGCCGATCAGGTAACGCGTGGCGAACAGCGAGACGACCATGGCCACGGCCCCGGCGATCATCACCGCGATCACGCCGGACCCCCCGCCGCGTCGTCGCTGGGCTGGCCGCTCGCTCGTCCGCCGGCGTCGCCGGTGCGTCCCGCCTCGGTATGGCTCGCCTCGTTGTGGCCTGTCGTGTCCATGGTCTCCAACAACTCACGCGCCACCACGCGGTCGTCGAAGGGGAACGCGGAGTCGCCGATGGTCTGCGTGGCCTCGTGCCCCTTTCCGGCGATGACCACGACGTCGCCCGGCTGGGCGGCGTGCAGCGCCGCGCCGATCGCGGCTCGGCGGTCCGGCTCGATCGCGGCGCGGTCACGGTAGTCCGCAGGCACCCCCGCGATCACGGCATCGATGATCGAACCGGGATCTTCCGAGCGTGGGTTGTCGGATGTCACGATGACGAGGTCGGCCATCTCGGCCGCGGCGGCGCCCATCTCGGCGCGCTTGTCGTGATCACGCTCGCCACCGCATCCGAACACGGCGATGACGCGGCGCCCCGTCGCCGACGCTCTGGCGGCGCCGAGGACTTCGCGCAGGCCGTCGGGTGTGTGGGCGTAGTCGACGATCACGCCGAACGGCTGGCCCGCAGCAACCGCTTCGAAGCGCCCGGGCACGGGCTTCGCGCCGGCCAGACCCGCCGCGATCGTGGCCGGCGCGATCCCCAACTCGGCGCAGGCGGTCGCGGCCGCCAGGCTGTTGGCGACGTTGAAGCGCCCGCCGAGCGCGACCTCGATCCGAACGCCGCGCCAGGTGTACGCGTGCCGGGCGGCATCGGCCTCGACATCGGTCACGTCGGCCATGCCGAACGGCGTCGTCGGCACGGTGGCGGCGTCGATCAGCAACCGACCGTGCAGGTCGTCCGCGTTGACCACCGCTCGATCGGTGAGGTTCGGCTCGAACAGCAGCGCTTTGGCCGCGAAGTACCGCTCCTGAGTCTTGTGCAGGTCGAGGTGGTCGCGCCCGAGGTTCGTGAAGATCGACACGTCGAAGTGACAACCCAGCACGCGATGCAACGCCAGCGCGTGCGACGACACCTCCATCACGACCGCCTGCGTGCCGGAGGCGACGAAACCGGCGAGGCGCCGTTGGAGCTCGGGCGCCTCGGGCGTCGTGCGCAGACCCGACAGCGTGCCGATCGTGCCGGTCGAGACACCTGCCGCCTGGAGCACCGCGGCGACCAGATGGGTGGTGGTGGTCTTGCCGTTGGTGCCGGTGACACCGACCATCGTCAGCTGTCGCGCCGGGCGGTCGAAGAACTCCGCGGCGAACCAGCCGAGCGCCTGGCGGGTGTCGTCGACGACGATCTGCGTGACGTCGAAGCCGCTCAGCTCGTGGTCGACGACCAGCGCGCCGGCCCCGGCGCGCACCGCCGCGGCGGCGAAGCCGTGGCCGTCGCTCGTGGCGCCCCGCACGCAGACGAACAACGCACCGGGGACCACCTCGCGCGAGTCGTGAGCGACGTCGGTGACGTCGACGTCGGCCGGGCCGACGACGCGGCGCGCGACCACCTCCGTCACGCCCGCGAGCAGGTCCGAGAGTCGCCTGGGACGCGGGTCGCCTGCGGTCGCGCGCTCGCTCACTGGCAGCCGGAGCCGGGAGGCGGCTGGATGTCGAGCTCGTGGATCAACGTGGGCACCAGCGTCGCGAAGACCGGCGCAGCTGCGGTCCCGCCGAAGTGCTCGGAGGCCCCGCCCGGGGGCTCGTCGATCGACACCAGCACGGTGACCTGCGGGTCCTCGGCGGGGAAGTATCCGACGAACGACGCGTAGTAGGCCTTCTCGCCGTCTTCGTTGTAGTACGTGCCGTTGGCCTGGGCCTTGTACGCGGTGCCGGTCTTGCCGGCGATCGAGACGCCCTCGACCTGTGCCCGGGTCGCCGTGCCGGAGCACACGACCTGCTGCATCATCGTCGTCATCTGCGCCGCCACAGCCGTCGAGACCACGTCACGGGTTTCGCTCGGCGGCTCGTCGTGACGCTCGCCTTGCGGGTCGATCGTCGCGGTCACCAAGCGCGGCGCGACGTACGTCCCGCGGTTGGCGATGACGTTGACCGCCGCCAGCAATTGCATCGCGGTGGAGGACACGCCGTGGCCGTAAGCGACGGTCTTCTTCTCCGTGCCGTGCCACTCGGTCCACGGCTTGAGGATCCCCACCGACTCTCCGGGGAAGTCGAGCGCGGTGCGTTCACCGAGGCCGAACGCACGCAGGTAGTCGTACTGGCGTCCGTCGGCGAGCTGTTCGGACACCGTGATGGTGCCGATGTTCGACGACTCGACGAGGATGTCGGTCACCGACATCGGCTCCGTCGGGTGCTGGTGCGAATCGCTCAGATACATGTCGTAGTACCACTTGCGCCACGGCACCTCGTACCACGTGTCCGGAGTGGTGACGCCGTCGTTCAGCGCGCCGGCGATCGTGATCACCTTGCCGACCGAGCCCGGCTCGTAGCTGTCGACGAGCGACACGTTGGCCGACGTGACGCGGTAGACGCCTTCGCCGTCGCGGCGCACGTTGGCCATCGCGTAGATGTCACCCGAGTCGGTGTCCATCACGATGACGACGCCGCCACGGGCCTGGAGGTCGCGGACCTGCTTCAGCAGCTCCTGCTCGGCCGCGTACTGGATCGAGCTGTCGAGCGTCAGCACGATGTCGCTGCCCGGCGTCGGCGACACGCTCACCGCCCCGGACCCCGGGATCGAGCGCCCTTCGCTGTCGATTTGGCGCACGACCTCGCCGTCGACACCGCGCAGGATCTCGTCGTACTGCGCCTCGAGACCGGAGATGCCGCGGCCGTCGGGGTCGGTGCGGCCGATGATGCTGCGGGCCAGGTCCCCGGCGGGCAGCACGCGCGTGTTCTCCTCGTATCCGGCGACCCCGGGGAGACCCAGCTCGAGCACCGCCTGAGCGGTCGCGTCGTCGAGCTGCCGGGCGACGTAGACGAAGCTCGACTCCTTCGCCACCATGGCGTCGATCAGCGACTGGCGCTTCTCGTCGCTCAGACCGATCACGGCGGCGAGGACGTCTGCGGTGCCGGTGGGGTCGCTGACCAGCTTGGGGTTGACGAACAGCGTCGTCGCCGGCACCGACAACGCCAGCTCGGTGCCGTCACGGTCGAAGACCCCGCCGCGGTCGGCTTGGAGCACACGCTCACGCGTGCGCTGATCGATCCCGGCCTGCTTGTAGGTCTTCGCCTCCGCGGTCTGAACCAGCCCGACGCGCACCAGGACGACCAGCAGGATGAGGCTGCACACCAGGAAGATCGCGATCAGCCGCCGCCGGGGCTGCCCGGCACGGAACACGGACGGCTTCGGCCGGCGCTCGGACCGTCGCGGCCGGCGGCGCAGCGCGGGACGTTCGGCGTGCACCGCACGTGCGGCATGGTGGCGGCGGCCGCCGTCTCGACCGGTCTCCTTTCGACCGCTTCCGTTTCGACCGCTTCCGCGAACGCCCTGGGCGCGGCCCCGCGGCGGGGCCTCCCCGCTGCGCCGGCGCGACGAGGCGCCGTGCACCCGCGTGGGCCCGGACCTGCGCGCACGCCCCATCGGGGGCGTGTGGCCGCGCCGCCGGGGCACGGGTCCTGCGGTCGGGCGGCGCGGGCCCATCTGGCGGCGACCGTCGCTCACGGCGCTCCTCCGGCGACCGCCTTCACGTCGGCGAACTCCTCCAACGGCGTGGCGGACTGGATGCCGATCTCCGCGTCGACCCCGCTGGCCGCGACCGCGACCTGGGCGACGATCTCCGGGGGAACGCTGACGAACTCGGTGTTCTCCCCCGGCGCCATGCCGAGCGCTTTGGCTTCGGCCGCCAGCCGCTCGGGAGCGAGCAGCTCGGCGCGCTGGCGGCGGAGGAGGTCGTACGTCTCCTTGGCGTCGGCGAGGTCGCGGTCGAGGCTGTCGAGCTCGAGCTGCGTCTGCGCGAGACGCGCCTGGAGCGCGGTGGCCCCCAGCATCAGGCCGAAGAGCATGGTGAAGCCGGCGACGGCGAGGCCGATCGCGCGCCGTCGGCGGGGCGCGACGACACGCAGGTGTCGACGATCGGGCTCGATCGGCTCCGGCCTCTGGCGGGCTCGCGCCGGTCGAGCCGGCGCGACCGCTGCCGTCCCGCGGGTCGGCGCGACAACGCCCCGCCCTCGGGGGCGGGGCGCGGCGACGCCGTGGGTCCGCGTCCGGCGGGGGACGCTCGCGGGTGCTGCCATGTCAGCGACCCATGTCCCTCGGGCCCGCAGGCCCGGCTGACTCGCCGGGCGCGGCCATCTTCTCCGCCACGCGCAGCCGCGCCGACGTAGCACGGCGGTTGCGCTCGATCTCCTCCTGCGCCGGCGTGCGCGGCACACCCCGCACGAGCCGCACGGTCCGCACCGCGCCGCAGACGCACGGGAGCCCGGCAGGGCACGTGCACCCGCCCGTGGCCGCGTGGCGCAGCCGCTCCTTCACGATCCGGTCCTCGCCGGAGTGGTACGACAGAACGGCGATGCGCCCCGCGGGGTCGAGCGCATCGACAGCCGCGTCGATCGCCTCGGGCAGCGCCGCGAGCTCGGCGTTGACCTCGATGCGGATCGCCTGGAAGGTCCGCTTCGCCGGATGCCCCCCGGTGCGACGCGCCGCCGCCGGGATCGCCGCGGTGACGACCTGGGCGAGCGTCAGGGTGTCGTCGATCGGGCGCGCGGCGACGATCGCCCGGGCGATGCGGGCGGCGAAGCGCTCGTCGCCGTAGGTGCGCAGGATCCGCGCCAGCGAGTGCTCGTCGTAGCCGTTGACCACGTCAGCCGCCGACCACGGCGCGCTGGGATCCATGCGCATGTCGAGCGCGGCGCGCTGGCGGTACGAGAAGCCGCGCTCGGCGGTGTCGAGCTGGTGGGAGGAGACACCGAGATCGAAGAGGGCGCCGCTGAGGGAGGGAACGTTCATCGCTTCCATCGCAGTTCGCAAGGCGTCGAAGCGGCAGCGGTACGTCATCACACGATCGCCGAACTCGGCCAGCATCCGGCCCGCTGCGGAGAGCGCCGCCGGATCTCGGTCGAGCCCGAGGATGCGCACGTCGGGACGAGCCCGCAGCAGGGCCGCGCTGTGCCCACCGCCTCCGAGCGTCGCGTCGAGGATGACGCCGGGCGGGACGGCGGCGAAGACGGCGACGATCTCGCTGGCCATCACCGGGTCGTGCCGGAATGCGCTGCTGTCGCCGGACTCGGGTGCGGTCACGGGTGGCTCCTGCTGGGCCGGACGGCCCCGCTCATCGGCAGCCCCCCGGGCGATCGGTGCCGCCGGGATGTCTCCCCGGTCGACGAGACGGAAGCGGGCGGAGTGGGGCTGCCATCTTGACGTCCGGAGGGCTGCCGGTGAGCGGAACGCCACCGGTCTCACGTGTTGTCGTCCATTGCCATCTGCTGGTGCCGTGCGCCTCCTCTCCGATCTGGGTGGATGTGTTCCCGAGCGACGTGGACTCGATCGGGTCGATGCTGCGCTCAGGCGCTCGTGGCTGCGCCGGCGATCTCTTCGGTGCCCAGCTGGGACACCCGCTCGAAGCGCTCGGGTGACCAGATCTCGATGCGGTCGAAGGCGCCGGACACGACGACCCTGCTGCCGAGCGACAGCTCGGCATACGTCCTGAGCTTCTCGTCGAGGTTGACCCGGCCCTGGGCGTCGACGGTGACCTCGACGGCGCTCGAGGCGAGAGCACGCTGGCGGTTGAGGCTGACCTCACCTCGCTTCACCGCTGCCATCACTTCGCGCGCCACCTCCTCGAAATCGTTCGCCGGGATCACGTCGATGCACTTGTCCGTCCCGAACGCCAAGTAACAGCGGGGTTCGAGCCGTGACCGGTACGCGGCGGGAAGGGCCAGGCGGCCCTTCGGGTCGAGTTGGCGCTCGTGCGTACCGACGAACACGCGCCACCTCGTCCTTCCTGCCTCGACTGCCTCTGTTGTGGTCTGCCTGCCTCACCAGTGACGCCCGTCGACATCCCCGGTGTTCCCCACTTTGCCCCCACCATCCCCCAATGTCAACCATTTCGCGCCACTTTGCCCCACTTTTCCCCCGTTCCGACCCACCGAACACCACCGCGGGGAGGGTCGCCGTTGGGCGCGATCCGGTTCACGAGCAGGCGACATCAGGGCTGTGTGCGGGCGACGGAGCCGCGCGCCGCGACAGCAGCACGCCGCCGGGGGTGGGTGTCGGGGCGGCCGCGAACGGACCGGTCAGCGGGTGGCGATGACCGCGTTGAAGGCGTCGCTGATGGCCTCGACGCTCGCCTCGACGGTGGCGACGGGCGGCAGGTCGGCGAGGGTGGGGCGAGGGGGCGACAGGAGCGACACCACCCGCTCGGGGCACCAGCGCAGCGGGACGGCGCATTGGAAGCGCGCGCCGGCGCGCGTGCGGCGCTGGCTGATGCCGACGACCTTGCTTCCGCCGAACGTGAGCTCCCCCGGCCCGAGGCCGGCGAAGCACACGGTGCGCGACCACGCCGTGGTGACGAGCGGACCTCGGTGAACCTCCGCTCCCGGCGCCCCCAGGCGTGCGAGCGCCTCCGCCCACACGTCGCCCAGCCACCACATCGCCCGCCCGACGTCGTCGTCGGCGAGCGGGTCACCGGTGGGCACGGTGACGTCGACCCAGGCGAGGTCACCCGGCTCGACGAGGACGGCGCCTCCCCCGCTGCGCCGGCGGACGACGTCCACGCCGGCCGACGCGCACGCGGCGACGTCGACCGTCTCGATGCGCTGCGCGGACCCGAGCACAAGGGCGGGACGGTCGGCGTGCATCCACACCACGCGCCGCGCAGCGCACGGCGCGAGGAGATCTGCTGCGTGCAGGTCGGCGGCCGACGCCCGCCATTCCTCGACCCGCCACGGCGGCCCGCCGGCGCTCATCGAGCGATCCTCGTCAGCGCCGCCCGGTCAGCTTGCCCGCAGCAGATAGGGCTTCCAGGCCTCCGGCACGCGCGTGACCGACACCGCGACCCACGAGCCCTCACGGGGCGGGCGCGGCGGTCGGGCGAGGCGCATGCCCGCTTCGTCGGGGGTTCGATCCCGCTTGCGCAGGTTGCACGGCCGGCATGCCGCGGCCACGTTGTCCCACACGTGCGCGCCGCCGCGCGAGCGCGGCACGATGTGGTCGATCGAGTCGGCCAGGCCGCCGCAGTACTGGCAGGTGTGCTCGTCGCGGGCGAACACGGCGCGACGCGACAGAGCCATGCGGCGGTGGTACGGCACCTTGACGACGTAGCGCAGCCGGATGACGAGCGGGCTCGGCACCGAGATGTGCGCGGCGTGGAGCTCGGTGCCGTCGTGGGCGACGACATCGGCCTTGTCGGCGAGGACGAGACAGGCGGCACGGCGTGACGGAACGACGCTGAGCGGCTCGTAGGTGGCGTTCAACACGAGCGCGCTCCGCATGGCGGGACCTTACCGACCCACCCGTGCGCCGATACTGGGAATTGGCTGCGGGCGCCACGCGCGCGACGGCGCCGCCGCACGGAGTGCGGCGCTCCCTCGGCGCCGCGTCACGGCTGCCCGGTCAGCTCGCGGTTCCACCGCTTGCACCACGTCAGATAGTTGACCACATCCAAGGGGTCGGGGGCGCCATCGGATCCGGTCTGGGTCATCATCCGGAACCGCAGGTAGTCCCGCGGCGGCGTCGGCGCCGGAGGGAACCGTCGCCACCACCCGGGCTCGGCGGTGCGGCGCATCTGGCGCACCGCCGTGGCCCACAGACCAGGACGGCGGACGACCGCGGCCGCGACCATCGCCCACCTGCCGATGCCGCTCATCGCTGTGCAGCCACCGCCGCGGCGCGCGCCACCGCCGCCGCGCCGACGAGCGGCGAGAAGCCGCCGAGCGCCGCCGGGCGCGCCACCAGGCCGGACGTGAACGAGATGCGGGCCCGGCGCTCGATCTCTTCCTGGGCGGCGGTGAAGAACGGCTCGGAGAACCCGAGCGCGACCGATCCGCCGACGACGGCCATCTGGAAGTCGACGATCGCCGCGACGCTGGCGATCGCCCGCCCCACCAGCAGGCCGGTGCGCTCGACGATCGCGATCGGGGCGCGCTGGGGCGGCCGCCCGGTCTCGGCCTCGATCGCCGGACCGCAGGCATAGGCCTCCAGGCAGCCGTGTGCGCCGCAGCGGCACGCACGGCCGTCGGGCTCGACGACCACGTGGCCGATGTGGCCGGCGTTGCCCAGCCGCCCGTGCAGCAGGCGACCGCCGCTGACGATGCCGCCGCCGACGCCCGTGCCCACGACCATGCTGATGTAGTCGCTGGTGTCGACCGCGGCGCCGCACCATCCTTCGCCCAGGGCGAGCGCCTTGGCGTCGTTCTCGAGGAACGTCGGCAGGTGGGTGAGCTCCTCGATCATCGCTTGCAGCGGCACGTTGCGCCATGACGGGATGTGCAGGGGCGAAACCGTCCCCGCCGCGGGATCCATCGGCCCGCCGCAGCCCACGCCGCACGCCACCAGGTCGCTCGGCCGCGCGGCCATCACCCGCAGCACGAGCCGCGACAGGGCCGGCCACACCTCGCGCTGGGGCGTCGGGACGCGGTCGCGCACGACGACTCGGCCGTCGTGCGCGACGACGCCGGCGGCGAGCTTCGTGCCGCCGATGTCGATCGCGAGGTAGCTGCCGGACATCGGTGCGAACGGTACAGGGACCGATCCCCTGGTCGTGGTTCGCGGGTCTACCCTGTGCCGTTGTGACGGCCGCCGCTCCAACGCCCGCTCCGACGTTCGCGTCGCTGTTCGAGGCGATCGCGGGCAACGTCGGCACGGTGGTCCACGGCAAGGGGGACGCGATCGACATGGCGATCGTCTGCCTCCTCGCGGAAGGGCACCTGCTGGTCGAAGACGTGCCCGGCGTCGGCAAGACCAGCCTCGCCAAGGCGCTCGCGGCGTCGATCGATTGCACGTGGAAGCGGGTGCAGTTCACGCCCGACCTGTTGCCCACGGATCTGATCGGCGTCAGCGTGTACCAGCGCTCGACCGAGACGTTCCAGTTCCAGAAGGGTCCGCTGTTCGCCAACGTCGTGCTCGCCGACGAGATCAACCGCGCCTCCCCCAAGACGCAGTCGGCGTTGCTCGAAGCGATGGAGGAGCGCCAAGTGTCCGCGGACGGGCGCAGCTACGAGCTGCCGCCGCCGTTCATGGTGATCGCCACCCAGAACCCGGTCGAGCAGGAGGGCACGTACCGGCTGCCCGAGAGCCAGCTCGACCGGTTCCTGTTGCGGCTGTCGCTCGGGTATCCGGCGCGCGAAGCCGAGCTGGCGATCCTCGACGGCCTCGGGGGCGCCGACGCGGTGCGCAGCCTGTCGCCGGTCGTGTCCGAGGACGAAGTGCTGGCGATGATCGAGGCGGTGAAGGGCGTCCACCTCGCGCCGGCGCTGAAGGGCTACCTCGTCGAGATCGCCGAGGCGAGCCGCCGGCACCCGGCGATCTCGCTCGGCTTGTCGCCGCGTGCGACGTTGCAGCTCGCTCGCGCGACGCGGGCGCAGGCCGCGGCCCGCGGGCGCAACTACGCGATCCCCGACGACGTGAAGTCGGTGGCGCCGTTCGTGCTCGCCCACCGGGTCCTCGTGCGCGCCGACGCAGGCGGCCGCGGCTACTCCGCGGCGCACGCCGTCGACGAGCTGCTCGCTGCGGTGCCCGTGCCGACGGGGCGGTGACATGCCCACGCGGCAGGGGTGGACGACCCTGCTCGCCGCCGTGGCCGCCTTCGCCATCGGCCGGGTCTTCGGCATCGTCGAGCTCTACGTGGTCGGCAGCGGCCTGCTCGCCGCGGTGGTGGTGGCCCTCGCCACGGTGCGGCTGGGAGGCGCTCTCCGGCTGAGCACGACGCGCGAGGTCCGTCCTGACGTCGTGCAGGTCGGCGACGAAGCCGAGATCCGGCTGCGTGTGCGGAATCGGGGGCAGACCACGACGCCCGCCGTGCAGCTGTGGGAGCCAGTCGGCGGCATGGGCGGGGCAGCCATGCGACTCGCTCCCCTTCGCCCCGGCGAGGAGGCCGCGGCAAGCTACCGCCTTCCCGCCGCTCGCCGCGGGCTGCTCCCGGTCGGCCCGCTGGCGCTCACCCGCCGCGACCTCTTCGGCCTGGCGCAGCGCAGCTGCGAGGCCGCGCCGATGACCGAGATCGTCGTCGTCCCCTGGCACCAGGTGATCTCCCCGCCGGCCGGATCCGGCGGGACGGGCGTCGTCAGCGAGATCGTGCGCGTCCGCTCGCTGGCGTCGGCGGCCGGCGAGTTCCGCGGGCTGCGCGACTACGTCGAAGGCGACGACCTGCGGCGGATCCATTGGAAGGCATCGGCGCGGTCCGAGCAGCTGAAGGTGCGCGAGGTCGACGCGGCGGGCATCCGACGCTGCACCGTCGTCCTCGACCGCGCGGGCGGCCAGTACGACGCCAGCGCCTTCGAGCGCGCCGTGTCGGTCGCGGCGAGCATCACGCTGGCGGCCGCGACGAGCATGCCGACGCGCCTCTACAGCGGACCGGGGCTCGACGTGCGCGGGCCCGACGCCGGCATCACCGGCTTGCGCGCCCTCGCCGGCGCGACCGCGGGCGACGACCTCGACGTCGACCACCTCACCGTCCCGACGATCGACGGCTTCGGTCTCGTGGTCCTCGTCACCGGCGCGGTCGGCAGCGCTGCGCACACGGCCCTGCGGGGCCGCGCCAACCCCGCCGAGATCATGGTCGTCGTGGCCTGCAGCACGCCGCCTCCGCGCGGTGATCGCCTGGCCGTCGACGCGACGTCGTGGGACGCGTTCGCCCGCGGGTGGCGCGCCGTGGCCGGAGCCGCCGCGCAGCTGTCGATGCCGGCCGCAGCCGGGGTGGCCTCGTGAGCCGGCGCGCGCCGGGCGCCACGAGCCCGGAGACGACGGCGGCGACCATCGGTCTCCTGGCGCTCACGATCACCACCGCGGTCGGCTACTGCCGGGTCTTCGACGGCTGGGAGTTCCTGCCGATGATGGCGGTGGTGGCGGTCGTCTGCCACGGCGTCGCCGCCGCGCTGCGTTCCGTTCGCGTGCCGTTCCTCATCGCTCTGCCGGTGTCGCTCGCCGCGCTCGCCGAGGTCGTCGCGTTCGTCCACTACCGCGACACACTCGCCGGTCCGTTCCCCACGCGCCAGACGTTCGAGTTCGCTCGCCTCGACCTCACCCTGGTGTGGGACCAGTTCCCCACGGCGGTCGCGCCGGTGCCGTCGTCCGGCGGCTATGCCGTCGGCGCGGCGCTGGCGCTGGGCCTCGCCGCGATCGCATCCGACGCGTTCGCGTTCCGCGCCTTCGGCCGTGCCGAAGCGGCCGTGCCGTCAGGTGTGCTAATGGTCTTCACCGCCGCGCTCGGCGTCGACCGCAACCGCGTCGTGCTCTCGGCCCTGTGGGTCGCGGTGGCGCTGTGCTGCGTCGCGCTGCTGCGGCTGGCGCATGGCCGATCGGAGGGCGCGTGGCTAGGCCGCCCGACGCGGGCGATGGCGCGGGCGGTTCCCGCCGCGGTCGTGCTCGCCGCCGCGGTGGCGGGAATCGCCGCGGCCGCGGGCCCGCGGCTGCCCGGAGCGGGAGACGCCGCGCTCGTCGACACCCGCAACCGATCCGGCGACGTCACCGAGGTCGTGAGCCCTCTCGTCGACATCCGGTCGCGGCTCGTCAACCAGAGCAACCTCGAGTACTTCACGATGCAGGCCCCGCAGGCGGCGTACTGGCGGCTCACGGGCCTGGCGGTGTTCAACGGCTCGACGTGGGGGCTGCCCTCGCGTTCCCTGTCGAATGCCCGCGGCCGCTTCGAGGACGTCGACCGGGGTGACGTCGAGATCACCCAGACGCTGACGATCAAGGCGATGGACGGCCAGCTCCTGCCGGCCGCGTTCAAGCCGGTGGCCACGAGCTCCCCCGGCCTGCAATGGGTCTCCGACACCGCGACGTTGGTGCTCACCGGCGCCGACGGGACCGAGCCGGGCATGACGTTCGAGATCACGTCCGCGATCGGGGAGCCCTCGGCCGACGTGCTGCGGCGATCGACGGTGTCGTCGCCGCCCGACTCGATCTATCTCGACCTGCCCGACAGCTTCCCCCGCGGGATCGTCGGCGTCGCCCGCGACGTCACCGCGGGCGCGGCGACGCCGTACGACCAGGCCGTCCTGCTCCAGAACTGGTTCCGCACGGAGTTCACCTACAACCTCGACGTGCAACGCGGGCACAGCATCGACAGCATCGAGAGCTTCCTGCGCCTGCGCGAGGGGTACTGCGAGCAGTTCGCCGGGGCGTTCGCCGCGATGGCACGGTCGATCGGCCTGCCGGCGCGGGTCGCGGTCGGGTTCACGCCCGGCGACCTGCAAGCCGACGGCCTATTCCACGTGCGCGGGCGCAACGCACACGCATGGCCCGAGGTGTGGTTCGACGACGCCGGGTGGGTGCTGTTCGAACCGACGCCCGGGCGAGGGGCTCCGGGAGCGGAAGGCACCACCGGCGTCTCGCCGGCCCAGGAGCCGGCGTTCGACGGTGGCGGCGCGGCCGACCAGGCGCCGTCGCAGTCCGTGCCGCAGACGACGTCGCCGTCCGCGACGCCGGCGTCCTCACCGGTCGACGCCGGGTTGCCCGACCTCATCGACCCGGGCCTCGACGGCGGCGCCACGCCGGCCGCGCCGGTCGACGACGGCGGGGGTTCGATCCCGCCGTGGGCCATCGTGCTCGCCGTCTTGGCGGCGGTCGCCATCGCCTGGACGGCGCTGTCTCCCTGGGTCTTCGACACGATCGCGGCGCGCCGCGCCGGTCACGATGCGCCGGGGCGCATCGCCCGGGCGTGGCATCGGGCGCTCGCCGCCGCAGAGATGCTCGGTGTCGAAGCGCGCACCGGCGACACCGCGCTGGAGTACGCAGGCCGTGCCCGCCTCGATCCGGTGGCGCGAGCCGCGCTCGACCAGCTCGCGCAGCAGGCCACCCGCGCGTTCTACGCCCCGGCCGAGCCCGACGGTGACACCGCCGCGCGATGCGAGAAGCTCGCCCGCGACCTGCACCACATGGCGTTGGCGGAACTGCCGTGGACGGCACGCCTGCGGGCCCGGGTCGACCCGCGCGTCGGGGCGCGGTTGCACGGCCTCGCGCTGGGTCGCTGACGCCTGGTCAGTCGCGGTGCACGCGCTGGCGACGCCAGGGCAGGCTGGACGAGTGCTGCTGGAAGCGGTTGCGCCCCAGGGCGCGCAGCTCGCGCTCGAAGACCACCGCTGCGGCCAGCATCGCCAAAAACGCCACGAACGACAGCCACGCGCTGACCTGCAAGGTGGCGATCAGCACGGCCAGGCAGCCGACGACTCCGATTGCGGACAGGATGATCATGCGCCGTGACCCCGATCTGCGGGACACCTGCGAGAAGTTGCGCGGGAAAGAGGGATCGCTTTGCAGCTGCTCCTCGATCTGGCGGAGGATGCGCTGTTCGTCTTCCGAAAGCGGCATGGCGGCTCTCCTGCGCAACGTCCCCGGGCAGGGCGTGCCCCTGCATTGTCGCACGTGAACACTGCCGAGACAACGCGTACGCTCCGCCGTCGCCGGGTCACCCGCGGCTGTTCGGCCCCCATTGCTGCGCGCCGCGGCGCACGACCCGCAGGCCCGCGGTGGTGGTCGCGACGCTCGCCGGGCCGATCGCCCCGGGGCCGAAGCGGCTGCGGATCTCGTCGATCGCGTCCGACGCTGCGTCCCAGTCGTCGGGCTGCGGCGCGTCGTCGAACAAGCCGTCCATCGTCAGCTGCTCCGCCGGCATGGCGAAGTTCGACGCGCTGACGCCGACGAGACGGACGCCGCGCCCCAGGTCGACCTGGGCGAGCAACCCGCTCGACGCGGCGAGGATCGCCGGCGCGGTGTCGAGCGCGCTCGGCATCGTGACCGCACGGCTGATCGTCGTGAAGTCGTCGAAGCGCAGCTTGAGCGTGATGGTCCTGGCTCCGACGCCGTGCGCCCGCAGCCGCGCCGCCACCGCGTCGCTCATCCGCACCAACTCGACGTGGATCTCGTCGGCGCCGTGCAGGTCGCGGGCGAACGTCTCCTCGTGGCCGATCGACTTGGTGTCGCGATCGGGCTCCACCGGCCGCTCGTCGATCCCGCGGGCGAGCCGGAAGAGCTGCCGGCCGTGTGCTTTGCCGAGAGAGGCGACGAGCGCGCTCTCGCTGATCGCGGCGAGATCGCCGACGGTTCGCACGCCGAGGCGGTTGAGCCGGTCGAACGTCGCTGGGCCCACCCCCCACACGGCGCGCACCGGCAGCGGGGCGAGAAACGCTGCCTCGGATCCCGACGGGACCTCGACCACGCCTGCGCCGGCGCACACCCCGGCCGGGGTCGCCTTCGGCTTGGCAGCCTTCGACGCGACCTTGGCGACGAACTTGTTCGTCGCCACGCCGACCGAGCACTCGAGACCCAGACGGCTGCGCACCTGGTCGCGGATCCGCGCGGCAATCGTCGGAGCGTCGCCGTGCAGCCGCCGAGCGCCGCTGACGTCGAGGAACGCTTCGTCCAGAGCGATCGGCTCGACGAGCGGCGTCACCTCGCGGAACACGGCGTGCACCTGTGCGCTGACCTCCGAATAGTGCGCGTGGTCGCCGGGCAGGAACACCGCCTCGGGGCACAACCGGCGCGCCGTCGTCGACGGCATCGCGCTGAAGACCCCGTAGCGGCGGGCCTCGTAGGACGCCGCCGCCACCACGCCGCGCGGACCCTCGCCGCCGACCACGACCGGCCGCCCACGCAGCTCGGGGCGGCGCGCCAGCTCGACCGACACGAAGAACGCGTCCATGTCGACGTGCAGGATCGCCCGATCCGGACCGAGGGCCACCTCCCCACCGTAAGCCCCGACGCCGCGCCCTGCACGCAGCTGGGCTGGCGGTCGTGGCGTTGCCTACGCTCTCGGCCGTGGCGACGGAACCAGCCGACGAGCGCAACGCCAGCGCGGGGCTGTCGGCGCTGCCGTCCCCCGCCGCACGGGCGGCGGCATTCGTCTCGATCATCCTCGCCGGCGTGGCGGGCGGGCTGATCGGCTACAGCCTCGTCGCGCTCCAGTGCGACGGCGACTGCGGCCTCGGCAAGGGCCTCGGGGCGTTCGCCGGCGCGGTCCTGGCAGCGATCGGGATGGCCGTCGTCGCTGTGCTGATGCTGCGCGCGAGCGGCGAATGGAAGGACATCCGCGACCGCGAGGCCGCGCACCGCGCCAACATCCGGCGGGGCTGATGACCGCCGGCAGCGAGCTGCGCGAGATCGCCGCGGCACTCGCCACAGCAGCAGGGCAGTACGTGCGCTCGGGCCGCGCTGCGGGGCAGCTGTCGGCGCTGACGAAGTCGAGCCCGACCGACATGGTCACGCAGTTCGACACCGCCTCGGAGCGGATGATCGTCGACGGGCTGCGCTCGCTGCGGCCCGACGACGGCGTCGTCGGGGAGGAAGGCACGGACGATCCGGGTGTGTCCGGCATCCGATGGCTGATCGACCCGATCGACGGCACGACGAACTTCTTCTACGGCCTGCCGGGATACGCCGTGTCGATCGCCGCCTGCGACGACGCCGGCGCCCTGGCCGGCGCGGTGTACGTCCCCGCCACCGACGAGCTGTTCTCGGCCGCGCGCGGTGAGGGCGCGAGCCTCAACGGCGTGCCGATCGCATGCTCGGCGACGACCGAGGTCCGCCACGCGCTGGTCGCCACGGGCTTCAGCTACCTGCCCGAGCGCCGCCAGCGCCAAGCCGCGCGGCTGGCGCGCTTCATCGCGGACGTGCGCGACGTCCGCCGCCTGGGCGCCGCCGCGGTCGACCTCTGCTACGTCGCCGCCGGCCGCGTCGACTGCTACTACGAGGAATGGCTGAACCCGTGGGATCTCGCTGCCGGACAGCTGATCGCCCACGAGGCAGGCTGTCTCAGCGGCGACTTCGCGGGAGGGCCGGCGCGCCCGTCCGAGGTCCTGGTCGCCAACCCCCACCTGTTCGGGACGATGCGCGATCTCCTGGCCGGCGCAGCCCTCTGACCCCCACGGACCGCCTGCGCGCGTGATCGCGCCGCCGGTACGGCATCATGTCGCCGTGGGAACTCGCATCTTGACGGTCGAAGACGACGAACGGATCCGCGCCGCCGTGAAGCTCGCCCTCGAGGACGAGGGATGGACCGTCGACGAGGCCGGCAGCGGCGAGGAGGCCATCGAGCTGTTCCAGCACGGCTCGCCGGACGTCGTGCTGATCGACATCATGCTGCCGGGCATCGACGGCTTCGAGCTGTGCCGCACGTTGCGGCGCACCAGCGACGTGCCGATCGTGATGGTCACAGCGCGCGCCGACACGCACGACGTCGTCGCTGGCCTGGAGGCCGGCGCCGACGACTACCTGACCAAGCCGTTCCAGGCCAAGGAGCTCTCGGCGCGCATCCGCGCCCTGCTGCGGCGGATCCGCCCGATCGGGCCGACGCACGCCAAGCTCGTGTTCGGCGACCTCGAGATCATCGCCGAAGAGGGCAAAGTGCTGCGCGCCGGCCAGGAGCTGCACCTCACCAAGACCGAGTTCCGCTTGCTGGTCGAGCTGGCGCAGAACCCCGGGCGGGTCTTCTCGCGCGAGGCGCTGCTGGACAAGGTGTGGGGCTACGACTACTTCGGCGACGGCCGGCTCGTCGACGTCCACGTCCGCCGCCTGCGCACCAAGGTCGAGCAGGATCCCGCCAACCCGCGCCACGTCGTCACGGTGCGCGGGCTCGGGTACCGCTTGCAATCGTGACCGACCCGACCCTTACCGCCAGCTCCCCCGCCGCCTCGACCGCACCGGCCGCCACCCCCGCCGCCACCCCGGCGGCCTCGACGCCCGCTGGCGCCGCGCCTGCTGAGGCCGATGGCGGCGCGCCCGAGCAGCCGCTCGGATGGCGAGAACGGCTGGGCGCGACGATCGCCCGTCGCCGCCCCCGCCGCATGGGATTGCGCACGCGCATCCTGCTCGGATTCACGCTCGGCTCGCTCGCGCTGTCGGCGTTCCTCGCCGCCACGACCTACGGGTTCACCAAGAGCAACCTGGTCAGCAACCGCGACCGGGCGGCGATCAACGAGGCCTACAACAACGCCCGGACGGTGCAGCGGGTGCTCGAGTCCGAGCCGGCCGACGCCAGCGAGGCGATGACGGTGCTCGACTCGCGTGGCGCCTCGCGGCCCGTGGTGCGCTACCGCGGCGGCTGGAGCGCACAGGTCGCGCTCTACAGCCAGGACGCGATCCCCGAGGCGCTCCAGCGCCGCGTGCTCGTCGACGACGTCGCAGCGCGGATGATCACCGAGGTCGACGACCAGAAGGTGCTCGTCGTCGGCATCCCGCTGGAGGCCGAGGACGCCGCGTACTTCGAGTTCAGCAGCCTGGACGAGGTCAACTCGACGCTGCGCAGCGTCGGCTTCTCGCTGGTGTTCGCGGCCGCGATCACGACGATGCTCGGCGTGGCGCTCGGATCGTTCGCCTCCCGCCGCGCGGTGAGGCCTCTTGGCGAGGCCGCGCAAGCAGCGAAGGCGATCGCCGGCGGTCGGCTCGACACCCGCCTCGAGCCCACCGACGACCACGACCTGGCGCTGCTCGCCAACTCGTTCAACGACATGGCCGCTGCGCTGCAACGGCGGGTCGAGCGCGACGCACGGTTCGCGAGCGACGTGAGCCACGAGTTGCGCTCGCCGTTGATGACGCTGTCGGCCTCGGTCGAGGTGATGAAGGGCCGGCGGGCCGAGATGCCCGAACGCGCGCAGGCCGCGCTCGATCTGCTGGTGGCCGACGTCGCCCGCTTTCAGAGCCTGGTCGAGGATCTGCTCGAGATCAGCCGCTTCGACGCCGGCGCGATCCGCCTCCACATGGAGGATCTCCTGGTCGCCGAGTTCGTCCGCCAAGCGGTCGCGGTCTCCAGCCTGCCGGCCACGCCGGTCCACGTCACCGACCGCGGCGAGCGCTTGATCATCCGCGGCGACCGGCGGCGGCTGGCGCGCGTCGTCGCCAACCTGATCGACAACGCCCGCGTCCACGGGGGCGGCGAGCCGCGCATTTCGGTCTGCGAAGCCGAGGGCGACGGGGAGCCGCTGGGCCATGTGTGGATCGTCGTCGAGGACAACGGTCCCGGCGTTCCTCCCGACGAGCGGACGCTGATCTTCGAGCGCTTCGCCCGCGGCGGCGTCGCCGGCCGGCGCAGCGCGAACGACGGCGCGGGCCTGGGCCTCGCGCTCGTCGACGAGCACGTGCGTCTCCACGGCGGGCGCGCCTGGGTGGACGACCGCGCCGACGGCGAACCGGGCGCCCGCTTCGTCATCGAGCTGCCCGCCGAGGAGATCGAGCTGTGAGCCGCAGATCGGCACGCCGATGGGCCGGCGTGCTCGCCGCCGTCGTGGCCGTAGCTGGATGCGGCATCACCACCGACGACGCGCCGCGCGACGTCGAACCGGCACAGCAGAAGGACCTCAGCCCGGTCGTGCGCGGCGAGGCCGGGGCGGCCACCGGCGCCGGCCGCATCTACGTCCTCGCGCCTGGCGCGCAGGGAGCGGCGACGCAGCTCGTCGCGGTCCCCCGCGACGTGCCCGAAGACGCCATGGAGCTGCTGTCGTCTCTGTTCGCCGGCCCGAACTCCGACGAGCGCGACGACCAGCTGAGCACGGCGATCCCGGAGGGCACCGAGATCGTGTCCACCAACCTCGCGGCCGGCGGCGTGCTGGTCGTGGACATCACCGAGGCCAACGCGACCGAGCGCATGTCGGAGCTGCGCAGCGTGCGGGCGATCGCCGCCGTGGCGCAGATCGTGTTCACCGCGAGCGAGATCGGTTCGGTGTCGAGCGTGCTGCTCCAGGTCGACGGCCAGCGCCAGTCGTGGCCCGGCGGTGACGGCGAGCTGCAGAGCGACCCGCTGTCGGTCTACGACTTCCCCGGCATGGTGGCGAGCGCCCAGCCCGACTACCCACCCACGCCGAGCGAGTGATCAGCCGAAGAACACGTCGGCGACGTCGTTGTACAGGTCGAGGTCGACGGTCCGGGTCTTGCCCACCGCGTCGGTGAGCGGCGCGCGGGTGATGCGCGACGAGCGCAGCACGACCATCTGCCCCCACGCGTGGTCGTGCACCGCGTCGGTGGCGGCCAAGCCGTAGCGGGTCGACAGGATGCGGTCGTACGCCGTCGGGGTGCCGCCGCGCTGCACGTAGCCGATCTGCACGACGCGTGTCTCGAATCCGGTGCGGGCTTCGATCTCCGGCGCGATCACCGAACCGATGCCGCCGAGCCGCACGTGGCCGAACGGATCGAGCTGCCGCTCGGGAAGCTCGAACGTGCCCGGCTTGGGGATCGCCCCTTCGGCGACCACGACGATCGAGGCGAAGCGCCCGCGCTCGTGGCGCCGCTCGACGATGCGCGACACCTCGTCGAGGTCGAACGGTGACTCGGGCACGAGGATGACCGTCGCTCCGCCTGCGATCCCGGCGTAGGTGGCGATCCACCCGGTGTGGCGGCCCATCACCTCGACCACCATCACACGGTCGTGGCTCTCGGCGGTGGTGTGCAGACGGTCGATCGCGTCCGTCGCGATCTGCACCGCGGTGTGGAACCCGAACGTCACGTCGGTGCCGGCGATGTCGTTGTCGATCGTCTTCGGCACGCCCACGATCGGAAGCCCGAGCTGGTCGTGCAGCATGCACGCGACCGTCAGCGAGCCGTTTCCGCCGATCACCACGAGGGCGTCGAGGGCGAGGTCGTCGAACGCCTTCCGAACCAGCGCCAGCCCGTCGGGCACGTCGAACGGGCTCCCCCGGCGGGTGCCGAGGATCGTGCCGCCCTTTGGCAGCATGCCGCGCATGATCGACACCGACAGCGGCATGGTGCGCTGGTTCATCACGCCGTCCCATGCGTCGAGGAAACCCGTGACCCTGTCGCCGTAGTGGGACTCCGCCTTGCGCACGATCGCGCGGATGACCGCGTTCAAACCCGGGCAGTCGCCCCCGCCGGTGAGGATGCCGACATGCATCTCCACGAGGTTAGGCCCCAGAGCGCCCGGCGACGCCGCCTGCCCGGCGCCGTCTGTGGCCGCCGTCGGCGAGCGTGCTAGGAACGTCTCATGGCCTGGGATTCGAGCCGTCCCGTTCCGTGGGCGCGCCTCACGCGTGAGTGGGCGATCTTCGTCGCGATCATGGCCGCGGTGTTCGCTCTCGCGTTCCGCGACGACGCGACGGTCGGCACGTTCGCCGGGCTCATCGTCTCCGGGCCGGTGTATCTGCTGTTCGGCGCGGTGCTGGCGAAGTTCGGCTATCAGCGCAAGTCGCTGCGCGACCTGCGGGCGGAGCGCACGGCCGCGCAGGCGCGGAAAGCCGCCGCGCCCACCGCGCCCGCGCCGCGGCAGCGCCCGGCGCCGACGCGCCGCACGTCGACCGGGCCGCAGCACCGCCGCAAGCAACGTCGGTAGGCGGCGCTGGTGAGCGCCGACAGGCATGCGGGATGGCGCAGCGCCATCCCCGGCGTGCCGGAGCGCCGGTTGGCGGTGCGGGTGACCCCGGCCGCGCTGCGCGCCGTGCGCAGCGGGCACCCGTGGATCTTCGACGCGTCCATCACGAGCGTCAGCGACGGAGGAGCCCCTGGCGACATGGCGGTCGTGTTCGACGACCGGAGACGCTTCACCGCGATCGGCGTCTACGACCCCGCATCGCCGATCCGCGTCAAGGTGCTGCACCACGGCCGGCCTGCCGCGATCGACGCACGCTGGTGGCACGATCGCATCGCCGCCGCGTCGGGGCGACGTGCTGACCTCGCGGCCGCGTCGGGGCGCGGCGAGACCACCGGCTACCGGGTGGTGCACGGCGAGAACGACGCGCTGCCCGCGCTCGTGGTCGACCGCTACGACCGCACCGCGGTCGTCAAGCTCTACAGCGCCGCGCTCATCCCCCACCTGCCGCCGATCGTCGACGCCGTCGCCGCGGTGGTCGAACCGGAGACGATCGTGTTGCGCCTCGCTCGGTCGGTGCAGCGTCAGGACACCCACGGGCTCGGCGACGGCGATGCGCTGTTGGGGCCGGCGCCGCGCGGACCGGTGATGTTCCGTGAGAACGGGCTGTCGTTCGAGGCCGACGTCGTGCGCGGCCAGAAGACGGGCCATTTCCTCGACCAGCGCGACAACCGCGCGCGGGTGCGCGAGCTGGCGGCCGGCGCGCGGGTGCTGGACGTGTTCTCGTGCACAGGTGGCTTCGCGGTCCACGCCGCGGCGGGCGGAGCTCGCAGCGTGCACTGCGTCGACGCGAGCGCGGCGGCGATCGCCACGGGCGAGCGCAACCTCGCGCACAACGCCGACCACCCAGCCGTGCGGGCCTGCCGGCACAGCGCCGACGTCGGCGACGCGTTCACGGTGATGGAGCGCCTGGCCCGGTCGCGGGCGCGCTACGACCTCGTGATCGTCGACCCGCCCTCGTTCGCGCAGAAGCAGGCCGACGTCGGCCGTGCGCTCGACGCCTACCGGCGCTTGACCGTGCTGGCGCTCCGGCTGCTCGCGCCGGGCGGAACGCTCGTGCAGGCGTCCTGCTCGAGCCGCGTCAGCGCGCCGGACTTCCATGCCGCGGTGCTGTCGGCGGCGAACTCCGCCGGGCTTCCGCTGGAGGTGCGGGCGCGGACGGGCCACCCGGCGGACCACCCGGTCGGTTTCACCGAAGGGGCCTATCTCAAGGCTGTGGTGGCGACACGAGCGCGTCGGTGATCCGCCCGAGGAGCGACACCTGCGTCCGCTCGCGAGCGTGGAACGGGCGGCCGTCGCGGCCGACGACGACCGAGATCGCGCCGCCGTCCAGATGTGCCCAGGCGAGCTCGCTCGGGCTGGCGTCGTGGTCGTCGTCGGGGGCGAGGTGCCGGGTGCCCGCCAGGAATGCGGCCAGCCAGGCGGGCTCGGGGGGCGCCCCGCGCTCGACGAGCACGTCGCACGGGTCGCTGCTCACCGCCGCGACCCACGACCCGTCGACGAGATCGAGCAGTTCGACGCACAGCTGCTCCAGCCGCTTGTCCGGCTCGGTCTCGGCGATCACCGCCGCCGCCTGCAAGGCAGCGAGGCTCGCGTCGGAGCGGCCCGGCAGCTGCGGTCGAACGTCCTCCACCGCCACGCCGTCGACCTGCATGATCTCGGCGACCAGGAGATCGACCAGGTTGTCGTCGGGGAGCCGGACGATCAACTCGTCGATCGCGCTGCCCCCGCCGCGCTCGAGGATCTCGATCCCGACCACGTCGCCGCGCACCGCGCCGATCCGGCTGGCTACCTGACCCAAGGCGCCCGGGCGGTCCGGGAGCCATACCCGCACGACGAACGTCTGCACGCCCGGCACCATAGGCACAGGACCGACGCGGCCCGAGTCCGCATTGTTTCCAGAACGTGAATTGCCGCCGCTAGCCCAACTTGGTGAGGCCACGCTTCAGGTTGCGGATGCCCTGCGCGATGCGTTGCTCGTTCTCGATCAGCGCGAACCGCACGTAGCCCTCGCCTCCCGGGCCGAAGCCGAGGCCCGGTGAGAGCGCCACAGCGCAGTCGCGCACGAGCAGCGAGCAGAACTCGACGGAGTCGAGTTCTGCATAGGCGTCGGGGATCGGCGCCCAGACGAACATCGATCCGCCCGGCTTGGGGATGTCCCAACCGATGCGGGCCAGGCCGTCGACGAGCGCGTCGCGGCGGCTCTGGTACGCGGCGCACACCTCCTTGGGGAAGTCGGCCGCTTCGTTCATCGTGACCGTCGCCGCGATCTGGATCGGCTGGAACGTGCCGTAGTCGAGGTAGCTCTTCAGCTTCACCAGCGCCTGCACGACGTCGCGGTTTCCGAGCAGGAAGGCGATGCGCCACCCGGCCATGGAGAAGCTCTTGGTCATCGAGTAGAGCTCGACCGCGCACTCCTTGGCTCCGTCGGCCTGGAGGATGCTGGGCGGGGTGTAGCCGTCGAAGCCGACGTCGGCATAGGCGAAGTCGTGGACGACGATCATCTCCCGTTCACGGCAGAAGTCGACCACCCGCTGCATGAAGTCGAGATCGACGCACGCGCCGGTGGGGTTGTGGGGGAACGAGATGACGAGCACCCGCGGCTTGGGCCAGCCGACGTCGTACGCGGTGGTGAGACTGTCGAAGAAATCACCGGTGAAGTCGGCCTGCACCCGGGGGTCGGCGAGGCCGCGCATCGGCACCTGCCGCAGGTCTGCTCCGGCGAACAGCGGACCGTAGATGTGGATCGGGTAGCTGGGGCTCGGCACGATCGCCGCGTCGCCACGATCGAGCAGCACCCACATCAAGTGGCTGAAGCCCTCCTTGGAGCCGATCGTGTTGGTGATCTCGAGTTCGGTGTCGAGCTCGACACCCCAGTTGCGCTGGTACAACGCGGCGATCGCTTCGCGCAGCTTGGGGAGGCCCTTGCTCATCGAATAACGGTGGTTGCGGGCGATGTGCGCGGATTCGGCGAGCTTCTCGACGGCGATGGCCGGGGAGGGGATGTCGGGATTTCCGAAGCCGAGGTCGATCACGTCTGCGCCTGCGCGACGTGCCTCGATCTTCAGGTTGTTGATGATCGTGAACACATACGGAGGCAGATTCGTGATCCGGCGGAATTCCATGGGCGCCAGCCTACGAGACGGCGTCGATGCGGCGCCGGTTGGTTCCCACCAGGCGCCGTCGCCGCACCGTGCGTGGCATGGGGCACAGCACCCCAGCCGGTCGCGGGATCCTGTGGGACGATGGCCCGCATGAGTGAGGTCCCCGTATGAGCGAGGCCAAGGCGCCGGCGGCCGACTGCATCCACGTCGTCATCGAGATCCCGCGCGGCAGCCGCAACAAGTACGAGATCGATCACGTCACGGGGCGCGTCTTCCTCGACCGGCGGCTGTTCACGGCGACGACCTACCCCGCCGACTACGGCTTCGTGCCCGACACGTTGAGCGGCGACGGCGACCCGCTCGACGCCCTCGTGCTGCTCGAGGACGCCGTCTTCCCCGGCGTGTGGGTCGAGGCCCGGCCCGTCGGGGTGCTGTACATGCAGGACGAAGCCGGCGAGGACGCGAAGCTGATCTGCGTCCCGCCGCGCGAGCCGCGCTGGCAGGGCGTCAACGACCTGGCCGACATGACGCCCGAGCTGGTGGCCGAGATCCAGCACTTCTTCGAGGTCTACAAGGCGCTCGAGCCCGGCAAGACCTCCTCCACCGCCGGCATCGCGGGACGCGAGGCAGCCTGGCAGGAGATCACGGAGGCACGGGAGAACTTCGCCCGCAACCGGCACTAGAT
>CAZGUH010000046.1:0-27861 GCA_964529005.1 uncultured Ilumatobacteraceae bacterium | reverse complement strand
CGCACACAGCCGAGCCAGGGCGGTGTCCATCAGGGTCCTGAGAACTCCCTCATATTAGACAGGACTTGACAATATGGTCCTTTCCTGTGTAGGAAGAGGCAGGCCACCTGGCCGACATGGGGCATGTGACGCAGGGGGGACTCGGGATGGCGATTGCCGCGATGAATGCGATGCCGCTGATCGACGCGGACGCACACGTGACAGAGCAGGCGGACGTGTGGACCGCTCGGGTGCCGAAGAAGTTCGTCGAGATGGTTCCCCGCGTCGACGTCCATCCGAAGACGGGGCATCACCACTGGCGGATCGGTGACGTGTGGTACTGGGCAGTGACAGGAGCGGCGACGAGTCAGGTCGGGTGGCCCGAACATCAGCCGTCGACGCCGATGGAGTACGAGGACGCGGACCCCGCGGTCTTCGACGCTGCGAAGCGCCTCGAGCGCATGGACGAGTACGGGATCGATGCCGCGATCCTCTATCCGAACCTGGTGGGGTTCGCTTCCGACGCCATCATTCGCCTCGGCAGCGAACTGTCCGACCTCGTCGTCCGCGCGTGGAACGACTACATCTGGGAGTGGTCGTCCATCGATCACGCACGTCTCGTGCCCATGGCGATGCTGCCGTATTGGGACATCGACAAGTCCGTCCGCGAGATGGAGCGCTGCGCCGGCATCGGCTTCCGCGGGGTCCTCGCGGCCAACAAGTTCGAGAAGATCGGGCTGCCCTCGTTCGTCGACCCGCACTGGGACCCGATCTATGCCGCGGCCGAGCACATGGAGATCCCGATCAACTACCACATCGGCTTCGGCGCCTTCGGCGACGAGCTGCGTGAGGACGGTCCCCGGGGCGAGCGCCGTCGCAGATCCACCGACGAGGAACGGCGAGCGCTCGCCCGGATCTCGCCGAGCGGGCTGCTCGCCAACGACGACGTGCTCGGCATCCTTCTGACGAGCGGGCTCTGCGACCGATTCCCACGCTTGAAGCTCGTCAGCGTGGAAGCCGGGCTCGGTCACATCCCGTTCTACCTCGAAGCGCTCGATTGGAACTGGAAGATCTACGGCAACACGTCGCAGCTCCCGCTGCTGCCGAGCGAGTACTTCCGCCGCCAGTGCTTCGCGACGTACTGGTTCGAGCGCACGACGCTTCACAGCCTCGACCTGTACCCCGACAACTTCATGTTCTCGACCGACTTCCCCCATGGCGGCGGGATCGCGCCCGGGCCGGCAGCACCGACCACGCTCACGCCTGCCGAGTACGCCACGGAGGCCTACGCGGGGATCGACCCGACGGTCCGCGCCAAGGCGCTCTACCAGAACGCGTGTGACGTCTACGGCCTCGATGTCGGCCGCCTCGGCGGTGCGAACACCCGCGCCGGCACCGCCGGCGGGACGGGTGAACGATCGTGAGGGGCGCGCGGCCGATCCGATCTCTCGTCATCGTCGAAGCCGGCGACGAGGACGCCGCGCGCCAGGCGTTCGCGTGGGGCGCCGACGCGGTCTGGGGAGACCTCGAGGAGTACGTCCATCCGAGCCAACTCATCGACGCCCGTCGACGCCAGCGCGCGCTGATCGACAGCCTCGGATCCGAGGGCCGCACCGTGCTGACGCGCGTGCACGCGATCAGGAACCGGGAGGAGATGCTGAAGGACCTCGACGCGATCCTCAGCCCTGCTCTCTACGGCGTGCTGATCCCGAAGACGGAGTTGGGAGACATCACCGCCGTGACGGACGTCCTCGCGCAGCTCGAACGCGAGCGGGACATCGAGGTCGGCCACACCAAGCTGTTTCCGTTGATCGAGAGCGCCAGCGGGATCGCCGACGTGTACCAGATCGCGAAGGAATCCGACCGGATCGCGCACATGGGATGGTGCACGTCCAAGGGAGGCGACCCCGCTCGCTCGATCGGCTATCGCTGGACACCCGGCGGCAGCGAGACCCTCTACATGCGGTCGCGCGTCCTGATGGCTGCCCGCGCGGCCCAGGTGCCGCACCCGATCGGAGGGGGCTACCACCGCGTCGCCGACAGCTTCGATCAGCACATCGACGACCTGCGGACCTGGGCGACGCTGCAACGCGATCTCGGGCTGCTCGGCATGCACTGCCCGACCGAGGAGGCCAGCATCGCCGCCGTCAACGACGTCTTCACCCCATCGGCGGAGGAGATCGCGATGTGGCAGGAGATGGTCGATGCCGAGGAGCGGGCCGCGGCCATGGGCCGCGCGATCGACCCCTCCCCTGCGCGGTACGCCGCCGTGCAACTGGAGTATGTGCGCTCCCTCCCGCAGCGCAGCGCATGACCGGGTCCCGCGTGTCCTTCGGCCTGGCGTTGCCGCAGCGGGGCGTGCTTCTGGGCCTCACCGACATCGGCGGTCTCACCGATCTCGCGCGCCGAGCCGACGCGAACCCGTTGTTCGACTCGGTGTGGGTCGGCGACAGCCTCTTCTCGAAGCCTCGACCGGACTCGATCGCGCTCCTCGGCGCGCTCGCCGCGGTCACCAAGCGGGTCAAGCTGGGTGTCGGCTGCATGGCGACGTTCCCGGTCCGCGATCCGCTCGTCTTCGCGTTCCAGTGGGCGACGCTCGACGTCGTGTCGGCCGGCCGGATGATCCTCGCCGCGTGTACCGGCATCGTGAAGCAAGCAGGCGCGAGCGAGGAGGAAGGCCGCCCGTGGGGTGTGAGCGACGGTCAACGAGCGGGCCGGATGGCCGAGAACATCGACATCTGCCGCGCGCTGTGGACCGGGAAGCCAACGTCGTACGCCGGGCGGTGGACGTCGTTCTCCGACGTCACCCTGGCTCCCGTTCCCGTGCAGGACCCGTGCCCGATCTGGATCGCCTCGAACCCGCCACCCCGTCGACAGCGCCCTGAGGCGATCCGCGCTCCCCTCCGCCGTGTCGCCCGGGTCGCGGACGGATGGATGACCGTCCAGCTCGTGCCGAACGCCTTCGATCTCCTCTGGCGCGAGCTCTCCGACCTTCTCCTCCAGGAAGGCAAGGATCCGGACACGTTCCCGACGATGACCATCCACAACATCAACATCAACGAGGACGCCGCCACCGCGTTCACCGAGACCGAACGCCTCCTCAACCTCCACTACGGGCCGGTCTTCGACGAGACGGCGATCCGGTCGTGGACGGCATGGGGACCGCCGCAGGCGTGCATCGAGCAGCTCGCATCCTTGAAGGACGCCGGGGCGAAGACGATCACGCTTCGGATGACGGCGATGGATCAGACGCGCCAGTTCGAGCGGCTGGTCGAAGAAGTCCTCCCGTACGTCTAGCCCACGCCGAACGACACGAACGCGACGATCGGAAGAGAGGAGCCACGTCGATGTTGCGCAACATCATCGATGTCGACAGCCACGAGTTCATGCCCTCGCACTTCTACCCGGACCTGTTCGGTGAGGTCGGCCACAGGGTGATGGAGCTGTACGACCGCCGGAACACGGGAAAGGGCGAGTGGCGCGAGAACGATCTCACCCGGCCGGACATCGTCGGCGACGCCGCGCCGATCGACCCCACGACCATCTGGCGGCTCAAGGGCCCTGGAGCGCCCGGGGCGATCGACATGCGCCGCCGCAACGAAGTGCTCGATGCCATGGGCGTGGACTGCCAGTTGGTGTTCCCGACCTTCGGGTTCATCGGTCTGCTCCTCGCCCAGCTGAGCGACGCGCACTTCGACAAGCTGTTCCACGCGGAGCGCTGCGACCACCGCAGGATCGGCCTCGACGCGATCGCCGCGCACAACGACTGGGCACTCGGCATGACCGACCTCAGCGACCGTCAACACCACGTGGCCATCGTGACGACCTTCGACCTCGACGCGATGTTGCGAGAGGCGGAGCGCCTGCTGTCGGGCGGGGCGCGGGCGTTGTGGATCCCGGCCACCACACCGCCCGCAAGGACGTCACCGGCGAACGAGGCTCTCGACCCGTTCTGGGCGATGGCCGTCCAGCACGACGTGCCGGTGATCCTTCACCTGAACACCGACCCGTTCCTTCCCGCCGAGTGGTGGGACGCGCCGCAGTTCGCGCGGCAATGCGACAGCATCCTGCCGCGCAACGTGTACTTCATGACGACGTTCGCGTTCGCAGTGGAGAACTTCCTCGCGTCGATGATCATCGGCGGCGTCTTCGACCGGCACCCGAAGCTCCGCCTCGGGATCATCGAGTGCGGCGCCCAATGGCTGGGGCCGCTGTGTGAGCGCATGGAACAGGTGTGGGACTACTTCGCGCAGACGCGCCAGATGCCGAAGCGTCCCACCGAGTACGTCACCGAACACGTTCGCGTCACCCCGTTCTTCTTCGAGCCCATCGACAGCCATCTCGAGCGCTACCCGCACCTCGTCGACGTGTACTGCTTCTCGAGCGACTATCCGCACTCGGAAGGCGGCGTCGACGCGGTGGAGCAGTTCCACGCGCGGCTGAAGGGCTTCGGTGACGACGCGATCGACAAGTTCTTCCGCCGGAACGCGCAGCTGATCATGCCGGCCTGACCAACGCGGCCGGCGCGTTCGGCGGGCTCACGGACGTTCGCCGAGAGGCGGAAGGCGATCCAGCCCGAAGACCTGCCGGGCGGCGTCTCCTGCGACCAGTCTCCGCGCTGGCTCCTTCAGGTCGAGCTTCGCCAAAGCGTCGAGGCTGTCGCCGTGCTCCAACACCGGGTAATCCGTGCCGAACATCACCTTTCCCCGGCCACGGCCGTTGGCGAAGCGCACCAGCGAGGGGTCCCAGTAGCGGGGATGGTGCGCAGACGTGCCGATGTACACGTTGGGGTGCTTCCAGGCCAGGGCGATCATCTCCTCGATCCACGGCCAGCCCGTGTGCGCGCCGATGATCTTCAGCTCGGGGAAATCGAGGGCGATGGTGTCGAGCAACAGCGGCCGACCGAGCTCCGACGGCATGCGCTCGGCCGAGTGGCCGACCTGCATCACGACCGGGACGTCGAGCTCGACGCACTTCGCGTAGTACGGGTAGTACCGGCGGTGGTTCAACTCGATCCCGAATCCGTAGGTGTGGATCAGCGCACCGACGAAGTAGCCCGACCGGACCCAGGATTCGAGTCGCGCGACGCCCCGCATCCCGGCGGTCGGATCGATCCCCACCAATCCGCGCAGGCGGTCGGGCTCGGCGCGCACGAGCGCCGCCACTTCCTCTTCGGGGGTGTCCCAGATCAGTTGCGACGTTTCGAACGACCGCATCTTGACCGAGGGCACCAAGGCGACGTCGACGTCCGCGTCGTCCATGGACTGAACGAACTCCGACGGCGTGCGCCCGACGATCCGGTCTTCCATCGACCACCATTGGATGACCGCGTTGATCTCTGGAGTTCCGAACCAGTACTTGTCGAACGCCTCCGGCGTGAACGGGTTGCACCAGTAATCGACGGCTCCCATCAGCAGCTCCTCGGCGTGACGGTGTGATCCACCAACGGGTCGACGGCGGAGTTCCACATGGCGTCGTGTTCTCCCAACTTCGGCGGGGCGGACGTCGCCACCAATCGGGGCCACCGGCGGAAGACCGCCGGGTAGCGCACGACCCGCGCGGGTCCCACGTCGTCCCAGTCGACGATCTCGTACAGCTCGTTGTTCACCACTTGTTCGTCGGCGAAGTGCTCATCCATGCGCACGCACGGCGCACACGGCACCTCCGCCTCTCGAAACTTTGCCATCAACTCGTCAACGGTCCAGGTCGTGGACACCGCGTTCAGCTCCTCGTAGAACGCAGCCACGAGCTCGGCGTGCTCCTGGATGGCGAGCACGACATTCGCGCGCTCGGGACAGCCGACTGCTGTGAACGCGGCGGCGATCTGCTTCGCGGTCCCCGGCGCGACCATCAGGTACCCATCCGCCACCTCGAGAGGGCGGATCGCCATCGTGTGCCGGTTGTGCGGGTCCTCTGGTTGGTGCTCGAGGAAGACCCGGGATGCGAACAGGTCCGGGAACTGCACGGCGGCCGCGACGTCGAGCATCGCCAAGTCGATCCGTTCCCCGCCGCCGGTGCGCTCGCGCGCGAAGAGAGCGGCGAGGATGGCCTGTGTCGCGAGCAGCGCGGTCATCTTGTCGACGGGGTATCCGGGGAGAACGACGGGTTCTGGCGTCCGCGCGAAGGCGTCCATCATCGCCGCGCGGGCCTGCACCGCGGTGTCGAACGCCGGCTCGTCCGCCGAGGGCCCATCCGGGCCGAAGCCGGTGATCGAGACACGGATCAGGCGCGGATTCGCCGCGGCCAGCACATCGTCGGTCAGGCCCAGCGAGTCGTCGACGCCATGTCGCCAGTTGGCGAGGAACACGTCCGCGGAACGCACGAGCGTGAGGAGCCGTTCGCGATTGCCCGGCGCCTTCAGGTCGAGCACGATGCTCTGCTTGCCGCGATTGATGCTCGCGAAATGCGGTGCAACGTACGTCTTCGGACGCCCGAACCGGCGGAACGGATCGCCCGTCGGAGGTTCGATCTTGATCACCGTCGCACCCAGCTCGGCCAGTTGCAGGCCGGCGAGGGGGCCGCTCATGAACGTCGCGGCCTCGATGACGACGATTCCCTCGAGCGGGCCGCGGCTCGTGCCGGCGGCGGTTCCGGCCCGGTCGAGTTGTTCATTCATGAGGTCGGACCGTCTCCAACGCGCACTCGTGACGCCGCGAGAGCCGTCAGCGCCGCCTTCTGGACCTTGCCACCGGCGCTCATCGGAAACTCGTCGACGAGCTCGAGACGCTCGGGCCACTTGTACTTCACCAATCCCGCGGCGCGGCAGCACTCGATCATCTCGTCGAAGGTGAGTGGGTCGGCAGCGCTCTTCGGGATGACGAACGCGCACGCACGCTCGCCGAGAACCGCGTCCGGGACCGCCACCACCGCCACGCTCTCCACCTTCGGGTGAGTGTCGAGGATCTCCTCGATCTCGCCCGGGTAGATGTTCTGCCCACCGCGCAGGATCATGTCCTTCTTGCGGCCCACGATCCGCAGGAATCCATCGGCGTCGAGGATGCCGATGTCGCCGGAGTGGTACCACCCCTCGGCGTCGAACGCCGCGGCGGTCGCGGCGTCGTCGTTCATGTAGCCGAGCACCTTGTGCGCTCCACGCCACACGACCTCGCCCGGCTCCCCCGCCGGCGTGGGCACGTCCATCTCGTCCACCGTCCGGAGCTCCATGCCCTCCACGACGCGCCCGACCGTGGTCACCCGCCGGTCCTCGGGATCGTCGAGGTCCATCGAGGTGGGCACGCCCGCGTCGGTGGCGCCGTACATCGTGTGGACGCGGCAGCCGAACACCGCCTCGGCCTGCCGGGCGTGGGCTTCCGACAGCGGCGCGCCTCCGTTGCTGATGCACCGCAACCTGGCGAACGAGCCCGACATCGCTCGCGGGCTGCCGAGCATCTTCACGATCTGGGCCGGCACCGCCACCAGACATGACGCCTGCTCGGCGTCGAGCAGCTCCACCGCCCGGTGCGGATCCCACGGATCGAGCAACACCGACGTCGCGCCGACGAGCAGCGGCGCCAGCACGCCGTAGACGTAGCCCGTGGCGCCGGTCGAGGCGGGTGCGACTCCCAGCACGACGTCGTCGGCGGTGAGGTGGGCGGTGTCGACGTAGTTGCGGCCGAACGCAGCGTGGAGTCCGTTGTCGCTCCACTCGCTGATCTTGGGCATCGACGTCGTGCCCGAGCTCATCATCGTGTGTCGCGGCGCATCAGGGTCGATCGGGATGTGGGCCAAACGCGCCTCGGTGAGCTCGTCGACGATCCGATCCTCCGACGGCAGAGCGGCGAGACCAGAGGGTCCGATCGTCAACGGGACGACGTGCTCCAGATCGGGGATGTCGGCTCGAAGGGTGTCGACCATGCTGATGTGGTCGTAGCCCTCTTCGCACTGATCCGCCACGAAGAGGACGCGAGCTCTGGACTGCCGGAGCAGGTGCCGCACCTCGCTCTCGCGCCATTGGGCGTGGATCGAGACGTAGATCCCCTGGACTCGGTTCACGGCGATGTGGACGAGCGGGAGGAACACGCTGTTGGGCGCCTGGATCGCCACCGGCTCACCGGGTTGCACGCCGACGTCGAGAAGGACGGCCGCCAGGCGCTGCGTCAGGCTCAGGAACTGCTGATAGGTGAGCCGGTGGTGCGGGTCTGCAACCGCGATCTTGCCCGGATCCTGCCGCGCCGATGCGTCGACGAGGTCGAACAACGCACGTTCTGGCCACAATCCCGCCTCGACGTACCGTCGGCGCAGATCGCCTGATACCCGTCTCGTCAGCATGACCTTCTCATCTCCTCCCACGACCGGTCCTCGACCTGCCATCGATCGCGTCTCCCCGCCACCGGGCAGGCGTCGCCTGCAGTCACGGGTGGCGTCCGCGACTGCAGGCGACGGCAGTTCGTCCAGCTCTCTGGTACCGGTCAGCCGCCCGTGAGGATCTTCTCGAGCTCCGCCCGGCGCTGATTCAGGTAGGCGTCGTCGATCGGCTCCAGGTCCGGCTGGATCACCTCGTCGAACGTGAACTGCGCCGACGACACGCCGGAGAGGACCGCCACGCCACCCTTGGCCCACGTCTCCTGGCCGTTGTGCGACAGCAGCCAGTTCATGAACAGCTGAGCAGCGTTGGGGTTGCCGCCCCGCCCGGTGGCCATCCCGTAGAACGAGGCCGCGAGCGGCTTCTCGGGATACACGATGTCGATCGGCGCGCCTTCGGGCAGCACGTTCGGCGTGGAGAACAGCGCCACGTCGAGCTCACCGGCTGCGACCGCCTGCGCCAAGGGCACCTGGCTCGGATACAGCGCGAGATCGTTCGCACCGACACCGGTGAGCCAGTCCTCCCCGAACATCTCGACGTAGGCGTCGTAGTTCTTCACCGTCGTCTCCGTGGCCGCTTCGATCGTGCCGATGCGACCCTTGAACTTCGGATCGGGGAACTCGGTCGGGTCCACACCATCGGGATACACGTTCGTGTTGTAGGCGAATCCGTAGGCCACCGCCGAAGTGGCGACGGCCTTTCCCTCACCGATCACGAGGTCGTCGCCAAGGGTCGCGACGTTGGGGCCCGTCAGCACCTCCGCGTACCCGTCGACGCCGGACTTGTCGACCATCCAGTCACGAACCGGAGTCAGCAGGATGTCGGCTGTTTCGATCTTCGAGTCGAACTCGGCGTCTGCACGAGGGATCATCTCCGTCGCGGCGAGCCGCTGGATCTCGACGTCGATGTCCGGATACTCCTCCTCGAACGCGGCGACGGTCGCGTCGTTGAAGTCCGGTGAGTTGGAGCTGTAGATGAGGAGATGCCCCTCCTCTTTGGCCGCGCTGATCACGGCCTGCCATTCCGCGGAATCCTCCCCGGAGCCGGTCGTGCCGGTCGTGCCGCCCGTGGCGGTCGTGGCAGGAGCGCTGCTCGCAGGCGTGGAATCTGTCGCAGGAGTGCTCGTCGCGGACGGCGCGCTGGTCGCGGACGGCGCGTTCGTCGCGGGAGCGCTCGTGCCAGAGTCGTCGTCATCACCGCACGCGGCGATTACGAGGGCGCCGGCCCCGATGACGAGTGCTAGTCGGCCGACCACGGACAAACGTGCCCGGCTCGTGCGTTGCGTGTGATTCCGCATGGTTGCCTGTTCCCCCGTTTCCTTGGATATTCGTGAATTGAGCGCAACCCTCATGAGCAGGCCACAGCACGGCCGTCTGCTTCGACGGGTGCGACGGAGGGCGGCTGCGCCTGCTCCCACAGGACGCCGTTGGCGTCGTAGTAGCGCAGCGCATCCGCCCGGGCCTGGACAGCGAAGGGTTCGCCGACGACCCAGTCATCCGTGTTCTCGCCGCGCACGAGCGCGCGGACCTCGCGCGAACCGAAGCCGACGACGAACTCGGCCTGCCCACCGAGGTACGCAGCCTCGAGGAGGACTCCGCCGGCGAGGACGACATGGCCATCGCGGCGCTCGCCGGGCCGTCGAACCGAGATGTCCTCGGGCCGGCAGAACGCAGTGAGTTGCGACGGGCACCCGGCAACAGGCGGAAGGTCGCCCTCGAGCTGGGCGCCGACGCATCGCCATTGCCCGTGCATCGGTTCGAGATCGACGAGCGGGCGATACCCGACCGTCCGCGCGATGCTCTCGACCGCCGGGTGCGAGAACACGGTCTCCGGCGTGCCGAACTGTTCGATGCGGCCGTGTCGCATCGCAGCGACCTGGTCGCCTAGCGCGAGCGCCTCCGACAGGTCGTGCGTGACGTACACACCTGTGAAGCCGATGCGACGGTGCAGGCGATGGAGCTCGCTGCGCAGCTGCTCGCGCAGCACCGTGTCGAGGTTCGAGAGCGGCTCGTCGAACAGGACGACGGACGGCTTGCCGACGAGGGCCCGCGCGAGCGCGACGCGTTGCTGCTGCCCGCCGCTCAGCTTTCCCGGAACCTTCTCCAACAGCGTCATGTCGAGGTCGACGAGCGCCGCGACCTCGGCGACGAGCTTCTTCCGCTCGCTCTTCGACACGCGCCGCTGACGCAGCGGGAACTCGATGTTCTGACCTGCGGACAGATGCGGCCATAGGGCGAACGTCTGGAACACCATTCCCAAGTCGCGCCGGTACACCTGGACGTTGATGCCCTCCGACCGGTCGAAGATCGTGCGATCGCCGAACGCGATCCGACCGGAGTCCGGCTGCTCCAGGCCTGCGATGCATCGAAGCGTCGTCGTCTTGCCGCACCCGCTGGGACCGAGCAGCACGAGCAACTCGCCGTCCTGCACGCGCAGCGACACGTCGTTGGCAGCCTGGACGCGCAGGCCTTTGCCGCGGCCGCCCGAGAACGTCTTCGACAGGTTGCTGACCAGGATTTCAGACATTCTCACCTTCCATGTCCATGAGACGTCCGAATCCGCCGAGCGCCAAGGCGATGGCGATCCCGGTGCCTGTCACGACGCACATGAGCAGAGCCATCGCCGCAGACAATGGATACGAACCGTAGGACCACAGGTCGTAGATGATGGGCCCCATCATCATTGTTTTTCTGGAACGAACGAGCGCAGACGCAGAGAATTCATGTGAAACGAGAACGACGACGAGCGCTGCAGACGCAGCAAATGCTGGTCGCAAGAGCGGCAGCTGCACGAGCAGTGTCCGGCGCAGCGGAGACGCCCCAGAGGCTGCGGCGGCGTTCAGGAGATCCTCGCCGAGGGCCGTCCTGGCGCTCAACTGCAACCGGGTGGCGAAGGGCATCATGATCACCACGTACATGACGATCAGCCCCAACGGCTTGCCGTACAGCGGCAGCGGCGACTCCGTGTAGAACAACAGGAAGCCCACCCCGAGGATCACCGCGGGCACGCCGAGCGGCAGGCTGACGCCGACGTCCTGGACGAGCGCGATGACGGGCGTCCGCCGCCGGCGATACAGGGTGCCCGCGACGAGATGCGCCAGCACCAACGTGATCGCCGACGCTGCCAGCGAGTAGTAGATGCTGTTCCAGATCGCCGAGACGAGATCGTCGCGGCGAAACAGCTCGAAGTAGTTGTCGAGCGTCAGATCGCTGAGGACGATGTCCTTGCTCCAGAACGGCTGGGCCGACACGACAGCCAGCGCGAGGAGCGGCAGGCCGATCGTCACGACCCCGTACACGACGAGAGCGACCTGCGGCAGGAGCCGGTGGCTCTCGAGGGGTCGGGCGCCTCGGGTGGACGTCGTGACGTACTTGTCCTGGTCGCGCAGCAGGAAACGCTGGAAGCCGAGGAACAGCACGCCTGCGGCGACGATCGGCAGCCCGTACGCCGAGGCGAGAGCGCGATCGGGAGGGTAGGTCGTCGAGTGGAAGAACACCTCGGTGCTCAGGACATGGATCCCACCCTGGCGGCCGAGGAAGAGCGGCGCAGCGAATTGCCCCAACGAGAGAACACCCACCGTCATCGACCCATAGACCAACGCGGGACGAAGAAGCGGAAAGATGACCCGCCAGAAAACCCAGCGCGGGCTGGCGCCCGACGTGGCAGCGGACTCGACGAGATCACGTGGGAATTGACTCAATGCGCTGCGAACGAACAGGTAGACGAAGGCGGACAACGAGAGACCGGTGACGACGATCATCCACGGCACGGTGTACACGTCGAACGGCCCGGAGCTCGCGCCGAGCCCGGGCAGGCTCCGAAGGCCCGCGTTGAGATACCCGATGTTCGGGTTGAGCAGGAAGATGTAGCCGAGCAACAGCGCGAGGCTCGGCGCGACGAGCGGAAGCAGGGGCAATGCGCCCAGCCACCGGCGTTTGCGCGGCAGCACGTGGGCCCACCACGCCAGGGCTGTTCCGAGAGCCAGCGCGAACAGGGTGGACCCGACCGCGAGCGTCAGTGTGACCCTCAGCGCATCCCAGAAGTACGGGTCGTCGACGAGTCGCCGGACGCCTGCCGCGTCATCGACGAGCGCCTTGGAGAACACGTAGACCACCGGCGTCGCGGCGAACGCGACACTGAGCACGAGCACAGCCGACTTCGAGCCGCGCTCGGCCAACCACGCCGTGCGAATGCGATCGGTCGGCCGCGGCCGCGATCTGTGCAACGTGATGGTCACCGACACCCCTTCAGCCGCGCAGGCTCAGTCATCGTGGAGGGATACAACCCAACATTCCCGGTAGGCATCCGTGTGCCCCTCACCAACCTGACGTGTATTGGACGGTTCTGGAGGCCGCACCCCCGTGCGAGCGACAGCGAACAACTCCCCCCGAATCACCTTGCGATACGGGCGTTGTCGCAACGACCATCAGATTATACGACAGGGACATAATGTCAAGTACCAGAAGAAATCGCGCTGCCGGTCGATCGCCGCGCGATCGCGCCTCGGGTCATCCCAGGCCGACGATCTCGCCCCAGTCGACAAGGTGCTCGTAGGCGTAGGCCACGCGCAGGAGCTGCGCGTCGTCGAACGCCCGGCCGACGAGCTGGAAGCTCACAGGCAGCCCATCCGACTTGCCGCATGGCATCGCCAGCGCTGGGTGACCGGTGTAGTTGAACGGCTTGGTGTTACGTGCCAGCGTCCGCGCAGTCGGCGTGGCCAGATTCTCCTCGACCCGCGCGAGATGACCATCCGGCCGCTCGTACTTCGGCGCCTTCACGAGACAGGTCGGCATGACGAGGACGTCGACCTCGGCGAGGGCGTCGTCGTACGCCTTCACGAACGTCGGCCGCATGTTGTGCGCCTTGGCGTAGACACGCCCGCCGAAGTTGCGCCGGCTGAACTCGGCGACCAGGAGGCTCAGCTTGTTGCGCGGCGCGAGGACGTCCGCATGGGTGGCCCACATGGCGTTCACCGCTGCGACGAGGTCGGCGGGATAGTACGTCTTGGCGAACGCGCCGAACAGCCCCGTCTCGAAGATCGCACGAGCCCCCTCGGGCCCCAGAGCCATCGCCGCTCGGTTGGCGTCGAGGTGCCGGGGGATCGACACGTTCGAGACAGCGGCGCCTCCTGCGCCCAACACGTCGACGGCCGCCAGGACCAGCTCCCGCACGTCGTCGTCGGCGCCGTCGAAGCCCTCGTCGACGACGCCGATGCGGACGCCCGTCACCCCGTGGCCCAGAGCGCTGCTCGTGTCGACGCGTTCGGGGACGTCGCGTCCCTGGCGCGGGTCCAGACCGTCGAACCCGGCGACTGCGTCGAGCGCCGCGGCGACGTCCTCCACGGTGCGTGCCATCGGCCCCGTGAAGTCGACGCTCTGCTCCGACCCGAACGCGACGCCGAAGTGCGACACCAACCCGAACGTCGGCTTGAGGCCGACGATCCCGCACAGCGCGGCCGGGATGCGGATCGACCCGCCCTGATCGCCCCCGAACGAGATGTCGACTTCGCCCGCCGCCAGAGCAGCGGCAGAGCCGGTCGACGACCCGCCCGTCAGGTGGTCGGGATTGTGCGGGTTGCGGGCTCGGCCGTAGTCGCCGATGCCGCCGCCAAAGCCGAACCCTCCGGAGAACCCGTCCATCACGTTCTTGCCGACGACCGTGCCGCCAGCGTCGAGAACTCTCGTCACGATGGTCGCGTCGAAGTCCGGGACGAAACCCTCCATCGCGAACGAGCCGAACGTCAGCGGGATGCCTGCGACGGCCGTGTGATCCTTGAAGCTCACCGTCTTGCCGGCCAGAAGACCTTCGTCGGCGCCGGTGATGTGGCACTTCCACATCCACGCGTTGAGCGGGTCCTCCTCCGGGGTTGGCCGATGGCCCGGTTCGCGCGCGGCGCTGACGACGGGCGGACGGTGCTCGGTGACCCGCCATTGGACGAACTCGTCGAACTGCTCGAGCTGCGCGACGAGGCCCTTGCGGTACAGCTCGGCCTCGTCGGCTCCGAGGTGGATGCCCAGACGCGCGGCGACGGCCACCACCTCGTCGAGATCGGGAACAACGAACACGGCTCGCTCCTGTGGATCGGCGGATCGACGAGGCTCCGATGCCGGCGCGTCACGTCAGATGGACGGCGGCGTCGTCGGGGGGAAGGTCCAGCATCCGGATCGCGTTTCCTCGCAGGATCTTGTAGCGCTCCTCGTCGCTCAGACCGGCCATGATGCGCTCGACATAGTTGGCGGTGTCCGGCCACGTCGAGTCCTGGTGGGGATAATCGCTCTCGAAGGTGATCTGGTCGACACCGACCGACTCGCGGACGTCGAGGCCGAAGTCGTCCTCGAAGAAGCAGCCGAAGATCCGGCCTTTCACGTAGCTGCTCGGTGGTTGGGTGAGCGTCTCCGGGATGCGGGCGAACGTGTGACCCCTCCGCCAGATCCGGTCGACCCGCTCGAAGAGATAGGGCATCCATCCGATCTGGCTCTCGGAGAACGCCAGCTTCAGATGCGGGTAGCGGGCGAGGAGCCCCGAGAACAGCCAGTCCGCGAGACACAGCTGCGCGTTCGTGCTCACCAGCGCTTGGGGAACGCAGACTGGAGCATCGGGCGACGTCGTCACGTGCGTCGACGACGAACCGATGTGCAGGCAGATCACCGTGGAGGTCTCGTCGCACGCCTCGATGAACGGCAGCCAGTAGCCGTCGGCGTCGTGGATGCTCGGCAACCCGAGCGCAGCGGGGAGCTCGGTGAACGCCACGGCCCGCACGCCGCGGGCGGCGTTGCGGCGAACCTCGTCCGCTGCCGCCTGCGCGTCCCACAACGGGATGAGGCACAACGGCAGCAGCCGTCCGCCGCTCTCGCCCGCCCACTCCTCGACCATCCAGTCGTTGTAGGCCTTGACGCATGCGAGCGCGAGATCCTTGTTCCCGACCCAGAGGAACAGCTGCCCGCAGAAGCGTGTGATGTTGGGGAAGCAGAGCGACTTCTCGACGTTGATGACGTCCAGATCGCTCAACCGCGCCTTGACGTCGTAACAGCCCGGCCGCATCTCCGCGTAGCTGATCGGCCGTTCATCCATCTCGGCCGCCGTCTGCCCGGCGAACGCCAACGCCCGTGGAATCAACTGCACGATGTCGTCGACGATCCAGCCGTCGGTTTCGGGTCCGCTGGCAGCGGGGCGGAAGAGCGGCTGGCGGAACCCGGGGCCGAGCTCCCACGGCATCCGCACCACGCGTGGCCCCGACTCACGCCACTTCGCGGGCAGGCGCCTCTGCCACAGGTCGGGCGGCTCCATGACATGGTCGTCGACGGAGATGATCGGCACGGTCTTCACGGCGCCTCCTTCACGCGGCACATCGCTGCGGCCCGCATCACGACGCTCCCGGAACGCTGATCGTCTCGGTGTCCAAACCGGAGTGGAAGTGGCGGCCGGGCAGGTTGCCGGTCATCTCGCCGTGACGAGCGACCTCCACGCCGTTCACGAAGACGTGGTGCACGCCGACCGCCTCCGCATACAGCCGGCTCGCGCCGCCCGGAAGGTCGTTCACGGTGCGCTGGCGCGCCGGCGCCACGGCGTCGGGATCGAAGACCACGAGGTCCGCCCACCACCGGTGTTCGATGCGTCCGCGCTCACGAAGGCCGTAGAGCCGGGCGGGCACGTCGGAGAGCTGGCGCACCGCTTCTTCCAGCGGGAGCAAGCCACGCGCGCGCACGCCTTCGGCCAGCAGCGAGGTGGTGTAGACCGACCCGCACATCATGTCGACATGCGCGCCAGCGTCCGATCCGCCGGCGATCGTCCGCTCGTCGGTGAGCAGCTGGGCCCGCAGTCGCCAGTCGGCATCGGAGCTCCCGAACGCAGGCGGCGCCAGGCCGGTGCGCAACTCGTCCGCGAGCGCGATCTCCATCAGCGCCTCGAAGGGATCCATCCCCTTGTCGCGAGCGATCTCGCCGACACGCTTGCCCTCGTACCGCGCGTTGGCGGCGCTGAACGTCTCCGCGATCTCCACGCTCGGCCAATGGAGGAACTTCCCGCGCAGCCCCGCTTCTGGCGACGCGGCGCCCTCGGCCAGGCGACGCTGGACGTCGCGGTCTGCGAAGGCTCGCATCCGCTCCTCGATCGGGAGCGCGATGATCGGAGCCCAACCGGGCAACGCGTCGAAGACGAACCCGGTGCGCAGCGACAGGCGCATCGACACCGGAGCCGGCGGCAGGAGGCCGACGATCCGCGCGCCCCGTTCCGCCGCCGTGGACGACGCCGCGAGCTGGTGTTCGTGGAGCGCCGTGTTCTCGCTGTCGACGACGACGTTGTTCCAGTTGATCGGCCGCCCGCCACGCAGCGACATCGTCGTCATCAGGTCGACCTCGTCGTCGGTGAGGCCGGTCACCGTTCCGGCCACGATCGTCTCCAGCGTCGTCCCCGGATGGTCGCGAACCGCTGCCGCGAGCGCGAGCAGCTCGTCCCGGGTCGCGGCCCGCGACGGGACGGGCCGCCCCGCCCCGTCGTGGTGCGAGTGCGACTGCGAGGTCGAGAACCCCAGTGCCCCTGCCGCCATCGCCGCATGAGCGAGCCGGACCATCTCCGCCACCTGCGCGGTGGTCGCCGGCTCCGACGTCGCGGCATCGCCCATCGCAGCGCGGCGCAATGCGGAATGCCCGACGAGGAATCCTGCGTTCACGGCAAGCGGTCGCGCGGTGAGGCGCGACCACCATTCGGGGAACGACGACCAGTCCCACGAGAGGCCCGCCTCCAGCGCCTCCAACGGCATGCCCTCGACCCGCGCCATGAGTCGCATCATGTAGTCGGCGTCGCGCGGGCCCACCGGCGCCAACGTGAATCCGCAGTTTCCGCCGATGACCGAGGTGACTCCATGCAGCGGCGAGGGGCTCGCCGTGGCATCCCAGAAGAGCTGGGCGTCGTAGTGCGTGTGGATGTCGACGAAGCCGGGCGCGACGACCAACCCGGTGACGTCGATCGTGGCCCGTGCCGGTTCCTGTCGGGTCTCGGGTCCGCCGATCGACACGATCCGGCCGTCGTGGATCGCCACGTCCGCCTGGCAGCCGGGACCACCCGAGCCGTCGACGACGGTTCCCCCCACCAACAGGGTGTCGATCATGATCCCTCCCCCATCACGTCTGCGAGCCGTATGGGCTGCTGTTCGTCACGTCCCGCGTCGTCGGGTCCGGGTCGGCCGCGTCGACGGACGATCCGGACCCGACGGAGCGCTCACCGCTGTGCTGCCGCCGCGTGCGCCGCCGCGCGCAACTCGTCGAGGATTTCCATCCCGGCCATGGCCTCCGGCGAGAACTCCGGCATCGTGTCGACCGAGGGCAGTGTCGTGAGCGCGTCGACCTCGAAGATCTCACCGTTCTTCTTCTCGAACAACCCGCGGATCAATCCGGTCAACGCGCCGAAGAACTCGACGACGGTGCACCCTTCCGGGCCGGTGAACCAGGGACCGTAGATCTCGTGCGGATTCGCGGTCATCCCGTCGCCCGGATAGAGCACCTTCCCCGGGACGAACAGGGACCCCTTGATGACCAGCGTGAGCGAATGGCAATCGTGACCGTGCCGGGGCACCGGAGCCAGAGCCGGAAGCTCGGAGATGAGGCCAGCAGCCGCGCTGTCGTCGTCGGGGTCGCCGAGCACGAATTGCTTCGAGCGCCCGCGATCGCGACGAAGGTCCTGCATGCTCTGGAGCCGCTTGGGAACCTCCCAGTACTCGGGCTCGTCCATCTTGATGTACGTCATGTCCAACCCTTCTCGCTTGGATTCTGTGTCTGGTCGTGATTCGAGACGGAGCGCGCGTTCGGGGTCATGTCGTCTTGACCCGGGATTTCGCTCGCAGGATGCTCAGCCACTGATAACCGGCTGCGGCGTCCATCGTGAGGTTGACCTGTTGCGCCATTCGCCGGTTGACCGCTCTCTTGGTGAGAGCGAGAGACTCCGGAGAGCGCCGGAGGAGTCGGCGCACGAGATCGTCGACGATCGTGTCGAGTTGGCTCATCGGCACCGCGTAGTTGATGACCCCGAGTTGCGCCATGTCCTTCGCGGTGTACGGCTTGCCGAGCATCAGGTACTCCTTGGCCTTCGCCGGCGAGAGATACAGCGGCACGAGCGCGGCGCCGCCGTCGCCCGGCGGAACCCCGATGATCGTGTCGGTCGAGCTGCTGGGGTATGCCGCGATGTACGGCGCGAGGTCCGGCCCGAGCTCAGGGGGCCACTCTTCGGGACCCATGTGCGGGTCGACGATGATCGCGTCCTCGCGTGCGACGATCAGGTCGCACTGGAACATGATGCTCTGGCCGACACCGATCGCGTCGCCGTTCACGCGGGCGATGAGCGGCTTCTCCATCTCGATCGCCACCTGGGTGTGGCGAACCACACCCATGAACACGTCGTAGAGCTGTTCCGACCTGCCGAGTGCCGATGTCTTGGCGGTCTCCTCCGGTGAACGGCCCGGCTCTGTGGCAGAAAGGAACAGCCCGTCCTCCGCCCCCGTGATCACGACCACCCGCACGTCCGCGTCGTCGCGGAGTTGCTGGAGCGCCGCTGCGAGGTCGGAATGGATCTCCCATGCGCGCTCGAGCGTCGCGAACGTCTCCGGTGTGATGCCGGTTTTCCTCATCCACTGCGAGCGAGTGAGAAGGCGAACCGTCGCAACCTGGTCCTTGACCTCCACGTCGACGGCCGGCATGTACGCGTCGGATGCTCCCGACCCCTGTGTGTCCATCGCTCACGCGTCCTTTCGCGCCGAGGCTTGGGCCTTCGCAGCAGCCGTCAGCTCGCCGAGGTGCTCGCTCCCTGAGATCTCGTCCGCGGTGGGAGCCGACGTTCCCTTGGGCAGTGACGTGAGCGCATCGACGTCGAAGATCTCACCGTCCTTCTTCTGGAAGATCCCCCGGAGCAATCCGGTGAGCGCTCCGAAGAACTCCACGACGGTGCATCCGTCCGGTCCGGTGACCCACGGACCGTAGAACTCGTCAGGGTCAGCGGTCATGCCGTCACCCGGGTAGAGGACCTTTCCGTCGGCATGGATGGAACCCTTCAGAACCAGGCTGATGGAATGGGAGTCGTGCGCATGGCGCAGCAGCGGATAGAGAGGCGGGAACTCCGAGATCAGTCCCGCTGCTGCCCGGTCGTCGTTCGGATCGCCCAACACGAACTGCTTCGACCTCCCACGATCGCGACGAAGGTCTTGCATGCTCTGGAGGCGAGGCGGAACCTTCCAGTACTCCGGCTCGTCCATCTTGATGTACGCCACGGCCGCGCTCCTCTCGCCTCAGAGTTGCTTGAGCATCGTTTCGCAGGAGCTGACGTCGACCCCCGGGCTCGACTCGACGTTCAGCTGCGTGATCGTTCCGTCTTCGATCAGCGCCGAGTAGCGCTGCGATCGAACGCCGAGCCCGACTGCGCTGCCGTCGAACTGGAGCCCCATCGCCTTGGCGAAGGAGCCGCTGCCGTCGGCGAGCATCACGATCTTGTCTCCCACCCCTTGCGAGGTCGCCCACTGGTCGATCACCCATGCGTCGTTCACCGCGACACAGACGATCTTGTCGACGCCGCTCGCGTGCAGCTCGTCCGCGCGCTGCACGTATCCGGGGAGATGCACCTTCGAACAACCCGGAGTGAAGGCCCCCGGAACAGCGAACAGCACGACGCGCCCACTGCCGAGCACGTCACCCGTGCGCACCGACTGCGGCCTCCCGTCGGCGCCGAGCACGTGAACCTCGACGTCGGGAACCTTGTCACCTACCGAAACGGTCATTGCGTACCCTCCACTTGATGTCGGTCTCGTGTGCATGCACGAACTGCGTCTCGCGATTGGAGCGGAGGCCGCTCATTGCTTTCCGCTCGGTGTGTGGCCGGGAACAGCTTCGCCCATCGCCTTGAGCATCATCACCAAAGGGATCGCCGTGAGCAGGCCGGCGTCGACGGGAAGCGACACGCCCGTGATCCATCGAGCTTCGTCGCTCGCCAGGAACAGCACGGCCCAAGCGATGTCCCACGCTGTGCCGGTCGTGCCCAGAGGCGCCGTCTCGCGCCGCAGCTTCTGAATGCGATCGTCGACCCTCGACAGCCGCGAGGCCATGGGAGTCAAGAGTTGTCCCGGGGAGACCGCATTGACCCGAATGCCGTCCGCGCCGAGCGACGCTGCGAGGTCGATCGTGAGTGACTCGAGGCCACCCTTCGTCGCCGCATAGGCCGAGATACCGCCGCCCCGCCTCGCCGCGATGGACGTGATGTTCACGATTGCGCCGCCGCCACGCGCCCGCATTGCAGGGATTGCAGCCTGGCTCATCAGGAACGGCCCTTTGAGGTTGATCGCCAACATACGATCCAAGTCGGCCTCGTCCATGGTCGCAACACCGACGGCAGGCTCGCCGATGGCAGCACTGTTGACGAGCACATCGAGCGCGCCGAAGCGAGCGACCGCCTCGTCGACGGTGCGCTGACAGTCGGCACGCGCGGAGACGTCGCCGACGACCACGTGGCACCGACCGCCCTGGTCGAGCACCTGCTGCTCGGTGCGCTTGGCCGCCTCCTCGTCGCGGTCGAGCAGCACCACCGCGGCTCCCGCGCGGGCGAGCAGGACGCAGATCGCTTGCCCGACACCGCACACATCCGCGTCCGGGTAGCTGGTTCCTCCGCCCGTCACGACCGCGACCTTGCCACTGAGGCGACCTGACGGTTCGCCCGAAGGTGTGGGGTTCATCTCGGCAATTGTGCACCGGGTCCAGAGGATTGTCAAGCCCTGGCGTTTCTTCTCATTTGCGTCGATTCGCGCATCGAGGATCGTGTTGGCATCGCGTACGGCGCGTGGATCCGCGCTTCGATCGAGGCAATATCGATGGAGCCGGGTGGCGACCCGGACATCGCCATCTCCCGCGCCAGACCTTGAAGGGCGACGTTCACCGGTGTGGCGACACCCCAAAGACGGCCGAGCAGCACGACTTCGCCGTTGAGGAAATCTGCCTCCGTCTCGTCGAGCCCGCGGGCGATGCTCTGCCATGTGGATCCACCGCTGCGTGGCGCACCGCCGACGGGCCTCACGCTCACCCCGGAATCCCGCCGGCGCGCCTGCTCGTCGTCGTCGCTCGCCCAATGGAGCCCGGCGGCTCGGAGGCATGCGGCTGCCTCGTTTCGAGCAGCACGCCGGAGCGCACGTGCCCGCGAGGCCTGCGCGTCGGCCAGCGCTGCGGTGAGCACGTTGCCGACGTTGACCAAGAGCTTGTGGTGTTTGCTGCGCATGATGTCGGCGTCGGCGCGGCTCGAGATTCCGGCACGGTCGACGTCGGCGGCGACGGCCGTCGCGTCCTCGTCGATGCCGGAGGGATACCGACCGACGTCGACGTACCCGGCCACCGGGGCGCTGTGACAGTCGACGATCCCCGGCCGGAGGTGAGCCGCCGGGATGACGACCGTGGCTGCATACACCCGGGGAAACAGCCGCAGCGCCTGGCGTTCGGCGTCGAGGCCGTTGGTGGCGCAGACGATCGCGACGTCCGGTGGCGCCGCGGATGCGAGGTCGCGCAGCGCCCGTTCGGAGTGATGGACCTTCGTCGCGACGATCACCGTCTCGTCGCCGTTCCACTCCAGTTCGGCGGGGCGTTCGACGCACGGGATGCGCAACCGCGCCTCGCCGTCTGGGTCGCGCAGCACCAGGCCGTCGCTTCTCACTGTTGCTCCGTGCGCCCCACGGGCCACCAGGACCACGTCGTGGCCGGACTGGTGGAGACGACCACCGATCGTGCCGCCGATCGCGCCGGCGCCGACGACGACGTAGCGCCTCATCGCACGGGGATCCCGAACGCTCGCCGCAGTGACGCGTCGACGTCGGTACGGAAGCGACGCGCGAGGTCGGATCCGCTCGCCAGACGATCGAAGCCGTGGATTGCCCCCTGATACACGTGCATCTCTGCCGGCACGCCCGCATGCACGAGCCGGTGCGCGTCGTCGACGTCCTCGTCGAGGAACATGTCGAGCTCACCGACGAGGACGATCGCCGGAGGAAGGCCGGTCAGGTCCGTCGCCCTGCTCGGCGCGGCGTACGGGGAGACCGTCGCTCCGCCGGGCGGCTCGCCGAGATATGCCTGCCATGCGATGCGATTGGCCGTCCTGGTCGATCTCGCCCATGACGTGCCCGCCGCCATGGATCCAGTAGAGGCACGGAAGCGGATCCGCGTGGTGCGCCGGTCGATAGCAGCGCGATCGCAGATCCGCTTCACCTCCCTCGCGGGACACCGTCACGTCACGTGTGAGGACGTTCGGATCCGCCTCCGCGTTCAGGAACGTCCGCGACACCGCCTGGGACACGCGGCGCGCCGCGGGGATGTCGCTCAGATCCCGTGCCGGCAGCTGGTCGTACGCCGGCACGAGCTCGGGGTCGAGACGGCTGCGGAGGTCCGTCACGGGGACGCCGGAGCTCAACATGTCCCCGCCCGCGCCATCGGATGCGGGTCGCTCCGGCGCCCGTGCGAGCACACGCGGCCCAGCGCGTCGCGCGACGCGAGCGACGGGACGTAGACCTCCTCGCGAAACCGCGGGAGCACATCGCGGCTGAAGCGCTCCATGCTCCGGACCGTCGTCTGATACGACATCGACGACGACTGCACGGCCATGATGAACCGTGCGAATCCGCCGACGGCGTCGTAGAAGTCACGGAGTTCGCGGAACACGGTGTCGGGGTTCCCCACGAAGAACAGCCCTCGTCCTGCGAGGGACTCGATCGGCCCTTCGGACCACACCGTCTTCTCACCACGGTTACTGAACAGCGTCGTCTCCGACGAATACTCCTCCTTCAGGATCTGCGCCCGAGCCGCTGCGGGCGCGTTGCCCGGCACGTTCGCGAACTGCAAGGGCTGGTTCACGTTCTTGAGGTGCCACTGGAGCTTCTTCGCTTCGCGCAGGGCGATCTCGTCGGTGTCGGCGACGAAGACGTTCGCTGTGTAGCTCAGGCGGTCCAACGGCGCCACCTCCCCGTGAAGGCTCGAGTAGCTCTCGCGGTAGGCATCGAAGATCGCCCTGCATGCCTCGACCCCGTTCATGATCGTGGCGACGACGAACCGTCGGGCGGCGATCTCGGCGGACGAGCCAGGCGTGAGCGTGGTGATCCATACGGGAGGATGGGGGCTCGTATACGGCCGGGGCCAGATGTTGACCTCACGGTGGTGAAAATGCGCGCCTTCCCAGCTGAACGGGCCGGAGTGCGTCGTCCACGCCCGCACGATGAGGTCGACCGCTTCCCAGAAGCGCTCGCGTTGGCCGACCGGGTTGGTGTTCGTGGTGATCAACTCTTCGGGCGAGCCGCGCACGAGGCCCGCCTCGCATCGGCCCCCCGACAGCACGTCGATCGTCGCGAACTCCTCCGCGACGCGAATCGGGTCGCCTCGGTTGGCCACCGGATTGCCGAGCGCCAGCAACCGCGCGTGCCGGGTCGTCCTCGCGAGGATCGCGAGGAACAGCGGCGCCGCGCTGTTGATGCACGCAGCCGACCCGTGGTGCTCGTTGCACATGATGTCGAGGCCGAGACCATCGGCGGCCTGATAGATGTCGAGGTACTTTCCGTACAGCTCCATCCCGTCGTCGGGATCGAAGCGTGAGTTCGGCAGACCGAACTTGACGGTGTCGACCTCACGCCCGAGGCGAGCATGGGGATACGGCATCTCGGTGAAGACATACGATCGGAACACGTCCAACGCCTCTCGCTATTCGGGCCTCGTGCTCGGTCGGGCGACGAAGTCCATGACGATGCGCGCGACGGCCTGCGGGTTCTCCTCGTCCAGGCGGTGGCCGGCGCCCGGCACCGCGACACACGCCGCGTTGGCGCCGACGAGCTCCGCATAGCGTTGGAAGTAGTCCGCGGCGAGGACGAACCGGTCCGACGCGCCATGGACGATCAACGTCTTCGATCGGATCCGGTGGAGCCGCGAGGGCAGCTTGGGATCGTGCATGTACGGCTGCCAGCAGTACAGCGCCATCGCCTCCTCCGCCCGCGCGAGCGCGAGATAGGCATCATCGTCCAAGCCGCGGAACCGCTCGATGGCGGACGAGTCGGAGTACATCGTCCGCACGAAGTCCGGCTTGGACAGGACGTAGATGTCCGTGAACGTGCGTTCATCCCGCGCGCCGACCTTGACCCCGATCGGAGAGACGAGCACGAGATGCTCGGGCTGCGCCGCAGCCGTGGCGACATACTGCGCCGCGATCCACGCGCCGACGGAGACCCCGACGATGGCTGCCGGCGTTCCGATGCGGACGATGTACTCCGCGTAGTGCTCAGCGAGGTCTGGGATCGTCGCCAGCGGCGAGACCGGACGCGTGGCGCCCCACCCCGGGTGCCGAGGCACGTGCACATCGAACTCGGCCGCGAGCGCCGAGATCAGCGGCATCTCGAACATCGTTCCGCAGTCGCCGTGGAGAAACAGCAGGGGCGGCCCGGATCCATACCTGTCGACTTCGAGCAGCGCGCCTTCCATGCCGATTCCGACGCTCACGTCGCGACCCCCTTACGAACGACAGCGAGCGACAGCCGCGTCGTGTTCGTGCCGGTCGATCATGCCCGCACCGGCACGAACACGATATACGACAGGTCCATAATGTCAAGTACAAGATGACATTCGAAGGCATACCGAACCGAGGAGCAGTCGAGCACTGTCAAGTTGTTAAATGTCAAGTTTAAGCGTATACTCGGAGGAGTGCCCGACGCTGAGCTCTCTGCATCTGCATCGCTCCAGCAGGAACTCGATTCCCCACCCTGGCGACGGTTCGAGTCCGCTCTCATGGCCACCTCGCGAGCGATTCGTCGTCTCTACGACTTGTACCTGGGTGAGCTCGGCATCAATCTCTCCGAGGCGGTTCTCCTGTCCTACGTCGACCAGCACGGGCCGGTCAATCAGACGCAGGCAGCGCGCAGGATCGGCTTGAGCCGCGCGTCGGGAGGGCTCATCATCGACGCGCTCAGCGCGCGGGGGCTCCTCGAGCGAAGACGGGATCCCGCGGATCGGCGGGCCTGGCTCCTCGTCGCGACCGAGCAGGGCCGCAAGGTCGGCGCGCACATCGCCGATCTCGACGAGAAGCTGCGCCAGCAGATGCGCAGCGGGCTGTCCCGCGCCGATCGCCTGCACGTCGCGGTCGTATTGCAGACCATCAAGCAGAACATCGCCGAGGCCGAGGCGAGCTACCCCGAGCAGTCGCCCACGCTGTTCTCCACCGCGTTGCGCGCGGTCGACGGCGACGGAGACCGCGCACCCTGACGATCCCTCACACCACAGGCGAGAGCCCGTACAGCGCGGCGGCGTTTCCCGACAGCGCCTTGGCCCGCACGGCAGGATCGACGCGTGCGAACGACTCGTCGATCCACTCCGATGGCAGGAGATCGGTCGCGGAGCAGGGACCGGGTGACAGGCTGATCGGGTGGGGATAGTCGGTCGACCACATGAAGTTGTCGGGGTAGTGCTCCAGCAAGCCGAGCGACACCCTGTCGAACCAGAACGTCGCGAAGCACTGGCGTCGGAAGTACTCGCTCGGGAGAAGCGGGAGCGACGTGTTCCCCCAGGCTTTCCATTGCCAGTCCAACGCTTCGAGATAGAAAGGCAGATGCCCGAACCCGGTCTCGACCGACACGAGCTTCAGGCGCCCGAAGCGCTCGCACAGGCCGCTCACGAGCAGCTCGCCGATCAGGTCTGCTTGGCTCATCAGCAGCTTGCCGGTGCGGACGACCGCGGCCCGGCGGGCTTCTCCGACGTCGGCCCGGCGGCGCGCGAGGTTCTCTGCTGACAGCTTGTCCTCGGCGTCGGCGAAGCCGATGTGGAAGTTGATCGGGAGCTCCAGATCCTGCGCGGTGGCGTAGATCGGATCCCACACGGGGCTGACGAACGACGGCAGGTTGATCCGCTCGAACCGGTTGGCGAAGAGCACACCCTTGAACCCGAGATCCGCGCACCGGCGCATCTCGGCGAGCGCGGCGTCGAGGTCCCAGAACGGAAGCATCGCGATGGGAACGAGGCGGCTGCTGTCGGCCGCGCACCAGTCGATCAGGAAATCGTTGTAGGCCCTGATGCACAGAGCCGACAGCTCGCTGCCGAGCTCGATGATGCGCGCGGCGTAGAAGCCGACGATGTTCGGGTAGAGGATCTGCACGTCGATGCCGTACTCGTCGAGGCGCTCGAGGCGAGCCGCTGGGTCGAACGCTCCGGGGTCACAATCTTCGTACTCCCACGGCGACGACGGCGGGAACTCCGACCAACCCGCTTGCGCCAGCTCACCGACCGACCACAGCCAATGCGGACCGATGCGCCAGTGCAGGTGCCCGGTCGTGGGATTCCTTTCGACGCGCGGCGCGACGTCCGCGTATCTCGCCGGCAGACGCTCCGTCCAGATGCCCGGGGGCTCCAGGATGTGAGCGTCCGCGTCGATGATCCGCACCCGCCTGTCGGGATCGGTCTTGCCCGCCTTGGCGAGATCCCCGCCAGCCGGATCGAGTCCCATCGAGACCTCCTCTACCGACTCCGTGCGACAGCGGCGGCAGGCCTGCCGTCCAGCGTCGCGCCGCTCGCGATCATCGTCTCGATCGTTCCCGCCGAGATGCCGGCCTCCTCGAGGACCTCGACGCTGTGTTCCCCCAGCACGGGCGCGGGTCGCATCGCCGGGTGACGGTCGTGGTTCGAGAAGTCGACCGTCGGCCGGACGTGCCGAAGCGCTCCTTCCGTCGGGTGCATCTCGGGTTCCCAGAACTCGACGGCGTCGAGGTGCGGGTCGTGCATCAGGTCCGCCACGGTGTTGACCGGACCGCTCGGAGCATCGATCGCTGCGAACAGGTCGGTCACCTCCTGCGTGGTGCGCCGCGCCAACTCCGATTCGAGCTCCTCGTACAGCGCGTCGATGTGGATGCTCCGCGCCGTCATGGTGGAGAATCGCTCGTCCGCGAGGAGATCCGTGCGACCGATCGCCTCGAAGAAGCGACGCCATTGCGCGTCGGTGTACAGCAGCACGCTGACGTGGCCGTCGGCGGTGCGGTATGGCCTGCGCGACGGCGAGAGCAGGCGCGCATAGCCGGGTTCACCTTGCGGCGGGACCAACGTCGCGCCGCCCATGTGCTCCAGCAACGTGTCCGCCACCATCGTCTCGAACATCGGCGCCGTCACTTCCTGCCCACGGCCCGTTCGCTCGCGCTCGAAGAGCGCCGCGAGCACTCCCGCGGCGAGGTGCAGCGCGCACGTCTTGTCGGCGACCGCAGACGCCACGTACCGCGGTGCGCCGTCGGAGCGGCCTTGCAGCTCCGCGAGGCCGCAGGCGGCCTGGATGATGTCGTCGTAGGCCGGCCTCCCTGCGTACGGGCCATCGCGCCCGAACCCGAACGCGGCGCAGAACACGACCGCCGGGTTCTCGGCATGCGCCGCCTCGTACGTGATCCCGAGCTCGTCGGCAGCCTCCGCACGCATGTTGTGCACGATCACGTCCGTCCGTCGAACGAGATGTTGCAAGGCCTGGCGGGCCTCGTCGCGCTTGAGATCGAGCACGATGCTGCGCTTTCCGCGATTCAGCTTGAGGAACGTCGGCGCCATCGACGGGCTTCGACCGACGCCTAG
>CAZGUH010000045.1:0-28141 GCA_964529005.1 uncultured Ilumatobacteraceae bacterium | reverse complement strand
CGACGACGCAACCGCGATCGACAACGCCACGGAACGCCTCCTTGCCGACATCGCGAACTATCGACACCGCTGGAACGTCACCGGCACCGACCCACTGGGCGATGCGGCTGTCGACATGGACCAGGCAGATCAGCGCGAGCTGCTCGTGCTCGCGATCGACACGGTCAGCGATGACCGGACTCTCGACACCTCAGCCGTCGTGTCGTCCACCATGCCGATGTTGAACGACACGGCGGGCTGGTGACCCGACGGTGAGCGGTCCGGTCAGGCAGTCGACTCACTCGACCGAGCGGCCAGCGACGCCACGAGCGTGATCGTGCCCAGGTACCAGCTGAACACCCACTCGAGGAACAGCGGGTCGTAGTCCGAACGTTGGTTGGCGTTGCGATGCCGCAGATCGAAGTTGTTGGCGATGTCGAACAACGCGCCCTCGTCCTTGCTCAGCAGTTCGGACTTGAGGATCGCCCGCTGCGATTCGAGCACCCCCGGCCAGCGCGATGACCGCGCTTCGCAGTGTCGGGACATCACGATCGCGTGATCGGAACAGAGCAACCGCGTGTGCGACCTCGGCCGCGTGATCCGCCGATTCGGTGGTGAGCGCCGCCTCGACGATGGCCTCGGTCGTGGGCGCGATCACTCGCACGACTCGGCCGCGATCCTCACCGCGCTCTGCGATGACCACACCGAGGTCGCTCCCACGGAGTGCTTCGTTCACTCTCCAGCGGAAGATCGCCTGGCCGCACGGCTGCGAGAACGACCCAGGGTGACCTACGCAGCCACCGAAGTTGTGGCTGTCCCACGTGCCCGGCCACGAGGCCAGGTCGTGGAGCACCTCGACGATGTCGTAGAAGTCCTCGATTCTCCAGCGGTCGACACGGTGCTCGTTCAGCGGCCACGGCCCGTCGGTGTCGAGGATGTTCCGGCCGAGGAGGCGACGGAACAGCTCGTTGGGTCGCTCGGGCGGGTCACCGAGGCCGTCTGGGCAGTCGGTGCCGAGACGCTCGGCCCACAACCCTTGCTCATCGAGGTCCCGGACGAGCGCCACGAACCGCCGGAACAGACCGATGTGGTTGAGCGGCTCGGCCGGCGTTCCGTGCCGCGAGCTGTAGTAGCGGCGGGCAACCGGATACTCCGGCATCGTCTGCAGCTCGTGGCGGAGGCGACGCACCCAAGCCACGCCCCCATCAGTCGGTACACCAGGCTCCAACAGGTCGACCGAGGAGGGCACCGCGGCGTTGAACTCGTCAGCGACGACCGAGTTGCGGAACGCCATCCGCAGCAACCGACCGATCTGCTCCGGCCAATGTCGATTTCGGACAGTGGCCCGGCTGGCAAGCGAGAGCTGACGATCGAGCTCGGCAGTGAGGACCGCGCGAGGCCATGCCAGCTCGTACAGCGGATCGCCGACATCGAGGATCCCGTTCGTGTCGCTCTTTGCCAACCAGCATGGCGGCTTCAACGACGCAACCCGTGCTCCTTGCCCCCAACTCCGCCGTCAGGCCGAGGCATGCCGATCACACGTCGATGGCAGACGGAGGGAACCCGCGTCTTGGCGCTGGGTGCGGCCAGTGTCGGCCGTCGTTGTAGCGGTCGGCCATCGTGGTGACCCAGTGGCGAACAGCAGCCTGCACTGGTCCCGCTGCCTGTATGTCGGCGTGCTCGGCCAACCGTCGCAACCGTGCGCCCAACGAGTCGTCGGATGCGTCGGCGGGGCGCGGGTCGTCATCGACGTACCCGTCGAGTGCTTCGGCGAGGGCCACCCAGACCGTGAGGCCGGGGCGATGACCGCGGCGGAGGTGGTCGACGGCGGCGACGAGGTCGAGCAGCCATGTGCCGCCTTCGGCCAGGTCCTCGACAGCATCGTGGGGGTGGGCGAACGGGTGGGTCATGGGGTGGGCTCCAGGGACGTGGATTCGATGCCCGCGGTGAGGGCCTCGAGTCGGGCGGCGGCGCTGTGTTCGCGGGAGGGTCCGGGTGGTGGGAGTGCGTCGAGCAGTGCGCTGGTGTCGAGGTCGAGCGACGAACGGATCGGGGTGACTGTCGCCAGGGCCGCCGGTCGCGCCCAGGATGCGATCGCGGCCTCATTGATCCCGGCGTCGCTAGCGATGCTCGTTGCTGCGTCGGGGTCGCCGTCACAGCGGCGGACGAGGGTGTCGAGCACGGTGTCGTCGGCGGCGATGCCAGCGAGGGCGGTGGCGGTGTCGGCTGGCGAGAGTCCGAGGGCTTCGGAGGTGGCGGCGAGGTGGTCGGGGTGGGCGTGGCTGCTCGCCGCGATCGTGAGAGTGTCGGCGGGTTCGGTGACCGCGACGAGTCCGGCGGCGAACGTGTCGGGGGTGGGTGCGTGGGCGACGAGGTGGGCGGCGATCGTGGTGGTGGGATGGCCGCCGTCGGCCATCGCGCCGGCGGCGAGCTCCCACAGGTGCGGGTCCTCCGGCAGGGTGCGCAGGACGTCGCGGGGCCGGGTGGCCATGATCTCGACCGGTGTGCATCCAGCGGCGCGCATCTCGGCCGCGGTGGCGTCGAGCAGTTCGGCGGCAGTCATGGCCGGTACGCCCCAACGGTCGCGGAGCACCTCGATGGCGTCGGGCATCGGCACTCCGGCCATCGGCAGGAGGGCGGCGACTTCGATCGCGTCGAGTTGCTCGGCGGCGAGGACGGCGACGGTGGTTGCCGGTGTCAGCCCGGCGGCGCCGAGCAGCTCGACCAGTTCGCCAGGTGACGCGGCGGGGATGCGGTCGGCGTCGGCTGGGTCGAGTCGGGGGCCGATCATCTGGGCGAGGTCGGCGCGGGTGTACGAGGGTTCGGCGGCATAGTCGGCCACGGTCCGGTCGGCGCGGGCTGGGTCGGCGACGAGCCCGGCCCGGGCGATTCGGCGGCCGGCCAGCTCGGCGTGGGCGCGGGCGTCGTCGACGGTGCGCTGGAGTGGGAGGAGGTCGAGCCCGGTGGTCGCGGGCGTGTGGATCGCGGGTTGCCAGCGGCCTCCGGGGGCGGGCAGGACGTAGAGGGTGATCTGCTCGGTGAGCTGTCGCATCTCGGCGGCAGCGGCGCGTCCGGCTCGTGGCATCTGCTCCCATCCTCGGTTCGTCCCGATCGGGCTCGGGGTGGTGTCGGCCACGGGTGCAGTGAGCGCCGGGTAGCGGTCGCGCACCGCGGTGACTGCCGCGGCTCGGGCGTCGTTGAGGCTGCGGGCGCTGCCGGCGGCGAGCAGCCCGTGGCCGGTCCGGGCGGCGACGTCTTCGAGCCGCCATGCCGCCCCGTCGGTCCCGTTCTCGACCGCGACGAGGTAGGCGCTCTTGTTCAGCCGCAGGAAGGCGCCGAGCCCGGCGGCGTGCTCACCCCGGGCCATCCATTCGGCAGGCGTGTAGGGACCGACGGTGACCCACCGGCCGACCGGGAGCTGTTCGAGCGAGGCGGCCGGGAGGCGGTGGCGGCGACCGGCGGGTACGACGCGGTCGTCGACGATCTCCATGCGCGGCAGCGCCGACGCGACGAGGTCCACCCCGACGGTGACGCCGAGCGCGGCGGTGAGCTTGCGGGCCGGTTCGAGCACGTCCTGGAGCCGCTCCCATCGCTCCCGCGGCGCCAGACCGGACGGGTCGAATGGGACCGGTCGGGCAGTCGCGGCGTGACCGACGCGGTCGGCCACCAGCCAGGCGACCTGCTCGCGCAGCTCCGGGTCGAGGGCCGGGCGCTTCGACCGGCGCAGCCGGCCCGCGGCCTCGACCAGCATCCGCTCGGCGTCGTGGGTTCGGGGCAGCGACCCGCGCACGGTGGCCCCGGCGACCTTGCGCACCGCCGCGGCGAACGCGTCGTCGCCGCGAGGTCCGGTGAGGGTGGCGGGGAGCTCGACCGGGGTGAGCGAGTCGGGGGCGGGCCGGCGGGCGAGCTGGCCGATTTCGAACACGGGCCGCCACTCCCATCGTTCGACCGCAGCGCGGGTCGGCCGGTGACCGCCGAGGTAGGGGTCCGGTTCGGTCCCGCCGGTCGTGACCGGGACGCGCACGGGCCAGCCGTGCTCCCCTGAGCGCACCGCGCAGCCACGGCCTTCGGTCGTGGAGGGCACGAGCCGCCACGTCTCGGGCCCGGCGACGGGACCGTCGACCCCGTAGGAGGCGAGCAGCACCTGGTTGCGGGCGCTGTAGTCGAGCCACGACCGGGACACGACCAGCGCGTCCTCCCACGCCGCCGGCGTCGCCAGGCTGGTCTCGGCCCACTGGTCGAGGTGGTTGGCCATCGACGTGAACGTCGAGAACTCGAGGCGTTGACCGTTGCGCGCCATGCGGGCACCGTGCGCCCCTCACGTCCCGGACTTGCTCCCGCGATCACTCCCGAAGTTGCTCCCACCCCGCCTTCGCAGGCCCGAACGGGCCGTCTACGTCGTCGGGGGTGTCGGGCATGCGGGGTCGCAGCGCAGGACCTCGCGCCCGGCGACCTGCTCGACCCTGCCCGTCCCGACATCGAGCCGGGTGGCGCAGCGGTCGCAGTACCCGGCGACACGGTTCCGCACCACCCCGCCGGCGTCGTCGACCACGGGTTCGCCGTCGAGGGGGAGGCGTGTCTGGCCGGGCGCGGGTTGCCGCCGCGGGCGCGCCGGCGGGGCTGGCGCGGTCCGTTGGTTCGGGTCGCGGGGTCGGGGCAGGTGGCTGATCGACTCGTCTACGACGGCAGGGTCGAGCACGGGCTCGACGTGGCCGCTGCGGCCTGGTCGCAGCGGGCAGGTGCCGGTGGTCGGTGGCGGGGCGGGGTTGCCGTCGGGACCGTTGGGGACGAGGGCGCGCAGGTGGCGGTCCTCCCACCAGCGCACGGTGCGCAGGTGGATCGGTGGGAGGGTGCCGTGCAGGAGGACGGCTTCCTGGCGGCGCATCTGGCGCACGACGTGGGCGGGGACGAGGTCCTCGCGCTGGTTGTGCTCCGACACGGTGCGCCGACCGCCGCCGGTGTCGGCTGACCAGCCGCGCTGGGCGACGTGCTCGGTCCCGGCGACCTTCGACACGTACTCCAACGTGGAGAGGTCGTCGGTGCCGTTGAAGATCACCTTGGAGCGATGGCCACCCAGTACGGCGTCGGCGAGGGTGCCGTAGCGGTGGTTGATCTGGGCGCGGGACTGCCAGCCGGTGACGAACATGCCGCCCAGCCCGGCGATCGTGGAGACCTCCTCGGGCAGCCAGCGCAGCTCGAGCTGGCCGGCCTCGTCGATCACGATCAACAGCGGTTTCGGGAGCTTGCGCCCAGCGATGTCCCAGGCGTGGATCTGCTCGCGGACGTCACCCAGCAGGCCGCCCAACACCGGGGCCAGGCGGGCGAACTCGGTCGCCGGCGCGGTCAGGTACAGCGTGTTGGCCCGCCCGTCGGGGCCGTCCATCAACCAGTCCAGGTCGACGTAGCGGGGGGTGCGGTCGGGGATCTCGTCGGACCAGTAGAAGTCCCGAGGATCGGTCGACGCGCTATGGGCAACGGCGGGTTCGGTCCACGCGTCGAACGCGAGGCGGGCCGTCGCGTAGATGCTCGCCCTGATCCTCGGGTCCTCGCCCTCGAACGCCATCAGCTTGGTCACGGCATCCTTGGCCAGTAGCCGCACTTCCAGGGGCTGGTGTTCGGCGAGGCCGGCGCGCACGAGCTCGTGCACGGCAGGGTCAGTGATCCCGATGTGCCGATACGCCCAGCTCGCCAGCCGCCCGATCGTCAACTGCTCCCGCGGGGCCCCCGCGTCACCGGGCAGGAGCTGGGACAGACCGGCGAGGGCCATGTACGCCGACGTCAGCGTCTCGCCGTGAGCGGCCCAGAAGTCCCCGCCGGTCACGCCTTGGCGGGGAATCGCCGCGGCGAGCGCTCGGCCCGCCCGCAACGCCCCCGAGGTCGTTGTCACGTCGCGCAGTGGTGTCCAGCGGGCGGTGGGCAGCCCGGTCACACCACCCGGGTCGAACACCGCCAGGTCTCCCCGGACTGCACGGGCCGCGGCGGTCGCGTCGTAGAGGTCACGCTTGACGCTGAGGCCGATCACCGGGCCGTCCCAGGCGATGATCCCGGCCGACGCCAGCACGGTCTTGCCGGCACGGGTCGGGCCGATCAGCGCTACCGACCCGCGGTCGCCCTGGAGGTGGCGGCTGCGCCGCCCACGCATCGCGTGACGCTCCCGGTCCTCGGTCGCCAGCAACGGGCCACGCGGTGCCATCCGCCCCAGCAGCATCCGTCCGGTCGGCGGCACCGAGTCCGCCACGACCAGCGGGCGCACGTCCCGAGGCCGGGCCAGGCGCGCCTCGGTCACCACCCCGAACCGCGCCCGTGCCGGGGCGGACCAGCGCCGCCACCACCACACCAGCCTCACCACGAACCCACCCAGGACCGTGACCGCCACCGTGGTGCACGCCCAGTAGAGCGGCGCAGCCGGCAGCCCCATCGCGGCCGGTCCCCAGGCTGCGTCCGGGTCGCCAGGCGACGACGCGAGGCGGCCCGCGGCGACGAGCGCGTCGCCGATCCCGCCTGACAGCGACCCACCCGCCAGCGTCGCCGCCAACCACGCGCCCGCCCACACGGCCGCGGCCACCCCGACGAGGGCTGCGCCGACCACGGCCAGCACGATGTCGCCGCCCGCGGCGGGCGGGTTGCGGCGCACGTACGGGTCGAGCATCAGCCCACCCGGGCGGGTGATCGGGACTCCCGAACACGAGGAGGGAGCGACTTCGGGAGTGATCGCGGGAGCAACCCCGGGAGCGCGGTTTCGGACGCTCGACGCATCCCCACGGATGCAAGGAGCCACCCATGAACCTCTACCGGACCCTCGACGCCCACTACTCCCGCCTCGCCCGGCGAACACCACCGGCCGCCTGGCACACTGGCTGCGCCACCCACGACGAGATCGTCACCGTGATCCGCGACGACCACCCCGACCCGACCGAATCCGACCAGGTCCTGCGGAGCCTGCTCGTCACCGGCCACGCCCACCGCGACGCCTCCACGGTCATCCTCTTCGCCCTCGCCCCCGCGCTGCGGGCCCGGCTCGGGAGGGCGGTCACCGACGAGTACCGCACGGACGCGCTGACCGACCTCGCCTTCGTCCTGCTCGACGCCGACCGGGCAACCCTCGACCGGCCCGGCCTCGCCCACCGGCTCGTCAACCGGGCCCACACCCGCGCCCACAAGGCCGCCCACCGCACCTACCAGCGCGGCGCCGTCCAGCCCGTCACCATCGCCCCGACCGACCCTGCCCGCCTCAGCGACCGCGCCGCCGCCAGCCCGACCGACGTCGCCGACCTGGTCGCCGTACACGTCGACCTGCACCGGTTTCTCGCCGCCGCCGAAGCCGCCGTCGACTCCGGCCGGCTGTCGTCGAACGTGTGGGCCGCCTACCGCAGCCACCGCCTCGCCCGCGCCGTCGACCCCGACGAGCCGCCCTGCGACGGCGTCCAGCGCCAACTCGCCCGCCGCGCCGCCACCCGCCTCCAACCGCTCGTCGACACCTACCTGCACGCAGCATGACCCACCCGGCCGGGCCGGCCACCGCGACACCGACGGCAGCGCTGTCGGACGGGCCTGTAGTTGGGCAGCATTCGTCCTTCAGGTGGTCCAGATGACAGCAGGACGCCGACGTTCGGTTCCCAGCCGGGTCGCTGCTGTGATGGGACCACTCGAGAACGCGGTTACCCGGTCTCCACCGTCACGGTGCGGACGTGATCCTCGGCGCGGCCGATTGCCGATCGCCACGCGCGCTGTCAGGCGGCGTCCAACACCCGATACGGGAGACCGAGGGCGTCGCACGCCGCGCGCAGCGGCGGGCTGTCGGTCCTCACGGCAACGGTGGACTCGGTGAGAATCGCGACCGCGATGGCTTCGGTGCTGAGGTAGTTGAGTGGTCGTGGGGCGCGCACGCCGGCCATCAACGGGACCAGGGTCCGCGGCCCGACCAGACCGATCGCGTCCGGCAGCGCCCTCAGGCGAGCGCGCACGGCCCGCTGATCGTCGGCGTCGAGCGCGCTCACTCGGCCCGACAGCGAACCCTGACCGGTGCCGTGCTCGGCCGCGCTGGCCACCCGGTAGTACCAGCTGCCGGTGGTGTACACCGCCGACCTGCTGGCTTCCTCGGCGAGCCAACCCTGTGCTGTCCCGATCAACAGATCGAGCAGCAGCTGATCATCGACGACGAGGCTCATCGGCCAACGGCACCGGCCCTATTGCGTGGCAAGATCCGGGTCGTCGGCGGTGATCGCCTCGACCGCGCGGCCGTAGTCACCACTCGACACCCAATCGACCAACGCCGCACGGGCCGCGTCCGAGAGTCCACCCGACACCATGCCAGTAGGCGCGGTCAGCAGCTCACCTCGCTCGCGGGCACGCGAGCGGGCATCGTCGATGATCCGCTCCAACTCAGGGTCGAGCCGCGCCTGCGTCGCCACGCCCTGAATCCTACCGCGGTGGCTTCCCGCACGGTCGTGGCACGCCGAGCTGCCACCGACGTGCTCCTGATGAGCAGGCCGGACGCCGCCTGGGTGCGGCACTACCACGTGCCGAGTCCGGCCGCTCGCGGGGCCGTGCGGGGCTCCCGGGCCGTGCCGACGCTTGCCGCATGAACCGCGAGCGGCTCGGCCTGCGACCACGCCGGGTCCCGTCGGGCCCATTCGTTGAGGTCGTTGCCGAGGGCCGGCTCGACCACGGTCAGCTCGACGCCGTGCGTTCGGAGGAGGCCGGCGAGGCGTTCGCCCCAAGCTCCATGATGATCAGCGGGCTCCGGGGCGGCAGACGCGTGTGCCGTGCGTGCCACCTCGGGGGTGGCGACTATGGGGTCGCGAGGCTGAGCCGTTCGCGGTGGGAGGGGACGACGGCGGTCCACCCGATCTCGGTCTGGATGCGGCGGCGCAGGGCGCTGGATGCTTCGGGTTCGCCGTGGACGATGAACACTGCGTGGGGTGGGCGGGTTGCGGTGGTGAGCCAGTCGAGGAGTTCGTCGCTGTCGGCGTGGACGGAGAACCCGGAGAGGTCGGCGATCTCGGCGCGCACGGGCACGTACTGGCCGCGCACCTTCAGTGTCTGGGCGCCGTCGAGCAGGCTGCGCCCGCGTGTGCCTGCGGCTTGGAAGCCGACGAGGGCGACGGTGTTGCGAGGGTCGGGGAGGAATCGCGCGAGGTGGTGGATGACGCGGCCGCCGGTGGCCATGCCGGAGCCGGCGATGACGATCGCGGGTTGGGTGCGTCGAGAGATCCGCTTGGAGCCTTCGGTGTCGTGCACCTCGTCCAGGCCGGGGATCTGGAACGGGTCGCTGTTGGCGGTGATGCGGTCGTGGAGGTCGGTGGCGCCCTCGCTGATGGCGCTGCGGTAGATCTCCAGCGCTGCGAGGGCCATCGGGCTGTCGACGTAGACGGGCACGTCGGGGAGGCGTCCCTGGGCGGCCAGGCGGTGGAGGTGGTAGAGCAGGACCTCGGTGCGGTCGACCGCGAACGCGGGGATGATCACGATGCCGCCGCGGGCGACGGTGCGGTCGATGACGTCGGCGAGCTCTTCGGCGTGGTCGTCGTGGCCGTGGCGGCGGTCGCCGTAGGTGGATTCGATGACGATCCAGTCCGCTTCGCCGATCGGCGCGGGGGCTTGCAGGAGGGGATGGTTGCCTCGGCCGAGGTCGCCGCTGACGACGACGGTGATGTCGCCGATCTGGAGGTGGACGCTGGCCGAGCCGAGGATGTGGCCGGCGATCTGGAAGCGGGCTGTGACACTGGCGCCGACGTCGATGGGTGTGCCGAACGCGGACGGCTTGAGCAGGTCGAGCGCGTCCCAGGCGTCTTGTTCGCTGTAGAGGGGCAGCGCGGGGCGGTGCTTCGAGTAGCCGGCGCGGTTGGCGAACGCGGCTTCCTCCTCTTGGAGTCGCCCGCTGTCAGGTAGCACGACCGACATCAGCCTGCCGGTGTCGTAGGTCGTGTGGACGGGTCCTTGGAAGCCGCCGCGGTGGAGACGGGGGAGGTAGCCGCAGTGGTCGAGATGGGCGTGGGTGATCACGACGGAGTCGAGCGCGCTGACGTCGAGCCCCGGTCGTTCCCAGTTCTGCAAGCGCAGCTCCTTGAGCCCCTGGAACAGTCCGCAGTCCACCAGCACTGCACGATCGCTGGTTTCGAGCAGGAACTTGCTGCCGGTGACGGTGCGCGCCGCGCCCAGGATCGACAGGACAGGCGAGCTCGATGGCATCGTGCGACGATATCCGCGCCGTATCGGGGACAACAGACCGCGCGACCGCCGACTTCGCTGTCGAGCGGGGCCCCGCGGGCGATCGAGGGTGTGTGCGTCGCCGTAGCATGCGCCGTCATGGCTGACACGTCTTTGGACCAGGATCGGCTGGCGGAGCTGGAGCGCCGTGTCGAGGGAAGTCGGGTGGCCCGTGACGGGTGGACGTTGACGATCTTCGCGGTGGCGGCTGTGGCGTTGATCGCCAGTGTGATCGCTGTCGGGTTCGGGTTGCGCGCGATCGACGAATCCGCCGGCGGCGAAGCAGGCGCCGGTGGTGGAGCGGGCGCTGTTCCGCTGGTGGTGGACGTCGAGCTGGGTGATCTGTATGTCCGCCCGTCGTCGGTGGAGGTCGCCGCCGGGACGGAGCTGATCGTGCGTGTCACCAATCGGGGAGCGATGCCTCATGACTTGAAGCTGCTGGGAGAGACCGGCACCGACATGCTCGACCCCGGCCAGAGCCAGGAGGTGAGCCTCGGGGTGATCGCCGAGACGACGCAGGCGTGGTGCACCGTGCCCGGCCACAAGGAGGCGGGGATGGTGCTGGACATCGAGGTGACCGGCGCCGGCGCGCCGGCCAGCGGATCGCACAACGGTCATGTCGGCGCGGATCCATCCGGCGGGGATTCGGCGCAGATCGACTTTGCGGCGACGCCGGGCCCTGAGTTCCAGCCCTATGACCCGCGGCTCGCACCTGCGCCGGGTGGAACGGAGCACGAGATCACCTTGCGGGCTACCGAGACGGTGATCGAGGTCGCGCCGGGCGTGACTCAGGAGATGTGGATGTTCAACGACCAGTTCCCCGGACCGCCATTGCGCGGCAAGGTCGGCGACATCTTCACCGTCACATTGGTCAACGAGGGCCGCCTGGGGCATTCGATCGACTTCCACGCGAGCAAGGTGGCCTGGAACGACGAGATGCGCACGATCCAGCCCGGGGAGTCGCTCGTCTACCAGTTCGAGGCGAAGCATGCGGGAGCGTGGATGTACCACTGCGGCACCGCGCCTGCCCTGCACCACATCGGCAACGGGATGTTCGGCGCGATCATCATCGACCCGCCGGATCTGGAGCCGGTCGACCACGAGTTCTTGTTCGTGCAGTCGGAGATCTACCTCGGACCCGATGGGCAGCCCGGCGATCTCGCCAAGATGCAGAACGAGCAGGACGACGCGGTGGTGTTCAACGGGTACGTCAACCAGTACCAGCACGCCCCGATCCGGGTCGAGCCCGACGAACGGATCCGCGCGTGGGTCGTCGATGCCGGCCCGAGCGAGAACTCGTCGTTTCACATCGTCGGCACCGTGTTCGACACCGTGTACAAGGAGGGCGCCTATCTGCTGCGCCCTGACGAGACCCAAGGCGGTTCGCAGGCTCTCGACCTGCAACCCGCCCAGGGCGGCTTCGTCGAGTTCAGCTTCGACGAGGCCGGCCTGTACCTGGTGGTCACGCACAAGTTCGCCAACGTCGGCAAAGGCGCGCTCGGCGTCTTCCAAGCCGGTGAGGTCGACGCAGTCGCCACAGAGCACTGAGTGCCTGACCGCGCGCCGTCTCCCTTGCGTGGGGCGGGTGATTGTCGGTGAGGGGGCTGCTGGCGTCGCCTTGCGGGTTCCTCATCGGTCTGTCGCTCGGGGCCGTGGGCGCCGGCGGCTCGATCGTTGCTGTCCCGGCGCTGGTGTATGTCGCCGGGCAGGATCCGTCGGCGGCGACCACGACGTCGCTGCTCGTGGTGGGCGTCGCGGCGTTGGTCGGTCTGGTCGGTCACGCCCGGGCCGGTCGAGTGCGATTCGGGCCCGGAATCCTGATCGGGGTGAGCGGCATCGGCGGATCGATCGGGGGTTCGGCGCTCAACACCTCCATCGACGGTGACGTGTTGCTTCTCGGGTTCGGGGGCCTGGTGTTGGTCGCCGCGTGGCGGATGGTCAGTGGCTGCCCGAGTTGCACCCGCGTCGGAGAGAGCCGTGCCCTCGCGATGCAGGGTGACGATTCGGCGTCACGCGATGCCGTGCGCCCAACCGGGCGAGGGGGCAACGGAGCGGGTGTCGATTGGTGGACGGCCGCGCGGGTCGCCGCGGTCGGAACAATGGTCGGGTTTCTCACCGGGCTGTTCGGCGTCGGCGGTGGGTTCGTGGTCGTCCCGGCGCTCACGTTGCTGCTGGGTTTCTCGATGCCGGGCGCGGTCGGCACGTCGTTGCTGGTGGTCGTGATCAACACCGTGACCGCGCTCGTCATCCGTCTCGGGACGAACGGGGTCGAGTGGTCCGTGGCGGTTCCCTTCACCGTCGCGGCGGTGGCCGGCGTGGTCGGCGGAAGTCGCGTCGCCAGCCGGATCGCTGCCGGGTCGCTCGTGCGTTGGTTCGCCGGGCTGCTCGTCGTGCTCGCCGTCGCGATGATCGTGGCGTCTGTTGGCTCGCTCGCCACCTGAGCGGAGCAGGCAGCAGGGCGACAGCCCATACCATCAGCGTCGCGACCCGGAAGCCGGAGGACGATCGATGATCTTCACCCAGTACTACCTCGAATGCCTGTCGCACGCGTCCTACCTGATCGGTGACGAGACCAGCGGGCGTGCCGTCGTCGTTGACCCCCGGCGCGATGTCGGGGAGTACCTCCAGGACGCGCAGGACGCCGGCCTCACCATCGAGCTGGTGATCGAGACGCACTTCCACGCCGACTTCATGTCCGGCCATCTCGAGCTCGCCGCCGCGACGGGCGCGGAGATCGGCTACGGCGCGTCCGCGCGGGCCGAGTTCCCCATCCGCCGCCTCGACGACGGCGAGCGCATCTCCCTCGGAGACGTGACGCTGGAGATCCTCGCCACTCCGGGGCACACGCCTGAGTCGATCAGCATCGTCGTCTACGAGCACAGCGACGACGACCAGCCCTATGCGGTGCTCACCGGTGACACGCTGTTCATCGGCGATGTCGGCCGCCCGGATCTGCTCGCCTCGTTCGGGGTCAGCAAGGAGGAGCTCGGTCACAAGTTGTACGACTCGATCCATCACAAGCTGTTGACGCTGCCGGACGACACCCGGGTGTATCCCGCGCACGGAGCCGGATCGGCGTGCGGGAAGAACCTGTCCACGGCGACGGTGTCGACCATCGGGGAGCAACGGGCCAACAACTACGCCCTGTCGATCACCGATCGTGACGAGTTCGTCACCGCGGTCACCGAAGGACAGCCCGAGGCCCCCGCCTACTTCGCTTTCGACGCGATGGGGAACCGAGCCGTTCGGGCGCTGATCGACGAGAGCCCGCCGCGGCCACTGTCCCTCGACGAGGCGCTTCAGCTTCAGCGCGACGGCGGCGTCGTCGTCGATACACGCGACGCGGCCGACTTCGCCGCGGGGCACCTGATCGGCTCGATCAACGTCGGGCTCAGCGGGCGTTTCGCCGAGTTCGCCGGCTCGGCGATCCCCCCTGACGCGCCGATCGTCATTGTCGCCGCGCTCAACGGCGGCGCCGAAGCGAAGACGCGCCTTGCGCGCATCGGGTTCGACAACGTCGCCGGCGAGCTGGCGGAGCCGGAGCGCGTGTTTCTCGAGCGCCCCGACCTCGTCGCCCGTTCATCGCGGCTCACCGCGTGCGAGCTCGACGACCGGCGATCGAGCCTCCCGGCGCTCGCGCTGATCGACGTCCGCAATGCAGGCGAGGTCAAGCTTGGCGCGATCCCCGGCGCGCAACACATCCCGCTGGCTCGCCTGCCCGAGTCGTTCGATGCGCTCGATCGCGACACACCGACCGTGGTGTACTGCGCCGGCGGATACCGCTCCTCGCTCGCGGCCAGCCTGCTGCGAGCCCACGGTTGGCGCGACGTCTCCGACCTCCTCGGCGGCTACGGCGCCTGGGCCGCACGCAAAAAACCCACGGATCAGCGCGCAACCTGAGACGAGCGATCGATCGGGTCAGGCCATGTTCGAGGGCGCGGGTGGGCGCACCTTGACACTGCCGAACACGGCGACTGCTCGGATCTTCACCGCCGGGCCGTCGCCTGCCGGCACGGTGACCTCCCGGCCTCCGAACAGGCTGAACCCGCTCATCGTCACCTTGGCGCCCTCGTCGATGATGACATCAACGCCACCGAAGATCGCGACCGCGGTGAGGCGCGCCCCTTCTCCATGGGTCACCCCGGTGAGGTCGAATTCGCCGCCGCCCAGCAGCGCGAGCGCGGTCTCCTTGGTCCACCCGTCGGCGAGCATCCGCTTGCCGAACCCACCGAAGATCGCCACGTTCACGTCTCAACCCCTCTCTCGTGTGGAAGGCGCACATCGTCGGCGCCAACGAGCACGGCGGCGTCTCGCACGGTCAGGAGCCGCGCCGACCCGCTCGGCGGTCGACGGCGGACGTGTCGATCAGCTGAGGCGGGCGGGACAAGACCACCGGGCATCCCGCGTGCTTCACGATCGCGGCGGCGACGCTGCCCATCAGCAGGCGCTGGAGGCCCGTTCGGCCATGTGTGCTGGCGACGATGAGTGCGGCATCGTTCTGCTTCGCGAAGTTGGTGATCGCCTCGGCGGGATCTGATCCGTGGAGCACCTCGAACTCGATCTCGCGGTGCGCCATGGAGGACATCCGCGCTGCGAGCGAGGAGGGATACGAGCTCTCGGCGACGTCGTGGGGCAGCTCGACATCCGGCTCGGACACCCACACGACCCAGGGGGTCAGCTCGAGCGCCACTCCCCAGGCGGTGCCCAGACCGAGGGACGTCTCGGAGAGCTCGGACGTGTCGACGGGAATGATCAGCGGAGCGCCGCCCGCGCGCCAGACCGGTTGACAGTCTGGTCCGACGATGACGAGGGGACCGAAGGTCTGGGCGAGGACCTCCTGGGCGACACTGCCGAGCACCGCCTCGCTGCGCCCCCGGCCAGCCGAGCTCATCACCAAGCCTGCGGATTCGAGCCCGAGGTAGTGGTCGGCGATCGTCGATGCGACAGAGGTGGAAACGGGCAACACGGTGAGTTGGGCGGATGGGGTCCGGAGCTTGTGACCTTTGAGTTGTTGGCGCAGTTGGTGCTCGTCGCGTTCGCCGGTCGCCGGGTCGACAACGTGGACCAGCTCGAGGTCGGCGTCGCACGCCACCGCGAGCTGGTCGGCGATGTCCACGGCCGTCCAGGATCGCTCGGAGCCATCGAGCGGAACCACGATGTGATGGAACATGACCAACCTCCAACCGCACCGATGACGTCGTGCCGGTGTGCGGTCACCGCGTGTCGTTGTGGCTCGCCATGGTAGGCGCCTTGGCCTCGTGTGTCGCGCGATCGAGTCCACTCGGCTTGCGACGGCGATCGGTGGGATTTCGAGCCCGTCTCTGCGCGCTGGCGTCGAGGCGCGGCCGAGACGAAGATGCGGCATGGCTCGGACGCGGGCGTCCATCGCGCAGCGGATCTGGCGCTGTGCCAGCGTTGTGGTCGTCACGCTTGCGGGATGTGACGGCTCCAGCCGCTCCAGCTCCTCGTCAGCGACCAGCGCGACCGGGACGGCCGTGATCTCATCGAGCATCGCGTCCTCGACAGCGGCACCGACGTCGAGTGCCGAGAGCACGACGACCGCCGACTCATCGACGACGACCGCGGCGACGACATCCACGACCCAGCCAACGACCACGTCGGCATCCACAACCACCCTGGGACAGCCCACGACCACCCCGACAGGTGCGGTGACTTCCAGCTCGGAGGGCACGAGCACCTCGGATGGCATGAGGCCAATTGGGCCGGCGACGGTGGTGCGAAAGGTGGAGGTTTCCGAGAGGATTCTGGCGTTGACGTTCGACGCCGGCTCCGATGCCGGCCACACAGCGACCATCCTCGACGAGCTGGCCACCCGCGGGATCCGCGCCACGTTCGCCCTCACGGGTGTGTGGGCGGAGCGCTACCCGGAGCTTGCGAGTCGCATCGCGGGAGCGCGACACCAGCTGATGAACCACTCGTACGATCATCCCTCGTTCACTGGCGTGTCCGATGCTCGCGCTGCCCTCAGCTCGCACGATCGGGCGAGCCAACTTGTTCGAGCAGACGAGGCGATCTCGGCAGCGACGGGAGCGTCGACGGCTGGGTACTTCCGCCCTCCGTATGGGGACATCGACGACTCCGTCGTCGCCGATGTGAGCAACGTGGGATACCGGTACATCGTGATGTGGACCGTCGACTCGCTTGGCTGGCAAGGCAGTCCGCCCGATGCCGTGGCGCGCCGCTGCCTGGACGGCGCGTCGCCTGGGGCGATCTTGATGTTTCACGTCGGAAGCGCGTCCACGGACGCGGCGGCCTTGCCAACGATCCTCGACGAACTGAGTGCCGCCGGCTACGGCTTCGGGACGATTGCCGAACTGCTTGGGGAGGGCTGAGCGCCGGTCTCCGGCGGGTGCCGCCCAAGCGGTCCTGGGAGCGCTCACAGTCGCGCCACTCCTCGACGCTGATTGCCCACTGTGATGGAGCGCCCCCGGCATCGATGGTGTCGCGCGAATAGGCTCGCCCATTCGGCAGAGTCAGCGCGAGATCGGCCGCGGCGGCTCCGAGCTCCGATTGGACAGAACGATGTTTTCCCTGGTCATCGAATGCGTGGGGTGGGCCGACGGGTTGATCGCGGCGCGCCGAGTTCGCCGCTGCGGGAAGACGTTCCGATCTGGGTTGTCGCCGGCGTGGCTGTGAGCCGGGCCGATCTCGCGGCCACACAGCCGTGGGCGTGCGATCCGCACAGGTTGGCGACCGCGCTGGGGACCGATCTCGAACGTGGTCTCGCCGCCGAAGAGGTGAGCCGACGTCTCGACGCGATCGGCCCCAACGCGCTCGTGGAGCGCGATCGGCCGTCGGTGTGGGCGATCTTCGCGCTGCAGTTCGCCAACACGATGACGGTCGTGCTCGCGCTCGCCGCGGTGGTGACGTGGGCGGTGGGCGACGTGACCGACACGGTGGTGATCGGGGTCATCGTCGTGCTCAACGGTGTGGTCGGCTTCGTCCAGGAGTATCGCGCCGAGCAGGCGATGGCGGCGTTGAAGCAGCTCACCACCGGCGCCGCACGCGTCATCCGGGACGGGCAGATGCGCGACATCCCGATACCGCAGATCGTGCCCGGCGATGTCGTCGAGCTCGCCGCAGGAGACGTGGTTCCCGCGGATCTTCGCCTGTTCGAGGTCCACGGCCTTCGGATCAACGAGGCCCCGCTCACTGGTGAGGCCGAGCCGGTGGCGAAGTCCGCCGACACATTGGCCGCGGGCGACCCACCGGTGGTGGCCGAGCGTCACAACATGGCGTTCAAAGGGACCGCGGCGACGTTCGGCCGAGCTCGCGGGATGGTGATCGCAACCGGAATGGTGACCGAGCTGGGACAGATCGCCCAGCTCCTCCAAACCCACGGGGCCGAGCGCACACCATTGCAGCGACGCCTGGCCGCCCTCGGCCGGCGGATGGCCGCCGCCGCGGTCGTGGTGTGCGCGGCCGTGTTCACCGCCGGAGTGGCCCGAGGAGAGCCGACCGAGGAGATGTTCCTCACCGCGGTGAGCCTCGCCGTCGCGGCCATCCCCGAAGGGCTCCCCGCCGTCGTCACCGTCGCCTTGGCGCTCGGGGCGCGGCGGATGGCCGAACGGCGCGCCGTGATCCGCCGGCTGCCAGCCGTCGAGACGCTTGGGTCGGTGAGCGTCATCTGCACGGACAAGACGGGGACGCTCACCGAGAACCGGATGATGGTCGAGCGGGTGTGGACACCTGCCGGGCAGTACACCGTCACCGGGTCGGGCTATGCCCCCGACGGGGAGCTGACCGGCGGTGGCGATCCCAGCGCCGACGGGCACCTGGTCCGCCTCGCCCACGTCGCGGCAGCCTGCAACGACGCATCCATCCATCCTCCAACCCGCGCCGATGGCGAATGGACGATCACCGGTGATCCCACCGAGGGCGCGCTCGTCACGCTCGCCGCCAAGCTCGGCGTCGAACGGTCCGACATCGAACGGCGACACCCCCGCGTCGCGGAGATCGCCTTCGACGCCAGCCGCCGTCGCATGACGACCGTCCACCGGGAACCGGACGGCCTGTGGGTGGCCGTCAAGGGAGCCTTGGGGTCGCTCGAACCCCTTCTCGACGTACGTGACCGGGAGGCCGCCGCAGCCGCTGGACGTGCGGCCGACGCGCTCGCCGGCGACGGCTACCGCGTTCTCGCCCTTGCCGAGCGGCACAGCCGCGTCGACGCGCCGGGCGAGCAGCTCGAGCACGACATCCGCCTGCTCGGCTTGGTGGGCATCGCGGATCCGCCACGCGAAGAGGTCGCCGACGCGGTCGCCGAGTGCCAGGCGGCTGGGATCACCCCGGTCATGATCACCGGCGATCACCCGCGCACCGCCCGGGCGATCGCCAGCCGGCTCGGCATCCTCAACGACGACGACAACGACATCTCTCGTGTCGTCGCCGGCGACGAACTCGACGATCTCACCGACGACGAGCTGCGCGAGCGCATCGCCGACGTGCGTGTGTTCGCGCGCTCCAACCCGGCGCAGAAGCTGCGGATCATCGACGCGTGGAAAGCAACCGGGGCGATCGTGGCGATGACCGGCGACGGGGTCAACGACGCGCCTGCGCTGCGACGCGCCGACATCGGTGTCGCGATGGGGATCATCGGCACCGACGTCAGCAAGGAAGCGGCCGACATGGTGCTGGCCGACGACAACTTCGCCACGATCGTCCACGCCGTGGAGGAAGGCAGGCGGATCTACGACAGCATCCGCCGGTTCGTCCGTTACCTGCTCACCACGAACACCGGCGAAGTCGTCATCATGTTCCTGGCGCCGTTCCTCGGTCTGCCGCTGCCACTGCTGCCGATCCAGATCCTGTGGATCAACCTCGTCACCGACGGCCCTCCAGCCGTCGCGCTCGGCCTCGAACCAGCCGAGCCCGACACCATGGCCCGCGGCCCCCGCCCACCCCAGGAGTCGATCCTCGCCGGTGGCTTGTGGCAACACGCCGTCTGGGTCGGGCTGCTGATGGCCGCGGTGATCCTCCCGCTGCAGGCCATCACCCGCGCCGCCGAGTGGCCGTGGCAGACGATGGTGTTCACCACCTTGGCGCTCATGCAACTCGGACATGCGTTGGCGGTGCGATCCGAACGCCAATCGCTGCTCCGGCTGGGTCTGCGCGCCAACCCCTGGATCGTGGCGGCCGTCGTGGTCAGCGCCGCCGCCCAGTTCGCCACCGTCTACATTCCCGCCCTGAACGAGCCGTTCGGGACCGAACCGCTCTCCATCGCCCAAGTCGCGATCGTGCTCGCGCTATCCACCACCGCGCTGGTCGCGGTCGAGATCGAAAAGGCGCTCCGCCGCCGGCGGAACACATCGACATGAACGAGGCGTCGCCGGCAGCGGTTCTCACAGCGCGCCGTCATCGCAGGGCTCACCGGCATGATGCGACAATCTCCAGAAAGGGAGGCACCACGTGAGCGACGACAACCTGGTGGAAGTGAGCGAGAAAGCGACGATGCGACGCGAAGCCGCTGCCGCCCGCCTGCGTGACCTCGCAGATCAACTGGCTCGTCACAACCGGGTCGAGTTCAGCCGCGACGGTGTGCGTTACACGGTCAAGGTGCCCGATGAGGTCGAGATCGAGATCGAGATCGAAGTCGGCGAGAACTCGGAGATCGAGATCGAGATCAGCTGGTAGCACGCCCCAGCTGCGACACCAGACCACGAGCAGACCCGGGCCGCCACGCGCATCGGCCTGCGCGGACGAGTGACGGCGAACCCTCAGGTCGTGCGCAGGCGAGTGACGTCGCCGAACGGGAAGAGGTTCGAGGGTCGGTCAGCGGCGACATCCTCCGGGCTCCGCTCATCACGGATGTGCCTTTGGTCAGTCCGGCGGCATGTACGGCAGCCGGACTCCGGGAGGGATACGGCGATGACGGTGGATCGTGCGCCCGGTGATCGTTGTGGCATCGATGCACATCCATCGGTCACGTGGCGGGGGCGCCCACGGGTGAACCATGCTGTCGCCCCATTCGGACGATTCCGGCGTGTCCGTCACGTCACGCAACCGGCCACGAACCAGCACGCTCCATCCCGACTCCGCGATCTGGTCGGTGTGGTCTGTTTGGAATGCGACGGTCGGCTGGTGACGCGCCGTGGCCGCGATCGTGGTGTCCGCGGCGGTGCGGAAGATGACGCGGCCCGCGTCGACTGCTGCGTTGACGGGCAGCACGATCACCTCGCCGTCGTGGACGAAACCCACGCGCCCGAACCGCGCTCTGGCGAGCAGTCGCCAGCACAGCTTCTCGTCGAGCTCGTCGATGGTGATGTCGTAGCTGTCGTCCACGACCGTCCTTCGTGCCGAGACGCTGCTGTTGCCGCGATCAGCCGAACGGAGCAGGCGCCTGACGCGCAGGCTACCGCGACGGGTTGTGGCCGGGCGGCGGCAGGGGCAGCATGGCCGAAGAAGGGGAGGTGCGGATGCAGCCGTCGTTTCGTCTGGGTCGGATCGCGGGGATCGAGATCGGTGTCCATTGGACGGTCGTGTTCATCGTCGCGATCGTCGGGTGGAGCCTGAGCGCCGGTGTGCTTCCCGAGACCGCTCCGGGCTACGAAACCTGGCAGTACTGGCTGGCGGGGGTTCTCACGGCGTTCGCGTTCGGCGGGTCGATCCTCGCCCACGAGTTGAGTCACTCGGTCGTGGCGACACGCGACGGGGTGCCGGTGGACAGCATCGTGCTGTGGCTCTTCGGCGGGGTGGCGAAGCTGCGCTCGCACGCCACCACGGCGCGCACGGAGTTGCGCATTGCGCTCGCCGGCCCGCTGATGAGCCTGTTGATCGGCGCGGTGTTCCTTCTGCTCGCAGTCGTCAGCGAGGCCGCTGACGTGTCCGGCTTGCTCACGGCGACGTTCGCGTGGTTCGGCGCGACGAACATTCTTCTCGCCGTGTTCAACCTGCTGCCTGGCGCGCCGCTGGACGGTGGCCGGGTGTTGACGGCGATCTTGTGGCGTCGGAGCGGGGATCAGCATCGGGCCCGGGCACGGGCGTCGGCCGCGGGTCGTGTGCTCGGTCAGGTGCTGATCGCGCTCGGACTGCTGCAGTTCGCGTTCATGGGCGCCGGCGGTCTGTGGACTGCGCTCATTGGCTGGCTGATCGTGTCGATGGCGCGCATGGAGATGGCCCAGAACGACGTCGCCGCGGTGTTCAGCGGGGTCACTGCCGCCGACGTCATGACCCGCGACCCTGTCACCGTTCCGGCGGACACCACCGTGGAGGCGTTCGTTCATGGACCGTGGTTCGACGCCCGTGTGTCGACATTCCCGCTCGTCGATCCTGCTGGCCGGCCGGTGGGCCTGGTGACGATGAAGGATCTCGGCCGTGTCGCGCGGGAGGCGTGGTCATCGACCTTGCTGGCGCAGATCGCTGCTCCGATCGATGACGTGGCGCGGGCGCAGCCCACCGATGCGCTGATCGACGTGTTGCAGAGGGTGGGCGACGATCGGGCGCGGGTCTTGGTGACCCGCGGCGATCGTCTGGTGGGCATCATCTCGCCGGTTGACGTGTCGCGTGCGTTCGAACGGCTCTCGCTCTCCACAGGCAGCCGAGCACGAAGCACGGTCGCCGCGCCGAGCGGCCCACGCCGCAGCACGTTGCCGCCTCCGCCGGGCTGATTGGTGGCCGTGGGGTCGCCCGCTCTCTGACCCGCTTCGTACATCCGGGCCGTCAGGTCGACGTCGTCAACGCCCGGCAGCCACCGTCGGCCCAGTGTGGGCGCCCTGGTCGAGGCGTTGGCGTTGCTGGACGGAGAAGACGGCGTAGAAGCGGTCGTAGAGCACGACGATCAGCGTCAGCAGCGCGATGAGAACGATCGTGGTGGTCAATCGCGTCGATGCACGCTCGACGCGCATGAGCCACCCGGTCACCAACAGCACGAAGAGGTTGACCGTCGACATCACACACAGCTCGATGATCACGTGACGCCAGCTCACCGCACGACGAGCAAGCCACTGGCTGAGCACCGTGTTGATCGCGATCAGATGGGCGGACACGGCGATCACCCGCGGCAGCATGTCGTCGGCGCCGGGCAGGATTCGGCCGAAGACGAACACGACGAGCGACACGAGCACGACCTTTTCCACGAACGTCCAGCCGAAGAACGCCATCGGGCGGTTCACACGTCGCGTGGCCCGGAACCCCATCACGGTCGCTTGGCGGTCGCTGTCGACGGTGAGCGGCCACTCCCGCGGCCCCAGCCAGCGTTCGCTCGCTCTGACGAGCGCCACCAGGCCGCACGCGCACACGAGCAGCGTAATGGTCACCGCGGGACGGTTGACGAGCGCATCCTGCCAGGAGCTGTCGGCGGTGACCCCGAACAGCCGCTGCTTGGCGATGTCGGTGACGTCGAGGCGGGCGACGTGGACCCACCACTCCTGCGGGATCTTGAACACCGTCCAGACCACTGCTGCGATGGCGGCGACCTGGCGCAGCGTCAACCGGTTCGGGTCGCGAGCCAGCCGATACAGCTCGATCGCGATGAAGTAGTACTCGAACGTGTTGGCGAAGACGACGAGCACCCACCGTGCGGCGGTCGCTTCGAAGATCGCGACGCCGATCAGCCGGTAGTACCACAGCGCCTGACCGACGAGGAAGTCCGGGCCGCCTGCCCAGTTGCGGATCGTCGACAGGTATGCGAGCGCGAGGTAATAGACGTCGAGCGCTTTGTCGTAGGTCTGGTAGTCGTCCAGGTCGAGGGTGGTGAACCGCTGGAAGATGCTCTGGTCGGCTGCATCGATGACCAGGCAGCCCACGATCGCGGGCAGCGGGAAGCGAGGGATGAGCAACGGCATGAGCAGCCGGGCTCCCACGACGACGACGAGCACCATTGTGTCGGGCACCACGAGCATCATTGCCGCTGCCCGACCGAAGCCGCCCGGACCAGCGGCCCGATTCCGTCGATACGCTGCGAGGACACGAGCCGGCGAACGTTTGGAGGTTCAACTGGCGCCCACGGCCCTCGCTGAGCAGTCCGCCGAGCCGGCGGTCACCTTCGTCGGCCACGCCACCGTGCTGGTCGAAGTCGACGGTGTGCGCATCCTCACCGATCCGGTGCTGGCTGACCGCGTGATGTTCATCCGCCGTGTGGCGGGGCCGGTCACCCAGCCGACGTGGGAGAACCTCGATCTGGTGCTGATCTCCCACGTCCATCACGACCACCTCCACGTCCCGTCGTTGCGGCGCATCGCGCCCGGCACCCCGGTCCTGACTCCACGGGGTTCGTCGAGAACCGTCGGCCACGGACGCTTCGACGACGTCGTCGAGGTCGTCGCGGGTGATCGAGCCCGCGTCGGCGCGGTGACCGTCACGGTCGTGCCGGCGTTGCACAGCGATCGCCGGGTTCCGCTCGGCCGCCGGGCGCAGCCGGTCGGCTATCTCGTCGAGACGGCCGGGTGGTCGTGCTACTTCGCCGGTGACACCGACCTGTTCGCCGACATGGGCGAGCTCTCCGGGCGGGTGGACGTCGCGCTCCTGCCGGTGTGGGGTTGGGGGCCGAGCCTCGGCCATGGCCACCTCGACCCGGCCCGCGCGGCCGAGGCCGCCGATCTCATCCGGCCCGCCACGGTGGTCCCGGTCCATTGGGGCACGCTGTGGCCGATCGGTCTCGCCGGCTACCGCAGCGACCGCCTTCATGCGCCGCCGCACGAGCTCGTCGACTCGCTCGGAAGCTACGGGATCGACACCGGCGTTCGCGTTCTGGCCCCCGGCGACACCATGGCCGGCGCCGGTCGCCGTTCGGCGCCGGTCGGGGGCCGCGTGCACAACCTCGCCGACGTCTCCTGAGGCGTTCGACGAAGGGCGGTGGCGACGACGTCCGAGTCGCGGTGCCGACAGCGGTGTCTACGCCGGCCCGATGTGTGACAGCGCAGCACGCAGGGCGAGGTCGCGCTCAGCGGTGGTGTCGACGCTGACCGATGTCGGCCACGCGTCGGCGGCTGCGGCCATCGCCGCTGCGATCGCGGGGTCGGCGTCGGAGGGATCGCCCCCTGTCGCGGCCCGCGCAGCCAGCCGACCAGCGGCGACGTCCGCGTCGAGAACGCAGCGCAACTCGACGAGGTCGGCGGCGGCCGCCGCCGCGACCCGGCGGGCCTGGTCACGGTGCTGTTCGCTGGTCCACGACGCGTCGAGCACCACCGTCTCGCCGTGGCGCAGCGCCACACCGGCACGGCGGACAAGCTCGTCGTAGGTGGCTGCGGTCGCCGCGGGGCTGTAGATGCCCTGTCGATAGGCGGCAGCCGCATCGTCGTGTGGGGCGAGGCCGGCGAGCTCCTTGCGGACCACGTCGGCGCGCACGACCTGGCAGCCGGTGGCCGCGCCGATGCCATGGGCGAGCGTCGACTTGCCGGTCCCGGGCAGGCCGCCGACCAGCACCAGCCGGACGCGTCCGGCGTCGAGGTGACGAAGGGACAGCTCCAGCAGCGCCTGGGCCTTGTCGGCCGAGCCGGGCACACCTTGGTCGGCGCGGATCGCGGTGACCTTGGCCCGGACCTGGGCGCGGTAGGCGATGTGGTGGTGGGCCAGCGACGAGGGCCACGTGTCGCCGGATGCGATGCGGTAGGCGGTCAGGAATCGGTCGGCGAGGTCGGCTCGGCCGAGCCGTTCGAAGTCCATCGCCAAGAAGGCGACGTCGGCGAGCGCGTCGTCGAGGCGGAGCGCGTCGTCGAAGTCCAAGCAGTCCAGCACCCGCGGGCCGTCGTCGAGGCAGAAGATGTCATCAGCGAGCAGGTCGCCGTGGCCGTCGCAGGCCCGCCTGGCGGCGATTCGCTGCGCGAACAGCTCCTCCCGGCCGCTCAGATAGCGCGAGGCGAGCCGCTCGACCTCGTCGACTGTGGCGGCGTCGACGAACCGGCCGACGAACGGCTGCAAGCCGGCGGTGTTCGCCGACCAGCGCCGGGCGAGCGCGTCTCGGTCCGCGGCGAGATCCGCGTCGGCGCTGCGCGCCGCGCGAGTGTGGAACCCGGCGATCAGAGCGGCGAGCTCGTCGACGGTTTCGTCGACCGGGACGCTGTCGAGGATCAACGTCGACAGCCGCCGGTCGTCGGGCATGCGGCGCATCACCACGAGGTGATCGCACGCCGCTCCCGATCCGTCGATGACGTCGGCGACGCCGAGGTACACGTCAGGGGAGAGGCGGCGGTTCAGCTCCACTTCCCGTCGACACGCGGCGAGCCGCTTGTCGCGCGACGTGAAATCCAAGAACCCCAAGTCGACGTCCTTCTTCAGCTTGAACGCACGGTCACCGGCGAAGAACACAACACTCGAGTGGGTCTCGGCGACCGCGGGGGCGTATGCGCCGCCGACGCCGCGCGGTGTCATCCGTGTCACCCCAGCACGCTACAAGGCACGCCCACCACCGCTGCTTGTACGGTGCTGTGCTGGAACAGGCTGAACAAGGAGCAGGTGAGCGAATGGCCAACGTCATCGTCGGAGTCGACGGCTCCACGCCGTCTCGGGTTGCCCTGCGCTGGGCCGCGGCGATCAGTTCCGCCCGCTCGATGAGGCTGCGCGTGGTCACCGCGTGGGAGTACCCGGCCAGCATCGGCTCACCGGTGGGCGCCGCGCAGCCGCTGCCCGCCGCGCAAATGGACGCAGACGCCGAGGAGATCGCTCGCCGCGTCGTCGTCGAGGAGCTCGACGCGGGTGCTGACGTGGACATCGACGTCGGTCGTGGCCCGGCGGGCAGTGTGCTCGTCGAGCGAGCCGGGTGGCCCGACGTGGCGACGCTCGTCATTGGCGCCCGTGGACTGGGCGGGTTCGATGGGCTGCTTCTCGGATCGGTGAGCCAGCAGTGCGCCGAGCACGCCCCCTGTCCCGTCGTGATCGTCCGAGGCGACCGTGACCATGACGCCGAGCCGCCGCGCGTCATCGTGGCCGCGGCAGACGGGTCCGCGGGCTCCGACGCCGCCATGCGGTGGGCGGCGGCTCTCGCCCGCGACGTCGACGCCAAGGTCGTCGCCGCTCACGTGATCGCGACGCCGCCGGACCAGAAGGTGCTCACCGCCGCACGACGAGCGCTGGAGGAGGCCTGGTGCGAGCCGCTGCGAGCGCTCGGTGTCGAGCACGAGGCCCGTCTCGAGGTCGGCGACGCGCGCAGCGCTTTACTGGGCGTGGCCGCTGGCGTCGACGCGGACCTGACCGTTGTCGGCAGCCGTGGCCTCGGCCCGGTGGCGGGCCTGCTGCTCGGCAGCGTCGCCGGGTATCTCGTGCGGTACGCGCCCGGAACAGTCGCCGTCGTGCGCCCATCCGTCCACACCGAAGCACGGCCGGCCGCCGCCCACCAGCGACGATGACGGCGGTGGCGTCGTCGGTGACGTCCGCGTCGCACCCGTAGCCACAGCGCTCCGCTGGCTGCGTGCCGAGCGCCCGGCTCTCGTCACGCAGCCGTTCGTGGCTCACGCCACGTCGTGATCCGGTAGACCGTTGCCGTGGTCTGTGGTGAGCAGCAGCTGCTGGTGCGGCTGATGGCCGTGTCGGTCGGCGCCGCGGTGATGACGATCACGTTGAAGTTGTCCGCGGCAGCCGTCACGGGCTCCGTCGGTCTGCTGTCCGATGCGCTGGAATCCGGCGTAAACCTCGTCGCTGCTCTCGTCGGTCTGTGGGCTGTGCGGCTTGCCGGCCGCCCCGCGGACGCGACCCATCAGTTCGGTCACGGCAAGGCGGAGTACCTCGCGGCAGCGCTCGAAGGCGGGGCCATCTTTCTTGCCGCCGCGGTGATCGTGTGGACGTCGGCGCGCCGCATCGTCGAGCCAACGCCGTTGGACGACATCGGCATCGGTGTCGTGCTGTCGTCAGCGGCGTCGGTGGTCAACCTCGCCGTCGGCGGGGCGCTGATGCGCGTCGGGCGCCGGCATCGCTCGCCCGGGCTCCTGGCCGATGGCAAACACCTGCTGTCGGACGTTGTGACATCCGCTGGCGTGCTGGTGGGCATCGCCCTCGTGACGACCACCGGCTTGGAGGTCCTCGACCCGGTCATCGCCTTGCTGGTGGGGGTCAAGGTCCTGACGACCGGCTATGGCCTCATGCGGCGGTCTGTCGTCGGGATGCTCGACGCGGCGCTCAGCGCCGAGGATCTGGCCACGCTCACCCAGGTGTTGGACAGCTACCGGCAACGTGACGCGGTGCAGTTCCATGCTGTGCGGACCAGGGAGTCGGGCCGGCAGCGCTTCGTCTACGCCCATGTGCTCGTGCCAGCGGCCTGGACGGTGAAGCAAGGCCACGACCTGACCGTGCGTCTGAACGCGGATGTGGCCGCCGCGTTGCCTGGCGCGACGACGTTCACGCATGTCGAGCCGCTCCACGACCCGCTGTCCTATGGTCATGCCGACCTGCACGAGCCAGTGCCACCGCTTGACGAAGAGACAACATCGCGAGACCGTCGCGGCTAGGCGCCGGCCCGCCGGGTACGGAGATCGCGAAGCTGGTGCTCGCTGGAGGTGGTCGCCGTGAACAACGAGGATGTGGCCCGCCGAATCGCGCAACTGGAGCGCGAGCTCCGAGCCGACGATCCCGCGTTCGTGGCGCGCTTCGAGCGGGGCTGCGGCCGTCGCCACCGCATCAGGGATCTGATCACGGCTGCGTTGTTGGCGTCATCGGTGGCGCTGCTGGCGGCTGGGTTCGCTGCCGTATCCGGGGCGCTGTGGGTCTGTGGTGTCGCGACATTCCTGGCATCGTTCGGTGTCGACCGCGTGCGGCGCGGCGACGACGCAGCACCCGCGTCGACCAGCGGCATGCGAGGCGCCACGCAGCTTCAGGCCGGGCAGTGACCTGGCCGGATCAACCCCGCATTACGCGGGCACGCGTTCGCGGCTGCGCGGTCATGCGACAGCGCGGGGGGTCAGATCGCTCGGTCATCAGCGACGCAACCGGCCGGCCCGAGCACCATCTAGGCGGCGGCTAGCGATGTCGGGCGGGTTCGACGACCACGGGATGATCCGGCTCGATGAACAGG
>CAZGUH010000044.1:0-32169 GCA_964529005.1 uncultured Ilumatobacteraceae bacterium | reverse complement strand
AACCACAGGACCACCCACCTGTCACCTCAACCCCCGGCCAGGAAGCTCTAGGCCGCACGCAAGATGTGGACCGCGGCGACGGCGGTCATCGTCCCGATCGAACCGCCGCCGACCTGAGCGAAGGCAATCCGCGCACTCGGGACCTGACGCGGGCCTGCCTGGCCGCGCAGCTGCGTGACGAGCTCATAGATCTGCCCCAGCCCCGAAGCACCGATGGGATGACCGCGCGCGATCAGACCCCCGGACGGGTTGATGGGCAGTGCTCCACCGAGCTCGCTGTGTCCGCTGCGCGCCCATTTCTCCTCGTCACCGGCTGCACACAACCCCGTGTCGACCCAGGAGACCATCTCACCGACCGTCGTCGCATCGTGCACCTCGGCGACGTCGACATCGGCTGGGCCCAAGCCAGCTTGGTTGAACGCCGCCTGCGAGGCCGCGGTGGCGGCGGATGGCACATCGAGCCCGGGTCCCGGGAGAGACCGCAACTGTGAGGCGAGGATCTCGACGTCTCCCTGTCGAGACGCACGCCGCGTGACGACCGCGGCCGCGGCGCCATCGCCGACCGGCGCGCACATCAAGAGGGTCAACGGCTCGACGATCGTTCGCGCGCCGAGCACTTCCTCCAGTGTGACCGCCGTCTGGCGCTGCGCCAGAGGATTGAGCGAACCGTTGTGGCGGGCCTTGACCGCCAGCCGAGCGAGCCCTTCGACGGTCACCCCCCGATCCATCAGCCGGCGGCCGCGCCAGGCATAGAGATCCATGAACGGACTGCGGTCGACGCCCGCGCCATCCCCGACCTCGTGAGGATGGTCGACGTCGAGCGCCCCGCCCAACGCTCGGAAGGCCAACGTCCGGTCATCCGGGAAGAACATCTTCTCCGCGCCGACCGCGAGAACGGTTTCATATTGCCCACCGGCCACCGCGCTCCACGCCAGGTGCAGGGCATTGCCGCTGGAGGCGCACGCGTTCTCCACGTTCGTCACCGGCAGCAGGCCGAATCCCATCTCGTGGATCACGGTTTCACCGCGGATGCAATGCTGTCCCGAGGTGGCGCCCGCCAACGCGTTGCCGTAGAAGACAGCCTCCACAGAAGAGAAATCGATGTCCGCATCCGTCAATGCGGCCTCGATCGCCTCACGTGCGAGATCTTTCGTCGTCCTGTCGGGGTGTCTGGTGAACTGAGTCATCCCCACACCGCTGATCAACGCACGGTCCATCGCAGATTCCTTCTTCTGGCCGCATGAAGAGACGAGCAGGCCGGCCAGCAATGAGAACCTAACCGGCGCGCCGGGAAGCTGTCAACACATGTGTTTACACGCGCTTCGCCGATGTTGCATCGGCAGGTTTCAAGCCGTCGATGACCAACGCGGCGAGCCCGCTCGCGATCTCAGCGGCGCTGAGAACGCCGTTGGGTTGGAACCACTGACGTGTCGAATTCAGCATCCCGATGATGCTGTTCGCGATCACGCTCGGCGGCAGCTTGCTCGATATCTCGCCCGACTCGAGGCCCTCGGCGACCGCAGACCGAAAGATCGTGTAGTACCGGGCAGACTGCTCGAGCGTCTTCTTCCAGGGGTCGTTAGGACTCCCCGGGTTGGGGCTCAATCGATTTGGGTCCTCTTGCACGAAAACGTACAGATAGGGGTAATGCTCCTCAAATGAAAGCATCAGCAGGGTGATGAGTTGCCTCAGCTTCTCGCGGGCTGGCATATCTGCCGCGGCGACCTTTTCCGCGTTCGTGACGTTGGCTTCAACGGCATTCTCGACAACGCTTCGGAAAAGCTCATCCTTCGAGCCGACGTAGTAATAGAGCGAGGCGCGATCCATGCCCACCCGTTCGGCGATGTCACCAAGCTTCGTGGCGTGGAACCCCTTCTCCCGAAAGACCTCTCCAGCGGCGCGCTGGATCGCCCGAGAACGCTCGATGTAAACGGGATTGTCCGCGTCCGACGCCGCTCGGCGACGCGCGCGAATCTTGCTCATGCGACCTCACCTGTGCGGACGAGACCCGACGTATGCCGCGACTCTACCCCTTCTCCTCCGCGAGCATGCCAACACGAGGCAGCACAAATGTCAGTTGTAGGCGCTCGCACTTGCCTATGATTCGAGGTGGTCGCTGATGCTGGTAAACCACCAGGACTTCACCTCACCCATCGACGGCGGGAGCGGCACCCGGGTCTCCCGACCAGCCATCAGCGCATCGCGAGCCTTCTCCCGGTCGCCCTCGACCTCGTAGATCGCGAGATAGGCATGCGGCGGCTCGCCACCGGCGGCGCTCTCGACGTAGCGGAAACGCTGCGCCGCGACGAACCCCGGCGTACTCACGACCTCCGGAAGATGGGTGTTGGTGTACCAGTCGTTGTAGTCGTCGTCTTGTCCCTCGACAGCCTCCGAGAAGACGACAAGAAGATGCTTCATTTGTTCCGGTCCTCCATGTTCGTTAGTGCGTGGTTGGGCGGCCCTCGCTACGTCGATGAACCCGATCGCTTGTACGCTTTCGACGATAGCCGAGGAGTCATGCGCGCAAGGATGGCATATATGGTCATCCCGTCCTGCCATGCGATGACATCTCGGCCCGTTCCAGCACGCCCGTAGTTGTTGACCGATGGATACCTGCTCGGGACGCTGCGGGAGAGACGCTTTTGAACGATGCGGTCGAAAACTTCCATGACGCGTGGCCTCACCTCGATCGCTGTCACCCCGTCCGTCATCATGCGGCGAAGATGACGGCCGATGAACCACGCTTGCTGTTCGTGCATGAACAGCACCGGCGCGCCGTTCGTGTTCGGGCCGTACATCATGTAGAAGTTCGGGAAGTCCGGCACCATCATTCCGAGGTAGGCGCGCGCTTCACCGTTCCAGAATTCGTGGATCGTGCGACCACCTCTGCCGATGATCTCCATCGTTGCGAGGAAGTTGGCCGGTTGGAAACCGGTACACATCACGAGGATGTCGATCTCGTGGCGCGCCCCCGTCTCGTCGATAACCGCATCTTCAGTCACCTCCGCGACCGCGTGAGGCACGAGCGTGACATTGTCCCGTAGTAGAGCGGGATAGAAGTTGCTGTCCCGCACCGGCCGCTTCCCGAAGAACGGATAGTCCGGCGTGACCATCTCGCGCAGGTCCGGGCGGTCTGCGAAGACCTTCGCGATGTACTCCTCACACATGCGTGTGAGTTCCGCGTTCTGCTTCGATCCGGCGACCTTCACTCGCCAGAGCTTCTCATGCAGGGTGATCTGCTTCAGGCGGATCCACCGGCGGTACCACGTCCGCGAAATCCGAGCGCGCTCTTCCGGCGTGAACGGTCGCTGCTCCTTCGGAACGACCCAGCCCGGCTGCCGTTGGAACACGAACAGGTGCTTCGTCTCGGCGGCGATGGCAGGAACGAGCTGAGCGGCCGTCGAACCCGTGCCGACGACGGCGACGCGCTTCCCCGACAGATCGAGCTCCCGAGGCCAACGCGCTGAATGAAACGCGGGTCCGGCGAATCGCTCGAGTCCCGGCCAGTCCGGATAGCGGGGGTGATTGAGGATGCCGACGGCCGACACGACGACGTGGAAGCGCTCCCGAGAACCGTCAGAAAGCGTGACTTCGTACGTGTGCGACGACTCGTCCCAGACGGCGCTTCGTACGGCGGTCTCCAACCGGATGTGGGGGCGAAGCTGGAATCGGTCGACGACATTGTTCAGGTAGGCGAGCAGCTCGGGCTGCTGGACGTGATTGCGCGTGAAATCGAATGGATGGAAGCTGAACGAGTACAGCGGAACCTCGACGTCGACCTCGGCGCCGGGGTAGACGTTGTCCCACCACGTCCCGCCGATGCCGTCGCTCTGCTCGAAGATGGTGAAGTCACCGATACCGGCGCGGCGGAGGGCCACGCCCATGCAGATGCCGCCTGGCCCCGCTCCGACGACCGCGACGCGCGGCACGTGGCCCGATCGCGATGGGGTGCTCTGGCTCACCGCAGACCCGTCGAAAAGTCGGCTACTCATCGCGGCCTCCCAAAGACGCGTCGCAGGATCGCGTCGCGATCCGCGAGAAAGCGCAGCGATGGCTCTGCTGCGGGGTTCAGCCGGTGAAATCCGTGCGGCGCGCCGTGATACACGTGCAGCTCCGTGGGCACCCGCGCCTGCAAGAGACGCTGGGCGTAGTCGATGTCTTCGTCGACGAAGAGGTCGAGCTCGGCGGTCAGCATCGAGGTCGGCGGCAGCCCGCTGAGGTCGGCCATGCGTGCCGGCGCCGCATAGGGGGAGACATTTGCGGACCCGTAGGCGTCGCCGAGGTAGGCACGCCATGCGAGTTCGTTCGCGGTGCGATTCCAGACTCTCCCGTCGGTGACGAACGCGCTCGACGGGGTGGCGTTCCGATCGTCGAGCATCGGGCAGATCAACATCTGGTGCGCGACCGTGAACTCGCCGCGGTCGCGAATCAGCAAGACGGCGCCCGCCGCCGTGCCACCGCCGGAGCTCTCCCCCGCGACGACGACGTTGTCCGGATCGATGCGGAGGCGCTCTGCATTGCTGAGCGCCCAGTGCAAGGCGCCGTAACAGTCCTCGAGCGCAGCCGGGAACGGATTCTCCGGCGATCGCCGCCAGCACACCGCCATGACCGCGCAGTGGTGCCGGGCAGCGATGCCGCCGCACCAATGATCGTCCATGTCCGGCGAGATCAACACATGGCCGCCGCCCTGAATCCAGAGGAAGAAGGGCAGCGTGCCGTCTTCACCCTTCGGTCGAAAGAGTCGCACGGCCACGTCGGGGTTGCCCGCGCGACCGGTCGCGATGAGGTCGGTCGCCTCGACATCGGGGTTTTGCTGGGCGAGCCCCCGGCTCTGCCGAAGCCGTACCGTCGCCGCTCGAGCGCCGGCGATGTCGCTCAGATCCCACGCCGGCAGCTTCTCGACGAGCGGCGCGTAGTCCGGGTCGAGTCGGGCGATGAACGACATGTCCGCCCTTACACCATCGCCAGCGAGTGTTCGAGGCTGACGGGGGAATTGGCTTGGAACGGATCCTTGATGCCCAGCTCATCGCCGATCTCGCGAACCGCCGGCAGGACCTCCTCGCCCAGCAGGCGGATGCATTCCATCGAGTCGGCGTGATTGATCTTTCCGTCGTTCGCCCACAGCATGAGGATCGACGGCCGTGTCTCTTCGAGCCAGATCCTGATCTTCTCGATGCACGACTTCGGATCGCCGGCGATGATCTCCATCGTTTCGAGCCGCGTCTTCAGCAACTCGTCGTGGCCGGCAAGCTTCTTCTGCTTCGCGATCATCTGGAGGCGGGCCAGCCGCGACGACACCGAGCTGTAGCCCGCCGGAGTCACGATCCAGGGCTTGCTCACACCCGAGAACTCGCCCTCCATCCAGTTGAACTGAGCCGCGTTGCGCAACGCTCGATCACTGTCACTCTGCACATGGCACCGCATCAGGTAGCCGCGAACGTCCTCGGCCGGCGTGTACCCGGTTTCGAGAGCGGTGCGATCGTACAGCTCCCAGATCTTCTTCGTGTCCTCCATCGTGCTGCTGAGCACGACGTAGGGATAGCGGTGCTTGGCTGCGAACATCACCGTCTCTGCGCTCGTCACACCGGGCACCCACACGCGCGGGTGCGGCTGTTGGAGCGGCCGCGCCCAGGGGTTGACGACCGGAAACTGGTAGTGATTTCCCTCCCAGCGAAACGGTCCTGGTTGCGTCCACGCTTTCACCAGCAGGTCGTGACCCTCCTCGAAGCGCTCACGGTTGAATGCGGGGTTGGCGTTGTTGGCGAACTGCTCCGCGCCTCCGCCCCGGACCACACCAGCGACCAAGCGCCCGCCCGAGATCATGTCGATCATCGCGGTCTCTTCCGCGAGCTGAACCGGGTCGTCCCAGACGGGGATCGGATTGCCCATCTGAACGATCCGCACGCGCTTGGTGACGCCCGCGAGCACCGCGCTCATGATGTTGCAGCGCGGCACCATGCAGACGGGACCGTTGTGGTGCTCGTTCACCATGATGCCGTCGAAGCCCACCTCCTCTGCGAGGAGGATTTCTTCGAGCCGTTCTTGGTAGAGCCTCGCGCCGATCTCAGGATCGAAGAAGCGGTTCGAGAACAGCGGCACGGTGTCGCCAGGGTCTCGCGCCATGTGGTCGAAGTCGTGGACCAGGCGCGCCTGGTCCTCCGGGTACAACGACATCGGCTGTTCGGAGAAGTACGAGATGAACATTCATCGCCCTCGCTGGTCGAGGGCTGCGACGAACTCCGCCACATCCGTCGCAAAGCCCTGCGGATCTTCACACTCGAGCATGTGCCCTCTGCCGGGATACACCTTCACTGTCGCGTTCGGAAGACACGACGCATAGCGCTCGGCCGCCTCCCGCGGCAGGATCTTGTCCTTGTCGCCCCACAAGATGAGCGTCGGGGTGGGCGTGTACGCGAGCCGATACGGCAACGTCGCGTCGAACATGCGCGGCTTCCACGCAATCCTCGTCGTCATCTCCCGGTTGCGCTCGCGACGCACCCATCCGGGGCTTCCGAGCTCCAGGGAGTCGCCGATCACGCGGCGGCAGTCCTCCTCTGTCGCGAAGCTCAGCTCGGTGTATCGATCCGTGCTGATCAGGAAGGGATCGACGATCTCGGCGCCGATCGGCTGCACGCCCATGGGCGATACGAGCACCAGCGCCTTGACGCGCTCCGGGGACGCAACGGCGATCTCTGCGGCGACCCATCCGCCGAGGCCGAGCCCGACGAGGATCATCGGTGAACCGAGCGAGTCTGCGAGTTGAGCGGAGACGACCGTCGCAAGATCGCGAGGAGATCGGAGCCAATCGAGCCGCTCGGCGTCGTCAAAGCCGGACATCGCAGGCGCGAGCACGGTGAAGTGCTTCTCGAGCGCCACGATCGTCGCGTCGAGCGAATCGCCGCCCAGGCTCCGGTGAAGAAGAGCAAGTCCCGGACCGCTCCCCCGCGGCTCGCCGGCGACCTTCCCCAAGGTTGCGGTCTCCATGATCACTGGACAGTACACGACTTCATATGCCTCGTCAACAGTTGAGTTGACGAAATGGGCGCCACGGTCGCGGTTTGCTCCCGTCTACGGCGGTGCCCGCGCACGCGAGTTCCGCCGAAACCCCACCCCCAGCACGGAGCGAGCGCGTCAACTGTCACGTTGACGCACGGCCGCGCACACCCTACGATCGCCATCGTGATGCTCCCCTACGACCAAGATGCCAGGGGCGACGAGCGAATCGACGAGAAAGGGCGCCGACGGTGATCGACTACAGCGGGCAGGTGGTGGTCGTGACAGGAGCCGGGGCCGGACTCGGTCGATCGTACGCTCTCGAGCTTGGTCGCCGCGGCGCCACCGTGGTCGTCAACGACATCGGCCTCACCGACGACCGCCAGTCATCCGCCGAGGTCGTCGCGCAGGAGATCACCGCTGCGGGGGGCACAGCGACGGCCGACCGGCACGGCGTGCACGACCCGGCGGAGTCCGTGCAGATCGTGCGCGACGCTGTGAGCCGGTTCGGCCGCATCGACGCCTTCATCAGCAACGCGGGCACGACGAACTTCGTGCCCGTCGACACGGTGTCGATCGACGATTTCGACCGACAACACGCCGTGCACCTGAGAGGGCCGTTCGCGGCGATGCAGGAAGCGTTTCGGTCGATGTCCGAGCGACAATACGGCAGGATCGTCATCATCAGCTCGACCGCAGGGGTGTTCGGCCGGCCCGCAGGCGGCGCGTACAGCGTTGCGAAGATGGGCCTGCTGGGGCTGATGAACGTCTTGTCGATCGACGGGGAAAGTCGGGGGGTGTTGGTGAACGCGCTGTGTCCGAGCGCCGTCACGAGCCTCGCTGGGAAGGGACCCGCCGTCTCCATATTCGGTGAGCGCGCCGTGCTGGCGCTCGAGCGCACTCGGGACCTCTTCGGGTCGCCGGCCTTCACCGCTCCCATGCTGGCGTTCCTCGCGAGCCGGCAGTGCGACGTGACGCGGCATGTGTACACCACGCACGGCGGGCGCTATGCGCGGATCTTCAGCGCGATCAATGAGGGCTGGCTGTACGAAGGGTCGGAGCCCCCCACCGTCGAGGAGATTGCGGAGCACTTCACCGACATCGATGCGCCGATTGCGTCGACGGCCCCGTCGACCGCGCTGGACGAGTTGATCGAAGTCGCCGAACGTCGGCATCTGATCTGAGCACGTCAGCCGACCGAGCATCGAGGGATACGGCATGAGCAGTTTCAGGGCAAAGGCGGCGATCGTCGGTCTTGGCGTGTCCGAGATCGGCCGCGTCTACGGACGAACCGCGGCAGAGTTCGCGGCCGACGCAGTCGCCAACGCCGTTGCCGACGCCGGACTTCGTCTCTCCGACGTCGATGGTGTCCTCACGAGCGATCTCGTGAACACCAACCGGGCGTTCGTCGCCAGCACCCTCGGGCTGCGCAATCAGGGATTGAGCGTCAACATGTTCGTCGCCGGCGCCACGGCCGGCGCCGCCGTGCAGTATGCGGCAATGGCGGTGTTGTCGGGCATGGCCTCCACAGTGGTCTACGTGCACGCCGCGTGTCCGCTCCAGGATCCGACCAAGCGAACGCCGTATGGCGGCGCGTGGATGAAGCCGACGGGCTATGGGGCGATGAACACGGCGATCGGCCTCAGCGGAGCGAACCAGAACTACGCGCTGCTCGCTCGCCGGCACATGGCTGCGTTCGGCACAACCTCCGAACACTTCGGCGCAGTCGCTGTCGCTCAGCGTCAGTGGGCGATGATGAACCCGCTCGCTCAGGAGCGCGAGCCCATGACGCTGGAGGATCACCAGAACTCCCGCATGGTCGCGGACCCCTTCCGGCTCTACGACTGCAGCCTGGTGTCGAACGGCGCCGTCGCCGTCGTGATCACGACCGCCGAGCGGGCGCGGGACCTGGCACAACCGCCGGCGTACCTCTGGGGGTGGGGACAATGTCACCCCTTCTATCCCGCGAGGCGCGGAAGCGAGCAGGGGCTCGTCAGCGGCGCCGGAATCTCGGGGCGAACAGCGCTCGACATGGCAGGCATCTCCCTCGATCAGATCGGCGTCCGCGAGTTCTACGATTGCTACACGTACGCGGTGCTGATCACGCTCGAGGACTACGGCTTCGTCGCCAAGGGCGAAAGCGGGCCCCTGGCGATGAGCGGCGCTCTGGGGCCGGGCGGCTCGATGCCGACGAACACAGGAGGCGGCCAACTCTCGGCGTTCTACCTCGGGGGCGCGACTCCCCTCCACGAGGCGGTCGTCCAAGCGCGCGGCGACGCGGGCGAACGACAGGTCGCTGACCACGACTTCATCTTGTGCAGCGGCAACGGCGGCTATCTCGAGCACCACTCCACGCTCATCCTGGGCGCCAACCCGACCAGCTGAGGATCGGCCATGAATCTGATGACAGTGCAGCGGGACGCGGATTCGGCGGAATTCTTCGACGGAACTGCGAATGGGAAGCTGCTCATCCGTCGCTGCCCCCAGGGTCACTTCCTTCCGCCGATGCAAGGAATCTTCTGCGCGCCGACGGTTCGGTGCGACGTGTGCGCGTCGCCCGACATCGTCTGGCACGAGGCGCTCGGCGACGCGACGCTCGTGAGCTGGGTGGTCCCCTACGACCGGTCCGGCAAGCCCCTCAACATCGCGGGCATCGTCGAACTCACCGAAGGTCCCTGGATGAATGCGTTGATCGACGCCCCGGTCGACGCGCCGCTCTACATCGGCCACCCGCTCCGCGTCGGCTTCGTGCGAACCGAGGACAGCGAGTGCATTCCCGCGTTCCGACCCGTACGAGGCATCGATCGGGAAGCGTGAACGACATGCCCGGCGGGAACCGACGGTCGCCCCACGGCCAGTGGATCGACGAGCTCGCGGCGACGAAGCGCTTCGGCTCGAACGACCGAAAGGGAACTGCCAACCTCATCGATGACGCAGCGCGGCAGCGTGCCGCGTCAGCCATCGAGACGGGCCGCTGCGCCTCGCTCGCGCGGCGGATCGTGCTCACGGACGATCGAAGCGCCGGCGAAGGCGTCTGCACAGTTGACGTCGCACACACGGTCGGCCGCACGCTGTGCATCGGCGCCGACATCGCTCACCTCAGTCCTCATGGAGAACGCCGCACGCATCTCGACGCGCTGAACCACTTCGGACGCCATGGAACGTGGTACGGGGGGCGCGCTGTCGACGATCCCGACGGTCCGGACCTCGCCGACCTCGCGGGCCACACGCTGTTCACGCGCGGCGTCGTCGCGGACATCCCCGCGGTGCGCGGGGCCGACTGGGTGGATGCGAGCCATCCCGTCACAGGTGACGACATCGACGCGGCGCTCGAACGAGTGGGAGTCGTGTTCGAGCCGGGCGACGCGCTGCTCTTGTACATGGGACGAGACCGGTGGGAGGCGGCCGGCAACGAACTCGATCTTCGGGGCCACACGCCGATGCCCGGCGCCGGCGCCGACGCAGCGCGGTGGATCGTGGAGCACGATGTCTCGATCGTGTGCTGGGACTTCCTCGATGGTGTTTGCGATGGCGAACCCGAGTATCCGGTGCACCTCCTGTCGTGGGCGATCGGTCTGCTGCTCGTCGACAATTGCGATCTCACGGCGGCTGTCACAACGGCGCGGCACAGCGACCGGGCGACCGGCGGGCTCGTCGTCGCGCCTCCGGCGCTGCCACGAGCGACCGGATTCCTCGTCGATCCGCTGTTCATCCAGTAAGGCGCCGCCAGCGGAGCGCGGAGATCTCGTCAGTACAGGTGACAGCTCACTTCGCGATCGCCGGCATCGTCGGTCCGTGCGACGGGGCGCTCGGTCCAGCACCGATCCATCGCATCCTGACAACGCGGCGCGAAGGCGCACCCATCCGGGATCGTGGAGTTGTTCGCGACGCGCTCCGAACTCAGCTTCGTCGCGCGCCGTCGGGGGTTGGGGACGGGAATCGCGCCGAGCAGCGCTTTCGTATAGGGATGTCGGGGGTCTTCGTACAGCGCTTCGGCCGACGCGGACTCGACGATCCGACCCCGGTACATCACCGCGACCCGGTCGGCGATGATGCGCACGAGCGACAGATCGTGGGAGATGAAGAGATAGGCGATGCCGCGCTCTTCCTGGAGGTCCTGGAGAAGGTTCATCACCTGCGCGCGCACGGAGACGTCGAGCGCCGCCACCGGCTCGTCGCACACGATCAGGTCCGGTTCCGTGGCGAGCGCCCGAGCGATCGCGACGCGCTGGAGCTGCCCTCCGGAGAGCTCGTACGGCAAACGCTGCTCGTAGCCCTCGAGGCCCACACGAGCGAGGAGTGACCGAGCCCGGCCGGCGCGGTCCTCGCTGCTGCCGATCCCATGGATCTTCAGCGGCTCGGCGACGGAGGTCCCGATCGGGAACCGGGGGTTCATCGACGAGTGCGGGTCCTGGAAGATCATCTGCATCCGACGTCGAAGCGAGCGGAGCTGGCGCGGAGGAAGTGAGCGCACGTCGACACCGTCGAAGGAGACGTCGCCCTCATCAGCGGAGATCAATCCCAGGACCAGGCGACCGAACGTCGACTTCCCCGACCCGGATTCCCCGACGAGAGCGACCGTCTCACCGGGGGCGATCGACAGCGTCACACCATCGACAGCGTGCACCGCCGAGCGACGGCCACCGATCCGGCTCCTTCTCGAGCGGAATGTCTTCGAGACACTTCTCGCGTGCAGCAGTGTCATTCGACCCCAACCAACGTCAACTGCTCGAAGCGAACGCAACGCGAGTGCCCGCCGCCTTCGACCTCCCGCAACGGCGGATGGGGCGCCGCACACTCGTCGACCGCGTACGAGCAGCGGTCGCGGAAGCGGCACCCGTCCAACCACGCCCCCGCCATCGGCACGACACCTGCGATTGCCCGCATCCGACGCTCGCGGATGTTCGTGTCGGCGATCGCGCCGAGCAAGCCTTCGGTGTAGGGGTGGCAGGGACTGAAGAACAGCTCGGACACATCTCGCTCTTCGACCACCTGACCGGCATACATCACCGCGACGCGATCGCACATTTCAGCGACGACGCCGAGATCGTGGGTGACGAACAGGATGGCGACGCCGGTTTCGTCCCGGAGAGTGCGCAAGAGATCCAAGATCTGCGCCTGGACGGTGACATCGAGCGCGGTCGTAGGCTCGTCGGCAACCAGCAGTTTCGGCTGACAGACGAGGGCCATCGCGATCATGACCCGTTGGCACATGCCACCGCTCATCTGATGCGGGTAGTCGCGCGCTCGTTCACGCGCGCGCGGGATCTCGACCATGTCGAGCATCTCGAGAGCGCGATCCCATGCCGCTCGCCTCGACAACCCGAGATGCGCGCGCGCGACTTCTGCGATCTGGTCCCCGACCGTGAACGCAGGATCGAGGCTGCGCATCGGCTCTTGGAAGATCATGCCGACCTCACGCCCGCGAACCGCGCGCAACTCAGACGGGCGCAGCGACAGGAGGTCACGGCCGTCGAGGACCGCTGAGCCTTCGACCCGACCAATTCGGGCCGGGATGAGCCCCATCATCGCATGTGTCGAGACGGTCTTGCCCGATCCCGACTCTCCGACGATGCCGAGGGTCTCGCCCGGCGCCACGCGGACGGAGAGCCCCTCGACCACCGTGACCAGACCACGTTCGACGTAGAAGCTGACGGACAAGTCGGTGACCTGCAAGACGTCGGGAGTCTTCGGCGCGCCGGCATCGCTCGACGCGCCGTCCGACACGTGAGGGCTCGACACGAACGTCACGACCCGCGCCGCTGCTGGCGGCCCATCGCGTCGCGCAGGCTGTCCCCGAAAAGTGAGAGAGCGAGGATCGCGATGACGATCATCGCCGCCGGTGGGATGACGGGGAACACGGCCCTGCGGATGTTGTTGAACGCCTCGCGCACCATCCCGCCCCAGCTCGCCTGAGGCGCTTGCACGCCGAGGCCGAGGAAGCTGAGCGTCGCCTCGGCGGTGATGATGAATCCGAAGGTGAACGAGATCTGCACGAGCAGAGCGGAGCTGGCATTCGGCAGCACGTGCACGAAAGCGATCCGCTTCGTCGACGCGCCGAGTGCTCGTTCCGCCTCGATGTAGGTCTCAGCGGTGATCGATCGTGACAGGCTCCTCGCCAAGCGGAAGAACCGCGGGGCGAACACGATGCCGAGCGCCACCATTGCATTGGTCAGACCCGGACCGAGGATGCCGACGATCGCCATCGCGAGGATCAGTGGCGGCAGGCAGAGCAGAGCATCGGCGAGACGGCTGAGCAACGAATCCAGCCAGCCGCCGAGGTATCCCGCGTACAAGCCTGCGGGAGTTCCGATCAGGACCGCGAGCCCCGACGCCTCGGCCGCTGCGAGAAGGGTCACGCGCGCGGCGACGATCAGTCGGCTCAAGGTGTCGCGGCCGAGCGCGTCGGTGCCGAGCAGATGTGCCCAGGTCGGTCCTTCGTTGCGATGAACGAGATCCTGGATGTTCGGATCCTGCGGGGCCAGCCACGGGGCGAGGACCGCAACGACCACCAGCAGGACGAGCACCCCGGTGGAGACCATCCCGACCCAGCTACGTCGCAGCCGGCGGACGACCCGCCATCGTGGCGGCGCCGTCGGCGCGGAAACCTGAACGGTGCCGACTGCGCTCATCGCTCCGTCCGCAGCCTTGGATTGAAGTATCCGTACGACACGTCGACGACGAGATTGCAGATGATCACGGCGAGCGCGCTCACCAGCACCACCCCTTGGATGAGCGGCAGGTCGCGCCCCAGCACTGCCTGATATGCGAGCGTGCCGAAGCCCGGCAACGCAAAGATCAGCTCGATGACGACGGCCCCGCTCAGGATCCTGCCGATCTGTAGGCCGAAGACGGTGACGACGGGAATTGCGGCGTTCTTCGCGCAGTGCTTCGCGATGACGTTCTTGGGTGACATGCCCTTCGCGCGCACGGTCCGCACGAAGCTCTGATCCAGCGTTTCGACCATCGAGCTTCGGATCTGCCGCGCGAGCTCAGCCGCCGATGTCAGCGACAACGCGAACGCGGGGAGGACGAGAGACCGCAGCCATTCCGCAGGGCTGTCGCGGAAGGCGACGTAGCCACCGGCGGGGAACAGGTCGTTCTTCAGGGCGAAGACGATCACCAGAACGAGCCCCGTGATGAACGGCGGAATCGCAATGAGCGCCGACGACACAGCCGCCACCGCACGATCGAGCCATCTGCCCTGGAAGAGGGCCGCGAGAGCACCGAACGGAATGGCGATCACGAGCGAGAAGACGACCGACACGGCGGTCAGCGACAGCGTCACCGGCAGCGTCGCCCCGATCCGTTTGGTGACCGGCTGCTGGTTCTGGAGCGACTCACCCAGGTCACCACGGAACACATCGATGACGAAATCGGAGGCTCGTTGGGCGAAGGGCTCGTCGAGGCCGAGCCGATGTCTCGCGACCTCGACCTGCTCGGGCGTTGCGTTCTCGCCCGTCACGACACGAGCCGGGTCGCCCGGCACCAACTCGAGCAGGAGGAACGTCAGCAGCAGCACGAGCGCCGCTGTCGGAACAGCCGTGACGAGGCGAAGAGCGAAGTATTTCATCGTCGGTCGATCGTTCCCCCATGACGGCTGACTTCTGAGCCCCTCGAGTCGCGCCGAGGCGGCGACAACCGCGGATACACATTGCCCTCCGAGCGCAGTGCGCGCAAGCAACGCGTCCCGCTCGCGGGTGGGAAGGCCCGAGCGCCTTCCCACCCGGGCACGTCGCGATCAGCTTGCTCGATGGCCAACGGCCTGGAGGTAGAGGGAGCGCTTCTGCGGCGCCAGGTCGCTGAGACCGACGATGTCGTCAGCGGCGAGGAAGCCGAGGCCAGACCGGACCACCGGGACCTCGATCGGCTTCTCGACGAGATACTCGGAGATCTCCCGCCACGCCGTGGCCGCTTCCGACGACGATTGGTCGAGCTTGCTGGCGGCTGCGACCAACTCCAGCGCCTCCTCCGCGCCCTGGCCACCGATGTTCGCGGTCACGAGGTGCAGAATCGCCTGCCGCTCGGGCGACGTGCTGCCCAGCTGCTGCCCGATCTGCATGTCGAAGTCGCCCGACCGCCACCGGCCGGTGAACTCAGCGGGCGGAACTGCCGTGAGTTCCACGTTGAGACCGATCGCGGCGAGCTGGGCCTGCACGACCTGCGCCATCGTCGGCCAGTGGTCATTGGCCGGGTGGACTGCCGTCACGGTCGCGCCGGCGGCGCCAGCGGCGGCGAGCAAGGCGGTCGCCTCCGCCACATCGACGGGGATGTCCTCGTCGAGGTCCGGCACATGGCCCACCGCGCCCTGCTGGTACATCTGCTGCGTCGGCGGGTTGAACGGAAGCACGCCCTCGCTCATCGCCTCACGATCGATCGCGAGGCTCACCGCGCGACGAACGTCGACGTTGTCGAACGGCGGACGGGCGGTGTTGAAGCCGACGAGGTAGTAGTCAGGCCCGAAGGACATCTCGAACTGGTAGTCGCCGCCATCGGCGATGTCCTGGGCGACCTCGTAGTCGAGCGGGCTCGTCAGAATGATGTCGACAAGGCCGTCCTGAACGGCGTTGATGCGGGCGTTGGCGTCGGGGATCGTCGCAATCGTCACCATGTCCGCCCCGCCGACGTTCGGGTCCCAGTAGCCGTCGTACTTCTCGAAGGTGACGACGTCCGGTTTGATGTCGACCACGCGATACGGCCCAGTGCCGATCGGTTGCGTCTCCAAGGTCCCGTCGAAGCCGGCGGGGCTGGCGATCGCGCCGGCAGGATCTTCGCCCAACACGTAGAGCAGGTCGGTGTCCGGGGCCGAGAGATTCAGCCGCACGGTCAAGTCGTCGACCACGTCGATGCTCTCGACCAGTTCGAACGCTTTCGTGCCCGTGGAGTTGGGCAGCGTCTTCGCGCGGTCGAAGTTGCCCTTCACGGCGTCTGCGTTGAACGGCGTTCCGTCGTGGAACGTGACTCCGCTACGGAGCTTGAACTCGACGGTCAGGCCGTCGGGCGAGATGGTCCACGAATCTGCGAGGCCGGGCGCCGGCTGTTCGCCGTCGGGCGTCTCGACGAAGCTCACCAGCCGCTCGTACACGCTTCGCGTGAACGTGTTGAAGATCGAGGAGTTGAGGACGGTCGCCGGATCCCAGGTGCTCGACGCGAACGCGACGGCCATCTTGACAGGAACACTGGGATCGATCTCCGACTCCGACATCGCGTCCGTCGTGCTCGACGCGCTCGAGCCGGCGGTCGTCTCCACCGAGCTGCCGCTGCTGCTGGGCGCCGTCGAGGCAGAGCTCGACGCGGGCGACGTGACGCTTCCCGAACTGACGCCGCCCTCGTCGTCGTCGTCGCCACCGCATCCTGCGGCGAGCAACGCGACGAGGCCGACGGCGACGGCGCGCAATCCGGCGCGTCGCCGAGTGGTGATCGGCATGGCATTCCCCCCTTGGAACTCGACCGGCCAATGAGGCTGGTTCGTCAACGTCAGTGTTGAGTATCTCCTAGGTTCGCCGGTCCGTCAAGAAACAGACGCTGCAAAAACTGGACGCTTCCGCCAGCCATCGGATGATCAGTGCCTCAACGTTGATGATGACAGACGCGCGGCCCGCCCAATCACGCATCGCCCGCGCGCATCGAGAACCGCAGCGCGAGCATCGGGTCGTTCGGCTCCGGCCGCAAGCCGGCCTCTGCGAGAAGAACATCGATCGTGCCCTGCAATGAGGGCGCGTGCCACCGATGGCGATCGTTGCGCCTGACGGCGGCGCTCACCCACGGGCGATACACCTCGATCGCATCACCCTGCACTCCGAACACCTTGCCGCTGACATGGGCCGAGGCATCGCTGCACAGGAACGCGACGAGAGGCGCGACGTTGTCGGGGCTCCAGAAGTCGAACGCATCGTCGGCCGCACGAGCGATGGCGCCGTACGCGCCTTCCGACAGACGCGTACGGGCCGCGGGGCAGATGGCGTTCACGGTGATGCCGTGTTTCCATCCTTCCAGGGAAGCGACGACGCAAAGGGCAGCGACCCCCGCCTTCGCGGCGGCGTAGTTCGCCTGGCCGAAGCTGCCGAGGATGCCGCTCGTGCTCGACGTGCACACGACTCGTCCCGGGGACCCCCGAGCCCGCCAATGACAGAACGCAGCGTGGGTCATGATGTAGTGGCTGCGCAGGTTGACGCGGATGACGTCATCCCATTCCGCAGCAGACATCTTTGCGACGGTGCGGTCCCTCAACAGCCCGGCGTTGTTGACGAGCCCATCGAGCCGACCGAACTCGTCGAGAGCACAGGCGACGAGAGCGTCGGCAGTCGCTTCGTCCGCACAGTCGCCGGCGACGACGGCGCACGCTCCGCCGACGTCGACGATCGCTCGAGCGGTGTCCTGCGCGGCGGCTGCGTCGAGGTCGGCCACGACGACGCTCGCCCCCTGTCGGGCGAGCTCGATCGCCTCTGCTCGCCCGATGCCGAGCCCTGCCCCGGTCACGATGATCGCCTTGCGCGCCAGGAAGGACACGCGTGCATCGTACCGGGTCGCGTCAGCACGCGCGTTGACGGCTCGGAAAGAGCGTGCGCTATGCAAGCGGCTCCTTTGCAACCCGCCTCGTACGTCGTCAACTCCTCTGTTGACCAGAAGAGACGACGACTGTTATCCTGCGGCCCGTCCATGTCGGCCCCACGCGTGATGCTGTATGACGCGACGGGTTCGGTCGGCAATCAACTTCGATTTCAAACATGCGTGGGAGGCTGCGTTGGTCGAGATACCACAGAATCGTGCGGGTGAGCCGGTCGTCGTGGTCGAACGGCGAGGACACATCGGCGTCGTGCGATTGAACCGGCCGGAAGCGCGGAACGCGATCGACGTCGACATGGAAGCTGCGCTCATCGAGACGTGGCTGACGCACGAGGCAGACGACGACATCTGGGTGCACGTGGTCACCGGCACGGGCGACAAGGCGTTCTGCGCGGGCGCGGATCTGAAGGCAGTCGTCACCAAGGGCAAGCCGAACTACAAGTACTCGGCCGGCGCCGTTCCTGGCTCTCCGCCCTATCTCGACGTCGGCTTCGGCGGTGTCTCACCGCGGTTGAAGAAGCCGATCATCGCGGCCGTCAACGGTGTGGCCGTCGGTGGCGGCTGCGAGATGTGCCTCGCGTGCGACATGATCGTCGCCGAGGAGCACGCTCAATTCGGTCTGACCGAGGCGCTCCGGGGAATCGCGGCCGGTGCAGGCGGCATCGAACGCCTCCCCCGCCGAATCCCACCGAGCATCGCGTTCGAGATGATCCTGACGGGCATCCCCATCACCGCGCAGCGCGCCTACGACGTCGGCCTCGCGAACCGTGTGGCGCCGACAGGCCAAGGCCTTGACGCAGCGATCGAACTCGCGGAGGCGGTGGCCAAGGCAGCCCCGCTGGCCGTGCGATACGGGAAGGCCTTGTCTCGGGCCTCCATCTCCACCGACGAGCAAGAGGCCAAGCTCCTCGCGCTCGAATCTGGCCTCGCGATGAAGGCAAGCGAAGACTCCCAGGAAGGGATGCGCGCCTTCGTCGAAAAGCGTGATCCTCAGTGGAAAGGTCGGTAGCGCCAGCTCAGGTGGCTGGCACCACGCGGGCGGCTCGGTGACAGCTCGCTGATCAGGCGCCACCGCGCGCCCGATCAGCGGATCGAGCCGCCGTCAGCTGAACCGGCGGGTCGCGGCGTCCTTCGGCACGTCCTTGAACGGCACGCCGTGGTACGGGTCGGGGCCCTTGGGCATTCCGAGAACGCGTTCGGACAGGACGTTGCGCTGGATCTGGTCAGTCCCGCCGCCGATCGAACTCACGAAGGCCCGCATCGCACGGTAGTTGGGCGAGTTCACGTCGACGGCGTTGTAGTCGTAGAGCAGCGCGTCGTGCCCGGCAACGAGCCGCAGCAGCGCTCCCGTGGTGTGCTGAATGCGAGCGTTCGCCAGCTTTCCGATCGAGGCCAGCGACGACGTTCCGCCCAACTTCTGCGCCGCGGCGTCGCGCTGCATCGTCCACGCCTGGGCCAGCCGCCACGTGTGGATCTGCGCGATCATCTGACGAACATTTGCGTCATCGAACTTTCCGCCTCGGCGCGCGGCGTCGACGAGGTCGGCGGCGTCGCCGAGGACCGGGACGACGTCGAAGCTGCTCTTCTTCGGTTGGGCGAGAGTCCCGATGGTGAACCGCTCGCGTGCGAGCACCGTCTGGAGGACGCGCCACCCGTCGTTCTCGTCGCCGATGAGGTTTTCCGCGGGCACCCAGGCATCCTCGAAGAACACCTCGCAGAAGTCATCGTCGAGCCCCGTCATCTGCTTGATGGGCCGCACTTCGATGCCCTTCCGGCGAACGCCATCGATGGCGAGAGGCATACAGAAGAAGCTGAGGCCTTGGTGCTTGGGCAGGTCCCAGTTGGTCCGGGCGACGAGGCAGCCGTATCCGCCCGTCATCGCGCCCGTCGACCAGATCTTCTGCCCGTTGATGCGGTAACCGTCTCCATCGCGGTCAGCACGGGTCTGGAGTCCCGCGAGGTCGGATCCGGCGCCGGGCTCGCTGTAGAGCAGGACGCCGCCGCCCAGATCGCCGCGCAGCACCTTGGGCATGAGCGTTGCCTTCATGTCCTCGGAACCGTGCACCAGCATCGCGGTCGCCATGTAGATGGCCTGACCGTCGAGCCCCTCGCCGAACGCCGGACTCCTGGCCCCGACGCGCGCAAACTCCTCGGCGACGATCGGCACGAACGCGGGAGCGAGACCGCGTCCGCACTGGCCGAGCGGAAACGTCGGGCACGCCCAACCCGAGTCGACCGCAATGCGTCGCCACTCAGCGGGTTCGATCGTCGGATCCCAGTGATCGGCCAACCACGCGCGCGCTGCGCTGCGCACCTCCGCCGCCTGGGCCTCGAAATTGCTGATCGTCACGTGTCATCTCCCAACAAACGTGTTCTCGCAGTCCTGTTCGACGGCGCCAGCCGCCTCGAGCGCGCCTTCCGCGATGAGGTCCTCGATCTCGGCATCCTCCATCCCCACGACCTCCCGAAAGAACGAGACGGTGTGCTCTCCGAACTTCGGCGCCCGGCGCAGCGGAGGCGCGGCGACGTAAAGAGCATGGAATGGACGGTTCTCCATCGGAATCGGCGCCGGAAGCTCCGGCTGATGGAGCCAGGCGAAGAAGCTGCGCGCCTGCAAGTGCGGATCGCCGAGAAGCTCGGCGCGCCGCACCATCTTTCCCGCCGCGATCTTCGCGTCCTGGAGCGTCGACATCACCCCGTCGGGCGGCAACTGGCCAGTCCACTCGGATACGAGTGCGTCGAGCGCCTGTCGATGGGCCATCCGCCCATCGGAGGCGTCGAAGCGTGGGTCGCTCGCCCACGCTGGCGCCCCGATCGCCTGGACGAACCGCCTCCACTCATCGTCGTCACGAACAGTGATGACACACCACTCGTCATCGCCTGCGCAGGGGTAGACGCCCCACGGAGCGCCGATATCCGACGTATTGCCACGCGGATGCGAGCTCCCTGGCTCGACGCTCTCCTTCACGAACTCCTCAGCCAACTGATTGATGACGAGCTCGGCCTGCGACGCTCGGATGTCGGCTCCACGTCCCGTGCGCTTGACCCGAATGAGGCCGGCGACGACAGCCGCTGCCGCGACCCGCGCGCCGTAGTGATCCGGATAGATCGTGGCGTTGTCGCTGAAGCTCGCGGGATCGTCCGGATAGCGCCAAAGGTTCGTGAGCCCGGTGGCGCATCGGACCAACGGGCCGTATCCGAGCCAATGCGCCCACGGTCCGGTATGCCCCACCGCGCTCGCAGACATCCACACGAGGCGTGGATTGACCGCGGACAATGTCTCGTACGTGACGCCGAGACGTTCGAGCGTCCCAGGCTTGAAGTTCGACATGAAGACGTCGCACACGGCGACGATCCGCTTCAGGACGTCAACTCCTCGCGGGCTCCGGAGGTTCAAGCCGATGCACTGCTTATTGCGGTTCGCCAGCGCGAAGTTGACGCTCATCGGGCCCGGATCACCGCTGACCTGCCGAACCGAGTCGGGAAACGCACTGTTCTCGACCTTGATCACCTCGGCCCCCATGTCGGCGAGGAGGCGGCCGACCTCCGAGCCGAACACGACGGCGCCGAAGTCGCAGACGCGGATCCCCTCGAGTGGAAGCCTCGCCGCCATCGTCGGCGCGGGGCGCGCTGCCGGAGCTCTCGTGACGGGCGGCAGCTGAGCGAACACCTCGTCGTTGTGTTCTCCGACTTCCGGCGCGCGATGGCGGACGCCGACACGCTCGCCGTCGATCTCGACGAAGCCTGACGGCACGCGAGCGCATACACCCGGCGCGATCTCTTGCTCGACGAACGCGCCTCGGGCTTCGTAGTGCTCCTCCTGCAGCACGTCGAGCGTCGTCATCACCGGAGCGATCGGCACCCCGCGGGCCTGGCCGTCATGAACCAGGTCGGCCATCGTGCGGTCGCGCACGAACTCCGCGTACAGAGGAAAGATGTGTTCGCGTCCCTGCTCACGGCCACGAATCGTCTCGTACAGCGGATTCCGCAGCAGCTCTGGGTCGCCAAGCCATTCACGGATCGCCCGCCATTGCGGTGGGGTCAACGTCAGGATCCTGACGTATCCGTCCGCGCACCGGAAGATCGGATAGGGGTTGGCGGTGGGCCGTCCACGTGGCTCGTCGAAACTCACCACCGCCGCCGTTTCCTTCGTCTTCGCCCCCGCGGTCGCTGTGCCCACGCTCCCGACTGGTGGGTCGATCACCATCAACGTCGACTCGTGGATGGAGAAGTCGAGGTGATCGCCGATCCCGGTGACGAGACGCTGGTAGTAGCCATTGAGGACCGCGAGCGCCGCCTGCGACGCGCTGGTTTCGTAGGACATGCCACCCGGGGGAAGCAACGGCGGCCGGCCAGGCTTGCCGCACCGGCTGAGCTGCGTTCCCAAAGCCAGGAGCACCGAGTCGGTCGCGCAGTAGTCCTTGTACGGACCGGTCTGACCGAAGTCGGTCGTGGACAAGATCACGAGCTCCGGCAATCGGCTGTGAACACTCAGCGGGTCGAATCCGTAGCGGGCGAGAGCGCCGGGGGGCGCGCTCTCGATCCATATGTCCGCAGAGGAGAGCAGCGACCACAGCCGCGCCTGCCCGTCGGTTGATGCGAGGTCGAGCGTGACGCCGCGCTTGTTGGCGTTGCGGACTGCGAAGTAGATGCTGACACCCGCGCAGATCGGCGCGCGATGGCGCGAGGCGGCGCCGTCGGGCGGCTCGACCCGAATCACGTCGGCACCGAAGTCGGCAAGGAGTCGGCCGGTCGACTCGAGCTTCTGCTCCGACATGTCGACCACGCGCACTCCCGCTAGCGGCAATTCGGTCATCGGCATGTCAGCCACCGATCAACTGCACGAGCCGTTCGCGGTGGTATCGCGGGTCACCGAGGTAGAGCTCCATCGATCGAGCCCGCTTGAGGTAGAGGTGGGGCGCCACTTCCCACGTGAACCCGATTCCACCGTGGATCTGCACGTTCTCGTGCGTCGCGAGGACAGCAGCGTCCGAGCAGAAGGCCTTCGCCAGCGAGGCGCATGCGGCGAGCTCCTCGCTCCGATCGCTCGCCGCGCGGAACGCGTAGTACGCGGCCGACTTCGCCGACTCGACCTCGACGAACACGTCAGCGCACTTGTGCTTGATCGCTTGAAATGATCCGATCAGCTGGCCGAACTGGATACGCACCTTGGAATACGCCACCGCCATCTCGAGCGCCGCCTGGGCGCACCCCACCTGCTCGGCCGCGAGAGCGATCGAAGCGAGGTCGAGCACGCGGGCGAGGATCGCAAGCCCCTCTCCCTCCGCTCCGACCGGCTGGCCCGTCGCGTCGACGAGGTCGATCTGCGCCAGCTTGCGCGTGAGGTCGAGCGTCGGCAAGGGCGTCGCGGCGAACCCGGGATCATCTCTGCGGACGACGAAGAGAGTCGGACCGCTCGGCGTGCGAGCCAGAACGAGAACGATGTCCGCGGTGGCGCCATCCAAGACGAAGCTCGTGCGGCCCGTCAATGCGTAGCCGCCTGTCGCGGGCGTCGCGCTGATCGCCGTGGCCGATCCCGCGTGATCGCCGAACGCGTCGACGAGCGCGACCGTGGCGACCGTGGCGCCCTCAGCGATGCCGGGGAGGAACGCCTTCTGCGCCTCGGCATCGCCCGACTCGAGCAGTGTGGTCGCCGCAAGAACAGTGGAGAGGAACGGCGCGCACAGCAGCGACCGGCCCATCTCCTCCAGCACGATGCCGAGCTCGACCCAGGAGGCGCCAGAGCCGCCGTACGACTCCGGGATCACCAGCCCCTGTAATCCCAGCTCGTTGGCCATCCGAGTCCACACCGCGGGGTCGTACCCCTCGCTGGTCATCATCAGGCGACGGACCTCCTGCTCCGGCGAGTATTCGTCGAGAAATCGCCGCACCGTGGAGCGAACCTGCTCCTGCTCCTCGGTGTGAGTGAAATCCATTCGCTGCTCCTCGTTGCCTCGAAACGACGGGACTCGGTTCGACTCGTCAGCTGCGGCCGATGACGCGGTCGAAGTTCTCGCTGCCGATCAGAACGAACTCGCGCTCTGTGAGCGGCAGCCCGCGGAACGCCTCGACATCCGTCGTCGCCCACGAGCGAGTTCGCGAGCCGTAGTTCGTTCCGAACAGCACCCGCTCGGGTCCGAGCCGCCGAATCGCAGCGACGAGCGACTCGGCATCGTCCTGACCGCGCGCGACACGACTGATTGCGAACGAGATGTCGGCGTGCACCCCGGGGAACATGTCACCGAGCTGGAGAATGACCCCGCGCTGACTGTAGTCCTCGAAGACGTTGTTCCAACCGAAGTGCGCGAAGCATATCTTCAAGCGTGGGAAGTTGCGGAGAACCTCAAGAAGATACAAAGGGTGACCCCACACTTCTGGCCTCGCGCTGTAATGGCACTGCGATCCGGGAGCCACCAGAATTGGGACTCCAGCCGTCTGACAGTAGTCGTAGATCGCCCAGTGGCGGCGATCGTCGAATTGGGCGCAATAATCCAGGGCCACGAGCTTGACCCCAACGGCACCCCGCGAGACCTTGTCGTCGAGCTCCGCCATCATGTAATCAGGCGCCATGAGGACAGGGTTCAGCCCGAGGAAGCACGTGACATCTGAGCGCTCTGAGCTGACCCTGATCCCCCATTCGTTGTACGCGACGACCTCGTCGACGACCTCCTGACGAAGCTCCTCCGCTCGCCGACGACCCTCTTGAGACGCGCGGGGATGAAGAGGAAGGCCGCTCGTCTTATCGGTGTGCTTCCATCCAGAGGGGTGATACAGCAGCAGATTCAGGCGCGAGACACCGCACTCCTTCGAGAAACCGAGCGCGTCATCGAGAAACGCTTCTTGTTCCCCGATGTCCATGCAGTGGGGCGTGACGAAATCATGCCGGTACGCGTCGTCCGGAAAGATGTGGGTATGACAATCGACCAGAGCCCCCTCGTACATGCATTCCCCTTGACTTCGCGGAGTCGCGGCCAATCTAGGGCACTAGACGAGAGTGTGTCAACAGATGAGTTGACGACCTTCCCGCGTCCCGAACCAGCCCGGTCGACGCGGACCTTGGGCGCCGCCGAGCCCCATCACGGCGGAGTGAGGTCCGGCGGCTCCTCGTGACTAGGGCGCCCGTGTCCACAGGGCTGAACTTGGCCACAGGCGCGCCCGTGGCTTCGTCCCAGCCGAAGAACTGCGCTGCGGTGAGACCGATGTGCTTGGTCGCCGAGAACTCGAGCGGTCCGAAGCCGGCGTCGCCGAGGTCGACCGTGCCAGCGCTCTCGATCGCAGCTGGCAACGTCGCCGAGGTGCACCCTGCCCCACACGCCTCGAGTCCCGTGACGAGCGTTCTCCCGATGGCATACCCGGCGGTGAAGTAGCTCGTGATGGCATCGTCGAGAGTGCCGGCATCGGTCGCCGATTTCGACAGACGCGTGCTGTCCTTCGCCTCGTTGAACGGACGAAGCGCGAAGAAGTTCGTGTCAGCGAGCGTCTCGAACGTCACCTTGTCGCTCGAACCCACGCCGCCGATGATGCCCGACGAACTGAAGGCGATCATGGAGTTCCCCGGGTTCGACCATATCGATGCTGCGCGCGACAGCTACCGGTCTGCGGGAGTGCAGCCCAGCCACGTGCGTTATGGCTGGGTGCGCAGCGAGGGACATCGCTGACGACACTCGGCCTCGAGACTGCTCCGGGAGGGCTGTGTCTCTCGTCGGGAGGACTCAGGCCGTCTTGCGCGACCGCCTTGCCGTCTTCGGTTCGGTTGCCGCATCGCTCGCGGGCTTGCGAGCCGAAGGGTGACGGCGGCGCGCCTGCTTTGCTCCTTCGACGCTTGCCTTCAACGCCTCCATCAGGTCGACGACCGATGCCGGCGCAGCCACGACCCGTTCCGCCGACGGAACCCGACTCGACGACTTACGACGGATCAGCTCCTCCAGAGCGGCGCGGTATTCATCGACGTACAGGCTGTGGTCGAAGCTCTCGCTGAGAGCATCGACGAGCGTGCGTGCCATCGTCAGTTCCCGCTCCGAGAGGCTCACGGAGCTCAGCAGCTCGAAGTCTTCGATCGACGCCGGATCCACCAGTTCGTCCGGATAGACGAGCGTGGACAGCAGCAGCCGTTCTCCGTCGGAGCGGATCGCGGCGAGATAGCCCTTCTGGCGCATGACGAAGCGGCCAATGCCCGCCCGGCCGGTGCCTGCCATCGCCTGCGTGAGCAACGCGTAGGGCTTGGCGGTCCGGTCCGGCAGCACGAAGTACGTGGCGTCGAACATGATCGGGTCGAGATCCGCCACCGGGACGAAGGTCTCCAGATCGATCTGCCGTGAGGCCACGGGGGCGAGGGGCTCCAGGTCCTCGTTGGACACGGCCAGGTAGTCGCCCTTGCTCAGCTGCACCGCCTTCACGATCTGCTCGGGCGGCACTTCCTCACCCGTCGCCTCGGCGACCTTTCGATAGCGGATGCGCGAGTTGGTCGCCTTGTCGAGCTGGTTGAAGGCGGTGCGCTTCTTCCTCACCGCAGACGCGAGACGAACCGGGATGGTCACCATCCCGAACGTGATCGATCCCGTCCACACGATTGCCGGCATGCCCTCAGATACCCATCTGAGCGGGCCGAGCAGCCGCAACGTCCGACCCGGACTGTCCAGGCGCTCGTGGGAGCCTCGCTACGGCATCCGAGCCGAGATGTCGGCCACTTCCTCGTCCGAGAGCAGCTCGAACCGTCGGGCGAGGGCGATGAGGCCGTCCACCCGTCCCATCGCCATCGCTCGTACGAAGTCATCAGGGTCCTGGACCGGAGCCTCGTCGATCTCGGCGATGACCCATGTCCGAAGCGCGTCCTTGTCGAGCGGTTCTTGGTCAGTCATGGCGCTTCGGTGCCCTCTGGCCTGCCTCTTCAGACCGTCAGCCACTTCCCCCTCGGCGAGAGGGCTCGGTCGAACGGACGGACGGGTCAGCCCGTCGCGATCCGTGCGATGCGCGCACGGCAGTCCGCGGCCGAGCGTCGCGCCTCGTCTGCCCGATCGTGCTCGCCCAGCCGCTGGTAGCGCTCGGCCACCAACTCGTGACGTTCAGCCTCCTGACGAAGCGCTCGGATGTCGTCACCTGACCGCCGCACGATCGTTGATGCCCGCTCCGGCCCGCGGTGTGACACAGCCGGCACTCGCGCTCGACACGCGTCCGGGGCGATCAGGTCGGCTCGTCCTCGCGATCCGACACAGGCCGCCGGGCGATGAACGTGACGACGTTGCGGAACCCGTGCGCGACCAGAACCTGGTATCCCAGCGACGTCAACCGAAACGGCAGGTCCATGCCGAAGTCGGTGTACACCAGGCTGCCGGACGGCTCCAGCGGCGCGCCGTGGTAGACGGGCGGCAGGAGATGACGGTCGTCCGCTCCCGACGCGTCCACCCGTTCGATCGTCCGCGGGTCGAAAGGCCAGTTCATCGGAACCGTGAAGATGTGCCGCCCGCCGGGCCGCAGGATGCGATACACCTCCATGAAGGCAGCGGTCGGTCGGCGGATGTGCTCGAAGATGTCCGACGAGACGACGAGGTCGAACGACATGTCGGCGAACGTCGTGGCTTCCAGGTTCTCGCACCGAATGCCGTCCCGGCCTCGGCCAGGCTCGACGTCGGGCCAGTAGTACGACGTGGTGTATCCCGCGACGCTCTGAAAGAGCGGTCGGAACGGCCCGCTGACGCCAGGCTCGTAGATCGAGAGCGAGCGGAACGCCAAGCTCTGAACGAGGTCTGCGAGCGAACCCTCACCGTTTCCGTACGCAGTCACGATGGCGTCCGCTTGATTGCGGTAGCGCAGCGATGCCCTGCATCTGGCGCAGTGGAAGTTCTCGCGCGCCGACAGCTGCGGCCCGACGATGTACTCGCCCGTGTGCCCGCAGCAGCTGCACCCGCCGCCACGCAGTTGGGGGTGCTGCTCCGCCAGCGCTCGGTGTTTGGCCACCGCCGAGCGATCGCTGGAGGGTTCGTCCGCGCGGGTGCTGACCACGAGCCCCCCATCGTCGCGCGGGCGCAGAAGGGCGCGAGTCCGGCATGCGACGTCCCCGCGACTCCCGCGTCGACCGACCCCTGCCGGCCGCGTGCCTACGATGATCCACTGGCTGTCCCGGCGAGGTCCGGAGGACGACAGCGCGACCGCACGGAGGTATGCGATGAGCGCTCGGGTGGTGCACTTCGAGGTTCCGTTCGACGACGGTGAGCGGGCCCGCAGCTTCTATCGCGACGTGTTCGGCTGGCAGATCCAGGAGATGCCCGAACTGCAGTACAACCTGGTGTTCACCGGACCCGTCACCGACGAGGGGATGCCCACCGAGGTCGGCTTCATCGGCGGGGGCATGTTCCAGCGGCAGGAGCCGGTGACGCGCCCCGTCATCACGCTGGCGGTCGACGACATCGACAGAACGTTCGTCGAGATCGAGAAGCACGGCGGCAAGCCCGTCGGCGAGAAGATCCAGGTCGCCGAGATGGGCTTCGCCGCGTACTTCACCGACACCGAGGGCAACCTCATGGGGCTCTGGCAGGACGCATCAATGACTCGGTGACGTCGGCAGCCTCGCCCGTCGACGTCGCCGCCGCACCTTCACGACCGCGCTCACGGCCCACCTGACGTTTCCGCGCGGTGAGCGAGCGCTTGGTAGAGTTCTGGATCGAGGGGCGTTGAGCGATCCAGAAGGAGCGACGGCGATGATCGATCTGGTGATCCGTGGGGGCACGGTCGTGGACGGCACGGGCAGCGAGCCGTTCGTCGCCGACGTCGCGATCCACGAAGGGCGGGTCCTGCGCATCGGCGCCTGCGAGGATCTCGAAGCTCGGCAGGTGATCGACGCCGCCGGCAAGTACGTCGCCCCCGGCTTCGTCGACGTGCACACGCACTACGACGCGCAGGCGTTCTGGGATCCGACGCTGAGCCCCTCACCGCTGCACGGCGTTACGACGGTGCTCGCCGGCAACTGCGGGTTCACGATTGCGCCGATGCCCGATCAGCCCCAGGGCGACTACCTGATGCGAATGCTGGCGCGCGTGGAGGGCATGCCTCTCGACGCGCTGCGCGAGGGCGTGCCGTGGGGGTCGTGGCGCTCGACCGGAGAGTTCCTCGATCACCTCGACGGCACGCTCGTGCCCAATGCCGCCTTCAGCGTCGGCCACTCCGCCCTGCGCCTGTGCGTGATGGGGGCCGATGCGACATCGCGCACCGCGACCCCGGACGAGATCGAGGCGATGAAGGACCTGCTGCGCGACGGACTCGCCGCCGGCGGCCTCGGCTTCTCGTCGTCGTGGTCCCCCGAACACCGTGACCACGACGGCAACCCGATCCCCAGCCGCTTCGCGAGCGCCGACGAACTGGTTCAGCTCTCCGCGGTCGTCGCCGAGTTCGAGGGAACCGTCCTCGAGTTCTTGCCGATGATCCCGCCGTTCACCGACGACGTGGTCGAGGTCATGGCTGCGATGTCGTCGGCCGCGAACCGGCCGATGAACTGGAACCTCCTCGCCGTCGAGAAGGACAACGGACCCGAGCGGGACGGCGTTCTGGCGGCGAGCGACCGCGTGGCCGCCAAGGGCGGACGGCTGATCGCTCTCACCATCCCGCAAGCGCTGAACTTCCGGTTGAGCTTCGAGAGCGGCGTGTTCCTCGACCAACTGGAGGGATGGTCGAAGGTGATGTCGCTGCCTGCGCCGCTGAAGCTGGCGATCCTCGCCGACCCTGCGGCGCGCGGCTGGCTCGAACAGAGCGCTCGCCGCACGACGGCCGAGCGGCTCCAGTTCCTGCTCGACTGGGGTTCGACGATCATCATCGACACCCATTCACCGAGCACCGCACGATACGAGGGCCGCACGGTCGCCGACGTCGCCGAGGAGATGGGATGCAGCCCCTTCGACGCGCTCTGCTCGGTCGTCGTGGCAGACGGCTTGAAGACCGGTTTCCGCACGGCGGAGAAGGGCGGCGACGACGAAGCATGGCGGCAGCGAATCGCGGTGTGGCGCGACGAGCGCACGTTGATCGGCGGCTCCGATGCCGGCGCCCACCTCGACATGATCGACACCTTCTCCTACACGACGGCCATGCTCGAGCACGCGGTCGCACGCCGTGATCTGCTGCCCATCGAGGAAGCCGTGCACCTCATCACCGATCGGCCGGCGCGGTTGTTCGGGCTTCGCCAGCGTGGCCGCGTGGCCGCCGGCTGGCACGCCGACATCGTCGTGTTCGCCCTCGACAAGGTCGGCCGGGAACTGGTGACGTTCCGGCCCGACCTGCCGGGATCCGCGCGGCGCATCTACGCCGGCGCGACGGGGATCGACCATGTGATCGTCAACGGCGTGGAAGTCGTCCGTGAGGGCGCGTTCACCGGCGAGCGCAGCGGGATCGTGTTGCGCTCGGGCACGCACACCGAGACGGTGCCGGCCCGCTGATCGACCGGGCTACGCGGGCTGAAGCGTCGGCGGCTCGTCGAGGACCATCATGCGCTGGAGCACGCGGCGCTCGACGTAGTCGGGGATGCCGTAGTGCAGCGCGGCGCGGTTCTCGATGAACGCCACGGTCCCGCGCTCCCAATGGAGGCGGAACTGGAACTCGGGGTTCTGCACGTGGTTGAAGAAGAACGGCAGCAGGACTTCGTTCTCCTGATCGGTCACGCCGACGATGCGCTGCGTCCAGTTGCGGTTGACGAAGAGGTACTTGCGTCCGGTCTGCGGGTGGCGCCGCACGACGGGGTGCTCGACCGGTGGCCAGTCGGCTTCGTCGGGCCGCTTCAGGTGATCGAGCCCCTTGTGGCGCTCGGTGCTCATCGCGATCGTGTGCACCGCGCTCAGCTGTTCGGCGAGCGCCTGCATCGGCGGCGACAACGCCTCGAACGCGGCGTACATGCTGGCGAAGCAGGTATCGCCTCCGACCGACGGCACCTCCGCGGCACGCAGCACCAACGCCAATGGGGGCTGCGCCATGAACGTGTGGTCGCTGTGCCAGACGTCGGACCCCTTGCCCTTCGGGCCTTCCGTGAAGTCGAGGACCATCACTTCGTCGGAGCGGCTCTGCGTCGTGGAGAAGATCGTCGGGCTCACCCGTCCGAAGTAGGAACCAAACCGCCGCAGGTCGTCGTCGTCGAGCTCTTGCTCGCGGAAGACGACCACCAGATGGTCGCGGAACGCTTGGAGGATCACCGCGTGCTGCGCAGCGCTGAGCGGCGCGCGCAGGTCGATGCCCTCGATCTCGGCGCCGATCGCCGTCGTGATCTGCCGGACCCGGATCTCGGTCGTCGCCACCATGAGTCACCTCCGTGAGAGACGTCCGGCGGCCAAGGTCTCCCCTGGCCGCCGGACGTTCGTGTGCCGTTCGCTAACGAAGCGCGGACGTCACTGCCCGTTGACCGCTTCGATGATCGCCGTGTTGGCGAGGTTCTCGACCGGGATCGCCTCTTCGTAGTTCAGGATCACCGACGACCAGCCGTTCGCCTGGGCCGTCAGCCACAGCTCCTGCGCATCCTCGACCGCGTCGACGTCGTTCTCCAGCTCGTCTCCGAAGTCGTACGATGCCGAGCCGGCCTGCACCGTTTCGAGCGGAGCGCCGGTGAGCTCGGCGAGGAACTCGACCACCTTCGGGTCCTTGTAGTAGTCGCCCTGAAGGTACGTGCGCTGCGTGCGCAGGATCGCCCGTGCGAACGCCTCGAACACCTCGGGCTGCGCCTCGAGGTCCTCGGCGAGAGCGACGTAGCGCCCGGTCGCGAGCAGGTCACGCACCTTGACGCAGCACTCGGCGACGAGTGGATCGTTGGAGAATGGCGGCAGCAGCTGGGTGATGTCGATCGAGCCGTTGCTCAGCGCGGCGAGCGTGTCGCCGCCCGGGTTCAGGCTCACGATCTCGACGTCGCCGAGGTCTCCACCCGCCGCCTGGAGCAGATCGCTCAACGGGATCGCCGAGCCGCCGTTGGCAAGACCAGACGTTCCGAGCGAGGCGCGCAGGCGCCCGGAGGACAGCTTGGCGGGGTCGAGCTCACCGTTGGCGTCAACGAAGTCCTTGCGGACGTAGATGCCCGACGTGTCGTCCGGGGCGCTCGCCACGTGCGTGTTCTGGAAGAAGCGGGCGTTGATGTCTTCGTTGTTCGCGTTGAGGAAGACGCTGCTGACTCCGTTGCCCAGGATGTCGAGACCGCCCTGCACGAGCTGCGGCAGCAGGGAGGCGTTGTCGACCTTCAGCAACTCGACGGTGAGATTCTCCTTCTCGAACTCACCCATCTCGACCGCGTACGCGACCGGCAGCAGGAACTCGCTGAAGTTGTGGGCGCCGACCTTCAACGTGGCCGGTTGCGCGAGCGGCTGCGGCTCGGGTGTGTTCGCGCCGCTCGACGGTCCCGCGTCGGCGGTCGTCGGAGCATCCGTGGACGCTGCCGCAGACGTCGGCGTGTTCGCCGATGTCTCGCTCGCCGCCGTCGTGGCGGACGAGGCGGGTGGCGCGCCCGTCGTGGCTGTGGAGCCCTCGTCGTCGTCGCCGCACCCGGCCGCAATTGTCAACACGGCTGCCGTCGCGCACACGAGCGCGCCGCGGCGAATCCCCACACGTCGCATTCCGTCCCCCGTCTCTGCGCCTGGATCAAGCGCATGCTTGGTT
>CAZGUH010000043.1:0-32486 GCA_964529005.1 uncultured Ilumatobacteraceae bacterium | reverse complement strand
AGCGCGGACGCGGCGATGACGCCGACCGTCCTCCGCATGGCGGGCGACCCTAGTCAGTTCCCTGCCACGATGCGCGTCGCGTCGGCCACAACCCCGCGCCGCACTTCGATCATGGGCGGGTGTCGAGGTCCGGGGTCGGCTCCGAGGTGGTCGTGCCGTTCGATCTCGCGGTCGAGCACGGCCCACACCCGAGCGTTGCGTTCGGGGTCGAGGTCGCTGACGCCTCGTGCAGCGTGAGCCCTACTCCCCCGCAGGAGACCACTCGATCTTGCGCACGTCGCGGTAGAGGCGCTCGATGTCGTAGAACGAGCGCATCTCTTCGCTGAAGACGTGGACGACGACGTCGCCGTAGTCGATCAGCACCCACTGCTGCTCGGCGACGCCCTCGGTCCGCCGCGGAGAGCGCCCGTGCGCCGCCCGCACCTGTTCTTCGACCTCTTCCGCCACCGTCTTGACCAAGCGCCGGTTCGACGCGCTGGTCACGACGAACGCCTCGCAGATGCCGAGCACCGGACCGACACCGAGAATGACGGTCGACGTCGCGCTCTTGGAGTCGGCCGCGCGGGCCGCTGTGCGTGCGAGCTCGATCGCGTCCGGATCGAGGGCTGTGTTACTCATCTGTCACCGCGGTGGTCGTCGGAGCGGGCATGCCGCTCGGGTATGTGTCGACGAACGACTGGCCGAGCACCAACACGACGTCGATGCCCTCCAACCGTTCGACTGGTTCTCGCTCCTCGATCGGGCCCACCAGCGACTCGATCGTCAACGCCTCCGGGCGGTCGAGCTCGTCGGCGACGAAGATCTCCGTCGTCGCCGGCACGTCCTCCGAGCGAGCCACCGAGGAGATGTTGGCTCCGCCGGCGCGCAGGTGGGCGATCAACTGGGCGACGAGCGCGGAGTTCTCGAACCCGAACTCGATGCGATACGTGAGCCCGTCGCCGGCGGCGCTCATCGCGCTCGGGGCCACGGACGCCATGACCAGCAGCACTTCACCGACGTCGAGGTTCGAAGCCTCAGCGCCGCCCTCGCTCTGCTCTGCCGGCACGGGCGAGGATGCGAACGACCACAGCGCGACCGGCCCGGCAAAGACGCGAGCGATCAGCTCGTCGAACGTCTCCGGCTCCGCCGTGCCCTCCTCGGGTGGCCTGCCGCGCCCGTCACCCACCGCCTCCACCACCGCGCTCCAGAACGCCGCCTCTGCCGCGCGGTGGCTGGCGTCGGCCACGCCCACGGGGTCCGTGGCGAGGAAGCGGGCGGCGTCGTCGGTGCTGAGCGTCGTCGTTCCGGCGTGGAACAGCGGGGTTCCCGCGGCGTCGACCACCGGCGTCCGCAGCGTCACGGTGAGGCTGCCGAGCACCGCCAAGAGCGGCTCCGCATCGTCCTCGGTGACGACGGCGGACGTGGACAACGTGACCGACAGCATCGACTCGACGTCGGCCACCACGCCGTCGGCCCCACCGGCGGTGAAGGACGCGGCGAGCGGGCTCGCCGGATCGGTCTGGAGCCGGGACCGGTTCGCAGTCGTCGGCACCGAGATGATCGACCCGCCGACGCCCGAGGGGGCGAGCGCGAAGACGGTCGCAGAGGTCACCGCGCCACCGCCGTCGACGACGGCGAGGAGACCGGTGGGCGTCGAGGGCAGGGGCACGCGCGGCGCCGCGCCGGCAGCGACGTTGCGGCCGTCCTTGCTGTTGGCGATCGTGCGCGAGGCGGCGACGCCGAACACCGGCAGCGACACCGCGACGACCAAGCCGGCGACGAGGGCGACGATCGTTCGGGAGCGGCGGCGTCCGGGAAGCGCCGTCACGGCTCGCCCCGGTACAGCCCGCGGCGGGCGATCTCGTCCAGCACGGGTTGGGTCACGAGGTAGTCGAGCGGCCGGCCGTCGCCGAAGCGAGCGCGCAGGTCGGTGCTCGATACCTCGAGCCGCGGGACCTCGACACGGTTCCAGACGAAGCCCGAGGGCAACTGCACCGGCGCGCCGGGACGGTCGACGACGACGAGCTGTGACCGGCTGACGACCTCCTCGTAGCGCTCCCAGGTCGTCAAGCCCGCCGCGGCGTCGTCACCGACGATGGTGAACAGCTCGGCGCCGCCGAAGCGGTCGTGCAGCTCGGCGAGGGTGTCCGCCGTGTAGCTCGGCCCGCCACGATCGATCTCGAGCCGCCCCGCCTCCAGCCCGTCGACGTCGGCCACAGCCGCATGGACCAACGCGAACCGGTCCTCGGCGGGAGTGAGACGCCGCGTGCCCTCTTTCTGCCAGGGCAGGTTCGCCACCATCAGGATCACGACGTCGAGCGCCAGGGCATGGCGCACGTTCACCGCAGTCACGAGGTGACCGACGTGGGGCGGGTCGAACGTGCCTCCGAACAGGCCGATCCGTTTGGGCACGGAGAGCAAGTCTAGGTCTGCGCCCGGTTGGGCACCTGGCACGCAAAGAGACGGGGTTCCAGGCCCCCACCGATATTGACCTGCACAGAGAGGCGCCGATGGTGTACTCTCACTGCTCCCCCAACGTCCGTCGTCCCCCCCGGACCTCACCCTTGCTGGCCCCCGGTGCCCAGCTCTCTACGGAGACAACGTCGATGTGTCATCCGGCACGTACGACATCCGGAATGACCCGTCTCGACGATCGGTTGCAACGACTGCCATGAATGACTCCATTGGACTCTACCTGAACGACATCGGAAAGGTTCCGCTGCTCACCGCTGAGGATGAGCGCGAGCTTTCCCGCGTCATCGAAGCCGGCCGCCAGGCGGCCGAGCGCCTCGCCAACGGCGAGAAGGGCGTCGCCCTCAAGCGCGCCGTCGCCGAGGCGGCCAACGCCAAGGACCGTTTCATCCGGTCGAACCTTCGTCTCGTGGTGTCGATCGCCCGGCGCTACCCCCTGCCGCAGGGGATGGACCTGCTCGACCTGATCCAGGAAGGCAACCTCGGCCTCGAGCACGCTGTCGACAAGTTCGACTGGCGGCGTGGCTTCAAGTTCTCGACGTACGCCACCTTCTGGATCCGCCAGGCGATCGGCCGGGCGCTCGACCAGAAGGCGAGCCTCATCCGCATCCCCGGCGATCGCTCCGCCAGCCTGCGCGCTGCGCTGCGCCAGGCGTCCGGCGACGGCGAGACGCTCGACGTCGGCAACGCCGAGCTCCACCGGCTGACCACGCCGGTGTCGCTCGACAAGACCATCGGCGACGACGGTGATGCGACGCTGGGCGACCTGATGCCCAACGGCGACGCCACGCCGGAGGACGCGGTCATGGCGCTGGTCGACACCGAGCTGCTCGACGAGTTGCTCGGAACGCTCGACAAGCGGGCTCGCTACGCCGTCGAGGCCCGGTTCGGCCTGCTCGACGGTGAGCGCAAGAGCTTCCGCGAGGTCGGCGAGAACCTCGGCGTCACGGCCGAGGCAGCCCGCCGTCTCGTCAGTCGGGCCGTCGCCGGCCTGCGCGAAGACGCCGTCCGCATCCTCGCGGCCTGACCGCTGCGGCTCGGTCGACGAAAGACGTTGCGGCGCAGGGTCCCGGCCCGGCAGGCTTTCGCCCGTGTCCGACCCGCTTCGCCCCGTCACGCCCGACGCCGCGCCCTGGTCCCCGTCGTCCTGGCACGCCTTCCGGGCCGCTCAGCAACCCGACTGGCCTGACGGCGGAGCGCTCGATCGAGCGCTGAAGCAGATCGCCGCCTACCCGCCGTTGGTGTTCGCCGGGGAGGCGCGCTCGCTCCAAGCCGCGCTGGGGCGCGTCGCCGAAGGCAAGGGATTCCTGCTCCAGGCCGGCGACTGCGCGGAGAGCTTCGAGGAGTTCTCGGCGAACAACATCCGCGAGAAGTTGCGGGTGATCCTCCAGATGGCGGTCGTGCTGACCTACAGCCTCGGCGTGCCGGCGGTGAAGGTCGGGCGCATCGCGGGCCAGTTCGCCAAGCCGCGCTCCAGCCCCGTCGAGCGCATCGGCGACCTCGAGATCCCCTCGTTCCGCGGCGACATCGTCAACTCCCCCGCCGCGACGTCGGCCGCCCGGGTGCCCGACCCCGACCGTCTCGTGCAGGCCTACCACCAGTCGGCGAGCACGTTGAACCTCCTGCGGGCGTTCACCAAGGGTGGTTTCGCCGACCTGACGCAGGTGCACACCTGGACGCAGGAGTTCGTCGGCTCCAGCCCCGAAGGTCAGCGCTACGAGAACCTGGCGAACGAGATCGACCGGGCGCTGCGCTTCATGCGCGCCTGCGGGGTCGACACCGAGGCCGATCCGACGTTGCACGAGGTCGACTTCTTCACCAGCCACGAGGCGCTGCTGCTCGGCTACGAGGAGGCGCTCACCCGGCGCGACTCGCTGACCGGAGATTGGTACGACTGCAGCGCCCACATGCTGTGGATCGGTGAGCGCACCCGGCAGCTCGACGGCGCGCACATCGAGTTCCTCCGCGGCGTCGGCAACCCCCTGGGCTGCAAGATCGGCCCTGACACGGGCGTCGACTACGTGCTCCAACTGTGCGAGACGCTCAACCCCGGCCGGGTGCCCGGTCGGCTGACCCTGATCAGCCGGATGGGCGCGCGGCGTGTCGAGGAGGCGCTGCGACCGCTGCTGCGGGCCGTCACCGATGCCGGCCATCCGGTGGTGTGGGCCTGCGACCCCATGCACGCCAACACCTTCACGTCGGCGAGCGGCCGCAAGACCCGCGACTTCGACGACATCTGCGCCGAGATCGCCGGGTTCGTACGTGCACACAAGGCCGAGGGGACGTGGCCGGGCGGCATTCACGTCGAGCTGACCGGCGATGCCGTCACCGAGTGCATCGGCGGGGCCGACCGCATCCACGACGCCCAGCTCGACGACCGTTACCAGACGGTGTGCGACCCGCGCCTCAACGGGCGCCAGAGCTTGGACCTCGCGTTCCGCGTCGCCGAGCTGATCCGCACCGGCAACGCAACGCTCTGACGGCCGGCCTCGTCGCTGCGCATGCGGGCCCTGGCGCAGATCGAGAGCTGGCCGGTGGGCAACGCCGTGGCCGCCGCGGTGACCGACGGCGGCGTCATCGCCTGCGGCGACACCGATCGCCCGTTCCGGCTGGCGTCGGTCACCAAGCTGATGACGGCGTGGGCCGCGCTGATCGCGGTCGAGGAAGGCACGATCGGCCTCGAGGACCCGGCCGGGCAGGACGGCTGCACGCTGCGCCACCTTCTGTCGCACGCCGGCGGCTATCCGTTCACCGGGGCCCGGCCGATCGCCGCCCCCGGCGCTCGGCGGATCTATTCGAACACGGGGGTCGAGCTCGCCGCCGACGCCGTCGCGTCCGCCACCGGCATCGACTTCTCGACGTACATCACCGAGGCGGTCTTCGCGCCGCTGGGCATGAGCGCCACGCGCCTCGCCGGTTCCCCAGCGTTCGGGGCCGAGGGCACCGCGGCGGATTTGTGCCGCTTCGTCGCCGAGCTGATGTCGCCCACGCTGATCTCCGCCGACACCGCGACGGCTGCCCGCTCGCCACAGTTCCCGTCCCTGAGCGGCGTCGTGCCGGGCGTCGGCCGCTTCAGCCCGTGCCCCTGGGGACTCGGGCCGGAGATCCGCGGCGACAAGGCCCCGCACTGGACCGGCACGATGAACAGCCCGTCCACGTTTGGTCATTTCGGTGGGTCCGGTACCTTCGTCTGGGTGGATCCCGCATGTCGCCTCGGTCTGGTGGCGCTCACCGACCGTCCGTTCGACGACTGGGCGTCGGACGCCCTGCGCCTGTGGCCGCAGCTGAGCGACAGCGTGATCGAAGAAGCGGCCGCCGCATGACCTTCCACGCCGGCGATCGCATCCGCTTCGTCACGACGGCGGACGACGGATTGCCGCTCGTGCGGTACGGATTCGTCGGCCGCGTGGCCGGATCAGACGGGCCGGTGACGATCATGCTCGACGGCGAGATCGCTGCCGACGAGGTGTCACAAGCTGAGATCGAGCATGTCGCGGTCACCACGGTGGAGTTGCGCCTCCACGGCTCGGACCTGGTGGAAGACGCCGGGTTGCGGCGCGGGCTGGTCCACCTGTGGCAGGCCGAGGCCGACACCGCCGGGCTGGACGTCGACGCGCTGCACCCGATCGGCGACGGCCAGCGTGACGTCGACGGTCGGTGGGTGCTGGCCCGGCTCGTCGCCGGCGGCCAGGAGTACGTGGTGCGGGCATCGCAGGCACCGCACGAGCCGGGAACGGTGTGCGTCCGCGCGGACGGTCCGCTGAGGGCGTCCTTCGGAGGGCTGGCCTCGGCGTGACGTCAGCCGACGACGGCTGGCGCACGCTGCTCGCGGCGACGTTCGCCATCGGCATCAGCAACAGCGTCGTCTTCGCCGTCCTCTCCGACCTCCAGGACCGCTACGGGTTCGCGGACGCCGGCCTGGGGCTGATCGCCGGAACCGGGTTCCTCGTCGGCTTCGCCACCCAGCTTCTGATCGCGCCGATCGCCGACCGCGGCCATGCCCGGGCGTTGATCGTCGCCGGGCTCGCAGCGGCCGTCGGCGGATCTCTGCTGTTCGCCGGGGGCTCGTCGCTCGCCACGTTCGTCGCTGCCCGCAGTGTCGTCGGGTTGAGCGCGGGCCTGTTCATCCCTGCCGCGCGAGCGATCGCCGCCAGCGCGCCGGACGTCGGCTCCGGCGCCGCGGCGCGCCTCGGACGCCTCGGCAGCATCGAGCTCGCCGGTCTGATCCTCGGCCCGGTGATCGGCGGCGCGCTCGTCGATCCGCTCGGCGTCCGCTGGCCGTTCCTGGTGTGCGGGACCGCGGCGGCGTTGGCCCTCGCGGCGCTCGGGGCGAGACCGCTCCCGTCGCCGCCCACCGCTGTGGGGCGCACTCGGCTCAGCATCGCTCTGCTGCGCGTGCCGGCGATGCAGGTGGCCGTGCTGGTCGCGCTGGCGTTGTACCTTCCCGTCGGGGTCTACGACGCCCTGTGGGACCGGTACCTGACCGACCGCGGCGCGCCGAACGCGTGGATCGGACTGAGCTTCGTGATCTACGGGTTGCCGTTCGTCGTGCTGGCGGCGCGGGGCGGCCGCCTCGCCGACCGGGTCGGCCCGGCGCGCGCCGCCATCGCCGGCGCGATGCTCGTGGGCCCGTTCACCGCCGTCTACGGGCTGCTCAGCGAGCCGGCCGCGATCATCGGGGCCTCGGCGGCCGAAGGTGTCGTGCACGCGGTGGCGAGCCCAGCAGCCTTCGCCGCCGTCGCCGGAGCCGCTCCGTTCGGCGCCGCCACCGCGGCGCAAGGGCTGGCGGGCGCGGCGCAGCTGGCCGGCGCCGCCGCGGCGGCGTTCGTGATGCCGACCGTGTACGGGGCGTGGGGCGGCGCCGCGGTGTTCTGCCTGACCGGCGGGGCCGTCGTCGCATGCGCGCTGACCGCGGCGCTGATTCGCACCCGTTGAGCGGCGGCGGGTCAGCGCAGCATCGACCGCACCGTCTCGATCGTGTCGGCCTCGGCGGGTGACTTGTCCGGCCGGTAGCGGCGCACACGGGCGGAGCGCAGAGCGACTCCGCCGGGATAGCGCCGCGACACCTGCACGCCGTCGAGCGCGATCTCGACGACGAGCTCCGGTCGCACGTGGACCACGTTGCGCTGTGCGCGGTCGTCGGCCGGAGCCAGCGCGATCGCCTGCAACGCATCGGTCTGCCACGCCAGCAGCTCGTCGGTGAGGCCTTTGAACGTCTTGCCGACCATGACGAACGATCCGTCGTCACCGCGCGCGCCGAGGTGCAGGTTGCTGAGCCATCCGACACGGCGACCCGATCCCCATTCGGCGGCGAGCACCACCAGATCGACCGTGTGCACAGGTTTGACCTTGCGCCACGCGCCGCCGCGGCGGCCGGCTTCGTAGAGCGACCCCACCGCTTTGACGACGACCCCTTCGTGCCCCGCGTCGAGCGCTCGCTGGGCGGCGCGCTCCGCCTCGGCCACGTCGCTCGTCACGACGGACGGCATGCGCATCGTGACGGGCACCACGGCGTCGAGGACGGCGCGCCGCTCGGACCACGGTCGATCGATCAGCGACGCGCCGTCGACGTACAGGACGTCGAAGAAGAACGCCGCCAGTCCGGCGCCGCGCCCCCCGTTGTCCGCGCCGAAGTCGCCCATCGTGTCCTGGAACCGCCGCGGCGAGCCGTCGTCGTCGACGCCGAGCGCCTCACCGTCGAGGACCAGTTCGCGCGGGCCGAGCGCGCGCACGGCGGCGACGATCCCGTCGAGCCGCGACGTCACGTCGTTGAGGTTGCGGGTGAACAGCCGCACCTCGTCGTCGAACTTGTGGGCTTGGACCCGGGCGCCATCGATCTTCAGCTCCACGGATGCCGTTCCACCGGCGAGCGACAACGCGTCGGCCACGTCCACAGCCGGCGCGGCGAGCATCGGCTGCACCGGCCTCAGCGGCACCAGCGTGATCGCCTGCAACGCGCGCTCGCCGCCGGTGAGCGCGGCGAGCGCGGCGTCGGGCAGGCTCCCGCCGAGCATGGCCGCGCGCCGCACAGCCGCGAGCGGCGTCCCCGCAGCCGACGCGACCGCGTCGGTGAGCACGCCTTCGAGCGCGCCGTGGCGCATGTCGCCAAGCAGCAGGCGGTGCAGCAGGTCCTGCTCGCGCCGCGTGCAGCGCGCCAGGACGCTGGCGAGCACGCGCTGGCGTTCGGTGGCCGAGCCCGTGCCGCGCACCGCGACCAGCGCGTCGAGGGCGGCGTCGACATCGTCGATGCCCAGGCTCGGTTCACCGGCCGGTTCCGAGACCGCGCCGGAGATCGTCGCCCATCCCACCCCGATGCGCCCTTGCAGCGGCTCTCCGGCGAGGATCGCGAGCGCCGGCCGCACCTCCTCGGGCGCCAGCCGCCGCAGGAGCTCGGCAGCGGCGCGGACCTTCTCGCTGCGCCGCGGCGTGGCAGCCATCGCTTCGGAGACCTCAGCCAGCGCGTCGAAGAGCACATCGATAGCGTGGCGCCGTGACGTGGCTGGCCGAGGTGCCCGTCGTCGAGCGCATCGACCTCGATGAGGCGAGCTGGGTCGATGTGGTGCGCGGGCTCGTGCCGGCCGCCGACGCGGTCCACGACGACGTGGCGTCGACGGTCACCTGGCGTCAGGGCCGCGTGTTCCGCTACGAGCGCTGGATCGACGAGCCACGCCTCGGAGCGATGCAGCGCGGCGCGCAGCGGCACCCGGCGCTGGCGGCGGTCGAGCAGTGGCTGTCCAGCCGCTACCAGGTGACGTTCGACGGCCTCGCGCTGGCCTGGTACCGCGATCACCGTGACAGCGTCGGCTGGCACCGCGACCGCGAGATGACGTGGTTGGAGGACACCGTGATCGGCGTCCTCACGCTCGGGGGTCGCCGGCCGTGGCTGTTGAAGCCGCTGTCGCGCCGCCGTGCCGACGACGACGATCTCGCCGGCGCCATCGACCTCGCGCCGGCCAGCGGCGATCTGATCGTCATGGGCGGGCGCTGCCAGGCGGCGTGGCTGCACGCCGTGCCGAAGAGCGTGGCGCCCTGTCACAGCCGGATCTCGGCGCAATGGAGATGGACCTCTCGGCGGGGCCGGCCGGACACCAAACCGAAGTACTCGGCGCCGCGGCGCTTCTCACGCTGATCGCTCGAACCCCCCGATCAGGGGATGAACGCCCCGCAGCGGCCGACCGCCCAGCGCACGAGGAGTGTGGGCGGCAGCCGCACGGGGTACACGGCTGGTGATGAGCGCAGGAGGGCAGGCGATGGACGAGATCGCTGTGCAGAACGACGAGCCCGTCCGGGTGGCGTTGCTCAACGACTACGACATCGTGGTCGCCGGATTGTTGGCGATGCTGGAGCCGTTCGAGCAGGTTCGGGTCGTCGACATCAGCGTCGGTGACGTGACCATCGACAGCCCCGCCGACGTCGCGCTCTACGACACCTACGGCCGGCGAGGGATCCCGTGGCCCGAGGTCGCCGAGCTGATCGAGGAGCCGCGCGCGAAGCACGTCGCCATCTTCACGTTCGCCGCGTCGCAACAGGTCGCCCTCGACGCGCTGCGGCGTGGCGTGGACGGCTTCTTGTGGAAGGGCTTGTCACCACGCGAACTCGTCGACGCGATCATCGACATCGCCAACGGCGAGCGGGTCGTGCGCCTCGGGGCGGAAGGGGGCCGGCCGACCGTCGAAGGTCAACGATGGCCGTTCGATCAGCTCGGGCTCACGGCGCGCGAGTCCGAGGTCGTCGCCCTGCTGGCCGAAGGGCTGACCAACAGGCAGATCGCCGACGCGCTGTTCGTCGGTCCCGAGACGGTGAAGACCCACATCCGCCACGTGTTCCGCAAGCTCGGGGTGCACACCCGATCGGAGGCCACCGCGGTCGCGTTGCGCGACCCGTCGTTCGCTCGGCGGGTGCGACGGCTGTCGACGGCCAGCTGACCTGTCCGGGGCCACGACGTTCCGCAAGTACGCTCGCCGCTCGTGGGGCGAGGACGCAGCGCGACCATCGCACTGGCATTCGTGGTCGCCACCGCGGCGACGACCACGGTCACCGTGGCGCCATCCACCCGGATCCCGACCGGCCATGCCGGCGCCGCGCCGGCGACCGCCCGCTTCGCTGCCGTCGCTCCGACGCGCCTGGCCGACACGCGCCAATCCGAGTGTGGGTGCGTGCGACCGTCGCCCCATGTGGTGCGCGTCCAGGTCGCCGGACGAGGCGGCGTTCCCGAGGACGCCATCGCCGCGGCGATCACGGTGACGTCGGACCGCGCCGGCGCTGCGGGCTACATCACGGTGGCGCCGTCGGGGACCGAACGTCCGGACACGTCGGTCGTCAACGTCGAGCCGGGCGTCGCGCGGGCGAACAGCTCGGTGGTCGCGCTCGGCGCCGACGGGGCGATCGAGCTGTTCCTCAGCGCGCCGACCGACGTCATCGTCGACGTCACCGGCGCCTTCGTCGCCGCGGGCAGCGCAACGTCGGGGCGCTTCGTCAGCAGCGAGCCGCGGCGCTTGCTCGACACACGGTCCGGCCCGGCGCTCCCCGCAGGCGGGTCGGTGGCGGTGGGCCGTCCCGGCGACGTCGCCGCGGACGCGATCGCCGTGGTGGTCAACGTCACCGCGGTGTCCGCGCCCGAAGCGGGCTATGTCAGCGCGCACGCGGCCGGCGCGGCGCGCGCCGACACCTCGATGCTCAACGTCGCGGCCGGCGAGCCGGCACGCGCCGCGACCGCGATCGTGCCGGTCTCCGCGGACGGGTTCTCGCTGTGGACGTCGGCGGGCGGCCACTTGCTGGCCGACATCGTCGGATGGTTCACCGGCCCCGGCGCCGCCCGATCGGAGGCGGGGTTGTTCGTGCCGATGCAGCCGACGCGCGCGCTCGACACCCGCGCGCAGCGGCCACGCATCCACGCGGGCGGCGCCCTCGAGCTCGCCGCGCCGGCGGGCGCCCAGGCGGTCGTCACCAACGTCACCGCGACGCGCACCGACGCCGCCGGCTTCATCACGGCCCAGCCGGCGGGCACGCCGCGCGCCGAGGTGTCGGCGCTCAACCCGGCGGGCTTCGACACGACCGTCGCCAACCTCACGATCACGGCCGCGTCGACGCGCGGGACCGCGTACTTCTCGTCGAGCGGCGCCGATCTCGTCGTCGACCTGACCGGCTACTTCACCGGCGACCCGATGCCCGCCGCCCTGCCGCCTGCGCCGAACACGCCGCCGCCGACGACGGCTCTGCTGGTCGGCGACTCCTCGCTCGCCGGCGTGCGGTGGTACGGCCAGTCGACCGCCGCCCTCCAGGGTTTCGTCGCCGTGCTCGACGCCGAGTCGTGCCGGCGCCTGTCGACCCCGTCGTGCATCGGCCGCGAGGACCGCGCTCCCTCCAACGCCGTCGAGGCCATCCTGTCGCACCGGATGTGGTTCGACACCGTCGTCGTCCAAGTGGGCTACAACGACTGGTTCGACGACTTCCCCGCGATGCTCGGCGAGGTGATGAACGCTGCTCGGGCCCGCGGCGCCCGGCACGTGGTGTGGATGACCTATCGCGACAGCGGCACGGCGTCGAGCGAGACCGCAAAGCGCGCGTATCGGGCCAACAACGTGGCGCTCGCCGCGGTGGCTGCGAGCGGGGCACATCCGGACCTGGTCGTCGCGGACTGGAACGCGTACACGGCGACGGTCGCCAACCAGTGGTTCGTCTCCGACGGTGTCCACTTCACGCTCGCCGGCGCGTACGGCGCGGCGGACTACATCGCCCGCTGGGTCGCGCATCTCGCCGGGGCGTCGTGCCCGCAGCCGCGCACGCTCGGCGGCGCGGTGGACGATCCGTGCCCGGCCCCCGACGGTCACGCGCCGCCCGACGTCATGGCGCTCTACGGGGCGCAGCCGAGCGAGGTCCATTGCTACGAGGTCGGCGACGAGCGAGCGGTCGTCTGCCGGCGCGACACGTTGTTGCCATGACGGATGAAGGAGGAAACATGGATCGAAGCCTGTTCCGGCGAGCGGCCGACGGGTTCGGCGCTCGCGTCGACGCGATCCCGGCGACGGGATGGTCTGCCGCGACGCCGTGCGACGGGTGGGACGTGCGGGCGCTCGTCAACCACATCGTCGGCGAATTGCTGTGGGCCCCGCCGCTGCTCGCCGGCGCGACGATCGCCGAGGTGGGAGACCGCTTCGACGGCGACGTCCTGGGTGACGACCCGGCCGCTGCGTTCCACGCCGCCGCCGGCGGGGCGGTCGGCGCGGTCGAGGCGCTCGGCGACGCCGACCCGACCGTTCACCTCTCCTTCGGCGACGCCCCGGCGAGTGAGTACCTCGACCAGTTGACCAGCGACCTGACGATCCACGCGTGGGACCTGGCGACGGGCGCAGGCGGGGACACGCGCCTGGACCCCGATCTCGTCGACGCCGTGCACGCCTTCCTCGCGCCGCAGGCGGACAGCTGGCGCTCCGCCGGCATCTTCGGGCCCGCCGTCGAGACCGCGGGCTCGGCGCCGCTCCAGGACCAGCTGCTCGCGCTCACGGGGCGGCGGCCCCAGGGCACACGGCCGAGCTGACCTGCGCGCCCGCCGATCGGCCAGAATCTCGCCATGGCGCTCCGCCCCGAAGAGTCCCGCGTGCTCGCTTGCCTCATCGAGAAGGAGGCCACGGTTCCCGACAGCTATCCGCTGACGCTCAACGCCCTGCGCCTCGCGTGCAACCAGACCACGAACCGCAACCCGATCGTCTCCTACGACGATCGCACGGTGGAGAACGCGCTCCTGTCGCTGAAGTCGATGGGGTTGGTCCGCTTCGTGCACCCCGCGCACGGCGGGCGCACGACCCGGTACCGCCACGTCGCCGACGAGCGGTGGAAGCTGACCCCGGCCGAGCTCGGCGTGCTGGCGCTGCTGGTGCTGCGCGGCCCGCAGACCGTGGGCGAGCTGCGCAGCCGGGCAGAGCGTCGCATCGGCGACGACAGCGCGACGGTGGACGAGATCCTCGACACGCTCGCGGCCCGCAGCCCCGAGCCGTTGGCCGTGCGTCTCGAACGGCGGCCAGGCGAGCGGGACGTCCGCTTCGCGCATCTGCTGTCGGGCGAGGTGGAGGACGTGGCGCCGCTGGTGGACGTCAGCGCGTCGCTGGAGCGGCCCCGAGCCACCGGCGGCGGCCGCATCGACGAACTCGCCGAGGAGGTCGCCGTCCTGCGCGCCCGCCTCGACCGGCTGGAGCGGCTTCTCGGCGTCGAGGACGACGACGGCTGACCCGAGGGCCGTCTCGGCTGCCGATCTGGGAGGATGGGCCTGATGGGTCCCGCACTCGATCCGGCACGGCACTGGCTCGCGGCGCAGATCCGCGCCCGGGTCGTGGGCGACGAGCCCGCCCGGCAGATCGCCATGATCCGCGCTCCGGGGGCTCGATGGTTCGGCCCCGACCGTGCGATCCGCACCGTCCACGCCGACGCGGCGATGTTCGTCGGAGGCCTGCGTGCGCTCTTGCTCCAGTCGTTGCACCCGCTGGCGATGGCGGGCGTCGCGGAGCACTCCGACTTCCGCCACGACCCGTGGGGGCGCCTCCAGCGAACGTCGGAGTTCCTCGCCGCCACCACGTTCGGGCCCGTCGACGTCGCCGAGCGAGCGATCGCTGTCGTCCGCGCGGTGCACGAGCGGGTGCATGGCGTCGCGCCCGACGGCCGGCCGTACGACGCGAACGACCCGCACCTGCTGCTGTGGGTGCACCTGTGCGAGGTGGACAGCTTCCTGCGGGCCCACCAGCGGTACGGCGCCCGCCGCCTGAGCGAGGCGGAGGCCGACGAGTACGTCGCCGACTCCGGGGAGGTGGCGCGCCGCCTGGGAGTGATCGATCCGCCGACCACCGTCGCCGAGGTCGGCGCTGGCATCGCCGCCTTCCGCGGCGAGTTGCGCAGCACGCGCGCCGCTCGCGACGCCGCACGCTTCCTGCTCGTCCAACCGCCCTTGCCGCTCGCCGCGCGGGCCCCCTACGCGGTGCTCGCCGCGACCGCGGTGTCGATGCTTCCGGCATGGGCGCGGCTGCCATTGCGGGTGCCGCTGCTGCCGGTCAGCGAGCGCATGCTCGTGCGCCCCGCAGGCGCCGCGCTCACCGGGCTGATCCGCTGGTCGCTGGCAGCCGACGTCGCGTGACCTCGACGGGGTGGCGACCCGACGTCGCTCTCGATGGCTTCGACGCGACGACGTTCGATCTCGGCGCGGACCGCCGCGGGCCGATCACCGCGACGCTCGTCCGCCGGCGGCCTGCGTCGCGCAGCGGCCGGTCCGTGCTCCACCTCCCGGGATTCTCCGACTACTTCTTCCAGGCCCACGTCGCCGACGAGTTCGTCGCCCGCGGCTGGGCGTTCTATGCGCTCGACGTGCGACGCTGCGGCCGGTCGCTGCTCCCCCACCAGGCGCCGCACATGTGCCGGGACCTGCGCGAGTACGACGACGAGCTGACCCGCTCGATCGACACGATCGCCGCCGAGGAGGGCGACGGGCCCCTCCTGGTCGCCGGGCATTCGACCGGCGCCGTGGTCGCCGCCCTCTACGCCCATGACGGGGCGCGGCGCAGCCGTGTCAGCGGCCTCGTGCTCAACAGCCCGTTCTTCGCGTTCAGCCTGCCGCCGCTGGAACGAGCGCTCGTGCCGCTCGCCGCCGCCGTCGGGCGCGTCGCGCCCAACCTGCCGGTGGGCTCGCTGCCGCCCTGGTACGGGCAGTCGATCCACGCCAGCCAGTTCGGAGAGTGGGACTACGACGTGCGGTGGAAGCCGCTCGGCGGCGCCCGAGTACGCGCCGGATGGCTGCGCGCCGTGCGCGCCGGGCATCGCAGCGTGCGCCGTGGGCTCGGCCTCGATCTCCCGATCCTCGTCCTCCGCTCCGACCGCTCGATCCGGCCACGGCGTTGGAGCGGCGAGCTGCACACCGTCGACAGCGTGCTGTGCACCACCGACATCGCTCGGCTGGCGCCGCGCCTCGGTCCCGACGTCCGCGTGGTGACGCTGCCCGGCGCGCTGCACGACGTGACGCTGTCGGCCGAGCCGGTGCGCCGGGCGGCGTTCGACGCGATCTGGTCGTGGTGGGACGAGAACGCCGCCGGCGGTTAGACGAGCAGGTGGGCGCGTTCGTCGGGGGGTTCGGCCATGTGCCCGGACGCGGCGGTGATCAACTGCTCGGCGAGCGAGCCGAGCGCCCGGCCCAAGGCCAGCTCCTCGCCGACCATCGGCAGCTTCGGGTCGCTCGGCCGCCGGCGCGCCACCCCCTCGGCATGCAGCACACCGCGGGCGGTCATCACGCTGGCGACCGCTCGGCATTCGTCCTCGTGTTCGGTCACCGCCACGTCGACGTGGCACCCGAGGCGCACCGTGTCGGCGCCGGGCTCACGGTCGATCACCCGGCAGGTGCTGCCCGGCATGAAGACGGTCTCGTGACCGTCGTCCCAGCGCACGCGCAAACCTCCGGCGGGTGTCGAGCTGAGCACGACGCCGCGGCGCGGCGGCGAGCCGAGCGTGTTCGCGGTGACCTCGATGCGATCTCCGGCCGTGATGGTCATACGAGCCTCCCTTCGCAACGCGACGGAACCCATTACCCCACCGTCGCGCCTCGAGGTCAAGACCGCGCGACCTCCTGCGGCTCGGCGAGGCGCCCCAACGCGTCGCCGACACCGATCTCGATGCGCGCCGCCACCAGGTCGGCGAGGACCGAGAGGTTGCGCACCTGCACATCGTCGAACCCCCGTGGCTCGCGATCCATGACGGTCAGGAAGCCGACGACGTGGCCGCTCGACAGCACGAGCGGGGCGCCGGCGAACGAGCGGATCGTGTCGTCGCCGGTGACCAGCGGGTGGTGCAGCACGCGGCCGTCCTGGTCGGCGTCGGGAACCTGGACGACGGCGCCCGGGCCGATGCCGCCGGTGATCGCGTGGTCGGCGAACGACACCGCGCGCGGCGCGTCGTGCAACGAGATCCCCACGGACGTGGCGAACCACTCGCGATCGGAATCGATGAAGCTCACCGCGGCCGCCGGCGTCCCACATGCGCGCATCGCCCAGCGCACGACCTCGGCGACCGCTGGGTCGGTCGCCGCGTCACCGCTGAGACAGGCCCGCACGGCGCCGAGGCGCTGCTCATTGTCGGCCACCGGCGGCGGCCCGCTGGAGCGCAGCGCCGCCGACGCGACCACCTCGTCGGCCGTCATCGGCAGACCGAAGAGGAAACCTTGCGCGTAGCGGCACCCGAGACGGCGCAGCAGCTCGCGCTGCGCCGTCGTCTCGGTCCCGGTCGCGATGACGTCGAGGCCGAGCTCGTTGCCGAGGCGGACGAAGGCGCGCAGGATGCGCGCGTCGCGCTCTCGGCTGGTGGCGTGCTCCAGGACCGAGCGATCGAGCTTGACCGCGTCGACGGTCAGCTCGCGCAGGTCGGTGACGTCCGGCCCGTTCGCCCGCCCGACGCCGTCGAAGGCCACGCGCACACCGCTGGCGCGCAGCTCACGGATGTTGCGGTCGACAGCCGTGACGTCGTGCGCCGCGACGCGCTGGGTGATCTCGATCTGGAGGTCGGCCGCCCGAACGCGTGCGCTTGCGAGTTGCGCGCTGACGACGCCGACGACCTGCGGGTCTGCCAGCTCGCGCGACGACAGGTTGACCGACACCCGGTGGCACCCGTTGCCCTGCTCGCGCAGGCGCCCGGCGAGGTCGAGGGCGAGATGCAGGACGCGCGCCCCGACCTCCACGATCTTCCCGGTCGCCTGCGCCACGCCGATGAACTCTCCGGCGGCGAGATGCCCGGCGGGGTGCGCCCATCGGGCCAGCGCTTCGTAGTCGGCGACGTCACCGGTCCGCAGGTCGACCACCGGTTGGAAGTGGGCGGAGATGAGACCGTCGCTGACGGCGTCGCCGAGCGCGCCGGCGAGGCGGGCTTGGCTCTCGGCGCGCAGCGTGTCGCCCTCGCTGCTCCATTCGACGCTGCCGGCCCCGCGCCGCAACGCCACGGTCGCGTGACGGTCAGCGCGCTCCAGCAGCACCAGGCTCGATCGCGTCTCGCCGAACGTGGCGCCGATCGAGCAGCCGACCGCGACGCGCCCGAGCGGCGCGTCGATCGGCTCGGGCACGCGTCCCAGGATCCGCTGGATCATCGCCGCCGGCGGCTCCTGCGACCGCTTGACGACGGCGAACCGGTTGCCGCTGACGCGGGCGACGACACCGTCGACGCCGACCATCTGCTGGAGGCGGCGGCACACCTCGGCCAGCACCGCGTCACCGGTGCTGCGGCTGACGCTGCGGTTGACCGATTGCAGGCCGACCAACCCGACCACCGCGCACAACACCTCGCCGGCGATCGCGCCGACGCGCGTGGCGACGTCCGCCCAGGGCTCGATGCGCGGCGCTCCCGAGACGATCGCCGGCCGCGCTGCGGTCGCGGGCACCAGCGTGATCAACGTGCGGCTGGACCCATCGGGAACGCTCGACGTCCACGCGTCGACGCTCTGCGGCCGCCCGTCGGCGGCCGCGATGTGGATGCGCGTCGCCCTGCGTGTCCCGTCGGGAGTGCCCCAGATCGGATCCCAACCGAGGACGGCGCCGACCTTGCTGCCCGGCTCGACGGCCGTCTGCCCGAGCAGGGACGCCGACGCGGCGTTGGCCTCGACGACCGTCCCGTCCTGACCGACGATCAGCGCCGCCACCGGAAGGTCGTGCACCGAGAGCGCGGTCGTACCAGCGATGTTGTCCGCCTCGAGTCGCGGCCGCCGCCGGATCATTACCCCCACTATCGGTTGATGCGCGCCGCACCATGAGCCGATTGTCCTAGGACAACCCGTCTACCATGCCCGCGGTGGAGCCCGAGCGCATCGCCATCGTCGGCGCGGGCCGCGTCGGGCGAGCGTTGACGGCGGCCCTGTCGCACGCCGACGGACCGTTCGGGCGCGGCTTCGACGGGAGGGGCGCGGGAGGATCGCGCTACGACGTCGTGGTCCTCGCCGTCCCCGACAGCGAGATCGCGACCGCCGCGGCGGCGGTGGGCCCCGGCCCGATCGTCGGCCACTGCGCGGGCGCGGTGGGCCTCGATGCGCTCGCCCCACACGAGGCGTTCGGCCTGCATCCGCTGATGACGGTCACCGGCGAGGGCGCGTCGTTTCGCGGCGCCGCCGCGGCCGTCGCCGGCACGACGGCGCGGGCGCTGGCGACGGCTCGCCGCCTCGCCGACGCGCTCGGGATGCGCAGCGTCGAGATCGCCGACGAGGCCCGGAGCGCATACCACGCCGCGGCCTCGATGGCGTCGAACTTCTTGGTCACCTTGGAAGCCGCGGCGGAGACCGTGATGGCGACCGCCTCCGGCGATTCGGCGCGCGCGTTGCTCGGGCCGCTCGTGCGCGCCACGGTCGAGAACTGGATCACACTCGGGCCGGAGCGGGCGCTCACGGGCCCGATCGCGCGCGGCGACGAGGAGACGGTCGCCCGCCAGCGCGCCGCCGTGGCGCGCACAGCGCCGCAGCTGCTGGGGCTCTTCGACACGCTCGCCGACGCGACGCGGGCTCTCGCCGGCCGCTGACGCAATCGCCTCAGTCGGTGGTCTCGCGGCGTTCCAAGCCGACGGCGAGGCGCAGTTCGCGGATGTCCTCGCGCAGGTCCTCGTCGTCGTCACGAGCCGAGATGTGATCCATGAGATCGGCGATGCCTTGCGCCAGCGCGTTCAGCTTGTGCTGGGTCGCCTGCTCGTTGCGGGCCTGGCTGTTCTGCAACAGCGCGACCATCAGGAACGTCACGATCGTCGTGGTGGTGTTGATCTCGAGCTGGTACCGGTCCTCGAGGAACTGGGACGGATCGCCGGTCACGGCGATCGTCACGATCCCCTGGACGAGCCACGCGACGACGAGGGCGACGCAGAACGTGAAGAACGGCGCCCGGCTCGACGTGGCCGCGGCCAGGCCGGCGAACCGGTCGAAGAAGCCGACACGGCTGGAGACGTCGCTGGGCATCGTGATGGCACGCGGTGGGTGCCGCGACGGCCGGCGGCGACGACCGGCCGGGCGCGCCGGTGTGGACTCGCTCATGCCGACGCCGTATCCCCCGCCGGCGCACTTCACTCCCCCACCAGGGTGATCGCTATCGTCGCTGCGGTGCGGCTCCATGTCGGGTGTGCGATGTGGACCCACAAGCCGTGGAACGGGCGCTACCTCCCGGCGCCGCTGGGCACGGACGAGCGCTTGCGCGCCTATGCACGCTGGTGCAACGCGGTCGAGGGGAACACCACGTTCTACGCCATCCCGTCGCGCGACGTCGTCGCGAGCTGGGCGCGGCAGGTCGAGCGCGATTTCCGGTTCCTCGCCAAGGTCCCCAAGGTGGTCACGCACGAGCGCCGGTTCCGCGGTGTCGAGACCGAGGTGCGCGCGTTCCTCTCCGCGATCGAGCCGCTCGATTCGCGGCTGCACGCGATCTGGGTGCAGCTCCCTGCGTCGTTCGCTCCCGCCGACGTCGACGAGCTGACCACGTTCCTGCGGCGCATGCCGCGCGGGCGCCGATACGCCGTCGAGGTGCGCCATCCGGCGTTCTTCGACGACTCGCGCGCCGAGCGCGCACTGGAGGATGCGCTCGACAGCGTGGGCGCCGAGTGGATCCCGTTCGACACGACGACGCTGTTCGCCGCGCCGCCGTCGAGCGACGCCGAGCGCGCCGCGTGGAGCGCCAAGCCGCGGGCGGCGCGCCGCACGCGTGCGTTGAGCGATCAGCCGATCGTGCGCTACATCGGGCGCGACGACCCGAACACGACGGCGGCGGGCTGGGCCACGTGGGTCGACGTCGTCGCCGCATGGCTGCGCGACGGCAGGTCGCCGACGGTGTTCATCCACACCCCCGACAACGCAGATGCGCTCGAACTCGCCCGCCGGTTCCACGCGGACGTCCAGGCCATCGTGCCGGAGATCGACGACCTGCCGACACCGGCGCCGATCGGCCCGGCGACGCTGTTCTGACGGTCGCTACCCGCCGTTGCCCTCCGGGCGGGCCTCCTCCTCTTCGCGCGCCGCCTCGATCGGCGGCTGGAACGCAGCGAGATCGCCGACGCGGCCCGGGCCGTGCCCGTTGAGGACCGGCAGGGGCAGCTCGACCGGCGTGATCGCCGCCATCGCGGCCACGACGCTGGCGTGGTACTCCTCGATCTCCCGCCGCACGTCCGGGTCGTGATACCGACGGCCGTCGACCACCGGGCCCTCGCCGCCCTCGACGATCGCGACGATGTCGTCGCCGGAGATCGCCTTGTGCGTCTCCAGGGCGTGCGCCACCGCGAGCACGTGGATCCGATCCTCCTCGAGAAGGGCGTGCACCTTGCTCAGCAGCTCGTGCAGCTTCCGGTCGACCTGGCGGCCGAACTCGGTCTCGAGGAACGCGCGGTCGGCGCCGGTCTCGACGCTGGTGCTCTGCCGGCGCCCGATGAGGGCCAGCGTCGCGGCGTGCGAGGCGACGTTCTCGCCCATGCCGGCGAAGCCCAACATCTGCATGACCACGCGGGTGGAGTTCGCCAGATCGCCACCGACACCGAGCGAGTTGTCGCCGCCGAAGAACATCCGCTCGCCGGCGAGCGACGCCAGCGACACCATCACGTCGCGCTCGAGCTCCGACCGCCACGCCGTGAACTGGTCTTCGAGCGGAACGGGCGCGACGAAACCGCCGACACCGCCGCGGCGCTCGATCGTGGCGACGTCGATCGCTTCGCGCTTCATCAGGCGATGGTTGGCGATCGCGTGGCACGCCTCGTGGACCGCGACGGCGTGGCCCTCCCAGTCCGAGTACTTCCAGTCGTCGGCGGGCCCGTGCTCCTTCAGGTGCTTGGCGGTGATCATGTCGCGGTAGGTGACGGTGTCACGGCCGTCCCTGATCGCGACGACGAGCGCCTCGTTGACGATGTCCTTGATCGATGCGCCCGTGCCGCGGCGGCTGATCAGCGCCAGCTTGTGGATCTGATCATCGGTGAGGACGTGGTTGATCTTGTCGAGGTAGCCGCGATACGTGCGCTCGCGGCCCGGCGTCGACGGATAGCCGACCTCGTAGACGCGGTCGATGCGGCCCGGTCGCAGCAACGCCGGGTCGAGGACGTCGGGGAGGTTGGTCGCCATGATCACGAGGATCCGGTACTTCGGCGGCGGCTTCGGCTTCATGCCGAGCGCGCGACGGGCGTGCCGGTTGAAGAAGCCCCGGGGCTTCTTCAACCCCGACAGTTCGGTGAGCAACGCCTGGAGCGTGCCCATCCCGCCGCCGCCTCCCATGCCCGCGCCCATGATCAGCCGGCGGACGCGTCCCGTCGGCGGGTCGTCGTCGCCGGGATCGGACGGAAGGTGGAAGAACGCGCTGCGGCCCGCCGACGACATGTAGTTCAGCCCGTTGCACGATGCCGCCGACAGCGCGGCGAGCGGGCTGACGTTGTTGCCGGCCACCGCGCCGCCGCGGTTGCCGAGCGTGTCGGCCTCGTCGAAGAACACGATCACACCGCCGTAGCGCAGGGCGAGCTTGCGCAGCTTGCGGAACAGCCGCTTGACCTTGAGGATGCCGACCCCGAAGAACATGTTGATGAACGCGCCGGGGTCGACGAACACGAACGGCCGGCCCGTCTCACCAGCCACCGCCTCGGCGATCAACGTCTTGCCGGTGCCGGGCGGCCCCCAGAGCAAGATGCCGCCCGGCACGTACCCACCCTTTTCCTCGATCTTGTCCGGCTCTTCCAGGAACACGAGGTTCTCCTGGACGCGCTCGAGGACGGGGTCCTGACCCCAGACGTCGGAGAAGCGGGTGGCGATGTCCTCCGGGAAGTACGTGTCGATGCCGCCGCGCGACAGGAACCAGAAGATCATCACGAACTGGCCGACGGCGATCGTCATGATCAGCAGCAGCTGGAAGATGAACGGCAGGCCGGCCGCCGTCGAGAACAGGTAGCGGCCGATGCGCCCCGGCGCCTGGAAGACGGCCTCGAACGGGGTGACATCCCAGATCGCGCCGAAGATCACGCCGAACAGCGCGATCGCGCACAGGACCTTGATCGCCCGGGCGATGCGGAAGCGCGTCCACGGGTTGAGGCGCTCGATCCGGCGGTTCCATCGGCCGAAGATCGTGACGGCGACGAGGTGGTGCCACCGCACGCTGTGCTCGCTGACGACGTAGTGGAGCTGGCGGAGCAGCTCCAGACCGGCGAGGGCGAGCAGCCACCACCGGCCGGTCCACAGGTCGTGGGTCGCGTCGCGCACCGACAGCAACGGGTTCTCCGACAGCGAGTGCCACCACAGGAACACCGCGACCGTGACCAGCAGCAGAAGGATCTTCACCCGGTCGAAGAACTGCATCGGCCGGCGGGTGGGCCCCTCGCGTCGCCGCATCACGGGTTCCTCAGCGTCCACGAGTCGATCACGGCGTCGATCTCGGCGTGGTGCTCCTCGTAGCACACCGTCGTGCAGAAGATGCGCAGCAGGTACATGCGCTCGAAGTTGCCGTCGAGGAACGCCAGCTGGGTGACCGTCTGATCGTTGTCGTCGGTCGGCGCGTAGCGCATCGTCAGCCGGCTCCCCCAATAGCCGTTGTCGAGCTCCACCTCCTCGTACTGCACGATCTCGACGGCGTCGTCGAACTTCGCCACCTCGAGCGGGTCGTCCGCGAAGAGCATCGACCGCAGGCCTGTGTACGTGGCGATCGAGCCGGCGTCACCGACGATGGAGGTCGGCGCGACCTCGACGTAGCCGACCGGCTCGGTCGGCAACGACTCCTCGATCGCGCTGCGGCTGGGCGGCTTGCCGCCATGGAACAGGACCCGCCACGTGCCCGGAGCCTCGCCCGCGGACGGGTTGACGTTGCCGTCGAGCAGCGGGAACGTGCCCCACGAGTCCGGCACCTTGAGGAACACGCCGGCGTCGCGATTGCTGACGTACGTGACATCGGAATGCGAGCAGGCGTCGACGATCAGCGCCCCCGCTGCCGCCAGCGGCAGCGCAACGGTCAGCCGCCGAAGCGACCCCCCGACCATGATGGAAGTCAAGCACGCGTCGCGGGCTTTTGCGCTCCAATCGCAGAGAGATCCTTTCGCAACGCGATCTTTTCCGGGCCGTCATCTTTTCCTAGACGTGCCGACCGATGTGTGAGACCGTGTGCCGGGGGGACGAAGCAAATCTGGCTCGCGGCCGCCTGCGTGAACGGTCCGCAGCCGCATCCGTCAGGAGGCAGCGCGTGCTGGAGATCGATGCGCCTCGCGTCCGGAGGATGAGACCCCGCGCGCGTAACCAGGCGACGCCGACGCGGGACCCGCCGGCGGAGTCGACGGACGAGTTGCTGGCGCTGTTCCTGGCGACGCGCGACCGTTCGATCCGCAACGAGTTGGTCGAGCGCTTCCGCCCGCTGGCGCGCGTGTGCGCCCACCAGATGCGCCGACGCTCGGAGCCGCTGGACGACCTCGAGCAGGTCGCGATGGTCGGCATCCTGAAAGCGATCGAGCGCTTCGACCCGAGCTTCGGTGTCACGTTCAAGACGTACGCGTCGGCGACGGCGATCGGTGAGCTGCGCCGCCACTACCGGGACCACGCCTGGACGCTGCACGTGCCGCGGTGGCTCAAGGACCTCCACGTGCGTGCCGAGCACGCCGTCGACGAGCTGACCGCCGAACTGCTGCGGCCGCCGACCGTGGCGGAGACGGCCGCTCGCCTCGGCGCGACGGTGGAGCATGTGCTGGAGGCGCTCGAAGCGCGGGACGCGTTGAAGCCACGGTCGATCTCCGGAGCACTGGCAGGGGTCGCCGACGCCGACTCGGATCTGCTCAGCGACCGCGGAGAGGACGACTTCGATCGCCTGGAGCACCACTGGACGGTCGAGCACCTGCTGCAACGCCTGCCCGCGCGGCAACGGCAGATCGTCACGCTGCGCTACTTCGGGGACCTGACGCAGTCGGAGATCGCCGCTCGCCTCGGCATCAGCCAGGTGCACGTGTCGCGGCTGCTGCGCAGCAGCCTGGCCCGCCTGCGATACCTCTCACGAGCGGACGCACAGAACGGCACGCGCCCGCGGTCGCTGTGCTGCGCCCGTGAGTGACCGTTCGAGGAGCCGGGCGCTCAATCGGCTGCGCCGGACAGGCGCATCGCCCGCATCCTCCACGTCGCGACGCCGAGCGACACCGCGGCGATGATCGCCAGCCGCACGATCGCCGCGCCGCCCTGGGGGATGCCGTCACGCACCAGGCGGCGAGGCGCGTCGTCGATGAACGCGACGAAGATCGCCCGCGATTCCCAGGTCGGCGAGATCTGGGCGATGCCGGTCAGCTGATCCCCGAGCAGGCGCTCGATCAGGAACACGACGGCGAGCGACCACACCGCCGTGCGGCGGGTGATGCAGCCCAAGGCGACGAACAGCGCCACGTAGGCGATGCTGCCGCACGCCGAGGCGATGAACATCGGCCACGCCATCTCCGGCACGCCACCGACGATCGCCGCCAGCGCGCACGCCGGGGCGATGGTGACGAGGCAGATCAGCGACCCACCGAGCCAGCGCCCGAGAACGATCTGCCAGATCGGCGTCGGTGAGAGCCACGTGAAGTGGAACGTGCCGGCCCGCACCTCGGCGCCGAGGACCGCGTCGCCCACCACCAGCGCGGCGATCGGCATCATCAGGCTGAAGATGCCCTCGGCGGCGACGTTGGCGAACGCGCGCCCCGGTGTGTCGTCGACCGCGTGGGCGAGCAGACCGAACAGCACGACGCCGGCGCACGGCAGCAGCACGGCCACCCAGCGCTTCGGCGGCACGCAGGCCCGCAGTGTGTAGGCCACGATCGCGACGAACCGCGAGCGCGGCCGGCGTGGAGCACGCGCGGCAGGGCGCTCCGAAGTGGACGTGGGCGCGCTCACCGGACCAACTCGCGGAACAGGCTCTCGAGGGAGTCGTCGAGCGGCCGCACCTCCAGCAACCGGATGGCCGCATCGCGAGCCAGGCGCGGCAGCGCCGTCGCCAGCTCGCGGGCCTGCAACGTCTGGACCACCACGCCCGCGCGCGCCGGATCGAACGTCACGCCCGCGACCGACGCCAGCCCGACGAGCGATGCCGCCAGCCGGCGGCTGTCGTCGGACCGCACCAGCACGTGGCGGGGACGGTCGTCCATCGCGTCGCGGATCGCTCGATGGCCGCCGGCTGCGGCGAGGCGGCCGTGCATCACGACGATGACCCGCTCGGCGAGGCGCTCGACCTCGTTCAGCACGTGAGAGCTGACGATCACCGTGCGCCCTTGCGCGCCGAGCCGCTTGAACAGCGCGATGAGGTGCGCGCGCTGCACCGGGTCGGCGCCGTTGAGCGGTTCGTCGAGCACGAGCGTGCGCGGATCGGTGACGAGCGCGCTGGCGACCTTCGTCCTCTGACGCATGCCCTTGCTGAAGCCGTCGACGCGACGGTCGGCGACGTCGAGCAAGGCGACCTGCTGAAGTGCGTGGTCAGGCGCCGTGCGATCGGCCACGCCGTGCAGGTCGGCCACGTAGCGCACGAACTGGCGGGCGGACATGCCCGCGGGCACCGCTTCGTCCTCCGGCACGAGAGCCACCCGCCCCTGCACGGAGCGATCGCGGCGGGGATCGCGGCCTTCGATCCGCACCGTCCCCTGATTCACGGGGATCAGGCCGCAGATCGCTCGCATCAACGTCGTCTTGCCAGCGCCGTTGGGGCCGAGCAATCCGGTGACGCCAGCGCCGAACGAGCAGCTCAGCTCGGACAGCGCGACCTTCGGGCCGAACCACACCGATGCGTTGGCGACCTCGACGGTGGGATCGGGCGCGAACGCCGGATCGAGCCGCGGCGGCGGCAGCTGGTCGTGCTTCTCGGGCGCGGGCGGCGGGAACGTCGGTCGCGGCATCATCGCTCGACCCACCGGTAGCGGCGCAGCAGGGCGACGGCGCCGACCGCGACGATCAGGACGTAGAGGCCGACGGCCATCCCTCCCCCGCCGTCGACACCGGTGAGGGGTGACTCGGGGTCGATGTGTCCCAGGAACAGGAGGTCGCGCAGGTACAGCGGCAGCACGTAGATGTTGATCAGCGCGGCCGGCGACCCCTCGCCGGTCTCGAAGTCGCCGACCATCACGCCGGACGCGATCGACGTGACGAGGAACAGCCCGATGACGGCGGCGCCGGCCACGATGCGGCGCTCGGTGAACGACGCGATGGCGACCCCGATGACGGCGTCGTACAGGGCCAGGAGGGCGACGGCGGCGGGGACCTTCCACAGCACGTCGAGGTTGTCGGTGAAGTACTCCAGAGCGCTGTCGCTGACCAGCAGGTTGCCCACGAACAGCACGACCTGCGGCAGGAAGCCGAACGCGAAGATGATCGATCCGATCGCGCCGACCTTCGCCGCGACGTAGTCGTTGCCGGTCATCGGCCGCGCGAACATCAGCGGCAGGACGTGCTGGCGACGGTCCGGACAGACGACGTCGGGCGCGACGATGGCGATGAACAGAAGCAGCGCAGACGACACGCCGACGTAATCGCGATAGGTGATGATCTCGATGCGGTCCTCGAGTTGGTCGCGCGTGACGTAGCCGATGCCGACGTTGACGATCGCCGGGATGGTCACCACGCCCAGCAACACGAACGGGGCGATCTTCTGCCGCCACGAACGGCGCAGGCCGAGCGCCCGCCGGACCGACGCCTTCCCCAGCGCGAGGACCGCCGCGCCGCGTCCGCCGCGCGGGCCGTCGTAGGGCCGGTAGCCGCGGTCGTAGACGGCGCCGTAGCCGCCGACGTCGACCGCGCTCACCGCTGCGCCCCGGCGCGACGCAGGAAGACCTCGTCGAGCGAGGTGAGCCGGGTCGTCATGCGATAGAGCGGAAGATCGAGCGACGCGATCACGTCGCGAACGACGTCCATCTGGCCGTCGTCTTCGACCGCGACCTCGACGACGCCGTCGATGGGCGTCGCCGACAGGCCGGCCGCGGCGAGGCCCGACACCAACGCGTCCGGGCTGGGCCCGACGTCGACCGTCACCACGCCCGTGCGTTCGAGCAACGAATCGGTGGCGCCGGCGACGACGAGCGTGCCGGCGTCGATCATCAAGACGTGGTCGCACACCTGCTGGACGTCGTCGAGCAGGTGCGTGGCCATCAGCACCGAAATGCCGAACGACCCCAACCGGGCGACGAGCGCCAGCATCTCCTCGCGACCGATGGGATCGAGGCCCGCCGTCGGTTCGTCGAGCAGCACCAGTTCGGGGTCGCCGACGAGCGCCTGGGCGAGCTTGGCGCGCTGGCGCATGCCCGTGGAGAAACTGCCGATCGGCCGGAAGCGAGCTTCGTCCAACCCGACCAGATCCAAGATGTCCGACGCTCGCTGGCGCGCGGCACGCGCCGGGAGCCCGCTGAGCTCGCCGAACGTCGAGACGACGTCGGCCGCGGTCTGATCGAGCGGCAGGCAGTCGTGCTCGGGCATGTAGCCGAGGCGCGAGCGCACCCCGATCGGATCGCGGGCGACATCGATGCCGCACACCTCGACGCTGCCCTCCGTGGGGTGGGCGAGACCGAGGAGCAGCCGGAACGTGGTCGTCTTCCCGGCGCCGTTCGCGCCCACGAGGCCGACGCGCCCGCGCGGCACGTCGACCGTCAGGCCGTCGAGCGCGGTGACGCCGGGATACTTCTTGGTGACGCCTCGGAGGCGAAGGAGAGCAGCACCGTCCACGACGCCGGAGAGTCTGGCAGATCGCAGCGCGGCGTTTCCGGCACGGGATCGGTCACGTGGTGATCCACGCGGCCGTCGAGCCCGCCAGGCGGGCCGTGCCGCGCCACGGGCTGCTCGACAGGATCACGTCGACGCCGGCGCCACCGGTCTCCTTGGCCAGGTGCTCGCCCACGTCGACGGGCGCCTCGCCGACGTTGACGAGGCACAGGAAGCCGGGGTGGCGGCGGAACGCGAGAACCTCGTCGCCGATGTCGATCCACTCCAGCTCGCCGTCGCCGAGAGCGGGGTGCTCGCGTCGCAGCCGCAGCGCGGACCGGTAGAGCGTCAGCATCGACGCCGGATCGGACGCCTGGCGGGCGACGCTGAGGCGAGCCCACTGCCGCGGTTGCGGCAGCCACGACGCATCGCCCGGTCCGAAGCCGTACGACGGCCGGTCCCCGGACCAGGGCAGTGGCACGCGGCAGCCGTCGCGCCCGGGCTCGGCCCCCGCGGTGCGCAGGAACGTGGGGTCCTGACGCACTTCGTCGGGCAGGTCGGTCACCTCCGGCAGGCCCAGCTCGTCACCCTGGTAGACGTAGGCGCTGCCGGGCAGGGCGAGCATCAGCAGCGCTGCCGCCCGTGCACGCCGGACGCCGAGCTGGCCCCCGCCGTAGCGCGTCACGTGCCGCACCACGTCATGGTTCGACAGCACCCACGTCGGCGGCGCGCCGACCCTGCCGAACGCGGCGATGCTGGTCTCGATCGCCTGGCGCAGCTCCACGGCGTCCCATGCGGCGAGCAGGAAGTCGAAGTTGAACGCGGTGTGGAGCTCGTCCGGACGCACGTACAGAGCGAGGCGCTCGGGGCTGTGCACCCACGCCTCGGCGACGAACACCCGCTCGCCGCCGTACGCATCCGCGATCTGCCGCCACGAGCGGTACACGTCGTGCACCTCGTCGAGATCCCAGTGCGGATGACCCGCGGGCGCCGGGCCGGTTGTCGAGAACCGATCGGCGAGGTCCGGCATCTGCGGATCCTTGACCAGCGCGTGGGCGACGTCGATGCGAAAGCCGTCGACGCCACGATCGAACCAGAAGCGCAGGATCGACGCGAACTCGGCCCGCACCTCGGGGTTCGTCCAGTCGAGATCCGGCTGCTCGGGCGCGAACAGGTGCAGATACCACTGTGCCGGTCGACCGGCGTCGGCGGCTGCCGGCGCACGCCGCCACGCCGGCCCGCCGAACACACTCTTCCAGTCGTTCGGTGGCAGCGATCCGCCGGGGCCCACGCCATCGCGGAAGATGTAGCGACCTCGCTCGGCGCTGCCCGGCTCGGCCGCGAGCGCCGCCTGGAACCACACGTGTTGGTCCGAGGTGTGGTTCGGGACGAGATCGACGATGACCCGCAGCCCCATGGCGTGGGCGTCGGCGAGCAGCGCGTCGACGTCGTCCAGCGTGCCGAACGCCGGATCGACCGCGCGGTGATCGACGACGTCGTATCCCGCGTCGGCCTGCGGCGACGGGTAGAACGGGTTGAGCCACACCGCGTCGACCCCGAGGTCACGCAGGTATGCGAGCCGTGAGCGCACACCCGGCAGATCGCCCAGGCCGTCGCCGTCGGCGTCTGCGAAGCTGCGCACGTACACCTGGTAGATGACCGCGTCGCGCCACCATGGCCGCCGCGCCGGCGTGGTCATGGCGTCGGCCGGGCGCCCGGCAGCAGGAGGCGCAGCCAGCGGAACCCGTACGCCTCGAGCTTGACCTCCAGCGTCGAGCCGTCGAGGAGGCGGCGGTCTCCCCCGTCGACCAGGTCGACCGCCGCGCGCCCCTTCTCGACTCCGTCGAGCGGCACCTGAACGGTGCACGGCATCGGGGCCATGTTGTGGAGCGCGACGACGCAACTGTGCTCCCAGTCGCAACGGTGGGCCAACACGGCGGGCGCGTCGACGTCGAGCACGCTCAGCGTCCCCCAGCCGATCTCGGGCGTCTCCCGCCGGCGACGGATCATGCGCTCCATCCAGTTCAGCAAGGAATCGGCGTCGCGGCGCTGGTCGGTGACGTTCACCGCTGCGGGACCGAAGCGTCCGTCCGGCGGGCGGCGCTTGAGGCGGCGCAGGGGCGCGGCGCTGAAGCCCCCGTCGGGATCGTCGGACCACTGCATCGGCGTGCGAACGCTGAGCCGGCCGGGGACGTCGAGGTTCTCGCCCATGCCGATCTCCTCGCCGTAGAACAGCACCGGCGTGCCCGGCAGCGAGAGCAGGAGGCTGTACACCATTCGCATGCGCGCCTGGTCGCCTTGCAGCATCGGCGGGAGCCGGCGGCGAAGCCCCCGGCCGAAGAGCTGCATGTCGGAGTCGGGGCCGAATGCGTCGAACACCACCTGTCGCTGACGCTCGGTCAGCTGATCGAGCGTCAGCTCGTCGTGGTTGCGCACGAAGTTCGCCCATTGCGCGTCGGCGGGGATCGTCGGCAGGTTCGTCAGCGCACGGCGGATGTGGCGGGCGTCCTCGGTGGCGAGCGACAGATACATCGCTTGCATCACCGGGAAGTTGAACAGCATGTGCAGCTCGTCGGCTTCGTCACCGAAGAAGCGGGTCAGCTGCCGTGCGGGCAGGTTGACCTCGCCGAGGAGCACCGCGTCTCCGTGCCGGCGGCTGACGAACGAGCGGAGATCACGCAGCAGGCGATGCGGATCGAGTTCCGCCGGCGGGACGACGCCCCTCGTATCGATCAGGAACGGCACCGCGTCGATCCGGAAGCCGTCGATGCCGAGCTCGAGCCAGAAGCCGATGATCTTGGCGATCTCCTCCCGCACCGCCGGGTTGGCGATGTTGAGGTCCGGCTGATGGCGGTAGAAGTGGTGCAGGTACCACTGGCCGGCTCGATCGTCGTAGCTCCAGATGCTGTCCTCGGCATCGGGGAACACGGGAGCGCCTCCGGGCTCCTCGCCCGGCTCGTCGCGCCAGACGTAGAAGTCCCGATACGGCGACGACCGGCTGGCACGAGCAGAGCGAAACCACGGGTGCTGATCCGACGTGTGGTTGACGACGAGGTCGACGATCACGCGCAGGCCGCGGTCCTTCGCCGTGCGCAGGAACACGACCACGTCGCCGAGGGTGCCGAGCCTGCGATCGACGCCGTAGAAGTCGCTGATGTCATAGCCGTCGTCCCTGCCAGGCGTCGGGTAGAAGGGCATCAGCCACAGACAGCTGATGCCCATCCCCGCCAGGTAGTCGACGCGCTCGGTCAAGCCGACGAAATCGCCCACGCCGTCGCCGTTCCAGTCGAGGAACGTCTCGACGTCGACGCAGTAGATCACCGCGTTCTTCCACCACAGGTCGCTGGTGCGGGCGGCGGTCACCCCGCCACCACCTCGGCGAGTTGGGGCAGGACCTCTGACCCGAAGACGTCGATGAAGCGCTCCTGCTCGACACCGACGTCGTGCAGGTAGATCGCCTCCACGCCGAGCTGCGCGATCTCGGCGAGCCATGCGCGGTGACGCCCGAGGTCGCTGCTGACCAGCACGACCGCGCGGACGTCGTCGGGGCGCACGAAGCGCGCCACGTCGTCGAACTGTTCGGGCATCTCGAGGTCCCATGCCACCTGGCCGCCGAACACGTTCGTGCGCCATTGCTCGTGGGCCGCGGCGACTGCGGCGGACTCCTCCGGCGCCCACGACACGTGCGCCTGCACGGCGATCGGCCGCCCAGCGCCGCCGCCGTCGTGGAAGGCGTCGATCACGCGGCGCAGCGCGTCGGGCGGCTGCCACACCGTGATCAGCCCGTCCGCCCATCGAGCGGCACGCCGCGCCGAGGCCCCGCTCACCGCGGCGGCGAGCAGCGGAGGCGGGATGTCGGGCCGCGACCACAGGCGTGCCCTGTCGACGCGCACCAATCCGTGATGGGTGACCTGCTCACCGTCGAGCAGCTGGCGGATCACCGCCGCGCACTCGCTCCAACGGTCGTCGCGCGTCGGCTTGTCGGGCCATCGATCGCCGGTGATGTGCTCGTTGACGGCCTCACCGGACCCGAGCGCCGCCCAGAATCGGCCCGGGTGCATCTCCGCGAGCGTGGCGATCGCCTGTGCCGTCACGGCCGGGTGGTATCGCTGCCCCGGGGCCGTGACGACACCGAAGGGAATCCGGGTCAGCGACAGCGCCGATCCGAGCCAGGCCCACGCGTGGCCGCTGTGACCCTGACGGACGCTCCACGGCGCCCAGTGGTCCGAGCACATCGCCGCCTGGAATCCAGCCTGCTCCGCGGCCTGCACATGTCGCAGCAGCGCGCTCGGCGCATGCTGCTCATGGGACGCGTGGTATCCGACCATCGCCATGACGCCGAGGTTCCCCGCCCGCCCGTCGACTAGGGCGTGTCCTGTGAATCGCGCGTGTGTTCGTGTGGGGTGGTTAGCGTTGG
>CAZGUH010000042.1:0-33457 GCA_964529005.1 uncultured Ilumatobacteraceae bacterium | reverse complement strand
CTCGTAATGCGTAGGTCGAGAGTTCGATTCTCTCTCCGGGCTCTCAGTCGCCCCCAGCGCGGCACGGCTCGGCACCCCGCGTCAGCACGCGTCCCAGTGCCACGCCCCGTCCTCGCGAACCCAGCGTTGGTCGGCGAACGGCCCGACCTCGTCGACACCCGTCTCGTAGCTGGCCGAGCCGATTTCGCCATCGACACGGACCACGATGTCGGTCGCTTGGAGTCGCGAGAACATGACCCCGTAGGCGGAGACCGTCGAGCGGAACTCGGCCTCGTCGACGATCGCGGCGCACCTGCCGGACACGAGCGACCAGGCGACGCCGGGCTCTCCCTCGGCGTAGGCATCGACGAACGCCGCCACCGCGGCGGCCAACGACTGCTCCGGCGATAGGCACGACGCGTCGGCGCACGGCAGCGACCCGCCTGCGCCCGGTTGAGCCTCTGCCGCCGCGCCACAGCCGGCGAGTAGACACATCGCGATCACGGCCCGGCGCAACGACACACCGACCCGTTACCCCGCGGCGCCCCTGGCCAACCACGAGGCGAGCGGGCACGACCACGCAACGCCGCGCGGGTGGGCCCCGAGAGGCGCTGGCGTAGCCTGGGAGATCGATGAGCAGCTCCTCGAGCAGCAGTAGCAGCACGAGCATGGCGACGGTCAGCGAACGGCCGCCGTCCACGTCCGCAGAGCCGCCGGCGGTATCGCCGCAGGCCAACGAGCCGTGCTGGTGCGGGAGCGGGCGCAAGTACAAGCGCTGCCACAAACCTCTCGAGGGCAGGGTCGTGGCGGGCGACGTGAGCCCCCGCCGCTCGGTTCCGCCGCACATCGCCCGGCCTCCGTACGCCGACACCGGCATCGTGCGCCGCCGTCCGGAGCCCGCGGTGAAGTCGGCCGAGATCATCGAGCGCATGCGCATCGCCGGCGCGACCGCCGCCGAGGTGTTGCGCCTGGCCGGTGAGCACGTGAAGCCGGGTGTCACGACCGAGTCGATCGACGCGTTCGTGCACGACCTGTGCATCGAGCGCGGCGCGTACCCGAGCCCGCTGAACTACAACGGCTTTCCCAAGAGCGTCTGCACGAGCGTCAACGAGGTGATCTGCCACGGGATCCCCGACTCGCGCGCGTTGCGAGACGGCGACATCGTCAACCTCGACGTCACCGTCTACATGAACGGCGTGCACGGCGACACGAACGCCACGTTCTTCGTGGGCGACGTCGATCCGGCGAGCCGCGATCTGGTGCGCGCCACCGAGGAATGCATGTGGAAGGGCATCGAGGCCGTCGTTCCCGGGCGTCCGTTGTCCGACATCGGCCGGGCGATCGAAGCCCACGCCAAGCGCCACCGCTACGGCGTGGTGCGCGCGTTCATCGGTCACGGCATCGGCGAGCAGTTCCACACCGACGTCCAGGTGCTGCACTACTACGACCCGCGCTCCACCACCGTGATGCGGCCGGGCATGACGTTCACCATCGAGCCGATGATCACAGCGGGCGCATGGCAGCACCGCATGTGGAACGACGGGTGGACGGCGGTCACCACCGACGGCAAGCGCACCGCCCAGTTCGAGCACACCGTGCTGGTCACCGACGACGGGGTCGACGTGCTGACCGCGCCGGGCGCCGTGTCACCCCATGCGCCGTGGCAGTGACCGCTCCCACCAGGAGATGAGGTCCGCGGCGATGTCGGACGCGAGGCCGTAGGCCGCGCACGCGGCTCTCCCGCATCCGACCACGTCGCCGGCGCGCAACGCAGCACGGGCCCCGGCGAGGTCGCCTGCCGGCCACGGCGTGGCGCACAACGCAGACGGCGTGATGCGCACCGCGTGGGTCGACAGCGCGTTGCCGGCGGACCGTGCGCACAGCGCTGCGGAGGCCACGGGCGACGTGAGCACCGCGGCGAGGTCCCAGAGCGCATCGCCCGCCGCCCGCCGCGGGACCACCGTCACGACGGGGACTCCCGGGAGCCATGCCCCGCGCTGGTCGACCACGGCCTCGATGACCCGGGTCTGGCTGGCCACGAGCACCTTGGGCACGAGGCGGGATGCCGCCCACTGGCGCATCGGCTCGTCCAGGCGATCGAGCACGACGACCGGAGCGTCGTACGCCCGCTTGGCGAAACGCACCGGCCGGACCCCCCACGCGCACACAGCGGGGTCGATGAGGCCGCTGGTGACGAGCGGGGCGGTGGCGGCGTCGGGACGGTCACAGCGCTCGTGGCCGGCGGCCTCGGCAACCGCGGGCACGAGGCCGTAGTACTCGTCGCGGAAGTCGAGGTGGGCCGTCGCCCGGCCGTCGAGGGTCCCGTCGGCTTCGACACCGTCGGGCAGCGGCGGCACCCCGAGCGCGGAGGCGAAGAGCCGGCCCCATTCGGCGTCACCCGACGGCGGCGCCATTGCCGGCGGGCGCGACGCGAACTCGAGCCCTTCGCTCAGTTCCACAGGAGGGCGATCGACGCGGCCGACGTCGACGACGACGGCGCACGTGCGCACCTGGGCATCGAAGATCGGCGACGACGACCACCACAACCAGCGAAGCGAGCCCGCTGTGGCGACGTCGCGCCGCACCGCAGCGGCGTCACGGCTGGCGATCACCGACTGCGGCAGCACCAGCCCGATGCGTCCACCGGCGCGCACCATCCGTGCCGCGAGCGCCAGGAACTCGACCGCGGCGTCGGCGTATGGCCCGCCTCCCCAGACGCTGGAGCCGCCCCGCGCTGTCGCGGACGACAGCTGGGAGAGGAACGGCGGATTCCCGACGGCGACGTCGGCGCCGCCGTCGCCGAGCAGCCCCGGCCACGCGAGCATCAGCGCGTCGGCACGCACGATCGTGGCCGACCACGGTGACAACGCCCGGCGAGCCCGCTCGACGGCCGCCGGATCGATGTCGACGCCGACGAGCCGGGGCCGGCCACCGAGCGACGTGATCCGCCGTGCCGCCGCGGCCAGGAACCGCCCGTCGCCGCAGGCAGGGTCGACCACCGTGAGGACACGACCGTCGGCGATCTCGTCCGGGATGGCTCGGCGCGTGATCTCGTCGACGAGTGGGTGCGGTGTGTACCACGCGCCCAGGCGCTTGCGCCGGGAACGCTCGTCGTCGAACCGATCGAGACCCACGGCCTCCATGATCGCCCGCGGGCCGCCGCTGCGCCCGGTTGGTGCCGCGAAGCCGGCAGGTCCTAGCGTCACCGTTCGTGCACGTCGGTGACGGTGAGGGCCGCTACATCACGTTCGACCGCGAAGCGTGGGCTGCCCTCCGGGCCGCCACCCCGCTCACGATCCGCGAGCCGGAGCTCCAGGCGCTGCGCGGCATCAACGAGCGCATCGACCTCGACGAGGTCGTCGCGATCTACCTGCCGCTGACGCGCTTGGTGAACCTCTACGTGTCAGCGACCCAGAACCTGCACAAGGTGTCGGCGACGTTCCTCGGAACGATGGCGCCGAAGGTCCCGTACGTGATCGGTGTCGCCGGGAGCGTGGCGGTCGGCAAGAGCACGTTCGCCCGCATCTTGCAGGCGTTGCTGAAGCGCTGGCCCGACCACCCACGCGTCGACCTGATCACCACCGACGGGTTCCTCCACCCCAACAGCGTGCTCATCGACCGCGACATGATGCACCGCAAGGGGTTCCCCGAGAGCTACGACACCCGGCGGCTGCTCCAGTTCCTGCGGGCCTTGAAGAGCGGCGCCGAGTCGGTGTCGGCACCGGTCTACAGCCACGTGGTCTACGACATCGTGCCCGGCGAGGAGGTCGTCGTCCGCAGCCCCGACATCGTGATCCTGGAAGGCCTCAACGTGCTCCAGATGGGCACCGTGGCGCACGAGTTCGTCAGCGACTACTTCGATTTCAGCATCTACATCGACGCCGACGAAGCCCACATCGAGCAGTGGTACATCGAGCGCTTCCTCACGTTGCGCGAGACCGTGTTCACGAACCCCGACAGCTACTTCCGCCACTTCGCCCAGCTGGGTCCGGACGAGGCGGTGGAGACCGCGCGGTCGATCTGGCGCGACATCAATGGATTGAACCTGCGCGACAACATCCTGCCGACGCGCAACCGGGCGTCGCTCCAGTTGCGCAAGGGCGCCGACCACCGCGTGACCGAGGTCTGGCTCCGCAAGCTCTAGCTCGGCGCTTCGCCGGACAACCAGGGCACGAGGTCGCGCAGCGTGGTCAACACGTCGAACTGGTGCGAGTGCTCGTCGACCCGCTCGAGCGCCCACGTGATCGGGTAGGGCACGTGCACGGCGTGGGCGCCGATCGACAGCACCGGCAGCACGTCGCTGCGCACCGAGTTGCCCACCATGCAGAACCGCTCGGGCCGCACGCCGAGGCGGTCGACGATGCGCTGGTAGGTCTCCGGGTCCTTCTCGAGCACGATCTCCACCTGCTCGAAGTGGTGGGCGATGCCCGACGTGGTGACCTTGTGGTTCTGGTGGATCAGATCGCCCTTCGTGATCAGCACGAGGCGGTGGTCACGGCCCGCCGCTTCCAGCACGTCCGGCACGCCGTCGAGCAGGCGCACGGGCGACAGCAACAGCTCGCGGCCTGCGTCGACGAGACGGGCGATCACGTCCGTCGGCACGGACCCCGACGTCACCGTGATTGCAGCCTCGACCATCGACAGCGTGAACGACTTGACCCCATAGCCGAACGCGGCGAGGTTCTTGCGCTCGGTAGCGGTGAGCGCCGCGGCGACGTCGACGCCGTGTGGCGCGTGCGGTCCGACGAGGCGGTCGAACAGCCGCTCGACGTCGTGGAAGCCGTCCTCGCTGTGCCACAGCGTGTCGTCGGCGTCGAAGGCGACGACGTCGAAGCGCGTCGCCGGCCGCCAGCGGGCCCGCGTGATGCCGAAGAGAACCTCGTCACGGACCTCGCCGTTGCGATCGCGCAACGCCGCCGCCAGCCGTCCCTCGGCCGCGAACCCGAGCCGCTCGAACAGCCGCAAGCTGGGATCGTTGGCGCTGAACACATGGGCGAGAACCTTCTCCACCCGGGCGTCGTCGAACAGCGCGTCGAGCACGGCGGTGAGCGCCTCGGTGGCGTAGCCCTTGCCCCACGCCGGCCTGCTGAGGGTGATGCCGAGCTCACGGACGTGGTCGTTGCGGCGGCTCGTGCGCACCATCACGTCGCCGACCATGGTGGGCGGGCCGTCGCCGTTCGTCAGGCGCATGGCGAACTGGCCGCCGTCGGACAGCAGCGGCCCGCCGGCCTCGGCGACCAGCCGAGCGGCCATCTCGGCGGTGAACGGCAACGGCCATGCCTGGTGCTGGCTGACCTCGGGATCGTTGCGGTAGGCGACGATCGTGGCGATGTCGTCGGGGCGCAGGGCATCGATGCACATGCGCTCGGTGCGCAGCGGCATCGGGCGGCTCATCGCGGGCGAGCGTTCATCGGTGCAGAGCGTTCAGGTAGTTGTAGACGGTGATCCGCGAGACGCCCATCGCGTCGGCGACGTCCTCGACGGCGCGGCGCAGGATGAACGCGCCACGCTCGTCGAGGAGCCGGATCGCCCGCTGCTTGTCTTCACGCGGCAGCTCTGCCAGCTTGCCGCCCACTTCCCGCTCCACGCCCTCGATCAAGCGGTCCAGCGCGCCGTGCAGGCGCGGCATGCGCACCGCGGCGACCACCGCTCCCTCCCACATGAGCGGCACGTCGCCCGATTGACGCTCGTCCGGCCCGACCAGGGTGGCGCCGAGCGCTTCGAACGCCGGACGCACCGCCAGGACGAGAGGGTGGCGGGGAAGGGTCACGGCTGACCCTCGGTCTCGGGCCGCCGCTCAACGTGCATGCTGATGTGCGTGGCCCCGTTGGCGAAGGCCGCTTGGAGCAACGACGCGACGAGGCCGGGCATCTCGTCGACTGGCGCAGCGCACGTCGAGCTGAACGGCCCGAACTCGACGACCCCGCCGTGCGTCTCGACCGCCTCGACGGCGGCGGTGACGTGAGGGCCGGGATGGCCCTCGACGAACGGCTCGATCGTGAACTCCAGGTGAAGCACGACAGGGATGGTAGGCCTCCATCCCTGTCCAGCGGACGCCCTCAGCGCACGCCCATCACCCGCTGGAGCTCCTGCGATCGGGCGACGCAGTCGCGGCCCGCAGCGTCGAACGCCTCGTTGAGCCGGCCGAGCGCGGACGTGAACGACGTTCGCCAGTCGTTCTCGAACTGCTCGCGGGCCGGACCCACCCACGTGGTGCCGTTGAGCACCGACGACACGGTGGAGACCACCGAGTTGATCGTGTCGATCTGTGCCGTCAAGGTTCGGCCCAGCGCGGCGAGCTCTTCGGGATTGGCTCCGAACATCGATGCGGACATGGCTCTGCTCCTGTTCTCCTGGGGGATGCGTGCAGGTCGCAGAGGAATGTGTGCGCCCGGCGCCCGGCGGCGGAAGCGCGCCGGCGGACCGTCTCAGGCGCTCGGAGCGAAACCGAGCAACGGCAGCATCATCGCCCAGCTGTCGGGAAGGAATCTGTGCTCGGCCGCCATCGCCTGCAACTCCTCACGCGTCACCCAGCGCACTTCGGTCACCTCGCCGTCGGCGAAGGCGAAGGGGCCTTCGTGCACGATGCGGTAGCAACGGCCGTTGACGGCGACCGACTCGTCCTCGTACTGCCCGTCGCCGACCAGCTCGAGGTCGACCCCCGTGATCCCGAGCTCCTCGGCCAGCTCGCGCCGGGCCGCGGTCTCGTAGTCCTCCCCGGCGGCGACGACCCCGCCCGCGGCGACGTCCCACCACCCGGGCCACGCGTCCTTGGCCATGCTGCGGCGGTGGATCAGCAGCCGACCCCGGCGGTCGACGACAGCGATGCCGACGGTGCGGTGCCGCAGGCGTTCGGCGCGCATCCGCCGCCTGGTCGCCACGGCGACCACGACGTCGTCGACGTCGACGATGTCGACGAGTTCCTCACCGGTCATGGCCGGAATAAGGCGGCCTTCGGCGTCACACGGAGGCCGGGACGAGCGGGCGTGGGGTCGCGCCCCGGGCCATCGCCTGGACCACGGCACGCAGGTCGGTGGTGGGCACGAACCCCAGGATCTCACGGCAGCGCTCGGTGTCGGCCCACGTGTCGGTCGGTTCCGGCACCGGGGCCGTGACCAGCTCGATGCCGGTCGCCGCGACGCATTCGTGCACCGCGGCGACCATCTCGGCCAGCGACGCCGGACGCCCGGAGCCGACGTTGACGACGAGCGGCCCGCCCCCGTCGGAGATCGTGAGCACGTCGACCATCGTCAGGAGAGCCCGCACGACCTGATCGACCGCGGTGACATCGCGCGTGCGGGCCAGCGATCCGTACACCGTCAGCGGCTCGCCGCGCCGGGCCTGGTCGATCCACCGGCTGAGCGCCATGTCGGAACGCTGGCCGGGACCGATGACCGTGAACGGTCGCACGAGCCCGACGAGCCCACCGCGCTCGGCGCGGCTGGCGCAGGCACGCTCGGCCTGGGCCTTCGAGAGCGCATACCCGCCGACGGGACAGAGGGGGTCGGTCTCACGGCTCGGCCGCCCGGCGCGGGCGCCGCCGTAGACGGACGACGACGACGTCATCACCACGGGCACGGACAACGGCGCCCGATCCATGACCACTTCGGCAGCCTCGACGTTGTCGCGCCGCCGGCGCTCGTCGATGTCCGGTGACGTGTCGCGCACTCCAGGACAGCCCGCCAGGTGCAGCACCGCGCTCGCGCTGCGCATCGCCCAGACCACGCGCTCGTCGTCGTCAGTGAGCTCTGCGGTGATGCGCTCGACGCCGTCGATGCTGCGCGGCGACGGGCGTCGATCGATCGCGATCACGTCGTCGCCGCGTGCGGCCAGCGCGGCGACGAGGTGATCGCCGATGAACCCGGACGATCCGGTGACGACGACAGGGCCGGTCATGCGAGGTGCTCCATCCGGCGCACGACCAGCACCCACGTGAGCACGGCGGACAGCGCCAGCAGCACCAGCGCCGACAGACCGGCGTCGACGCGCAGGGCGTTCTCGTACGTCGAGTTGATGCGCAGCGCGAGCGTCTCGTATTCGAGCGGCCGCAGGACGAGCGTGATCGGCAGCTCCTTGAGCACCGAGAGCAGCACCAGGCCGCCACCCGCGACCAGCCCCGGCGCCATCAGCGGCAGCTCGACGCGCCACAGCCGCTTCCACCAGGGCACGCCGAGCAGGCGGGCGGCTTCACCGACGCGTAGCGGCACACCGGCGACGGCTGCCTGACTGGCCCGCAGCGCCTGGCCGCCGAAGTGCAGCACGTAGCCCGCGACGAGCAACGGGAACGTCTGATACAGCGAGCTGCCGCGCGCCCAGGTGACCAGCGCGAACGCGGTGACGAGGCCCGGCAGGGCGAAGCCGGCCACGACCAGAAGCGCGGCGAGTCGGGATGCCCGCGAGCGATGGCGTTCGATGAAGATCGCCAGCGGCAGGACCAGCACGACGCACGCCGCCGCGGCCGCCAGCCCCGACATCAACGAGCCGATCGTCGGCGTCCAGAGGTCGGAGGCGTAGCTGCGCGTGGCCCCGTTGCGGACACCGTTGACCACCCAGTACGCCAGCACGGTGACGGGCGCGACCAGCGCTCCGCCGAGCACCGCCACGATCGCGGCGAGCGCGGGCCAGCGCCAACGCCCGAGCGGCACGACGAGCGCGCGGCGGGACCCGACGCCGGCGGTACCCGCGGTCCGCGACACGATCGCCCGCTCGACCAGCGCCAACGCCAGTGCGACGGCGGCCAGCACCAGACCCATCGCCGTCGCCACCTCTGGGCGACGCAGCTGGTTGGTGAACAGCCGGCGCGTCAGCGTGTCGTACCCGACGAACTGGACGCCGCCGAAATCGCTCGCGGTGTACAGCGCGACCAGGATCGCGCCCGCGCCGATGGCGGCGCGGCACTGCGGCACGACGACGGTCCGGAATGTCGCCATCGGCGATCGGCCGAGCAGCCGGGCGCTCTCCTCCATCGACGGCGGCAGCGACGACATCCGCGCCGCGACCGGCAGGAAGACGTACGGATAGCTGAGCATCGACAGCACGATCACGGCGCCCGGCAGGCCGTGCAGATCGGGGAGCGAATCGATCGGCGTCCAGGCGTCGACGAGCCCACCGCGTTCGAACGCCAGGATCAGCGCCGCTCCGCCGACGAACGACGGGATGACGAGCGGGAGCACCGCAGCGGTCTTCCACAGCCGCCGGGCGGGGACGTCGGTGCGGGTCGTCAACCAGGCCATGCCCACACCGAGCACCGTTGCGAAGAACGTGACCAGCACGACGAGTTGGAGACTGCGCCACAGCGGCTCGAGGGTGCGCCGGCTGGCGATCGCGTCCCACACGTCGCCGGCGTCGCCCGCCGCGCGTCGCACGAGGTAGGCGAACGGCAGCAGGAAGAAGACGGTCGCAGCCGCGCCTCCCAGCGCCGCGGCGCCCGGAACCGGGAGCGGGCGCGCCGCGCTCGGCCGCTGTCGCACGACGTTGCCACGTGCAGCGGCGAGCGCCGGCTCAGCCATCGGCGAGGCCGCTCTCCTCGATCAGGTCGACCGTCTTGCCCAGCAGATCGCCGAAGTCGTTGACGTTCTCGCCCGGCACCCCGACGGTGTCCAGAGCGGGCAGCGACGGGTCGGCAGGCACCCCTTCGGCGACCGGGTACTCCTTGGTCTCGAGCTCGAAGTACCGTTGCGCCGCTTCGCTCAGCAGGAAGTCGACGAACGCCTGGGCCTGCTCGAGGTGATCCTCACCAGAGTCGAGGATCGCCGCGTTGGCCACCAGCACCAGCGAGCCCATGTCACCCTTCGGGAAGAAATGGTTGGCGATCGGCGCATCGGGATCCTCGGCGAGGCGCTGCGCCCCGTAGTAGTGGTTGACGAGGCCGACCTCGATCTCACCGCGGGCGACCGCATCGAGGATCTCGACGTTGTTCGGGAAGATCTGCGCGTCGTTGGCGACGAGCCCCTCGAGGAACTCGAGCGTCGCATCCTCGCCGAACGCGATGGTCATGCCGCTGACGAAGTCGACGAACGAGGGGTTGCTCGGCGCCACGCCGATCTTGCCCTTCCACTTCTCGTCGGTCACCTCGAGGACCGACGACGGCAGGTCGTCGGGGGCGACGGTCTCCGTGTTGTAGGCCAGCGTGCGCACCCGCGCCGACGTCGCGACCCAGTCACCGGCGGAGCTGCGGAACTCCTCCGGCACCTTGTCGAGGATCTCCTGAGGCAGCGGGAGCAGGCGGCCGCCGTTCTGGAGGAATCCGGTGGCGCCGGGCGCCTGGGAGAAGAACACGTCCGCCGGCGTGTCGCCGCCTTCCGCGTCGATCTGCAACGCGGCATCGTCGGACGAACCGAAGTACTGCACCGTGACGTCGATGCCGCTGCGATCGGCGAAGCAGTTGAGCAGCGGTCCGACGAGCTGCTGGTTGCGGCCGGAGTAGATCGTCAGCTCACCGCCGACCTTGTCGATATCGACGCTGTCGCACCGGAACGACCCCGTGTCGACCGGGTCATCGCCGCCGCACGCCGCCAGGGCGAGCACTGCGGCCAGGGCTGGGGCCGCTGCCAGGGCCATCGGTCGTCGGGGACGTGCATGCGAGCGGGACATGAGCCGTGAGGCTAACCACCGATCCCTCATTTCGTAAAGCTGACTTAACGGTGCGACGATGGCAGCATGTCGACGACACCGTCTCGGCGAGCACCCCTGCGAGCCCGCGTGCCGCGGCGACTGCCGCCGCGCCCGCTCCACGACGTTCGCGGCGACCACGTCACGCTGGTGCTGCCGGCACGCAACGAAGAAACCCGGGTGGCCGACGTCATCGCCCGGCTGCCGAGCGCCGTGTGCGGCATGCCGACGCGGTGCCTGGTCGTGGACGACGGCTCCACCGACGCGACCGCGGAGACCGCCCGGCGCGCCGGGGCGACGGTCGTCGCGCATGAACTGAACCGCGGGCTCGGCGCTGCGGTGAGGACCGGTTTGGCTGCCGCCGTCGCCGACGGCGCTGCCGTGATCGCGTTCTGCGATGCCGACGGCGAGTACGCGCCGGAGGAGCTCGCCGAGCTGGTCGCGCCGATTCTCGATGGGCGGGCCGACTACGTCGCAGGGTCCCGCTTCATCGGCCGCATCGAGCACATGCGCCCCCACCGCCGCGCCGGCAACATCGTGCTCACGCGGTGGGTGCGGTGGATGGCGCGCCAGCCGATCACCGACGGTCAGACCGGCTATCGGGCGCTGTCGCGCGGCGCCGCGGCGGCCGCCGAGATCGTCCACGACTACAACTACGCCCAGGTGCTCACGCTCGATCTCATCGGCAAGGGTTTCGTCTACGCCGAGGTGCCGATCTCGTATCGATTCCGCACGAGCGGGCGGTCGTTCGTCCGCTTGGGTCGGTACCTGCGCGCCGTCGTGCCGGCGGTGATGCGCGAGCTGCGCGATCAGTCCTCGACGACGTGATCGCGAAACGCTGCGCGCGCCGCCGACCACGCTGACGCGTCGAGCGTCCCGTCCGAACGCAGGCACTCCCCGACGGCGCGGCCCATGAGGAGCGCATGGTGGGTGTTGTCGTGGGCGAACAGCGCTTGGCGCCCGACCAGGGCAAGCCCCGGCTTGCCGTCGGCCCACCGCTCGACCCGTTGCTGGTGCTCCTCGAAGCCCACCCGGTACACGGGATATACGTGCTGGCGGCGCTCGATGTGGACGCCGACGACGTCCGGTTCAGGGAGCCCGACGGCTCGCAGGTCGGCCGCGACGAGGCGGGCGATCGCCTCGTCGGGCATCGTCCACAGCTCGTCGCCCACGGTCGCCGGCAGCTCGGCGCACAGCACCGTGTGCTGCCGCGGATCGGCCGGCGACGACCGGTAGTTCTTCGGCTCGGACAGGCGCGCGATGCGGACCGACGGTTCCGGGAAATAGTGAGCGTCGAACGGCGTGTACTGCTCGCGACCGATGACGAGATACGCCAGGACGGCCCCGCGATGGTCGAGAGCGCGGCTGGCCGTGACGACCTCGGGCGGAGCGCTCGGCGTCATCGCGGTCAGGGCCGCGGCCGGGATCGTCGACACGACGGTCCGGGCGAGCAGCTCTCCCCGACCGGTCGTGAGGCGCACACCGTCGGTCCGGCCGGCGCCCAGGTGGACGGCGGCAGGTTGCTCGCCGAGGAGCAGCATCGCCCCGGCTGCGACGAGGGCTTCGCTCAGGGCGTCACAGATCTGGCCGAAGCCGCCGGCGGGGTACCAGAAGCCCGGCCGTGGGCCGCGGCGCACCACGCGCTTCAGGATGCTGGCTCCCGTGCGGGCGCTGACACGCCGGCGGAACAGCTCACCCGACAGCTCGTCGGCGGCGGCGTCCCACAGCTTGCGGGCATACGGCTCGTAGAAGCCGTCGGCGACCGCCGGCCCGAGCCCGGCGCGCACGTGCGCGCCGAACGTGTCGACGTCGACCGGACGGCGGGCGCGGAGAGGCGCCGTCAGCAGGTCGCGGCCGACGGCGAGGGCGAACGGCTTGTCGGCGTGCGCCAGCACGTCGAGCGGTCGGAACGGAAAGCGCAGCCACCGGCCGCGCAGCCGCACGCGGCCGTTGCGCTCGCGCCACTGGAGGCTGTCGCCGAGCAGCGTTCGGAGGTCGTCGAGCAGCGCTGGATCGATCGACGGGTGCAGGCGATGGCTGCCGAGGTCGACGCGCTGGCCGGCGACCTCGATCGAGGTGGCGAGCCCGCCCACGTGGGATGCGCGGTCGACGACGGCGACGCGCAGGCCGCGGCGCGCCGCGTACCACCCGGCTGCCAACCCCGCCGGTCCGGCGCCGAGCACGACGACGTCCACCACCTGCGACGACGTCTCCTCGACCGGCTCTGCCGGCGCCGCGCGATCCGTCGTGCTCACCCCGGAGCGGATCCGTCGTCGGGATACGCCACCGTCGACGGGCCGTGATATCGCACCTCGGCGCGATCGCCGCGCACGAGATCGGTGTGCGCCACCCGCGCCCGCACGGTCGAACGGTCGTGATCCAGCCGCAGCAGCACGATCGCGTCGTGGCCGTAGTACTCGACCAGCTCGACGGATGCATTGCCCCCATCGTGGTCGTCGGTGGCTCGGACGGCGACGTGCTCCGGACGCACCAGCACCCGCACGCGGCCGGCGGCTGGGCCGTTGGCGATCGACGCCGGACCGATCGGCAGCGCGGCGGACCCGTCGACCACGACGCCGGACATCAGGTTGGCCTCACCGACGAACGTCGCCACCCACGGGCTGACGGGGTGCTGGTAGAGCTCGCGCGGCGGCGCGACCTGAGCGAAGCGACCGTCGTGCACCACGGCCACGACATCGCCGAGCACGAACGCTTCGTCCTGGTCGTGGGTGACGAACACCGCGGTGACGCCGGCCGACGCGAGCAACTCGTGCACCTCGGTGCGCACGCGCGTCCGCAGCGTGCTGTCGAGGTTGGAGAACGGCTCGTCGAGCAACAGCAGCGCCGGGCGGGGCGCCAGCGCTCGAGCGAGCGCCACTCGCTGTTGCTGGCCCCCCGACAACGTGCCCGGGAGACGGTCGGCGAGGTCTGCCAGGCCGACCAGCCGCAGCACCTCGTCGACGCGGCCGGTGCGGCGCTGATCCTTCGACAGCCCGAACGCGACGTTCTCGGCCACGGTCATCTGGGGGAACAGCGCCCAGTCCTGGAACACCATGCCGACGCGCCGCTTCTCCGGCGCGACCCACACCGTCGGCGACGACACGACGGTCCCGGCGACGGTCACCACGCCGGCGTCGATCCGCTCCAGCCCGGCGATGGCGCGCAACAGCGTGGTCTTCCCCGAGCCGCTCTCGCCGAGCAGCGCGCAGATCGAACCGGGCTGCAGGTCGAGGGAGACCCCACGCAGCACAGGCGTCGAGCCGAAGCTCTTGACGACCCCCTCGATCGACAGCGCCGACGGGCCCCGCGATGGCGCCGACCCGCTCGCTGCGCGCGTCGTGTCGTGCTCGGTGTCGGAAGCGGTGGAGGTCATAACGGGGAAGCGCGGCGGCGTCGCTGTTCGGGAAGCCTAACGTCGCGCCAAGATGTCTGGGTCCCGAGCCCGGCTGACATTGTCCCGAGACCCCAAGGAGACGCGATGAGCGTGGTCAAGATCAACGCGATCGAAGTGCCGCCCGGCATGGGCGCAGAACTCGAGAAGCGCTTCGCGGCGCGTGCGGGCAGCGTGGAGAAGATGCCCGGCTTCGAAGGGTTCGAGCTGCTGCGCCCGGTCGAGGGCGACACCCGGTACTTCGTCTACACCCGGTGGGAGAGCGAGGAGGCGTTCCAGAACTGGGCCAGCAGCCAAGCGTTCGCTCAGGGCCACGCTCGTGCCGAGTCGGCCGACGGCAAGCCGGTGGCGAGCGGATCCGCGCTGCTCGGCTTCGAGGTCGTCCAGTCGGTCCGCCCTGCCAGCTGATTTGCCGGACTGCCACCCCCGGCTCGTCGTCACCGACGCTGGCGTGCTGGGCTGAACGGGTGCCCGCCGACGACCGCAGCGCCAACCCCCTGATCTCGTTCGACCCGGCGCTGCGCGACCGGATCGCCGCCAACCTGGCAGTCCATGATCGCCACGCCGTGGCGGCGGATGGACGGAAGTCTGCCGCGGTCGCCATCGTGGTCGTGTCGAGCGAGCCGGACGAGCCGCCGGCGGCGAACGCAGAGCCGTCGGACGCCGAACTATCCGTCAGCGAGCTGCCGGATGGCGAGTTCGATCCGAGGCTCCACGGCGCCTCCGGAGGCGCGGCGTTCCTGCTCTGCCGTCGCGCGGCGCGCATGGGCCGCCACGCCGGTCAGTGGGCGCTTCCGGGAGGCCGGATCGACACCGGGGAGACGGCGGTCGCCGCCGCGCTGCGCGAGCTGCACGAAGAGGTCGGCCTCCTGCGCACCGCGGACGACGTCATCGGGGTGCTCGACGACTATCCCACCCGCAGCGGCTACGTCATCACGCCCGTGGTCGTCTGGGGCGGCGACGAGGTCCAGCTGGTCGAGAACCGGGCCGAGGTGGCGCGCACCTATCGGGTCGGGCTCCACGAGCTGTGCCGCGAGGACTCGCCTCGCTTCTTCTCCATCCCCGAGAGCGACCGCCCGGTCGTCCAGCTGCCTCTCGGCGCCGGTGTGCTCGTGCACGCCCCCACCGCCGCGGTGCTCGTGCAGTTTCGCTGGGTCGGCCTCGACGGCCGCGCCAACGCTCGGGTGCACGAGTTCGAGCAACCGGTCTTCGCCTGGCGTTGAGACGGCGGTCGCGGCCGCCGTCAACGGCCGCTGTGGCCGAACCCACCCCCGCGGTCGTTGGCGTCGAGCGCCTCGACCACGTGCCAGGTGACCTGCTCGACCCGCTGGACGACGAGCTGCGCGATGCGGTCGCCGCGATGCACCTGGTAGTCCTCGACAGGATCGGTGTTCAGCAGCACGACCTTGATCTCGCCGCGGTAGGCGACGTCGATCAGCCCCGGCGCGTTGGCGACCGCCACGCCGTGGCGCAGGGCCAAGCCGCTGCGCGGCAGGACGAATCCGGCGTGTCCGGAGGGCAGTGCGATCGCGATCCCGGTCGGCACGAGCGCCCGCCCGCCACCGGCGCGGACGACGGCGTCTTCACGAGCGTGGAGATCGAGCCCGGCGTCGCCCGCGTGGGCGTACGAGGGCAGCGGCAGGTCGGGATCGAGGCGCACGACGGGCACGGCGAGCATCCGGGTCACGGTAGACGGGCGGGCCGTCCACGGGCACGTGCGAGCCGTCGTAGTCTCGCCACCATGTCGGCAGCGAACGCGTCGGACGGCTCTGACGGCGCCAACGTGGCGATGCGCGAATACTGGAACGAGCAGGCGGGCCCGCATTGGGTCGAGCAGGGGCACAACTTCGAGGCGATGCTCGCGCCGCTGGGCGCAGCGTTGCTGGCTGCCGCGCCGATCGAGGCCGGCGACACGCTGCTCGACGTCGGCTGTGGCTTCGGTTCGACGCTGGCGGCGGCAGCGCTCGAGGTCGGACCGAGCGGTCGGGCGATCGGTGTCGACATCTCGCAGCCGATGGTCGACGCGTGCCGGGCACGCATCGCGTCGCTCGCCCAGGCCTCCGCGTTCGTGGCCGACGCCCAGACCGACGACCTGCGGGCCATCTGCGGCGGACCCGTCGACGTCGTGATCTCCCGCTTCGGGGTGATGTTCTTCGAGGATCCGATCGCCGCCTTCACGAACATCGCCGCAGCCACGCATCACAACGCCGCGCTGTGCTTCGTCTGCTGGCAGGCGCCGGAGCTGAACCCCTGGATGTCGCAGCCGGCCGAGCTGCTCACCGGCTTCCTGCCCGAGCCGCTGCCGAGCGTCCCCCCGACGACGCCGGGGCCGTTCGCCTTCCGCGACGCGGCATACCTGCGCACGGTGCTGGAACGAGCGGGCTGGGGCGCCGTCGACATCGAGCCGTGTGAGACCACCATCACGGTCGGCGGCGACGACGGGCCAGCGGGCGCGACCGAGATGTTCTTGGCGAACCAGTACGGGCAGGCCGCCCGCGCCCAGCTCGGGCCGGAAGGCCTGCGCGAGGCGAGCGACGCGCTCCGGGCGTTCTACGAACGTCAGGCGGTGGACGGGTCCGTGCGCTTCCCAGCGGCCGCCTGGCTGGTCCTCGCCCGTTCCCGGTAGTCGCGCGCTGCTCCCTCGAGCGGTTCGACCTCCAGCGTCACGCCGTCGATCGACACCACTCGCACCGGCTGACCGGCCTTGATCGGCGTCGCCCGGTTCGTGCGCGCCCGCCAGCGGCCGGCCCCGATCAGCACCACGCCATCGGGGGACACGTCGTCGACGGCTTCCCCGACCTCACCGAGCATCCATTCGCGTCCGACCGTCGGCGTCGCGAAGCGGGTGCGCACCATCGAGGGCATGCCGACGATGAACGCCAGCAGCATCCCCCCGACGCCGGCGATCAGGGTGATCCACGACGGCCGCAGCGATGTGCCCGGGACGGGCCGGAACAGGAACCACGAACTGAGCGAGAAAAGCGCCACGCCCACGCCCGTCCAGAACCGGGGGACGCCGACCTGCACGTCGATGGCGAACGCCACGATCGCGGCGAGCAGCATCGCCACCGCCCACCCGCGGGTGGGCAGGGCGGCGAGCCCGTAGCAGCCGAGGATCGTGGAGGCCGCGCCCACGACGCCGGCCACGCCGACGCCAGCGGTGAAGAACTCGAACACGAGCAGTGCCAGACCGATGATGAACAGCAGGTAGGCGACTGGCGGGCTGGCGGCGGTGTGCATCATCTTGTTGACGAACCCGAAGTTGACGAAGCGGGTCGTCGTGGCGTGACGTTGCTCGTTGCCGTCGTCGGAGATCGAGGTCGTCACCGTGTCGAGCGTCGTGCCGTCGATGGTGAGGCCGTCGAGCACGTTGACCATGTTCACCGGGCCCGGCACGCCTTCGTCGGTGGTCTCGAGCTTCAAGGCGCCGAGTTCACGAGCCTCGCGGAACCCGAGCGATCCGGTGCGGAGCAGCTCGGTGGCGTCGCCGAAGTCGATAGCCGCGCCGCGCACGGGCAGCGGGGCGCCGGTGTGGCCGATGCGCGCCCCGGGAGCCATGGCCGAAACGTCGGCGACCGCCAGCAGCTGCGCCGGCAAGCCATAGGCCCGGGCCTTCGTCGAACCGACCCACACCGCGATCGGGAGCTCGGCATCGTGGACCGCTTGCAGCAGCTCGGTCATGCGCTCGCGGCTGACGACCGCGCCCCTGCTGTTGAGCTGGATGATCAGAGCCTGGGCATCGCCCGCTGCCGACTCGTCGATCGCCGAGATGATGCGATCGACCACGATCTCGTCGAACAGGCCGGTGATCTGCAACAGATCGACCGGGGCGAGGTCACTCGCCTGCTCCTCGCCCTCCGACGTCCCGCCGCTCGGCGTGGTGGAGTCGTCCGGACCCGGCTCGGCTCGGGCGGCCCCGGGCGCGAACAACCCCAAGCCGGCCGCGGCCGCGAGAAGGGCGATCGCTAGTCTGCGCACAAGAGCCTCCGGAGGGAGCGTGGATCCACTGACGTTCGTTTCCGCGGCCCGCCTCCTCGTGGTGGCGGGCAAGGGCGGAGTGGGCAAGACCACGGTAACGGCTGCGATCGCCCGCGCGGCAGCCGACGCCGGGCGATCGGTGCTGACGGTCGAGCTGGAGGGCAAGCCGACCCTGGCCCGGCTGCTCGACGGCCAGCCGGCCGAGACCATCACCGCGCCCCGGGCGCTGGCCGAGTACCTGCACGACCACGGGTTCGGGCGGGTCGTGCGACGGCTCACAGCGTCCGGCGTCGTCGACATCGTCTCCACCGCTGCGCCCGGCATCGACGACATCGTCGTGCTCGGGAAGCTGAAGCAGCTCGAGCGCAGCGGCGCCCACGACCTGATCGTCGTGGACGGCCCCGCCGCCGGTCACGCGATCTCGTTCCTGCTCGCGCCGTCAGGCCTGCTCGGCGCGGTCCGCAGCGGGCCGATCCACGAGCAGGCGGTCGCCGTGCAGGAGATGCTGACGGACCCCACGCGCAGTCAAGTGATCCTTGTCACGCTGCCGGAGGCGACCCCGGTCAGCGAGGTGATCGAGACCGCCTACGCGCTCGAGGAACGGGTCGGCGTGACGCTCGGCCCCGTCGTCGTCAACGCCGTCGACGAAGGCCCTGCGCTTCCGGCGACGAGCATGTTGACCGGTGTCGACCCGGCCGTCGACGCCGACGTCCTGGCGGCGCTCGAGTTCCGCGCCCAGCGCCGCGCCCTGCAGCAGCTCGAGATCGACCGCCTCGCAGCGGAACTGCCGTTGCCACAGTTGCGGCTGCCTCGACTCACGGTGTCCGATCCGGGCCCGGAGGACATCGCCCGGCTCGCCGCCCTGGTCACGGCACGCGCCCCGACGGTGGCCGCGTGACGCTCGATCGCCTGGTCGCCGAGGCATCGGTGCTGGTGTGCTGCGGGTCGGGCGGCGTGGGCAAGACGACGACGTCCGGCGCCCTGGCGATCCACGCCGCCCATGCGGGACGTCGAGCCGTGGTCGTCACGATCGATCCGGCCAAACGCCTCGCCGACGCGCTGGGCGTCGGGGGAACGCTGGGCAACGAGCCCGTCCGCGTCCGGCTCGTCGGCGCGACCGGCGAGCTGTGGGCGATGATGCTGGATACGGAGTCGACGTTCGACACTCTCGTGCGCCGCCACGCCGCGGACGACGAGCAGGCGGCGCGCATCCTCGGCAACCGCTTCTATCGCAACATCGCCGGAGGGCTGTCGGGCACGCAGGAGTACATGGCCGCCGAGAAGCTGCACGAGCTGCACAACGACGCGCGGTTCGATCTCGTCGTCGTCGACACGGCCCCGACGCGCAGCGCGCTGGACTTCCTGCGGGCGCCGCACGTCCTGGCCCGCTTCCTCGACCATCCGCTGTTCAAGATGCTGATGATGCCCGCACGCCGGGGCCTGCGCGTCATGCACGTCGCCGCGCAGCCGGTGCTGCGCACGATCGGCAAGGTCGTCGGGAGCGACGTGCTCGCCGACGCGCTGGCCTTCTTCCAAGCCTTCGCCGGCATGGAGAACGGCTTTCGAGACCGAGCCGAGGACGTGCAGGCGCTGTTGCGGGCCCCGACGACGCGCTACGTGCTCGTGGCGTCCCCTCGCCCTGACACCGCCGACGAGGCGCGATATTTCGCCGGGCAGCTCGCGGCGTACGGCCTCTCCCCCGGGGCGTTGGTGCTCAACCGCCTGCAACCCACGTTCGGCGCCGACGAGGACCCGGCTGCCGGCGTCGCACTGGCGCGAGCGCGGGCGGCGTCGCTCGCCAGCGCCGGCGATGCCACCACGGCTGCCGCGTGGGCCAACCTGGCCGAGCTGCGCGAGATCGCCGTCGGTGAGCTCAGGGGGTTGGCGGCGCTGACCGCGGCGGTCGGGGAGGCGCCCGTTCGACGGGTGCCGTTGCTGCCGAGCGACGTGCACGACCTGGGTGGTCTCGAGCACGTCCGCCGCCACCTGTTCGGCGGCGGCGACCTTGCGGACGAGGTCCAGCCGAGGGCTGCGGGGTAACGTTCCCCGGCGTGCATGTGCTGATCGCCACCGACGCCGACTGGGTCCTGCGCGAGATCCTCGCCGCTCTCAGCGATGGCGAGACGTCGTTCGACGTGTGCCGCAACGGCAAGGACGTCACTGCGGCGGTGACCGCCCGGTTGCCGGACGTGGCCGTGCTCGACCTCCAGATCGGTTCCATGGGAGGCATGGCGGTCACCATGGCGTTGCGCCTGGACGAGAGCGCCGGCGCCTTGCCGCACGTGCCCGTGGTGATGCTGCTCGACCGTGTCGCGGACGTCCACCTCGCCCGGCGCAGCGGCGCCGAGGCGTGGCTCGTCAAGCCGCTCGACGCCCTCCGCTTGCGGCGCGCCGTGAAGGCCGCGTTGAGCGGCGGCTACTTCGAGGGTCAGCCCGCTGCCGTTCCGGCATCCGCGGAGCCATCCGTCGATGATGCCGAAGCCGCTGCGACCGGGTAGGCTTCGCACCCGCTATTCACACGGGGAGTAGCGCAGCTTGGTTAGCGCGCCACGTTCGGGACGTGGAGGCCGGGAGTTCAAATCTCCCCTCCCCGACCAGAGAATGGACGTTGACACGTCCGACCTGAGCGGTCTGGAGGAGCACGGCCGTCCGCTCTGACGAATCTCGCGGGGAACGAGTCCGGGCGGAGGATCGTCTTTCGCGGATCGTGGGGTCAGACGTCGGGCGGCGCCGGGTAAATCCGATAGACCCAGGAGTGCTCGGTGAGGCCGATCATCTCACGCTGAAAGCAGAGGTCGGCGATGGCCTGAAGCACTTGCCGTCGCGCCGAGCGGTACGCAGCAACCGACGACTCGTCGTGCGTGTCCAGCTCCGCCCTTCGCTTCTCGCAGGTCGCGATCGCTTCTTCGACCCGGCGGCCGTACCGCCCCAGCACGGCGCCTCGTTCGGCGTTGAGCTCCGCTTCGATGAACTCGAAGGACCGCTCCGCCGGACTCCTGTCAGCCACAGGCACAACCGATGGCGCAGGGAGAGCGACCCGACTGTCGCCAGCGGCTGAAACCTGGTCGACCATGCGCCTTCGGGCAGGCCTCGTCGATGAGCACGACGCCCTGGGGAACGGCGGCCTGCCCGAACCCCAGAGCGACGTGACGACGGCAGCGTGCGTCAGGCGGCCGCCTTCTCGAGGATGTGGACGCCGCACGCGGATCCGAGGCCGATGACGTGCGCGAGTCCGACCTTGGCGCCGTCGATCTGCCGATCGCCGGCCTCCCCGCGCAGGTGATGGCAGATCTCCCAGATGTTGGCGATGCCGGTCGCCGCGATGGGGTGACCCTTGGACTGGAGGCCACCGGAGACGTTCACCGGCGTGGAACCGTCGCGCCACGTGGCGCCGCTCAGGAAGAAGTCGGGGGCGCCCCCCTCTTCGCACAGCATCAGGTTGTCGTAGTGCACCAGCTCGGCGGTGGCGAAGCAGTCGTGCAATTCCACGAGGTCCAGATCCTGGGGCGCGACACCGGCAGCCTCGTAGGCCTGCTTGGCCGCGTTGCGGGTGAGGGTGTTGATGTTCGGCAGCACCTGGCACGCCTCTTCCCACGGGTCGGTCGTCAGAACCGACGCCGCGACCTTCACGGCCCGGCGCTGCTGCTCGGCGGAGAGCGCCTTCAGCTTCTCACCGGACACCACGACCGCAGCCGCGGCGCCGTCGCAGTTCGCCGAGCACATCGAGCGCGTGTTGGGGTAGGCGATCATCACATCGTTCATGATCTCGTCGAGCGTGAACCGCTTCTGATACGCGGCGAGCGGGTTCAGCGTGGAGTGCGCGTGGTTCTTCTCGGCGATCTTGGCGAACAGCTCGAAGCTCGTGCCGCCGTAGCGATGGCCGTACTCCATGCCGATCTGCGCGAACGTGCCGGGCATCGTGTCGGTGCCGACCCGCCCGTCGATCCGCGTCACCGCGCCATAGCGGCCCTTCGGCGTCCACTCGTTGCCCTCGCTCTTGGCCTTGCCGCCGCCGCCCAGCAGTCCGGCGCCGGCCAGCTTCTCGACGCCGACCGCGAGCGCGACCGGCGTCTCGCCGGCCTTCACCGCGAGGATCGCCGTGCGCAGCGCCGTCGCCCCGGTGGCGCATGCGTTGGCCACGTTGTACACGGGGATGCCGGTCTGGCCCACCTGCTTCTGCAGCTGCTGACCGACCCCTCCGCCGCCCATCAGGTTGCCTGCGGCCATCATGCCGATGTCGCGCATCGAGACGCCGCCGTCGGCGAGCGCGCCGCGGATGGCCTCCGCGCCGAGATCGACGACGTCCTTGTCGTGGTGCTTCCCGAACTTCGTCATGTGGATCCCGAGGATCCAGATGTCATCGCTTGCCATCGTCATTCCCCTCTTTCACCAAACGTCTGTCAGTCGACCGCGTCCGTCAGGCGACCGGCTCGAACCCGAAGCCGATCGCTTCCACGCCATTGTCATCAGTGCCCAGCGAATACGTCGCCAAGCGCACCTTCATTCCCGTCGTGACGTTCTCCGGCGTGGGCTCGACGTTGATGACGTTGCCCCGCACGCTCACCCCGCCGCAGTCGACGACGCCCGCCACGAAGGGCACCGGCACCCCGGGGGCGGCCATCGACACGATGGTGAACGTGCGCAACGTTCCTTCGGTCGCGACGTCCACGGTGCGGAAATCGTCGCCGAAGCACGACGCGCACGCGTTGCGCCGATCGAAGAAGTGCGCACCGCACGACACGCACTCGCGCGCCACCAGCTTGGCGTCGTCGCCGTCAAGGACGAGATAGTCGACGATGGGGACGCGCACCCCGGTCTCTGCGGTCATCTCCGCTCCCTTTCCTCTCATGGTTTCGATCCTGCAGCCCGGCGTCGGCGGGCGAAGGGCAGAGGCGTTGGTCCACGACCACGCGGGCGTCAACCTACGTCATGGATCGCGGTCGGCTCGGGTCGGAGGCGCACATCCTCACGAATGCTCGTGACGCACCGCGCCGACCGCCCGTTTCCACCACGCCATGGCGGATCGCTCCGCCGGCGCCGCGTACTCGGCGACCTCTGCCGCCTTCGCGCCGACGCGCCGCAGGCGCGTTCCCATCGCCGTCCAGCTGCGCCGGACCTCGAGCGCTCCGTACGTGAGGATCGACGCGCACGTTGCGATCAGCGCGGTCGTGGGCTCCAGCACCCACGCCGTGCCGCCTTGCGCCTTTCGTCGACCCTTGCCGGCGAGAACGACGGCCTTCTTCGTGCCACGACCCGTTGCCTTGACGGCTCTCCAGGCCGTCACTGCCGTACGTGATGGAGGAACTGCACCGTTGCTCATCGCGCGCTGCCGCCTGCCGTGAAAATGAGGGCCGGGGTTCTCGTCAGTGGAATTCGGGCTCTTGCCAGTCCGGGAACACGTCGGGCACATCGACGCTTGGCCGGCCGGTGAACGCCGGAGGGCGCTTCTCGAGGAAGCTCATGACTCCCTCCTTGACGTCCGCGCTCTTGCCGAGGGCCTCCACGGCGCGGCTGTCGGCGCGGTGGGCTTCCATGGGGTGCGAGGCGCCGAGCATCCTCCACACCAGTTGACGCGTGAGGGTGATGGAGACGGCGCTGGTGTTGTCGGCGATCTCGGCAGCCAGAGCACGTGCCGCGGGCATCAGCTCGGCGGGCTCGTGCAGGCTGCGCACCAAGCCGGCGGCCAGGGCTTCGGACGCCGGGACCAGCCGTCCCGTGTAGCACCACTCCAGCGCCTGGCTGACGCCCACGAGCCGCGGCAGGAACCAGCTCGACGCAGCCTCGGGCACCAGCCCGCGGCGCGCGAACACGAACCCGAAGCGAGCGGTGGTGGACGCGAGGCGCACGTCCATCGGCAGCGTCATCGTCGCGCCGACGCCGACCGCGGCGCCGTTGATCGCCCCGATCACCGGCTTGCGGCTGTGATAGATGCGCAGCGAGGCCAGGCCACCGCTGTCACGCGTCACGCCTGACGCAGTCGCGTCGCCCAACGCCTTGCCCTTGAAGGACTCACTGCCCGAGGAGAGGTCGGCCCCCGCGCAGAACGCGCGGTCGCCATGGCCCGTCACGATCACGGCCCGCACGCCGTCGTCGGCGTCCGCGAGGTCGAACGCCGCGGAGATCTCCTTCAGCATCGTCTGCGTGAACGTGTTCATCGCATCCGGACGATGGAGCTCGACGGTCGCGACGCGGTCGGTCACGTCGTAGCGGATCTGCGTGAAGTCGTTCTCCAGCCCGCGGATGCTCGACTCGCTCGCCATGAAGTCCTCCTCGTTCGAGTGCGTGCGCGCGGCGGAACCAGCCACACCGCGCGCCACGTCATTGTTCCTATCGCGGTCGGGCCGAAACGGCGGAACCAACCGCCTTGCGGCTCAGCGCGTGCCGAGGCCGTAGGACTCCGGCTTCGGGAAGAACCCGTTCAGCGTGAGCTCCGCAAGGTTCGCGCAGGCCTCGTTCAGATCGAAACGGCTGCTGAAGCGCGAGTCGACTGCGAGCATGAGGCCGATCCCGACGACCGCGCTGGCGATGTGACGGCTGGGCAGCTCGACGTCGTACTGATCGAAGAAGTCGTCCCATCCCTTGGCCAAGTTGTTGACGGCTTTGCTGAAGGTCCCGCGGTAGAACTTGCGAGCGACCTCGGGGTCGCCGAACAGCACCAGGCCGAGCAGAGGGAGCTGCTCGGCGAAGATCTTGGCCAGGCGCTTGTACATCTGCCGTGTCGCCTCGACGCGGCGGTCCTCCGTGAACCCCTCGGCGTCCATCTCGTGCGTGATCTCGACCATCGCGAGGATCGCTTGTTCGAGGGGCTCGACGATCGCCTCGAAGTAGAGCTGTTCCTTGCTTTCGAAATGGCGATAGATGATGCCCTCGCTGATGCCGCTCTTCTCCGCGATCACCTTGATCGTCGTTCCGTTCACGTCACCGGTCTCGGAGAACGCGCGACGAGCTGCCTCGAGGATCGAGTGGCGCCGCTCCGCGGCCGCGAGCCGGCGACGTTTCGGCGGCTCGGCGTTCTTCGGCGAGCGCTTCTGTGAGCGGGCGGCGCTCCCCGATTTGGCGGCGGATGTCGCTGGTCGTCGTGTGGGCTGCTGGCTGGGCGCCACCAGTGCCTCCTCGTGGTAAGCAGGTACTCGCCCAGTTCACCACACCTCCGCACGGGCGACCCACCTTCTCCGCCCGCCCGCCTCAGACGTCGAGCGCCGGCTCGAACGCGAACACCCGCAGCGCGTTCCCCACTTGGATGGCGTAGCGCTCGTCCGCGCTGTAGCCGCGCAGGCGCTCGCCGATCAGCGTGCGCGTGTGCGGGAACGATCCGTCACTGTGCGGGTAGTCGGACTCGACCATGACGTTCTCGATGCCGACCTGGCGGATGTGCTGAGCGCCGAACGCATCCTGGTCACCGACGAAGCATCCGAAGATGTGACGGCGGAACAGCTCCATGGGCTCGACGTCGACCCGGAGGCGGGCGTGGTCGCGCGCCGTGACCGCACCCGTCATGAGGTCGATCTGGTAGTCGCCCTCTCGGGCCCACTTGTAACGGTTGAACACGGACGTCATCCGCTCCATCACGTACGGGATCCAGCCGATTCCCCCCTCCGCCAGCACGATCTTCAGATTCGAGAACTGTTGGAGCTTCCCGGACCAGACGAAGTCGGCGAGAGCGCAGGCGAGGTTCATCGGCACCAGCGTCGCGGAGACCGTTCGCGGCGCGTCGGGCGACGTCTCCACGTGCTTGCCGGACGACCCGAAGTGCGTCGCCAGGACGAGCCCCGTCTCGTCCAAGGCGGCGAGCACAGGATCCCAATAGGCGTCGTCGGAGTGGAGCGACGGCAAGCCGAGGTCGTGCAGGTTCTCGCTCCAGCTGACCGCCTTCGCTCCCGCAGCTGCCATGCGATGCACCTCGGCCACACACGCGTCGCGGTCCCACCAGGGCAGGATCACGATCGGGATCAGCCGGCCGGGCGCCGAGCCCGCCCACTCCTCCACGACCCAATCGTTGTAGGCCTGGAGGCAGAGAAGTCCCAGCTCCCGATCGCGGCTGAACATGAACATCTGACCTGCGATGCGAACGACGGTGGGGAAGCACGCCGACGCCAGGATGCCGTCGTGGTCCATGTCGGCCACACGGGCGGCAGCGTCGTAGCAGCCGGGTCTCATGTCGGCGTAATTCACCGGGCCGGTGGTGAACGTTCCCCACTCCTTGCCTGCGCAGGCGACGAAGCCATCGACGGTCACCTTCTGCCGGCCCCCGTCGTACAGCCACGTGTCGAACCCGTCGATCACCTCGACGTGCGGCACGTCGTCGGCACGCCTCTTCGGCGCCCGGTCGACGAAGAGGTTGGGCGGCTCGATGAGATGGTCGTCGACGGAAACGATCCAGTCCAAGCGGTCGCCCACAGGCCCTCCACATCAGCAGTCCAAACGATGCAGCACGCGCGAGGAGCGCGAGCGCTCACTTTCTTATCGTAACGCGTCAGCCACGACGTCCCGGCCGGCCGGCTGGTTCGGACCCGAGCACGACGACCTCCCGAGCGGTGTGCCCCGCGCCCGACGCGATCGCCAACCGGGCGTCGGGCACCTGCCGGTTGCCGGCATCACCGCGCAGCTGGAGCACGGCGGCGATCGCACGCTGCAACGTCTGGCCGGCGCCACAGTGCCCGAACGACATCGTGCCGCCGTCGGTGGTCGTCGGCAGTTGCCCGCCCGGCCGGATGCGTCCGTCCATGACGAAGTCGCCCCCTTCGCCCTTCGGGCAGAACCCGAACGCTTCGAGCTGGTGGATGATCTCGAACGAGAACGGGTCGTACAGCTCACAGACGTCGACGTCGGCTGGCCCGCATCCGGCAGCGCGGAACGCCCGCTGCGCGGCCCGCTCGCCGACCCAGCCGAACTCGTCCCAGACGAACGGGCGGCTGTACGGCGCAGCCCGATTCTCGCTGCCGATCCCGAGAACGTAGACCGGCCGGCGGTCGAGATCCGCAGCCCGCTCGACCGTCGTGACGATCATCGCGCAGGCCCCCTCGCTGGTCGTCGCGCAGTCGAGGAGGTGGAAGGGGTCTGCGACCATCCGCGACTCGAGCACGTCTCGGGGCGAGACGGCGCCACGCCCGTGGTAGACGGCGTCTGGATTGAGGTGTCCGTTGGTCCGCACGGTGGACGCCACCTCCGCCAGATGCTCGGGCTTCGTCCCGAAGAGGTGCATGTGGCGCCGGGCGGCGAAGGCTCGCGCTCCACCTCCCAGCGGTCGGGGTCCGCGTACCAGTCGGCGGGCAGCGCCATGACCGCGTCGGCACAGTCGGTCGTCCTGCGATCGATGTGGTGGAGCAACCGCTTCACGATCACCCGCTGTTCCGCAACGTCGCGCATCGGAACCTCCCCCAGCCTCGACCACTGCGCAGTGAGTACCTACTTACTTATTGTAGATTGGGCGTCGCCGGTGGTCTCCAACGGTTGACGAGTGGGCGCTCACTCTTTCAACTGCGGACGTTGGACACCGACCTCGTCGACGAGCGCCGCCCGCCGCGGCCGCTCCGAGCGCATGGGCCCGCGATCTCCGCCGCCGAGGCCTCGACGTCCCAGAACGGCAGCATCATCAGAGGGACGAGCCGCTTGGGGTCCGCGCTGCACCACTCGATGAGGAAGTCGTTGTAGGCGCGCACGCACTCGTTGGCGAGCTCGCGGTCCATCTCCTCGATGAAGACGTGACTGTTGAAGCCGAGGATGTTCGAGTAGAGGACCTGGTAGTAGACACCGACCTCATCGAGGTGGGCGAGACGCGCCTTCGGCTCGTAGTGCGCCGGATCGATCTCCGCCATCGACTTCGGATGGGACGGCGGGTACTCGGGCCAACCGGCCATCGCGAGCGCTCCGACGCCGAAGAGCCGCCGATTGCCGACGTACCAGCGCTCCTCCTCGGTCTTCGGGTCGAACTTGACATGAGGAACCATGTCCGCCCACTTCGACGAGACGCGCGAGGTCCACAGGTCGGGAGGCTCGATGAGGTGGCAGTCGACATCAGCGACGGCGTATCTCTCGTGCAGACGGGCCACGGTCACGGCGGTCTCCTCACTGTCTCGGCGCTCGCGTTCCGGAGACGTCAGCCTAGCCAACGAACTATGTAGGCGCTCACTCTCATCTGACCGATGGTAGGTCGACTCGAACGGCCTCCGGCGCAGAAGCCGCTCGACACCCAACGTGAGTTCGACTCGTCGTCGGGTCGGAGTCGTGGGCGCGGGCTCGACCCGTGCGTCCTCTCCGAACGCAGCGTCCGAGTTGCAGTCCGGCGCACAAATCGTCATATAGTCCGACAATTGGTCCGGTCCGCCCGCGGGCGACGATTCGCACCAGGAGGCAGTTCGGTGAAGTTCATCGCCCAACCGATGGTGATCGGAACGATGTCGGAGCCAGTCGGGCCAGCGTGGCTTTCCGACGTCGCCCGTTCCGTGGAAAGCGCGGGGTTCGACGCCCTCGCCTTCGAGGACCACCCCGCGCCGCCACGAACGTGGATCGAAGGCGGGGGCCACCAAGCGTTCGACCCGTTCGCGGCGATCACGTTCTGCGCCGCCGTGACGGAGCGGATCCGGCTGCTGCCGCTCCTCGTCGTGGTTCCGTATCGCAACCCCCTGTTGCTGGCGAAGTCGATCGCCACGGCCGACGTGTTGTCCGGTGGCCGCCTGATGCTGTGTGCGGGCGTGGGTTACTTGAAGCGGGAGTTCTCGGCGCTCGGCGTGCCGTTCGACGAGCGGAACGACCGGTTCGACGAAGCGATCGACGTCCTCGGTGAGTTGTGGGACAAGACGTCGCTCGACTTCGCAGGAGCCGGGTTCGACGCGCAGGACATCGTCTCGCTGCCACGCCCGGCGCAGTTGCCACGCCCGCCGGTCTGGATCGGCGGCAACAGCGCGTTGAGCCGTGAGCGCGTGGCCCGTTTCGGCGATGGCTGGGCGCCACTACAGGCGCCGAGCGGAACATCGCGCATGGCGCGGACCGCAGGCATCGACGACGACACGGCCCTGGTAGCCGGCATCGAGGATCTGCGCCGTCGCGCCGACGCCGCCGGACGGGACGGCGCAGCGATCGACGTCGCAGTCACGAACCTGATCGACGCGCACGCGCTCCAGCGCCTCCACGCCGAGCGCGAGCTCGAGCGACTCGGCGTGCTCGCGGAGATGGGCGTGACGTGGACCATCGTCCCGGTCCATGTCCACGAGGGAGTCGACGTCACCTCGTTCGTCGCGCGGTACGGAGAAGAGGTGATCGCACGCTTCGGCCCGTAACCCGCTGTGTTGCTCTAGGTTCGCCGCGTGAGCGATTTCCGGGGAGTGACCGCGCGCGACGTGGCAGAACTGGTTCGGTCCGGAGCGTCGTCGGCCCGCGAGCAGACCGAACGGGCGTTGGCCGTGATCGCGGCGACGAACAACGTCGTGCACGCGTTCGTCGCCGTCGACGCCGAGCGAGCGCTCGCCGAGGCCGACGCCGTCGATCGCCGGATCGCCGCCGGTGAGGACGTCGGCCCGCTGGCCGGCGTACCGATCGGCGTCAAGGACCTGGAGGATGCGACCGGCTACGTCACCACGTACGGGTCGGCGTTGCACCGCGACGACCCGCCTGCGACGGGCGACTCGGCGCTCGTCGAGCGGCTGCGCGCGGCCGGATGCGTCGTGGTCGGCAAGACGAACACACCCGAGTTCGGCTGGCAGGCGGACACCAGCAACCAGATCTTCCCCACGACCTGCAACCCGTGGAACCCGCAGCGCAGCGCGGGCGGATCGTCGGGCGGCTCGGGCGCGGCGATCGCGGCGGGGATGGTGCCGCTGGCCACCGGCTCGGACGGGGGCGGGTCGATCCGGATCCCGTCGGCGGTCAACGGACTGTCCGGTCTCAAACCCTCCCGCGGGCGCGTGCCGATGCGGGGCGCCGAAGCGTCCACGTGGCTCCACTACTCGACGCCCGGTCCGATGGCGGCGCGGATCGCCGATGTCGCGCTGGCGCTCGACGTATCGGTGGGCCCTGACCCCACCGACCTGAACTCGCTGCCGATGCCGCGCGGTGGGTCGTACGGGGCGGCCGTGGAGCAACCAGGGCTGCCGAGGGCCGTCATCTGGTCACGCAACCTCGGCTACGGCACGAACGACACCGAGGTCGAGGCCGTGTGCCGGCTCGCGGTGGAGCAGATCGCCGCGGCAGGCGTGGAGGTCATCGAGACCGAGGTGTTCGCCGCCGATCCGGTCGTCTCCTGGACCGCGGTGGCCTTCATCGGCCTGCGCCGCAAGTTGGAATCACTCCGCGACACGTCTGCGTGGGAGACGATCACGCCCGGCCTGCGCAAGGTCACCGAACTGGTCGCCGACGCCGACATGTACGCCGTCTACGACGCCCTGACCGCGGCGCACAGGTTGAACCTGCGGCTCGTCGAAATCTTCCATGACGCGCCGCTGCTGCTCTGCCCCACCGTGGCCGGCCAGACCGGCATGGCGGGCGGCCAGGGCACGATCGACGGCGCCGAGACGGTCCGATGGCTGCGGTACACGCCACCGTTCAACATGACCGGCAACCCGGCCGGCTCTCTATGTGCCGGGTTCACCGCAGACGGCATGCCGGTCGGCCTCCAGGTCATCGGCCCGCAGCACGCCGACGTCGCGGTGCTCCGTGCGATCGCGGCGTTCGAGCAGATCCTCGATGTCGACACCACGGCGCCGCTCGATTGGCTGAGCTGACGTCGCGGCAGTTGACGGACGGTTGCTCGCCTCGGGTTCCAGCACCGTGATGGAACACGTCCACGGGCGGAACGGCGACAGTCGCCATCACCGATGCCGTCGGCTCTCGAACGGCGACGTTGCGGCTAGACGATGCGGGTGGGGCTCCCCTGCCAGTACCTCTCCCGGAGCGCCAGCTTGTACAGCTTGCCCGTGTCGGAGCGTGGAAGCTTGTCCTCGAAGTCGACCGAGTTGGTTGACGGTGTGCAGTGCCGACGGCCAACGTTGGGCAAGACGACGACCGTTCAGATCGACTTGGAACCCGGCGCGGAGCGCAGGTTCATCGGGTATCTGGCCGGCAGTGTGGTCGAGATCGCGGTGGTGCGTGACGCGTCCACCGAGACGGTCGTCGCATGATCGACATTGCCGCCCCGGACGACGACGGCTCGTCGGCGCTGCTCGTCCGTCGCTTTCGATGAGGAGCGGGGACGGCCGGTCGGCGAGCGGTTCGGCGTCGGCCCCGCCGCCATCAAGCGCATCACGGTCTTCTGTCCCGCGCCCCGCAGGTAGCTCTCAGGCTTGGCTCTCGCGCGAGACTCGCCGATGTGCTCGTGGTGCGAGGGACCAAGAAGTTGCGAGATCGCGTGAAGGCGCCCGTCGCCGCCACCGCGGACGAGTCGACAACGGTGCTCGGTGACTGGTTCGGGACTGCGCTGTTCTGGAAGCCGCAGGTGGCGTTGTTGGTGAACCAGCGCACGTTCGTGCCGGTGTTCATGCCGCTCGCCCCGGCGGCGTCGCTCGTCGACCGAGCGCCGATCGCGATTGCCGAAGTGTTGCGACGGCTCGGTGCCGATGAGTCGTTCATCAAGACCGAGCTCGCCGCCATGGCCGAGGCTCGGATCGCTCCGACGAACGATCGCAGCGTGGTCGGCGTGATGAACGAGTTCGCCTTCCACGGAGGGATCAGGTGGGAGGAAGGCGGGATCGGCTCGCTCGACGATCTGGCGATCGATCTGGCCGGCATGCCACTCGGCCCGCTGCGTTCCCGGAGCGGCTTCCCCGACCGCGAGCTCGCCGCGGTCCTCGGGATCGACCATCCGGGCCGCCAGCGGTTTCGAGTAGTGGGCGGCCAAGCCTCGGCGACACCACCGCAGGCGACAACACCGGTGTTTCAGCTGAAGGTCACGCTCAAGGGGACGAAGCCGCCGATCTGGCGGCGTGTGCTCGTGGACGCATCTTCGACACTCGGCCAACTCCACGAGGTGATCCAGGCCGCATTCGGCTGGTGGAACTCCCACCTCTACGAGTTCGAGTTCGGCCGCACCCGCTACGGCCTCCCCGACCCCGACGGCTTCCACTTCGGGCCACCAACCAGAGACGCCCGCAAGGCACGCCTCGAGCAGGTCGCCGATGCCGGCTCGTCATTCACCTACACCTACGACTTCGGCGACAATTGGGAACACAAGGTCACCGTCGAGAAGGCACTCGACGCATCACCCGTCGCCTCGCTTCCGGCGTGCATCGACGGCCGCCGAGCCGGCCCACCCGAGGACTGCGGAGGCGTCTGGGGCTACGAAGAACTGCTCGCCATCCTCGCCAATCCATCGCATCCGCAACACGCCGAGCGCGCCGAGTGGGCAACGGCCTGGGGAGGCGCCGGCCTCGATCCGGACGCCTTCGATCCAGCAACGTTCGCCGACAACCTCCACTCACTCCACCTCGCCGTGTTCGACGACTGACTCCCTGCCAACGAGTCGACCGATCGCCTGTCTTCCACGGCGGCGGATCCGCAAGCTCGCTGCCCATGGCGCGATCGACCTGGCAAAGCTTGCCGACGTCGCAAGCCACGAACGCAGGGCCGGTCCCCGCGACCGGATCACCGACCTGATCAACGATTGACGACCTACGACGAGCGCACCCTCGCAAGCGTCCAGCCCGATCCTCATCACGACCGCCGACCGAAGCTGACTTTGTCTCGGTTGGCTTCTGCAGCGTCTGCGCCGGAACGGCTGTGCAGAAAGGGCATGAGCTGGACTAGCGCTAGTTATCCACAGCGCTACATGGCTTTCCGCTGGGAGTCACTCGGTGAGCTCCCCGCACGGCTGTCCTCGGGAGCCTCGGTTCCGAATCTGGCCTGCGCGCCGGAGGTTGGTGAGGAGATTGCCGATCTTCTGGGTCTTCTGGGTGTCGGTCAAGCCGTCGCTGAGCTTGTTCCAGAGAAGTTCGTTCACCTCCTGCCGTGTCGCCGAACGGAACTGTCGCAGGTAGTCGGTGAGCAGCATGGCGTAGAAGGCGTTGCCCGGCGCCCGCGTCCGGATGTACTCGGCCTTGGTCCCAGTCGCTTCAGCGACGGCTGCCGCGACGTGCAGGTTGGGGCGACGTCCCTCGACCAACCCAGCCCTCCGGAGACGTTGAGCCGTGGTCGGGGTGATGGAAGTCCCTTCTGTACGCGGTCCAGCGCGAGCACATCCTCCAATGGGAGGTCTGTCCGCACCATCAGCAGCTGGTGTACGCCTCGTCGATCACTGCCCCCGGGATTGTGAGCCTCACCTCGCCCTGATCCGGCTCCAGGTCGTAGTCGGGGAGCGGCACGAAGCGGCGGACCTGGTCGCGCACGATGCGGTGGATGCCGTAGCCGAGGTGGCCGATCAGGTTCAGCTCGGTCATGGCCTCGACCAGGAACGGATTGCGGTATTTGCGCGGTGTGCGCTCGACGAGGGTGTAGTCGTCAGGGGCGCCGTCGTAGAACTCACCCACGGAATGTCTCGCGACATCACAATCGTGGGCGAGGGGGGACCTGAAC
>CAZGUH010000041.1:0-33879 GCA_964529005.1 uncultured Ilumatobacteraceae bacterium | reverse complement strand
CGACGACGACGGCCGTATACGGCAGACTCAGCACAGTTGAACGACTGACTGGGCATTCCGCCCAAGACGTGCGCTGAGTCTCTATCGCAGAACATTTCGTCGCCAGACATCTCCCCTAAGCAGTGCTTAGGACTTCTTTCACCGTGAAATCGCATTTGCGACGAGTCGTGAAATCGTGTTTACGGCTCGACGTGAAACCGCCTCTCCGACTTTCCGCAAAGCCGTGTCGTCGTGTTGCCGTATTGCCACATCGTCGTATCGCCGTGGCATCGCATCGTCGCAACGCTGCATTGCCGTTACCGCGTGTCGTCGTGAATACGATTTCACGACTTCACGATTCTGCGCCCATTCAACCGTGCCATTCCGGTACACCAACCTCGCGAGCACCGCGTCGCACGATTCCGATTGACATGGCAGCGGATTCGTCGTATCGACGAGAGACAAATCGTAAAATCGTATTCACGACGGATTGTGTGCCGAAGGTCATTGCGATACTGAATCAGAAGGGCGGCGTGGGCAAGACCACGCTGGCCGTTCACCTGGCTACCGCCCTGGCGCGCCAGAAGAAAACCGTGCTGCTGCTCGACGCCGACCCGCAGGGCAGCGCTCTCGACTGGGCCGCGGCGCGGCATGGCGAGCCGCTGTTTCCCGTGGTCGGCCTGCCCAAGTCGTCGATTCACAAGGAACTTCCGGCGCTGGCCGGCAACTACCAGACCGTCATCATCGACGGCCCGCCGCGCGTCTACGACGTGGCCCGCTCGGCGATCATGGCCAGCGACCTGGTGCTCGTTCCCGTCCAGCCGTCGCCCTACGACGTGTGGGCGGCCAAGGAGATCATCGACCTGCTGCACGAGGCCGCCGTCTACAAGCCTGCCCTGAAGAAGGCGTTCCTCATCAATCGCAAAATCGTCAACACGGCGATCGGCCGCGACGTGGCCGACGCGCTGTCGGAGTATCCGATTCCGGTCCTGGATACCGCGATATGTCAACGGGTTGCCTTCGCCGAGAGCGCCACCCAGGGCCTCACAGTCTACGAGCTTGACCCTGACATGCTGGCCAGCAAGGAGATCGACGGCGTCGCCGAGGAATTGCAGAGGATGCTGGCATGAAGAAGGTCACCTTCGGCGGCAAGCGGCCCACGAACGCGGGCACGCCGGAAGCGAGCATCGACAACTGGGTGCTGACCCAATCGCCTGAACGGCCGCGCGAGCAGATGAAGCGGTTCACCATCGACGTGCCGGTCAGCCTGCACAAGCGCGTCAAGAGCCAGTGCGCCATGCAGAACCTCGTCATGGCCGACGTGATCCGCGAGCTGCTGGAGCAGCGGTTTCCGGCGCCGGTCGGGCAGGCCGCGCCGAGCGGGGAGGGGGCTGTCGTGAATACGACGAATCGCAAACACGATTCCACGACGGCCGGCATGCAAGACGCTGCTGAATCGCGGGGCTGAGATGGTCCGCCGCAACCCGTCGAGCGATGACCGCCAGCCGGACCTGTTCGCCGCCAGCTTCGCCGATATTCCCGTGCGCGATCAACGCGATACGATGGAACGGCCGTTCTTCAGCCTGGCCAAGCGGCCGCGACTTGATCCCATCGAGTACCAGGTCGGCGACGTGTGGGTCGAGGTCAGCCCGAACCCGCAGTTCGGCATGGCGACCATCTGGGACGCCGACATCCTGATCTGGGCCTCGACGCAAATCACCGAGGCGCTCGACCGCGGCATGGCGCCGTCGCGGACGATTCAGTTCCATCCCTACAACCTGCTCAAGTCCATCCGGCGGACCACGGGCGGCGCGGATTACACGCGCCTCCGCGCCGCCCTGGAACGCCTGACCCACACCGCAGTCCGTACCAACATCCGCACCGACGGGAAGAAGAAGTTCGCGTCATTTCACTGGCTTGAGAGCTGGACCGAGACGACCGACGAGCAGTCCGGCGAGCCGACCGGCATGACCATCACGCTGCCCGACTGGCTCTACGACGGCATCGTCGAGCGGGGAGGGGTGCTGACCATCCACGAGGACTACTTCCTCCTGACCGGCGGCATCGAGCGATGGCTCTACCGCGTGGCCCGCAAGCACGCCGGCCGGCAGCAGGCAGGATGGAGCTTCACCATGCGGCAGCTCTACGAGAAGTCCGGCTCCGCCGCGCGCTTCTCCGACTTCGCCATCGACATCCGCCGCGTCGTAAAGGCCAACCAGTTGCCGGAGTACGAGGTGTCGATGGACCGGAACGCCGACGGCGACGAGATCGTGCGCTTCGTCCATCGGTCGCACCTGGCGATGGACCATCCGCGTCACGAACTGCCGCGCTTCCCTGGACGCCGGCAGACGCCCGACGGCATTCATGCCGCCGCGAGGAGTTTCAACGGCTTGGCCGACGGAGACACGGGCGATCAGGCGTAAGCGGTGCGGCTCGCAGGGCAGGGGCGAGGGCACGTTGATGCCGGCAACCAAGTCAGACGACTGAGTTGGGGACAGCGTCGGGCGAATGGGCGCATGGCTGTCGTGCGATTGGGCGCAACCCGGCACGGACGATCGGGCGCAGAGATTCGGGCGAATGGGCGCACGGCTCGCCCGATTGTTCCGGAGAATCAACGCCTTCGTTCGAGCCTAACGTTCTAACCAGTATATGTATTAACTTACATAACGCTTTGGCCCCTGTGGATAACTCTCAGGCCGACGCGGCGAGAAGGCGACACGGGTGTTCCCGAGTGTTGCGCGGACCGGACAGGGAAGCTGTGGCTTCGAGTCGCGGCAAGGCCCGTCTGGCATTCAGGGAAGGGTTCGAGCCTGTGGCATAGTTCCCGGCCTCGATAGACGCCCGTAGAAGAGAGGAATCGACTTCGAGGCCGTGTCACCGCCCGGAGAGGATCTTCGACCATTCAGAGGCGATTTCTCGCGGAATGGAATCAATACTGGCAACTACTCGTCAGCGCGTGGTCCCTAGAACCTTGCGGCCCAACGAGCACCCTTGGCACTCTGGCGGGAGACGACGGAGTCACCCTTGCAGGCCGGGCAGGCGAACCGAGGCGTCGAAGCCCACCGGCTGGCGAAGGCGCCCAGGAACATGACCCCGACCGCCCCGATAAGCGATTGCCTGTCCAGCCCGGACAGCAGTGCATTCGCGATCACCAGCACGACCGCGATGCCGAAGAGGACGATGACCGCCGCACGCGCTCGCGATTGCGGACGCGCGATGCCGTTCTCGCGCGGGAACACGCCGCACCGTTCGCACACGAGCTGGGCGGCAAACGCGGGGTCCGCCCATTCGGTGACGCGGCGCCGCTCGCTCCGGGCGGCGAGCCGAATGCCCTGGATCAACGCCCCGAGCGAGAAGATTGCGCCGATGGCAATCACGAGCGGCGACCCACGATCAACGCCCGTGGTCAGCAGCATGAGGCCAATCAGGAACAGGCCGACCAGTGCGACGGCGACACCGGCCCCACGGAGCAGCCGAACCGTGGACGAAGAAGTGCGTGACGGACTCGCGCTCATCGCCGCGCCTCCCTCCGTCGCCGCAGGCCGGCGAACCCGACCAGGGAGAGCAGGGCGAGCGAGCCGGGTTCGGGCACGGCGGTGACGATGCGAATCTCGTCGTACGCCGCACCGAACTTCAGCGTGAAGTCCAGCCGCGTCCGGTCCCCGGAAATCTCGAACGTGTCAAGCGAGCCGGGCGGTAGTTCCAGCCGTCTGCCGGGGCTGTTGCCGTAGGTCACGCCCGGCCGGCCGAGGAAGTCGTCGGTGCCGTTCATCGACGCCGTCGTGATGAGGACGCCGAGGATGGGCTGGTCGAAGACGACGTAGCCGGAGAGCAGGGCGTCGAAGCCGGCCACCGAGTCGGCGTGGAACAGGTAGCTCTGCACCGCCGTCCCGGCGGCGACGAGGCCCGGCACCAGCAGCGACTCGTGATCGACGAGGCCCGTGTTGACGTGGTCCAGGGCCAGGTCCGAGAACAGCACGGTCTGCCTCTCGAAGAAGCCGCGGATCTCGGTATCGCTCTCCCACTGGTTGAGCGCGATGTTGGACGGCGGCTCTGCAAGGACGGCCGCCCCGCCGACCTCGATGATGTCGGCGGAGGCGAGGGGGGCGAGCATGGCGATGACGGCGACAACGACTCCGAGCCGCATGGTCTTTTCTCTCCTGGGCATCCGGGGTGAAGCGGAAGATTCCGCCACGGCACGCCCGCGCGGACTGTCCGCATTTTGGGGACACCTCAGTATAGCCGCTCTGATAGGGATGTGCCAACGACCCGCGGCAAAAAACGTCTACTGCCGACCAAGCAGCCCCTACAGCACTCCGCGTACCAGGGTCTCGCCCGGCTCATCCACGCCCGGGCGGACGAGCTGGGCCTGTCGGTACGGGCGCTTGCCGAGCGCCTCGACCGCCCGAGGACCACCGTCCACAAGACGCTGACCGGCCAGCGCCGGCTCGACCCCATCGAGTTCCTCGACTGGTGCGAGGCCCTGGAGTGGGACGACCCGCTGGCGATCATCCGCTCGGTACGTCGCCGCTGACCCGCCGCACACCGAGGCGGTCCGCGAGCGATGCAGTTTTGGGTTGATTCGTCGGCGGGAGTGTGGCATGTGAGTACGCCACAACTCACACCACCGACTCCATGCCCCGTCATTCCCGCCCCGCGTGCATCGAATCACCCGTCGATCCCCCCGTAGCCACGCCCCTGAGCGCTGCCCGGTCGGGCGGTGACTTTGCTGCGCGCTGGCGGTCGGGACGGCGCGGGCCGGGCATGGCCGCGCCGCTGTGACCATGCGCAGGAAGTGGCGCCCCGGACGGGAAACACCGCTGCTCTTCCCGCTCGACGGGAGCGACACGGCCGTCGCCCTGGACGACGCACCGCAGCAACAGGAAGGAGAACCCCATGCCGTACAAGACGATCATCCTCGAACTCCTGCAGCGCATCCCGCCGCTGCACGACCGGCTCCGCCACGGCCGGATGCTGCTGGTGGCGACCGAATCGCTGGCAACGGCGCTGAAAAGCCGGCACGAGGCGCTGAAGAAGGAACTCGCCGCGACGAAGCCGGAACTCGACCCGGCCCAGGCGGCGAGCGCGGCGATGGAGATCGCGGCGGCGGAGATGGAGCATCGTTTGCAGGCCGCGTTTCCGGCGGAGGGGCAGGGGCAGCTCTCGCTGGACGCCGCGATGGCGTTCGTCCGCAGTCTCACGTCGCGCGGCTGAAAGCGCGTCGCGGCCCCACGCTGTGGGACCTGCCGCCGCCGGCGTCACGGCCGGTTCATGACCCCGCGCCTTCCGTCGAGACTCCGAAACTCGCCGAGACCGAGGAACAAACACCCGCCGACACGGCCGTCCCGGTTGTCGAAATCGCCAGCGGCGAGAAGGAGAAGGCCCGCGACATCCTCGCGGCCATCCGCACATTGCAGGCCATTGAGCGGGATGGCCGACGGGCCACGCCCGAGGAGCAGCGAACCCTCGCGAAGTTCGCGGGTTTCGGTCCGGTGGCGCTGTCCATCTTCCCCGACCCGGTGACCGGGCGCTACAAGGACGCGGGCTGGCAGGTGCTCGGCGAGGAGCTGAAGGCGCTGCTTTCGCCCGAGGAGTACGAGAGCGCCCGCCGCACCACCTTCAACGCCTTCTACACGTCGCCCACGGTCATCGCGGCCATCCACGACGCCATCGGGCGATTGGGCGCACCCGACGACGCCCTGGTCCTCGAACCCGGCTGCGGCATCGGCAACTTCATGCGCCAGGGCAGCGCGAACAGGCGCTTCATCGGCGTCGAGCTGGACTCGATCTCCGGGCGCATCGCCCGGGCGCTGCACCCGCAGCACGACATCCGCATCGAGAACTTCCGCGACACGAAACTGCCCGAGGGCGGCCTCGACGCCGTGATCGGCAACGTCCCGTTCGCCGACATCAAGCTCGACTATCACGGGCAGAAGCTCGCCCTGCACGACTACTTCATCGCGAAGTCCGTGGACGCGCTCAAGCCCGGCGGCGTGCTCGCCGTCGTCACGTCGCACTTCACGCTCGACAAGCAGAATGCCGCGATCCGCGAGTATCTCGCCGAGAGAGCGGATTTCGTGGGGGCGATCCGCCTGCCGTCCGACGCCTTCAGGCGCGAGGGCACGTCCGTCGTCACCGACATCCTGTTCCTGCGCAGGCGCGCCCCCGGCGAGCCGGCACATCACGCTGATCCTGACTGGCTGCGCGTCGCGCCGCTTGCCGTCGAGGGCGTGGAAATCCCGGTCAACCGCTACTTCCTGAATCACCCGGAGATGGTACTGGGCGAGTGGAGCCGCAAGGACACGCTCTACGGCGAGGGCTACAGCGTCCGCGGCAACGGCGACCTTGCGGCGAGACTCAACGCCGCCATTCAGCGACTGCCGCAGTTCACTCCGATCCTGGCGACGCCAGAACCAGGACGCTCGTCAGGCCGGAGCCTTGGCGAAGGCGGATTCAAGCCGCCGCCGCAGCGCCACATCGACGAGGGGAGTTTCTTCGTCGGCGAGGACCGCGGCATCTACCAGGTCGCCGGCGGGCAGTCCGTCCCCGTCGTCTACGGCGGCGCGGCGCTGAAGGCGAACGGCACGCTGACCGGTAAGCGCATGGCGGCGCTCATCGACATCCGCGACCGCGCCCGCCGCGTGCTCGCGTCGCAGAACGAGGGCTGGCCGGCGCAGCACCGCGACGAGGCCCGCCGCGAACTGAACCTCGCCTACGACCGCTTCGTGCGCGCCTACGGCCCGATCAACAAGACCAGCTTCAGCGAGGCCCACGACGGCAGCGTGATCCGCCGCCGGCCCAACCTGGTGAAGTTCATCGAAGACCCCGACGCCATGCTGGTGATGTCGCTGGAGGAGTACGACGAGGTCACCGGCAAGGCGGCCAAGGCGGCGATCATGAGCCGCGACGTGGTCGGACGCACGCCGCCCGTCACGCAGGTCCGAAGCGCCGAGGAAGGTCTGCTCGTCTCGCTCAACCAGCGGGGCAGGGTGGACCTGCCGTTCATCGCCGGGCTGTACGGCAAGCCCGAGCGACAGGTCATCACCGAACTGGGCGACCTGGTCTACCACGACCCGGAATCGAAACAGTGGAAGACGGCGGACGAGTACCTGTCAGGCAATGTCCGGCACAAGCTCGCCGTCGCGGAGCGTGGCGGAGCCAGATACGCCCGCAACGCCGACGCCCTGCGCCGCGTGCAGCCCGAGGACGTACTGCCCGGCGACATCGACGCCAATCTCGGTGCGCCGTGGATTCCCGCGAGCGACATCCAGGCGTTCGCCGCCGAGTTGTTCCACGTTGCGCCCGAGGCCGTGCCGGTGGCGCACCTCGCCAAGGACGCCGTCTGGAATCTCGACGCCGGCTACGCGGCGAAGCAATCCGTCTCCGCCACCTCTGACTACGGCACCCATCGCGCCAACGGCACGTGGCTGTTGGAACTGGCACTCAACATGAAATCGCCGACGATCTACGACGTGATCGACCACGGCGACCGCGAGGAGCGCGTCGTCAACCGGGAAGAGACGATGGCCGCCCGCGAGAAGCAGAAGCTCATCAAGGAGCGCTTCCGCGCCTGGGTGTTCGCCGATCCCGGGCGCACCGAGCGGCTGGTGCGCCTCTACAACGACACCTACAACAACCTGCGGCCGCGACTGTTCGACGGCTCGCATCTCGACTTCCCGGGCATGAACCGGACCATCCGGCTCCGCCCGCACCAGTGCGACGCGGTGTGGCGCGCCATGAGTGCCGGCAACACGCTGCTCGCGCACGCCGTCGGCGCCGGCAAAACCTTCACGATGGCCGCCACCGGCATGAAGATGAAGCAGGCCGGCCTCATCCGCAAACCGATGTACGTCGTGCCCAACCACCTGCTGGAGCAGTTCGCCCGCGAGTTCATGCAGCTCTACCCCAATGCGAAACTGCTCGTGGCAACGAAGGAGGATTTGGCGCGCGACCGCCGCAAGCTGCTCACCGCCAGGATCGCCAGCGGCGACTGGGACGGCATCCTCGTCACGCATTCGTCGTTCGAGCGCATCGGGATGTCGCGGGACTACCAGGAGAAGTTCCTCACCGAGCAGATCGCCGAGTACGACCGGTTGCTGATCGAGCATGCCGGCGCCAAGGGATCGAACCGCAACATCATCAAGCAGATCGAGAAGCAGAAGGCGGCCCGCGTCGAGCGCCTGAAAGACCTGCTGGCCCGCGAGAAGAAGGACGACGGCCTCGTCTTCGACGAGCTCGGCGTCGATCACGTCCTCATCGACGAAGCCCACTACTTCAAGAACCTGGAGACGCCGACCAAGATGGAGCGCGTCGCCGGCATCCAGACCGGCGGCAGCGAACGCGCCTTCGACGTGTACATGAAGGCGAGCTACCTGGGCGAGCGGCATCCCGGCCACGGCGTGACGTTCGCCACCGGGACGCCGGTCTCGAACACGATGGTGGAGATGTACACCATGCAGCGCTTCCTCGACCCGGCGGGACTGAAAAGCCGCGGGCTGGAGCATTTCGACGCCTGGGCGGCCACGTTCGGCGAGGTGATCGACACGATGGAGATTTCGCCGGACGGGGCGTCGCTGCGCCCGCGCAGCCGGTTCGCCAGGTTCACCAACCTGTCGGAACTCCAGCAGATGTTCCGGGCGTTTGCCGACGTGCAGACCGCCGGGATGCTCAATCTCCCGACGCCGAAGCTGGAGTCCGGCAAGGCGATCGTTGTCGCCTGCCCGATGTCGGCGGAGCAGCACGCCCTGCAGGACCAGCTCGTCCGGCGCTACGAGCGGCTGCGGACCGAGAAGGTGGACCCGCGCGAGGACAATGCGCTGGCCATCACCACCGACGGCCGCAAGCTCGCCACCGACGCGCGGCTGCTCTCGCCTTCTGCCACCGACTTCCCCGGCTCGAAGGTCAACCGCCTGGTTGAGAACGTCGCCGACATCTGGCGGCGCACGGCCGCCACGCGCGGCACGCAGATGATCTTCTGCGACATGGGCGTGCATAAGACGCCGTGGGGCTACTCGGTGTACGACGATGTGACGGAGAAGCTCGTCGCAGCCGGTATCCCGCGATCGCAGATCGCCGCCATCGGCGACGCCGACTCCGACGCGAAGAAGCAGGCGCTCTTCGAGAAGGTGAGGAACGGCACGGTGCGTGTGCTGATAGGCAGCACGCAGAAGATGGGCACCGGCACAAACGTCCAGCAGCGGCTGGTCGCCCTGCATCACCTGGATGCCCCGTGGAAACCGGCCGAGGTCGAGCAGCGCGAGGGCCGCATCCTGCGCCAGGGCAACGCGAACGAGGAAGTCGCGGTCTACCGCTACGTCACCGAGGGCTCGTTCGACGCCTACATGTGGCAGGCCCTTGAAACGAAAGCCCGGTTCATCGGCCAGGTCATCACCGGACACAACGCCGCCCGCCGGGCCGAGGACGTGGGCGGCCAGGAACTCTCCTACGCGGAAGTGAAGGCCATCGCCTCCGGCAACCCGGCGGTGCTTACGCTCGCCGAGGCCGACGCAGAATTACAGCGGCTGGCGTTGCTCAGGAAAAACCACCTTGACGAGCAGTACGTCGCCCGCCGCAACGTGCGCGACCTGCCGGGCAGGATCGCCAGGTTTTCTGAGCGGTTAGCGGGTCTCGACGCTGACCGGGCGACCGTCACCGCCCACGCCGGCGACGACATCGTCATCGGCGAGCGCGCCTACCCGCGCGAGGACGCAATGGCCGTGCTCGGCAAGCGCCTGGAGGCGCTGCCGCAGGCCGTCCGCGAGGAGCAGCGCGTCCCGCTCGGCACCTACCGCGGCCTGCGCTTCGGCCTCGTGCTCTGCCCGCACTTCCCGCCGGAGGTCTACCTCGAAGGGGCCGCGACCCGGACCGACCGGCTCACCCGCGGCAGCCACGGAGCGCGCGCCGTCCTCAACGCCCTCGACCGGCTCTGCGCCGGCTACGACACCGACATCTCCCGGCTCCGGCAGGACCTCTCCATCGCCGAGTCGCAACTCCGCGACTACCAGGCCCGCGTCGGCAGGCCGTTCGTCCACGAGTTCTACCAGGACGAGCTGACGGCCCTGCGCGACCGGCTCAAGGCCAGCCTCGCCGGCATGACGGCCGAATCGACCGCCGGAACTCCCGCAGCGACGGCCGCCGAACTCGCCGAGCGGATCAAGGCGCTGAAAGCGGCACACACCGTCGAAGCGCCGGCCGCACGAGCCGCCACCCGCCGCCTCGACGCCGAGGAACCGGTCACCACCCGCATCCGTCGCCAAGCCGTGGCGCGTTGCGAGGACGCCGCGCCATCGCACGAGCCGGACGCTTTCGCCATCCCCGGACTGAGCGCGCTCGGCGCAGGCGCACCGCAGCGAGCCCCGAAGCAGTACCGGGAGCAGGTTGCAGACGAGCGGCGGCGTACTCATCGCCACCTGACCAACCCGGTGCTTCAGCGTTGACACCGCTCGCAGACACGATTCGGCAGAAGCCGCCGCCTTCCAAGCCGCTGATTCTCCTCCCGAAAGCCTGTCACAAAACCTTCACACACAGCGCACAGCACCTGTGGCAGAATGGAAGTCAAAGGCGTGCATCATGACAGAGACGGAACCGGGTCGGATTGACCCCCAAACTAACGGAGACACCGGCACGAGCCGTACCGTGGACAACGGCCTCACCGCGAGTGCTGTCGGGGTTGTGGCGGCAGGCGTCGCCGGCGCCGCCGGACACAACACGATCCTGCCGGAGAGGGGAAGCCGGAAACTCGCCATCGTGGTCGCAGCCGTCGCCCTGGGCGCGCTGATCTACGACGTCGTCAGGCACCGGCGCGCCGCATCATGGTCTGACAAGGTGAACCGCTCAACGACCACATCCCCAGATCGCGAGAGATGATTCCGCCAACCGATTCCGATCAACGTCGGCACGTCTTCTTGACCGTGTGGCCGCATTCCTCGCACTTGTACACCACCGTCTCGAAAAAGTAGTTGCCGACCGCCGACGCCACGTTCATGAGCGTCCATGCCATCGCCTGCGCGGGATGGCCCATCCGCCGTTGCAGATGTGGCACGCCGCGCGTGGACACGCCGAAGTCGATGAGCTTCTCCGTCGAAGCCGGCCGCATCACGGGCCGTGACGCACAACGCTCACAGCAGAGTTCATTCATCGCACTATTCCCGGGGCCTCGCTGAACGATTGTACCGGAGGCCCGCGCCATCACCACCCGGCCGTCCTCGTGCGACGGATCACCGGCGATTCCGTCCGTTCCGGCTTTCACCCGCGGCGCTCCCGGCCGTCGCCGCTTCGCTGCCCGCCTCCGAGTCATGCACGCCTCACGCCGTCGCCGCCGAAGCGCCCTGCGGGTGCGCTCCGTCATTCGGCCTGCACCGCTGACGCGGGACTCTCCGGCGGGCCGCCGGCCTGCGCGCCGCTTGCTCCTTGTCACCCCCGACGTGGTCCCTCGTGCCTGGCGAAGGGACCGCACGTCGCGGGGCCCGACAAGGAGCAGAACCATGAAAGCCGAACAAGCCAGGAAGATCGCCGACCAGGCCCTCGAACAACTCGCCGATGCGCTCGCGCACGGCAAGAGCGAAGCGCTCACCCGCTACCTCGCCATGCTGGCGAAGTTCCACAAGTACAGCTTCGGGAACGTGCTGATGATCCTCTCGCAGCGTCCCGCCGCCACGCACGTCGCCGGCTTCCACACCTGGCGGCAGATGGGTCGCTTCGTCAAGAAGGGCGAGAAGGGCATCGTCATCATCGCGCCCATGCTCATCCGCAAGCGCGACGAGCAGGACAGCGACGGCGCCGAGGAGTCCAAGCCGGTGCTGCGCTTCAAAGCGGTCTACGTGTACGATGCGGCTCAAACTGACGGGACACCTCTTGCCGAGCCGGCGCGCGTCAACGGCGACCCGCGTCACCACACCGACCGCCTCAAGGCGCTCATCGCCGAGCGCGGCATCACGCTCGACCACGCCGACGTGCCGCACGATGCCCTCGGCGTCTCCCGCGGCGGCCGCATCAGCATCCGCCCCGACCTGGAGCCGGCGGTCGAGTTCTCCGTCCTCGCCCACGAGCTGGCCCACGAGCTGCTCCACCGCGGCGAAGACCGCCCGGCCAGCAAGACCGTCCGCGAGACCGAGGCCGAGGCGGTCGCCTTCGTCGTCTGCCAGGCGATCGGCCTCGAGACCGGCACCGCCGCCAGCGACTACATCCAGCTCTTCGACGGCAAGGCCGAGACGCTGGCCGCCTCCCTCGACCGCATCCAGAAGACCGCCGCCGAGATCATCGCGTCCCTGCACGGCGCCGCCGCCGAGCCAGCGGAAGCCGTCTGAGCAAGCAGCCGCCCCCCGGCGGGTGGCCGCCGGGGTGCTTTGCTGGGCGAGCCGACAGCGCGGCGTCTACCCCGTCCCGCACGCAAGGGTTGACATGTCTATCATGCTCCGATAGACAGGTAGCGGCGGTCAGGAGGCCCCGCGGATGCTTTACGAACGATCCCTCGAAATAGAACGCCGACTGGAGGCCGTGCTCGGAATGATCCGCAAGGGCAGCTATTCGACGCCGCGCATGGCCGAGGAACTCGGCGTGTCCATTCCGACCGTCTCGCGCGACGTTACGGCGCTGCGGCAGCGCGGCTACAACATCCGGGCGGAGCGCGGCGACGACGGATGGCGCTATGTCCTCGTCCAGGGCAAGAACGACCGCAAGGGCAAGCGCTCGTCCGACCCAGCCCGAGGGGAGGGCCACTGACGCATGGCGACGCTCGAGTCCATCACCCGCGGCGCGGCCGTGCGAGGCATCCTCCCGGACTCGCTCGTCACCATCAGTGACGTGCGATGGATCGGCACCGTTGCCATCGAGGTCACCTACAAGGACGCCGCAGGCAGGCTGGGCAACGAGCTGCTCTACCGGGACCGTGAGCCGACGTTGGAAGTGGTAGAGACGGGCCGCCCGTGGAGCTTCGACGGCGAGGGCGGCTTGTTCCGGCTCCTGTCCGAGGCAAACCGTATCCGGCTGGCCTATCTCTTCGATCCGCTGCTTGCCGTGCATACGTCCCTGGTGGAGCCATTGCCGCACCAGATCACGGCGGTCTACAGCGAAATGCTGTCCCGCCAGCCGCTGCGGTTCCTGCTCGCGGACGACCCCGGCGCGGGCAAGACCATCATGACGGGCCTGCTCATCAAGGAACTGATCGCCCGCGGCGACCTTCAGCGCTGCCTCATCGTGTGTCCGGGCAACCTGGTCGAGCAGTGGCAGGACGAACTCGATCGCCGGTTCCACCTGCCGTTCGACATCATGACGAACGACGCCCTCGAAGCCGCCCGCACGGGCAACTGGTTTGCGGAAACCCCGCTGGCCATCTGCCGGCTCGACAAACTCAGCCGCGACGAGGACACCCAAGCAAAGCTCAATCTGACCGATTGGGACCTCATCGTGTGCGACGAGGCGCACAAGCTCAGCGCCACCTACTTCGGCAACGAGGTGAAGTACACGAAGCGCTACCGGCTCGGCCAGGCGCTCTCGCCGTTGACTCGGCACTTCCTGCTGCTCACGGCCACGCCGCACAACGGCAAGGAGGCCGACTTCCAGCTCTTCATGGCGCTGCTCGACGGCGACCGCTTCGAGGGCAAGTTCCGCGACGGCGTTCACATGAGCGACGCGACGGACATGATGCGTCGCCTGGTCAAGGAGCAGTTGCTCAAGTTCGACGGCACGCCGCTTTTCCCCGAACGCCGCGCCTACACCGTCAACTATGCCTTGTCGGACGCCGAAGCCGACCTCTACAAGCAGGTCACCGATTACGTCCGCGAGGAGTTCAACCGCGCCGAGGCGCTGGAGAACGAAGGCCGGAAGGGCACGGTGGGATTCGCGCTCACGATTCTGCAGCGCCGCCTGGCTTCCTCTCCCGAGGCCATCTACCAATCGCTCCGCCGTCGGCGTGAACGGCTGGAGAAGCGCCTGCGCGAAGAGCAGTTGCTCAAACGGGGCGCGGAGGCCGGCATCGATCTGACCGTCGGACTGCCGGCGCTCACTGCCGATGAGATGGACGACCTTGATGACGCCCCGGACAAAGAGGTCGAGGACACCGAGGAGCGCGTGGTCGATCAGGCGTCCGCCGCCCGCACGATCGCCGAACTCAAGGCCGAGATCGCACAATTGCAGGATTTGGAGCGGGCAGCGCTACGCGTCCGCCAATCCGGCTCCGACCGCAAATGGGATGAACTGTCCCGACTGCTGCAGAACAACTCCGAGATGTTCGACGCGCACGGCCACCGCAGGAAGCTCGTCATCTTCACCGAGCACCGCGATACACTGAACTACCTCGCAGAGAGGATCGGCGCGCTGATCGGCAAGCCCGAAGCCGTGGTCATCATCCACGGCGGCATCGGCCGCGAGGAGCGCCGCAAGTCTCAGGAGGCGTTCACGCACGACAAGGAAGTCGAAATCCTCGTGGCCACCGACGCCGCCGGCGAGGGCATCAACCTTCAGCGCGCGCACCTGATGGTCAACTACGATCTGCCGTGGAACCCGAATCGCCTGGAGCAGCGCTTCGGCCGCATCCACCGCATCGGTCAGACCGAGGTCTGCCACCTGTGGAACCTGGTCGCCAAGGATACCCGCGAGGGCGAGGTCTACTTCCGACTGCTGGAGAAGCTCGACGAGGAGCGCAGCGCGCTCGGCGGCCAGGTCTTCGACGTGCTCGGGGAACTGACGTTCGAGGATCGTCCGTTGCGCGACCTGCTGCTGGAAGCCGTCCGCTACGGTGACCGGCCGGAAGTCAAGGCGAGGCTCTTTCAGGTCGTGGACAAGGCGCTCGACCGCCAGCATCTGCAAGAGCTGGTGGAGGGGAGGGCGCTCACACACGACGCGATGGACGTCTCCAAGGTCCGGCAGATTCGCCAGGAGATGGAACGTGCCGAGGCCCGCCGCCTGCAACCGCACTTCATCGCCGCCTTCTTCATCGAGGCATTCAAGCTGCTCGGCGGGACGATTCACGAACGCGAGCCGAAGCGCTACGAGATCAAGCACGTCCCGGCCGTGATCCGCAACCGCGACCGACAGATCGGCCGCGGCGAGGCCGTGCTCACCCGCTACGAACGCATTACCTTCGAGAAGGGACTCATCAACCTCCAAGGCAAACCGCCGGCCGCTTTCGTGTGCCCCGGCCACCCGCTGCTGGATTCCACGCTCGACCTCATCATCGAGCGTCACCGCGACCTGCTGAAGCGCGGCGCCGTCCTGATCGACGACACCGATCCCGGCGAGCAGCCGCGCATGCTGCTTTACCTTGAGCACGCCATCCAGGACGCGCGGACCGACCGCGCCGGCAACCGGCGCGTCGTGTCGAAGCGTTTGCAGTTCGTCGAAATCGGCGGCGACGGCGACGCGGTCAATGCCGGGCCGGCGCCCTACCTCGACTATCGCCCGCCGACCGAAGAGGAGGCGAAGGCGCTTTCGACCATGCCGATGCCGGACTGGATTCGCGGCGACCTCGAATCGCGGGCGATGGAGCACGCGGCGATTCACATGGTTCCTCAACACCTTGACGAGGTCCGCCGCCGCAAGGAGGAGCTGCTCGACAGGACCAAGGCCGCCGTACAGGATCGGCTCACTAAGGAGATCAATTACTGGGACCACAGGGCGGCCCAACTCAAGGACCAGGAACTGGCCGGCAAGGTCAACGCCAAGCTCAACTCCGGTCTCGCGCGACAACGCGCCGACGAGTTGACGGCCCGCTTGCAGCGGCGGCTCACCGAGATCGAGCAGGAGCGCAAGCTCGCGGCCCTTCCGCCGATCGTTCTCGGCGGCGCGCTGGTGGTCCCCATCGGCCTTGTGCGGGCGCTCACAGGCGAATCCGCCGACACTCCGCCGGAGTTCGCCGTCGAGACCGAGCACTCTGAACGACTGGCCATGCAGGCCGTGACGGAGATCGAGCGGCGTCTCGGCTTCGTCCCGCGCGACGTGAGCGCGCAGAATCTCGGCTACGACATCGAATCAGCCGTTCCCGACACGGGCTTGCTGCGGTTCATCGAGGTCAAGGGGCGCGTCAAAGGCGCGAAGACCGTCACCGTCACCAAGAACGAGATCCTCACGGCCCTGAACAAGCCCGACGAGTTCATACTCGCCATCGCCGTAATCGACGGTGACCACACCGCCGACGTGCGGTACGTCCGCCAACCGTTCGAGAAGGAGCCGGATTTCAACGCCACGAGCGTGAACTACGACTTGTCGGCGCTGCTCGCCCAGGCGGAGGCGCCGGCATGACCGCCACCCTCCAACAACTGCAACACTGGCTTACCAGCCACGAGGACGAGCACCTTGAGTTCAAGGAGGCCAAGAGCAACTTCCACTTCGACAAGCTCGTCAAGTATTGCGCCGCGCTGGCGAACGAGGGCGGCGGTTCCATCGTGCTTGGCGTGACCGACAAGCGCCCCCGCAGAGTGGTCGGCAGCAGCGTCTTTCCCGAGCTGGAGCGGACCAAGGCCGGTTTGGTCGAACGGCTCAGGCTTCGCATCGACGCTCAGGAACTCGCCCACGCCGACGGTCGTGTCGTCGTCTTCACCGCGCCGTCGCGCCCGATTGGCGTGCCAATAGCCGTAGAGGGTGCGTACTGGATGCGTGCCGGCGAAGACCTCGCCCCGATGACGCCCGACATGCTCCGCCGCATCTTCGACGAGGCCGGCCCGGATTACTCCGCCGAGGTCTGCCGCGAAGCGACGCTCGCGGACCTCGACCCTGCCGCGATAACGGCCTTCCGAACCCGCTGGGCCAGGCATTCCGGCACAAAGGGGCTCGCCAAGCGACCCGTGGAGGCGCTGTTGCACGATGCCGAACTCATCCTGCCCGCCGGCATCACCTACGCGGCGATCATCCTGCTCGGCACGCGCGCTGCGCTCGGCCGCTTCCTCGCGCAGGCCGAGGTCATTTTCGAGTACCGGGCGAACGCCCGCCCCGGCCCGGCCAATCAGCGCGAGGAGTTCCGCCAGGGGTTCTTCCTCTTCTACGACCGGGTGTGGGAGCTGGTGAATCTGCGCAACGACGTGCAGCACTTCCAGGAGCGCCTCGTCATGCACCCCGTACCGACCTTCAGCGAGGTCGCGGTGCGCGAGGCGCTGTTGAACGCCGTCAGCCACCGTGACTACCGCCACGCCGGGTCGGTCTTCGTGCGCCAGTATCCCCGTCACGTCGAAATCGTCAGCCCCGGCGGCTTCCCGCCCGGCATCACGCCGGACAACATCCTCGACCAGCAGTTGCCTCGCAATCGCCGCATCGCCGAGACCTTCGCCCGCTGCGGCTTGGTCGAGCGTTCCGGCCAAGGCGCCAACCGGATCGTCGAGGAGTGCGTCCGCCACGGGAAGCGACTGCCGGACTACTCTCGCTCCGACGACAACCAGGTCTGGCTCACTCTCGACGGCGAGATTCGGGACGAGAGGTTCCTGAAGTACCTGGAGCGCGTCGGCGAGGAGACGCTCGATACCCTCGATCCGCACGACTTTCTCGTGCTGTCGGCGGTCGCGGAGGGCAAACGCCTCACGGCTGACCTTCGACGCCGTGTTCCGGCACTGGTCGAGAAGGGGCTCCTCGACCGCATCGGCCGCGGCAAGCCGATTCTCGCGCGGAAGCTGTATCAGCCCGAAGGCCAGGCCACCGTTACCGCGCGTACGCAGCGAACGACCCGTGAGCAAGACAAGGCCGACATCCTGAAGCACGTCAAACAACACCGGAAAGACGGCACGACGATGGAGGCCATCCTCAAGGCCGTTCCCGCAGTCAGTCGGAGCACTGCCAAGCGCCTGCTCGATGAGCTTCGGGCCGAGGGTAAGGTTCATAGCCGCGGGGAGAAGCGCCAGGCCCGCTGGTTCCCCGGCTCAGGTAGCGCCGCTTTGGCTCGGAGAGTTCGGTCATGAGCCAAAAGCGAGCCAAAGACGACCGTCGCTGCATGATGGAAAATGCGGCAAATCAAGGCGTTACGCCACTTCGCTTTGGCCCAGAGAGTCGGCCGTTCCGTGCCGGGCTGAGCCAAAGCGGACCCCCGCCGCGAGTCCCCGATTGCGGGACGGAGACGATGATCCACGCAATTCCCCCGCAATGCGACCAGCGCACGCGCTACAACCGGGAGGCTTCTTGATGGCCCGCCGTCGTCAACAACCCGCGCCTACTACTGTCGAGCGACGCGTCTTCTTCTATCGCGTCAATCTCGGCCAGGACAACGCGGGAAGGCCCATCCGCTTCGACGCCGCCGGCGCTCTGCAGCACATCGACGGCCTCCCCTACACACCTGCCGGCCGATACGTTGCCGGCCCGGACAACACGTCGCTGTGTGCCTGGATAGACAACGGTCGGCAGCAGCCCTGCATGCGCCTCGGTACGATTCGCCGAGGCGGGTTCCCGCAAGTCGAGCGGTCGGGCGTTCTTTCCGATCTCACCCTCACAGCAGACGCCGGCTTGGCCGAAGTGACGCATCTCGCGTTCTTCCCGCAGAACATTCTCGGCGCCGTGTTCAACTTCTACGGCCCGCGTCCTACGCGGCTCGGTCCCTATCTGGCTGCGCGTGTTCCGGGTGTCCCGCCCGACATCTCGATCGAGCCGCTCCTGCGCCAGGACGTTCTCGCCGAACTCAATCGACTGGGCGGACTGCGCCTCTTCGACCTGAAAGTCCGCCGCTCATACGCCGACACCGTCGCACAGGCCGACGCCAGCCTCGGCGCCGCGTTTCAGGCCGCTGCTGAGGCAGGAGAAGCCGACCTCGTTCAGGTTGTGCTGCGAACGAATCGACGGCGTGCGTCCCGCCTACGTCAGAACCTCGCAGCCGCCGCCAGACGCCTTCTACGTCAGCCCAATCTTCATGAGGAAGCCGAGCGTTTCGTCGTCGGAGGCGTCGATACGCATACCGAGCGCGTCGTCGAGGTTGATCTGCTCAGCGACAAGCTCGTCTCAGTCAAGCGAATCGTGAGTCAGGGCGGCCGCTCCAAGGCACTCGATGCAGGCTCGGCGTACGAAGCCATCGCCACCGCTCACCAGGAGTTGCGCGATGAACTCCAGCGCGCCGCGGGAGTCGCCCAATGAAGCGATTCGGCGCATATTGGGGCCGCTGCTTCCTGCGATGCGAACTCGTTGCAGCGTTTGTGCTCTTTGTGGCGTTCGTCGTCTGGGCCGAATACTACAACGGGTATGCGCACGTCGCCGACATCCTGAAGGATCGCCGCGGCGCCATTTACGGCACGCTCGCCGCGATCTTCGGCTCGCTGCTCGGCTTCGCCATCACGGCCGAGTCCATCGTGCTCGGCCTGTCGGGTCACGAGCGACTGGACATTGTCCGCAAGAGCAAGCACTACCCTACGCTCTGGCGGGTATTCACGGCCACGATCAGAGCGCTCGCATTTGCGGCGGTCACGGCGCTTGTCGCCCTCATCGCCGACCGGGAGAACTCGCCGGCCGCATGGGCCTTGTACGGATGCGTGCTCGGCATCCTGCTGGTCATCGCGCGATTGTCGCGCTGCGTTTGGGTACTGGAGCAGGTCACGCACCTTGTCGCGACCGCGCCGACGGAGGAGCCGAAGTCGTGACCGCTACCTACCGCAAGAAGCTGATCGAAGTGGCCTTGCCGTTGCCGGAGATCAACGACGCGTCGGCCTACGACAAGATGCCCGGCATCGGCCCTCACCCGAAGGGCATCCACCACTGGTGGGCACGGCTGCCGTTGCCTACGGCCAGGGCGGTGCTCTTCGCTTCCGTAGTGGACGATCCGTCCGAACATCCGGACCGCTTTCCGACCGAGGAAGCGCAGAATGCGGAGCGCGAGCGCCTCTTCGACATCCTCCGCAGCATGATGGAGAAGCGGCTCCATGAGCGACCGGAGGTCTATGCGGCGGCACACGCCGAGATGTTGAAGCACTGCGACGGAAGGCTGCCCGCAGTCTATGACCCGTTCGCCGGTGGGGGCTCGATACCGCTTGAGGCCAACCGTCTGGGATTCGAGGCGCACGCCGCCGACCTGAATCCTGTCGCGGTGCTGCTCAACAAGTGCAATCTGGAGCTTGCCCCACGATGGCTCAACCGGCCACCTGTCAATCCAGAGGCCAGAAGGCGAATCGCCGGCGACGCGGCTTGGCGTGGCACACATGGTTTGGCTGACGATGTACGGTACTACGGCGCTCTCATCCGAAGCCGCGCGATCGAACAGATTGGTCACTTGTACCCGAGCCTCCGCCTTCCTAAGGAGCTTGGCGGAGCCGAAGCACCAGCGGTCGTATGGATGTGGGCGCGGACGGTGGCGAGTCCGGATCCTGCGGCCCAGGGCACACATGTACCCCTTCTCAGTACGTACTGGCTTTCCAGCAAGAAGGGAAGCGAGGCGTGGTTGGAACCGATCGTAGACAGACAACGACTCGCATATCGGTTCGCAGTTCACACGGGTGCACCGAAAGACCGTACAAAACTCGGGACCGGCACCAAGGACGGCCGAGGTGGCTTCAGGTGTTTGTTCACGGGAGCACCGATCGCCTTTGACTACATCCGCCAGGAAGGGCAGCACGGCCGACTTGGCTTCGTCATGCTCGCCGCCCTTGCAGACTTACCGCGGGGCCGCGCATACCTCGATGTCACCGACGATCACATCCAGGCGGCGCGCTCCTCGAAGCCCACCGGATACCCGGATACCGATCTTCCGACTCAAGCACTCGGTTTTCGGATTCAGAACTATGGTGTTCGGAAGCACTGGCAGATGTTTACGCCTCGTCAGCTGACAGCCCTCGTCACGCTGAGCGATTCGGTGAAGGCAACAACAGCCAAAGTCGTGGAAGATGCTCTCGCCAGCGGGCTTAGCCACGCCGAAGCGTCTGACTACGCAACCGCAGTGACTACATTCCTAGCGCTTGCGCTTGATCGCACGGCTGATTATAACAACGCATTCAATCGCTGGCGGACGCCCAACCCAGCGATCATGAACATCTTCTCTCTCCAGGCGATCCCGATGGTATGGGATTTCGTAGAGGGGAATCCGCTCGGCGAGACTATTGGATCGTGGCAGGTCTGTGTGGAGCGTGAGGCCGTCTGTCTTGAGACTATCTGCGCGGGGCGTGGTAGCAACGGTAGCGCGCGGCAGATCGACGCCGCTGCGGGAGCGGACGGCCTCTCGAACATACTCGTCAGCACCGATCCTCCCTACTACGACAACATCGGCTATGGAGCCCTGTCGGACTTTTTCTACGTCTGGCTCCGACGCACTGTCGGTGCTCTTTATCCTCAGCTGTGCAGCACCGTGCTCGTGCCGAAGGCTCAGGAACTCACCGCGGCGCCGGAGCTCTTCGACGGCGACAAGGACAAGGCCAAGGAGCATTTTGAATCCGGGTTCCGCAAGGCGTTCACCGCCTTGCGTGACAAAATGGACCGGCGTTTCCCGCTCACGGTTTATTATGCCTTCAAGCAGGATGACGAGTCCAGTGGCGCTGATGAGGACGACCACAGCACATCCGGCGTGGATTTGACCACGGGTTGGGAGACGCTGCTGGAGGCCCTCAGTTCAAGCGGATTCCAGATCACCGGCACGTGGCCGGTGCGTGCGTCACAGGCATGGCGTATGCGCGCGATGGGGTCGAACGCTCTCGCATCGTACATCGTGTTGGCCTGCCGCCCACGTTCTCCGGATGCGCCCCTCGCGACGCGGAAAGAGATCATCGCAGCTTTGCGCCAGGAGTTGCCGGCGGCCCTCCGCAACCTGCAATTGGGGAACATTGCCCCCGTGGACCTTGCCCAAGCAGCGATTGGCCCAGGAATGGCGGCGTTTACCCGCTACACCAAAGTCATCGAGAGCGACGGGCGACCAATGACGGTTCGCACCGCCCTTGGAATCATCAACCAGGTCTTGGACGAGGTTCTCGCCGAGCAGGAAGGCGACTTCGATCCCGATACGCGCTGGGCTCTCGCCTGGTTCGAGCAGTACGGCACCAGCGAAGAGTCATTCGGGACCGCCGAGACTTTGAGTAAGGCGAAGAACACATCGATCAGTGGCCTTGTAGAGGCGGGAATCGTCAAATCGAAGGGCGGAAAGGTCCGGCTCTTGAGCCGGGCAGAGTTGCCCGACGGCTGGGATCCTGCGACGGACACGCGCCTGCGGCACTGGGAGGTCGTCCAGCATCTGATCCGCACGCTGGACACGAAGGGCGAGACCGAGGCCGCCAAGCTCCTGAACCGCTTGGGCGGCATGGGCGAGACCGCCCGCGAACTGGCCTACCGGCTGTACTCGATCTGCGAGCGCAAGAAGTGGGCCGACGAGGCGCTGGCCTACAACAGTCTCGTGATCGCCTGGCCGGAACTCTCCAGGCTTGCCCTTTCCGCCCGAGTGCGGCAACCTCAGACCCAATCGGACCTCTTTTCATGATGGACGCTGACCTATGGCCGTGAGCAATCGAGAACGTGTCGGCAAGGGGCTGGACCTGCTCGCGGCAGGGCTGCGGCCGTTCGTCGAGCGCGAACTGAAATCCCACCTGGGCGACAACTGGCAGGGCACCTTGCCGGAAGCTGGCAACCGCGGAGCGCGGGGCAAATCGCCGGCCGCCAACCTGGACGACCCGGCCACGCTGCTGGGCGTCCTGTGGGACCAGTGGAACGCCGTCTTCCGCGACGTGCTCGGCCCGGCCGAGCGGAGCATCGTCAGCGAGCTGCGCGGCGTGCGCAACCAGTGGGCGCACAACGAGCAGTTCAGCAGCAACGACGCCATCCGGGCACTGGATTCGATGGAGCGGCTACTCAACGCCGTCTCCGCCGCGGACGCCGCCGGCGAAGTCGGCCACATGCGCATGGACCTGATGCGCACGATGTTCGACGAGCAGCGCCGCTCGGAGATGCGGAGAAAATCCGCACAGCCCACTGAGGGCAAGCCGCAGGGCGGCCTCAAGCCGTGGCGCGAGGTCGTGACGCCGCACCCGGACGTGGCCAGCGGCCGGTATCAGCAGGCCGAGTTTGCCGCCGACCTGTGGCAGGTGTACCAGGGCGAGGGTTCCGACGAGTACAAGCACCCGACGGAGTTCTTCCGCCGGACGTTCATCACCGAGGGTCTGCGCCGGCTGCTGTCGCAGGCTGTGCTTCGCCTTTCCGGCAAGGGAGGCGACCCCGTCGTCGAGCTTCAGACCAACTTCGGCGGCGGCAAGACGCACTCGATGCTGGCGCTGTACCACCTGTTCTCCGGCGCATCACCGGCCGACCTGCCCGGTGCCGAGGAACTGGTCAAGGCTGTCGAAGTGCCGCTGCCCAAGAGTGTTCGCCGCGCCGTGTTCGTCGGCACGCAGATTTCGCCCGGCAAGCCGCACAAGAAGCCCGACGGTACGACCGTCCGCACCCTCTGGGGCGAGATCGCTTGGCAACTCGGCGGCAAAGAGGGCTACAAGCTCGTCAAGGAAGACGATGAGCGCGCGACGAACCCCGGCGCCACGATGACCGAGTTGTTCAACAAGTACGGCCCGTGCCTGATCCTGATCGACGAGTGGGTTGCCTACGCCCGGCAACTTCACGGCACGGCCGACCTTCCGGCCGGCACGTTCGACACGCAGTTCACCTTCGCCCAGGCGCTCAGCGAAGCGGCCAAGGCCGCGAAGAGCACCCTGCTGGTCGTGAGCATCCCCGCATCGGAAAGCCCGCACCAGCGGGCCGACCGAGCCGTCACTGACATCGAAGTCGGCGGCGAGCGCGGACGAGAAGCGCTGGCGCGGCTCAAGAACGCCGTCGGCCGCGTCGAGGCCTCCTGGAGGCCGGCTAGCCCGGACGAGGGATTCGAGATTGTTCGCCGACGGCTCTTCCAGCCGCTCTCCGGCGACCAGTTCGTCGCCCGCGACGCCGTCGCTCGCGCGTTCGTCGATTGGTACGGCACGCAGCAGCAGGAGTTTCCCAGCGAGTGCCGCGAGGCCGACTACGAGCGCCGCATCAAGATGGCGTATCCGATCCATCCGGAGATGTTCGACCGGCTCTACAACGACTGGTCCACGCTGGACAAGTTCCAGCGCACGCGCGGCGTGCTGCGCCTCATGGCGACGGTGATCCACTCGCTATGGGAGCGGCAGGACAGCAACCTGCTCATCATGCCGGGCAACGTGCCCGTCGATGACCCGATCGTGCAGTTCGAGTTGACGCGATACCTGGAAGATCAATGGATTCCTGTGATCGAGAAGGACGTGGACGGGGCCAACTCGCTGCCGCTCGCGCTTGACCGTGATAACCCGAATCTCGGCCGCTACTCGGCGACGCGCCGCGTGGCCCGGACCATCTACATGGGTTCCGCCCCGACGATGAGGGCAGCGCACCGCGGAATCGACGAGCGACAGATCAAGCTCGGCTGCGCGCAGCCCGGTGAGTCCGTCGCCACGTTCGGCGACGCGCTGCGGCGGCTCACCGACAGCGCGACGTACCTGTATGTGGACGGCAAGCGCTATTGGTACTCGACGCAGCCGACCGTGGCGCGGCTGGCGGACGACCGCGCCGGCCAGTTGAGCGACGACCAGGTGAGCGATGAGATCGTCAAACGACTGCGGGAACAGGCGCGGACGCGGGCGGACTTCTCGAAGGTCCATGCCTGCGTGCCGAGCAGCGACATTCCCGATGAGCGCGAGGCCCGCCTCGTGATCCTCGGGTCGGACTACCCGCACACGAACAAGAACGGCATCAGCGCGGCCCGGAAGGAAGCCGCGGCCATTCTCGATTCGCGTGGATCATCGCCGCGTAACTACAAGAACACGCTCGTTTTTCTCGCCGCGGACATCAACCGGCTGCGCGAACTGGAGCAGGCGGTTCGCCAATATCTCGCCTGGTCGTCCATCTGGGACGAGCGCGTGCCGCTCAACCTCGACCAGTTCCAGACACGCCAGGCCGAGACGAAGCGCAAGGGCGCCGATGAGGCGGTCGATTTGCGGATTACCGAGGCGTATCAGTGGCTTCTCGTTCCCAGCCAGGCCGACCCGAAGGGCGAGCCGTCGTGGACTGAACTGAAGCTACAGGGACAGGAGAGCCTTGCCGGCAGGGCCGCGAAGAAGCTGAAGAACGAGGAGGCGCTGCTCGTGCAGATGGGAGCCGTGCGCCTGCGGACCGAACTCGATCGTGTGCCGCTCTGGAGCGGAAACCACGTCGGTGTGAAGCAGCTGGCCGAGTACATGGCCCGCTACCTCTACCTGCCCCGGCTTCGCGACGAGAACGTGCTGTTCGCCGCCATCCAGGAGGGCGTGGCCAGCCTGATGTGGCAGAGCGAGACGTTCGCCTATGCGGAGGGCTGGGATGAGCAGAAGAAGCGCTACCAGGGCCTTCGCGCCGCAACGACGATCCGCGTCATCGCTGACGATCGAAGCGTGTTGGTCAAGCCGGATATCGCCGCCGCCCAGCTCGCCGCCGAGCAGCGGGCGTCTGCCGCCGGACCGACAGTAGCAGGGCCTGCTCCCGGCGCTCCCGTCCCCGCTGGCCCGCCCAACCCGGACGGGTTCGACCCGACTCCGGTTTCCTCCGGCGGTACACCGGGCGTGGCGGTGCCCGCCGCACCCGCCCTCCGCCGCTTTCACGGCTCGGTGAAGGTGGACCCGCTCCGCCTTGGCCGTGACGCGGCCCGGATTGCTGAGGAAGTGGTTCAGCACCTGACCGGCGTCGTCGGCGCGGACGTGGAGATCACGCTCGAAGTCAGCGCACGGTTGCCCGAGGGCGCATCAGATAAGACGGTTCGAGACGTGACGGAAAACTGCCGGACGCTGCGGTTCACCGACTTCGGTTTCGAGGAGGAGTAGTACCTGTGCTCCTGAAGACGCTGACCATCGAGAACTACCGCGGCATCGCGAAGCTCGCACTTGAACTTGATCGCACTACCGTCTTGATCGGCGAGAACAACACCGGCAAGTCCAGCATTCTGGAGGCGCTCCACACATGCATGAACCGGGGCCTCAGCCGCCGGGCTACACCGTTTTCTGAGTACGACTTCCACCTCCCATCCGCAGAGGCGGAGCCCACCGATGCAAACCCGCTCGTACTCACCCTCACGTTCGAGGAGTCCAAGAAGGATGAGTGGCCTGATGAAATTGTCCAGGCGTTCGACAAGGCCGTCCAGACCTTGGACGATGACCGGCAGCGTCTCACCTTTCGAGTGACCTCAAAGTACGACAAGGCCACGAGGGACTTCGCAGTGGACTGGTGTTTCCTCGACAAGGATGGCAACGTCCTCCCGACCGCCAAGCAGCCCAAGCTCGTAACCGACCTGCAACAGCTCGCGCCCGTCTTCCTCCTGCCTTCGGACCGCACGGCGTCACAGCACTTCCATGCCAAGTCTTCGCTGTGGAGCCCGTTCACCCGAAACCCGGAGATCAGCGAGGAAATGCAGGCAGAAATCGAGGAGCAGATCGAACAAGTCAATCAAGCTGTTCTCGACAGTCACAAGCCTTTCGAGGCTGTAAAAGATCGAATGGCTCAGACCGGGAAGCTCATGCCCCTCGCGGAGAAGGACTTGGTTAGTGTCGAGGCCGTGCCTACCCGGATCTTCGACATGCTCAGCCGGACTCAAGTGAAGCTTGGCTGCCGCACTGGCGCCCGCCTTCCGATCAGTCAGCATGGGGCCGGCACGCAGAGCCTTTCTGTACTGTTTCTTTTTGAGGCATTCCTCCAGTCCCGCCTCGCAAACACCCACGACAAGCACTCCGAGCCGATTTTGGCGCTTGAGGAACCCGAATCCCATCTCCACCCGTCTGCCATACGGGCGCTGTGGTCTACCTTGGACCGGCTCGCAGGCCAGAAGGTGATTACAACCCATTCTGGCGATCTCCTCGGGGCGGTTCCGCTACCGTCAGTGCGACGGCTCGCTCGCAGAAACGGCCAAGTCGAAGTCTTCCGGCTAGCGGACACCACACTTGACCACAAAGAGAAGCTCAAGGTCGCGTATCACGTTCGAGCGAAGCGCGGCGCGCTCCTTTTTGCCCGATGCTGGTTGCTTGTCGAAGGCGAGACCGAGTTCTCCATACTACCGGAGTTCGCCCGCCTTCTCGGCTACGATTTTGATCTTGACGGCGTCTCTTGCGTCGAGTTCGCCCAATGCGGCCTCAAGCCACTCATCAAGACCGCGAAGGACCTAGGGATCGAGTGGCACCTACTGGCGGACGGTGACCAGTCGGGAAAGGCCTACGCCAAGACCGCCGACAGTTTGCGCGGCAGTGATGCGTCCGCGGAGCGGGTTTCCGCCCTTCCGGAGCCGGACCTCGAACATTGCCTATGGCACGGCGGCTACAGCCCCGTCTACGAGAGCGCGGTGGACGCCAATCACAAGTCGATGGTCAAGTCCTCTCCAGGTGACCCTCAATACCCGACCGAGACCATCAAGGCAGCGATCGCCTCCACCTCGAAGCCGTATCTCGGGTTCGCTGTTCTCACTGAGGCGGCCAAGTCCGGATCGCCCGGTATTCCAGCCAAACTCCAGTTGGCCATAGAAACCGCCCTCAAGTTGGCACGGAGGTCAGTGTGACGATCGACTTGACCACTCTGAACGACAGCCAACGCGAAGCCGTGCTCTGGCAGGACGGCCCACTGCTGGTGCTGGCCGGCCCCGGGTCAGGCAAGACTAGGGTGCTCACCTTCAGGGTGGCGCGGTTGATCGACGAATCTCCGGACTCTCGCTTCCGCGTCCTTGCCGTCACCTTCACAAACAAGGCCGCATCAGAGATGCGAAACCGAATCGACGCCTTCGTCTCTAACGGTCGTGAACGGGCAACGGTCACGACCTTCCACTCGTTTGCTGCGGAGATTCTCCGCCAGCACGGGAGCCACGTCGGTCTGAAACCCGATTTCGGCATACTGTCGGAACAAGCCGACCGAGAGGCAGTGTTGGCCGATGCTATCAAGGCTGTTCCACGCGACTACGATGACTTTGAGCCCAAAGCGGCGCAACTGCTCCCCGCGATATCCCGGATGCAGGATGAGTGCGTGCTTCCCGAAGAGGCCGCTGCCTGGCTCGGAAACCAGCCCCACGCGCATGAGCTCGCGGCGATCTACGCGGAGTACCGCTCGCGTCTGATCAAGGCAAACCAGATGGACTTCGGCTCACTTCTTGCCCTTGCCGTGGACCTCTTGGAGAAGAAGCCCGGCATCGTCAAGCAGATCCGCCGGGTCTACTCGTACGTTTGCGTCGATGAGTACCAGGACACCAACCTCGCCCAGTTCCGGCTCCTCGTGCAACTCGTTCCTGAGAAGAACCCCAGTCTCTTCGTGGTTGCGGATGACGACCAGGTCATCTATCAGTGGAATGGCGCTAGCCCTGCACGCTTGCAGGAGCTCCGCGATCGCTTCAACATGCAGGTTCTTCAGCTTCCCGAGAACTTCCGTTGCCCGCCCGAGGTCATCGCTCTGGCCAACAACCTGATCAGTCACAACTCAGACCGTGCCGCCGACAAGAAGCCGCTCACTGCCCACAAGACCGGCGGCGGGGCGTCACGAGTCACGGTCAAGCGCTTCGCTGACTTCGACGCGGAACGGCTTTGGCTCGCCAAGCGCCTGGCCGAGCTTCCTAGCGCTGACCGCCCGCGATCGGCGATCCTCGCGCGCCGTAAGAAGCTCCTCGAAGATACGGTCCAAACCCTCACCGCCAGATCGATTCCAGCCTACATCGCGATTCGGAAGAACGAGTTTCAGTCCGCGCCCTACCGCTGGCTCCATGCGACGCTTCGCCTCGCGAACGCCCCTCAAGACCGTGAGCAGCTTCGCCGAATGTCAAGGGCTTTCTTCCAACTCGAGGGCATCAACATCGACGTCGAAGACGTGGTCGCGCGGGCGGCGGTCGCCCAAGCCGGATACCTGCGAGCCTGGCTTGAACACGCCGCTGCACGCAGCGGCACTGATCCTGGTACGAAGAACATGCTCGCGGCCGCGACATCCGTCCTACTTGATCGCCTCGAATATTGGACATTCGTGAAGCAGGCTCACGAGTGGTTCGCCGCCGTGAAGTCACGCTCCCAACCCACATCCGAATCCGCGTTCGACGAGTTCGACGACGAACGGGAAATCTGGGACGCGCTGATTACCGAGATCGCCAGTCACTACACCTTGACGGACTTAAGCCTGCACAACTTTCTCCAAGAGCTCGACCTCCGTGCCAAGGAGAAGCCACCACCAAAGGACGCCATCCGATGCCTCACCATCGCCGCATCCAAGGGGATGGAGTTCAAGCACGTTTTCCTCATTGGGCTCGTGGAAGACGAACTCCCTGGCTACTACGCCAGGAAGAAGGGCGACACGAGTGACGACATGCGAGAGGAGCGCCGCAACTGTTTTGTCGCGATCACGCGAGCGGAGGAGACCCTAACGCTCACGTATGCCGCTCATTACTATGGGTATTCAAAATGTCCGTCTCGGTTCCTTCGCGAGATGCAACTCATCCAACAGTGAGTGATGTCTCTTGCTTCCCGGTTCCAACCCTCATCCCCAACGTCCCACGAGCAGACATCAGGCGATCAAGCCGCACCAACCGGTTGTCCTGACCCGGTCTGGCCGTGCACCCCGCCGGCATCCATGAACAGGTGATGAATCCGAAACGGTGTCGGTCCATGCACTCTGCGGTGAAGTGACTCGCGGGCAGCGGCCAAGTCCGTCAAGATCGATGAAGGATGGAGCGTGCCAGGGGCATCCATGCACAAAGCGACGTGCTGGCTTCGGACGTTGGTCTCAACATTCCCGATTGCCGCCGGAACGTCGCCGTCAAGCACGTATCCGAGCATGCTGCCGTGACGAACAGCCCGTGCATATTGGCCGCTGACGAATCGCAGCATCCCATGCACCACGTACTCCGATCCACCCAGCCGGCGCTGTCCATTCCGTACGACGTTCAAGCGCTTGCATTCAAGGCAGAGATACACCGCCTCGCTGGGAGCGCCGGGGAGTCCGGTCGGGAGAAACGCGATATCCAGGCGACCAAGTTCGAGCCCTGGCGCCGGGTCCAACTCAACCATTTGAATCTGAACGTAAAACGGCAGTTCACGAACCGCGCGATTCTCGCGCAAGGCGCGACACAGTATCTCCGTAATGGCGTCCTCCCGGTCATCAGCGAACGGTCGCGGCAACACCTGCCACGTGTCCACGATGAGCCGGAGTATCTCGGGGAGCATCCGTTCAAGCAGTTCAATCCATGCGGCCGGAGAGCCAGTCACACTCATGCAGTCACTCCCGGCGCCGGCGTGAGAATCGAGCCGGCGATTTCGTCAGCGTCGTTCAATGCGGCGGTCTCCGTCCAATAGCGCCGCTCCAACGGCTTGACTACGAAGAGTCGATTACCGTCGAATACCTTGACGCCTCGCGCCAACTCGAATGTGTTGAGCTTCAAGGAGGCTGCCTCCCGCAACCCATCCAACGCCGCGAGCAAATCACCATTCCCGTTCACAGGCGCTCCGGACTGTGCACGATCAACCTTCTCCAGTACCACCAAGCCAACGCCCACTGCCTCAGAGACGATTGGGGCGCCAACGACTCGCGACTGGCTGCCTCGTGCCCAGCCATTTAGTGTTCCGCACAGCCGCTTGGTGTACTGCACCCGCTCATCTGGCTTGCTTGGCTCGATTGCAGGCACCGAGCGCCGTTTCGGTCCCGGTCGAAAACTCGGTATGGACAGCCGCACCGTATCTTCGACCAGCACGCGTTCTACGGAGAGCACATCGAAGTACTCGTACACAAGCGGTTCGATGGCTGCCTGCGTCGCCTCAACAACTGATTCCCGATCCGACAGGGGCTTCTGCGCGTCACGCATCGCGGTCTGAACGAGCCGAGCGACTTCATCCACGACTTCCTTCGCGCGGCCGGGATCACGCGTCGCATCCGGCGTGACGAACGGCAACCGCAGAAGCTCCTCCACATGAACCTTCTGCCGGCTCACGCCCCAGTTCGACGAGGTGTGGAAGAGGAAGTACTGCGCCAAAGACGACCGCAGGTATGAGGCCAGGAAGACGAGCAGCCTTCGGTCTGCATTGGAGCCACTGATGCCCCGCAACGCATGTCGAAACGACACGTCGAAGTCTGCGAAGGCGATGCTGCCGAAGCCTTGGGCCACCAAGACGTGCGGGGCCTTGAAAATCCGCGTGTCACGGATCATTCGTCGCGTTTCCACATACTTCGATCGCAGCGTCTTGCAGTCGTCCTCGAGCAGGAACAGGTTCAGGTGCTTCGAGGTGGCGGGAATAAACAGCCGGGTCGGCAGTTGCAGCCGCTTCTTAGATGATGGCTCGTCATTCTCACCGAATGGTTGAAACCCCTCGGCGATCAACCACGGTTTGCGACTTCCCTTTTCGCGAGGTTGGCGCACTCGATCCCGAAGTCGCGGTAGTGCCACCAAGCGATCAAGGAGCCTTCGGTCGCGCGAAGTCGCCCATGACATCCGCTTCCAAATCTGTGGCGCGTCTTCGCCTTCAAGATCACGGAGAATGTCCTCAAGCCTGATCGACACTCGATCCTGTTCTGCAACCGTGATGATCTCCGCCTTCTTGACCTTCCAATCCGTCTTCGGCACCCAGTAGTCGGCCGTGTGGCCACGAGCCGGTTTCTGCCTCCGATAGCTCAGGATGAGCGCGGGATGACGCGCTTCGCTGAATAGAAACGACTGATAGTCCGTCAGATTGAGCACGCGATCGAGCGCGTGTTGCCGAACGAGGGCCTTCTGAAACGTGATCGCAGGGCCGCTATGGTTGAATAATACCCCGTGCGGAAGCACCAAGCAGATTCGCCCGGCATCGGACACATGCACCGCTGCCTTCCACACAAAGGCCGCCGCAATCTGCTTGTCGGGGACGAGCAACTGACGTCGGTCGCACCACTCCTTCGCGGGTGAGTCTTCGACGGCCTTGCTTCCCCAGGGCGGATTGCCGATAGCGAGATCGACATCGGTTGGATACGGCGCATCTTCCCGAAAAAAGTCCCCGCACCAAATCGTACCCGTGTTGGCATCCGAACTCGGCTGATCTGCATAGGCAACAAGTCGCGGCAGGAAGCCCGGTTCCTTCGCTTGCAACTCCTGAATGTCTCGTGGTGCCAACTGGTCTAGGTACGCCAGATACAGGCTGAATGCCGTGATACGGCACGCCGTCCGACTGACATCGACCCCGAAGATGCTCGATCGAAGCAGTTCCTTCAACTCGCGTGCCCGGCGATCATTGCGTGCTGACGGATTCGCGCGCCTCCATTCCTCGGCCATTCGGTTGAACAAGCCGACAAGGAAAATTCCCGATCCGCACGCAGGGTCAAGGCAGCGTAGACCGAGCACCGAGGCACGGTCGGCCAGCGCGACATCGAGTACAAGTTCAGCCAGGAATCGCGGCGTGTAGAACGCTCCGGCTTTCTTGTCAGTCTCCTTCAAGAACCGCTCATAGATGGCGCTGATTGTCTCGATGGGAATGACGCCGAAGTCGTAGGGCCAAAAGGCTTCCTGACCACTTCGCACATCCGTAGCGCGGAAGAACTCCTCGACGACATCAAAGTGTCCTACCGTCACGACGGCTGCTTCGTTATCGAGGTTGTCGCTGAACAGGTCGCCGTTGAAGTCTCGCGCGAGCTGCGCAAACAACTTGTACAACGCAGCCTTTGCTTCCGAACGTGGTTTGATCCCCAGCATATCACGCAAGTGAGGGAGTTCGGGAAGGCCCACACCTTTCAGGTACCCGCTTCCGATGACCTCACGGTCGAACAGATAGCAGGTGAACACGAGCCGGCACAGGAACGCGTCCAGGATGTCCAAACTGGCCCTGCGGCTCCCTACCGCGGCGAGCTTGTCCCGCGTCGCTTGAAGATTGTCGAGCAGCGCTCGATCTACGCGTTCTGCTGGATTGAAGGACTTTGAGTGCCGGCGAAAGAACTCGCCTGATTTAACTGACGGCAGGAACTCGCGAAGCGCTGACGACGCTCGCTGGATTCTCTCCACGAGGCTTGGAAGGCCCGTCAAATCGGCCTGCCGTGTCGGGCGGGAGAAGCCAGAATAGACCTGTACTTCGCTCGGCGAGATGAGCACCAGGATTGGCGCGCCGCCGTGATTCCAGAATCGGCGATGCAGGTCCAGCACATCGGTCGCTTGGATCTTCGCCATCTGCTTGAAGTAAGCGATGGGGGCGCCCTGATCGCATAGCACACCATCGAGTTCGAGCAGGCCGAAGGCGCGGCGTAGGACGTGGGCATGAGGGGCGACCATCGCCCGCTCCCGAAGATCATCCGCGCTCGCGAAGAAGCTGCCGGACCGATCGTCAGTGATCCCGAACTCGCTTCGCCATGCCGTATCGATCCGAGCGGTCACGCTGCACCGCCCTTTTTGCCGTTCGGCTTGCTGGGCTCGCCGGCCAGCTCGTAGGACCACTTCCCGCCATCATTCACGGCGCGGATCGAGTACCCGCGTTCCCGTAGCGCGGTAAGCGACCGCGAAATCGTCGGCTCGGACACGTTCAGAGCTGTGGCCAGCTTCGGGGTGGAATACTTGCCCTCGCGGATCAACCGGACGAGGGTCTGCAAGCGGTTCTCGATTTGCTCCGACCGCTTGTACACGTTCACGCTCCTGCGGGCTCGTTCATGAGCGCTATCTATCAGATCATGATAGCCTCGTCAACCGGGTGTTTCTCGTTGGCTGCCGGACCCCGCCTGTCGGCCCGTTCCCCCAGGAGACGAGGCCCTCCCCGCTCCAAGCCTCACCCTCTACCCCCCCCCACGAGACGGTTCCCGGACCTCTGGCAAGGTCGATAGACGGCCCCGCCGTGGCGCGGGCTGAGTGCCCGTGACCTGTCGGTCCTTGCCCCTGGCTAGGCCAGTTTCACCGTTTCACGCCCTCCCTCGCTACGCCGCCGCGCCGAACCTCAGCCAGAACACCGCCCGCAGGGACTCCAGAATCAGCGTTCTCTCGCTCTCCGGGCGGTTGCGGTGGCGGGCATAGCGGGCCCCCGCTAGTTGACCGGCCGTATCGAAATC
>CAZGUH010000040.1:0-34456 GCA_964529005.1 uncultured Ilumatobacteraceae bacterium | reverse complement strand
CGCTAGTGCGCGAGACCCTCGGCGATCGGGTTGCTCAGTGCTTGGTGTTGTGGCGGCGCCGGCCGTGGCGTTCGATCGCCAGCCCAACCAGCTCGTCGATCAACGCCGCGTACCCGATGCCGGTCGCCTGCCAGAGCTTGGGGTACATCGAGATCGGGGTGAACCCCGGCATCGTGTTGACCTCGTTGCAGAGGAACCCGCGGCCGTGCTCCTCGTAGAAGAAGTCGACCCGCGCAAGCCCCTCGCAGCGCAGCGCGCCGAACACCCGCACGGCGAGCTCGCGGACCTCGGTCGCAGCCGGCTCGGGGAGCGGAGCGGGCACGAGCAGCTGCGCGCCGTCGTCGACGTACTTGTCGTCGTAGTCGTAGAACTCCCTGCCGGGCACGATCTCGCCCGGCACGCTGGCGCGAGGCTCGACGTTGCCCAGCACGGCGACCTCGATCTCGCGCCCGGTGACCGCCTCTTCGATCACGACCCACTCGTCGTAGGTGAGGGCGAGCTCGATCGCATCGCGCAAGTCGGCGACGGTCTTTGCCTTGCTCACACCCACCGACGAGCCCATGTTCGCGGGCTTGACGAACACCGGCAGGCCGAGCTGGTCGGTGAGCTGCGCGGGCGTGCCGGCGTCGAGGCGCGACTCGTGCAGAGCGACATGCCGCGCCTGCGGGATGGCGCTGGCAGCGAGCACCTCCTTCGCCATCGCCTTGTCCATGCCGACCGCGGAGCCCAGCACGCCCGTTCCCACGTAGGGCACTCCGGCGAGCTCGAGGAGCCCCTGGACCGTTCCGTCCTCGCCCATCGGTCCGTGCAACAGCGGGACGACCACGGTGGTGGCGCCGGCGTCGAGGGCGTCGGCCAGCAGCGCTGACGGCGACACCGGCGAGCCCGACGGGTCGAGCTGTCCGGGGAGCGCGGCCGGGCCCTGCTCGAGGCAGGCGGCGGCGCTGGTGGCGACGGCCCACTGGCCGTCGCGGCTGATCCCCACGGGGGTGATGCGATAGCGGGCGGGGTCGCAGGCGCGCAGCACGTGCGCGGCGGTGGTGCAGCTGATGTCGTGCTCTGCCGACTGGCCGCCGAACAGCACGATCAGGTGGATGCGCGAGTCGTCGACCGGGTCGCTCACGAGCCCGACGCTACTGGTCGCTCGGCCGCGCGGCCGGGCATGCCCCGCAACGGGCGGTCCTGCTTGTCCTTGTGGGCGGCCTTCTGGGCCTTCTTCCATGCGCGGACTGCGGCGAGCGACGCAGGCGAGGAGATGTCGGCGACGGAGCGTGGCTGTCGATCACCGAACGCGCCAGCGGCCTTCCTCCAGCCCCGCGGGCGCACGCCCATGCGCTTGCCGAGCACGGCGACGAAGATCTTCGCCTTCTCGTCGCCGAACCCGGGCAGCTCGCGCAGTCGCCGGTAGAGCGCGTCGCCGCTGCCCACGCCGCTCCACACGTTCTCGCCACGTCCCCCGTACTGCTCGGCCAGCACCGCGCAGAGCTCGTGGATGCGACGGCCGAGAGCCGCGGGGAAACGGTGGACCGCCGGCTTCTCGCAGCAGACGGCGACGAAGTCCTCGACGTCCATCGCGGCGATCGCCGCCGCGTCGAGGTGGCCGAGGCGCCCGCGCAGGGTGAACGGACCCATGAACGCCCACTCCATCGGGACCTGCTGGTCGAGCAGCATGCCGATCAACGCGGCGGTTCCGTCGGCGTTGAGCAACGCGTCGGCCGCCTCGTTCCCGGTGATGTACAACGTGCCGTCGATCGACGCAGTATGCCCGGACCGCCGCGCCCGCGCCTGGCTACGGTGATCGAGATGCGATTCCGAGCGAGCGAGGCAGCCGCGGCGACCGGCGGCCGCCTGTCCGGCGACGACGCCTGGCTCGAGGGCGCCTCGTTCGATTCGCGCTCGTTGCGTCCGGGGGCGCTGTTCGTGCCGATCGTCGCCGCGCGCGACGGGCACGACTTCATCGGCGACGCGCTCGCGGCGGGCGCGGGGGCGTATCTGACCTCCCGGCCTTCGACGTTCGGCGGCGTCGCGATCGAGGTCGAGGACACCGCCGCGGCGCTCCTCGCACTCGGCGGGTGGGGCCGCGGCCGCCGGCCGGACCGTGTGGTCGGCATCACCGGGTCGGTGGGCAAGACCTCGACCAAGGATCTGCTCGCACACGTCCTCGGCACCACGTTTCGCACCGCTGCCAACGTGCGCAGCTTCAACAACGAGCAGGGCCTGCCGGTGACGATTCTCGACAGCCCGGACGACACCGAGGCGATGGTGCTGGAGATGGGCATGCGCGGACCCGGGCAGATCGCTCGGTTGTGTTCCGTCGCGCGCCCGACGGTCGGCGTCGTCACCGTGGTCGGCGAGGCGCACACCGGCCGGCTCGGCGGCCTCGACGGCGTCGCGCTCGCCAAGGGAGAGCTGATCGCCGCTCTGCCGGCGTCGGGCACGGCCGTGCTGAACGCCGACGACGTCCGTGTCGCGGCGATGGCCGAGCGCACGGACGCGGCGGTGATCACCTACGGGAGCTCACCCAAGGCCGACGTCGCGTACGAGCGCATCGCGCTCGACGAGCGGGCGCGGCCGTCGTTTCGCGTCCGCACCCCATGGGGCGCGGCCGACGTGCGGCTCGCGGTCAGCGGCGCGCACATGATTCCCAACGCGGCCGCGGCGATCGCCGCAGCCGGGGCGCTCGGCGTCGCCGTCGACGTCGCCGCCGGCGCGTTGGCGCATGCCGGGATCTCCGGCGGGCGGATGCAGCTCGTGCTGTCGCCCTCGGGCGCGCTGATCGTCAACGACGCCTACAACGCCAACCCGACGTCGATGATCGCCGCGCTCGACGCGGTCGCCGCGATGCCCGCGACGCGGCGCTTCGCCGTGCTGGGGCTGATGGCCGAACTGGACGACACCGCGCGCGCACACAGCACGGTCGCCGAGCACGCTCGCCGTGTGGGGATCACGCTGGTGGCCGTCGGCGTCGACCTGTACGGCATCGCGCCGGTCGACGATCCGATCGCCGCTCTCGCCGACATCGGTGACGGCGACGTCGTGCTGGTGAAGGCGTCGAACGCCGCCGGGTTGGAGCGTGTCGCCGCGCGGCTCGTCGCCGGCGGGTGATGCGTTCCGATCAGAGCGCGGCGAGCGGGTCGACGTAGGCGCAGCCGAGGAACTCCGCGACCGGCTGGTTGGTGACGATGCCCCCGGCGACGTTGACACCGAGCGCCAGCGCGGCGTCGGCGCGCGCAGCCGCGCCCACGCCGTGCAGCGCGACCTCGAGGACGTAGGGGAGCGTGGCGTTGGTCAGCGCGTACGTGCTCGTGTGTGGCACAGCGCCGGGCATGTTGCCCACCGCGTAGTGCAGCACCCCGTGCATCTCGTACACGGGATCGTCGTGCGTCGTCTCGTGGACCGTCTCGATGCAGCCACCCTGATCCACGGCGACGTCGACGATGACGGCGCCGTGCTTCATCGTCTGCACCATGTCGGCGCTGACCACGACCGGCGCCCGCCCGCCCGGGACGAGGACCGCTCCGATCACGAGGTCGGCGTCCTGCACGGCGCGCTCCAGCGCGCCGCGGTTCGACGTCAACGTGACGATGCGGCCCTTCTGGATCTGGTCGACCCACCGCAAGCGGTCGATGTTCTTGTCGAGCAGCAGGACCTCGGCTTCCATGCCGGCAGCGATCCACGCCGCGTTCCACCCGACGTTGCCGGCGCCTACCACCACCACCTTGGCCGGCCGGACGCCCGGCGCGCCGCCGAGCAGCACGCCGCGGCCACCGTTGTGCCGTTCGAGGTAGTGCGCGCCTATCTGCGGCGCCAGACGGCCGGCGACCTCGCTCATCGGCGCCAGCAACGGCAGCGCGCCCGTCGGCAGCTGCACCGTCTCGTACGCCAGCGCCGTCGTCCCCGAAGCGATCAGCGCTTTCGCCACGTCGGGGTACGCGGCGAGGTGCAGATACGTGAACAGCGTGAGGTCGCGGCGGAGGAAGCCGTACTCGTCCTCCTGGGGCTCCTTCACCTTGACGACCATCTGCTGGGCCCACGCATCGGCGGCCGTGGGGACGATCGTGGCCCCGGCCGCGACGTAGGCGTCGTCGTGGATGCTGGCTCCCTCACCCGCGCCGCTCTGCACGACGACGTCGATGCCGTGGCGTTCCAGCTCACGCACGCCGTCGGGTGTGAGAGCGACCCTGCCCTCGGCCGTCTTGATCTCGGTCGGGACCCCGATCGTGGTGATGGCGCTCATGCCAGAGATCCTGCCTCACATCCTGGTCCCGGGCCGCGTCACGATCTGCTATGCCTGCGCGATGAGGTCGTTCAGCAACGTCGTCAACGGCGAGAAGACCGAGGCGGCGGACGGGCGGACCATCGACGTCGTCGACCCGGTCACCGGCCAGGCGTACGCGACCGCGCCGCTGTCGGGCCCGGCCGACATCGACGCCGCGATGCGCGCCGCCGCCGCGGCGTTCGAGAGCTGGAAGGACACGACACCCGGCGAACGCAGCCGTGCGCTCCAGCGCATCGCCGACGCCGTCGAGGAGCGTGCCGAGGAGCTGATCGCGCTCGAGGTGGAGAACACCGGCAAGCCGATCGCGGTGACACGCAGCGAGGAGGTGCCGCCGATGGTCGACCAGATCCGCTTCTTCGCCGGCGCCGCTCGCAACCTGGAGGGCCGGAGCGCGGGCGAGTACATGCGCAACATGACGAGCTTCGTGCGCCGCGAGCCCATCGGGGTGTGCGCGCAGGTGACGCCTTGGAACTACCCGATGATGATGGCGGTGTGGAAGTTCGCGCCCGCGCTCGCTGCCGGCAACACGGTGGTGCTGAAGCCCAGCGACACCACACCGGCGAGCACGACGCTGCTCGCCGAGATCGCTGCCGAGTTCCTCCCGCCGGGCGTGTTCAACGTGGTGTGCGGTGACCGCGATACCGGCCGGGCGATGGTCCGGCACGAGACGCCGGCGATGGTGAGCGTCACCGGCAGCGTGCGCGCCGGCATGGAGGTCGCCGAAGCGGCGTCGCACACGCTCAAGCGGGTGCACCTCGAACTCGGCGGCAAGGCCCCTGTGGTCGTCTTCGACGACGCCGACCTCGCGGCCGCGGCCGAGGGCATCGCCACCGCCGGATTCTTCAACGCCGGCCAGGACTGCACCGCGGCGACGCGGGTGCTCGCCGGGCCGCGGGTCTACGGCGACGTCGTCGACGCGCTCACCGAGCAGGCGAGGGCGACCAAGACCGGGCCGCCCGACGACGACGTGCTCTTCGGGCCGGTGAACAACCCGAACCAGCTCGCGCACGTGAGCGGCATGGTCAGCAGGGCGCCCGATCACGCGACGGTCACCGCGGGCGGGTCGCGGATCGGCGACGTCGGTTACTTCTTCGCGCCCACGATCGTCGCCGGCCTGCGCCAGGACGACGAGATGAGCCAGCGCGAGATCTTCGGTCCCGTGATCACCGTGCAGCAGTTCACCGACGAGGACGAAGCGGTGCGCTGGGCCAACGGCGTCGAGTACGGCCTCGCGTCGAGCGTGTGGACCAAGGACTTCGGGCGGGCGATGAGGATGGCCAAGCGGCTCGACTTCGGGTGCGTGTGGATCAACACCCACATCCCGATCGTCGCCGAGATGCCCCACGGCGGCTTCAAGCGCAGCGGCTACGGCAAGGACCTGTCGATGTACGCCCTCGACGACTACACCCGCGTCAAGCACGTGATGGCCAACCTCGACAGCTGACCGCCGAGGCGATCGGGACGAATCAGCGGGCGCCCCAGGCGTACGTCTGCTTGACCAGGTCGAGGTAGATGAACGACTCGGTGCGCGTCACGCCGGGGATCGTGCGGATCTGGTTGGTGACGTGGAGCAGCTCGGCGTCGTCGGCGACGACGACCTCGCACATGAAGTCGAACGTGCCGGCCGTGACGACGAGATATTCGATGGTGTCGATGGCTTCCAACGCCGCAGCAATGTCGCCGGTCGGTCCTTCGGCGCGCACGCCGATCATCGCCATGCGCTTCTTGCCGAGCATCAGCGGGTTGGTCACCGCGACCACGTGGATCACCCCGGCGTCGACCAACCTCTGCACGCGCTGGCGGGCGGCCGCTTCGCTCAGGCCGACCGCCGCGCCGATGCGCGTGTAGGGCGATCGGCCGTCGAGCTGGAGTTGCTCGATGATCGCCCGATCGATGTCGTCGAGCTGGGTTCCGGTGCGGTCCATCGGACCACGGATACTGCCCGCCTGGCGCAGCGGGGACAAGCGACGCCGTCGCACGGGTCGGCTCGTCACGGCGCCGGAGGGCAATCGCCGGTCTGCCCACGGGCGGTAACCTCGCCACCGCATGCCAAGTACGAACGCACCTCGCATCGCGGTTGCTCCAGAGGGTGCCCCTGAGTGGATGACCGAGGCGGTCGCCAGGGCGGGCGGCCACCTCGTCCCTGTCGACCAGGCAGAAGGTCTGATCTGGGCCGATGCTCGCGACCCCGTCGGATTGGAGACAGCGCTCAAGTCTGCCGATCACATCCGATGGGTGCAGCTTCCCTTCGCCGGTGTCGAGAACATGCTTCACCTCATCGACGACAGCCGGATGTGGACGTGCGGAAAGGGGGTCTACGCCGAACCGGTGGCGGAGATGGCCTTCACGCTCGCCCTCGCAGGCATGCGCGGCGTCGCCGCCTACGCCCGCGCGCGCTCGTGGACGGAGCCACGCGGGACCAACCTCCTCGGCGCACGGGTGACGATCCTCGGCGGTGGCGGCATCACCGAGAGCCTCGTCCGCCTGTTGCAGCCGTTCGACTGCCACATCACGGTCGTGCGCAACCGCGTGCAGGACATGGAGGGCGTCGACGAGGTGCTCGAGAGCGATCGGTACGCCGACGCGTTGCCGGGAGCCGACCTCGTCGTGCTGGCGCTCGCGTTGACGCGCGACACCGAAGGGATCATCTCCCGCGACGAGTTGGAGATGATGGAGCCGCACGCCTGGCTGGTCAACGTCGCGCGCGGCAAGCACGTCGTCACCGACGACTTGGTGTGGGCGCTGCGCGCCGGAGAGATCGGCGGCGCAGGCCTGGACGTCGTCGAACCCGAGCCGTTGCCCGACGGGCATCCGTTGTGGTCGCTGGAGAACTGTGTGATCACGCCGCACGTGGGCAACACGCCGGCCATGGCGGCTCCGCTCCTGGCCGCACGGGTCGACACGAACGTGCGTCGTTTCGCCGCGGGCGACGAGCTGATCGGCGCCGTGCACGTCGACCTGGGCTATTGATCGCAGGCGCTCCATGACCGTCGGCGACCGGTGACGCTCTACGACCGGCTGGGGGTCCCCAACGACGCGACGGCGGACGAGATCCGCGCGGCGTACCGTCGCAAGGCCCGCCAGATGCATCCCGATGCTGCCGGTGCGGGGTCGGCGGGGCCCGGCGATGCCGGTCGCGCGATGGCAGAGCTCAACGACGCGTGGCGTGTGCTCGGCGACCCGGCGCGGCGGGCGATGTACGACGCCGGGCTCCGGCGCTCCGACGCAGAGGTGCAGCCGCCGGACCTGGCGTCGAGCGAGCCGGGATCGGCCGCAGGCGCATGGTCGCCGCCGACGCCGGCCGTCGCGCCCCGGTTCCCCTGGCGCGGGATGCTGTTCTTCGGCTCGCTGGCGGTCGTGGCCGTGCTCGTGGCGTCGCTGCTGGCCGGGGAACCCGACGAGAAGCCGCCCGACAACCTGCTCGGGCCGGGCTCGTGCGTGACGATCGAACCGAACGGCGACGCGCGCGAGGCGCCCTGTCGCGAACCTCATGACGGGACGGTCGACGAGGTCGTGCCGTTCGGCGCGACGTGCACGTATCCCGCCGAGCCGCACCGCGACCATCAGGGTTTGGGTCTGGCCTGCGTGCTGCTCGACGGCTGACCGACACCCCTTTGCCCGACCCTCGGGCGCGCCTCACCCGAAAGCCTTGGGCGCGAAAAGTCGCCGTGGCGGCAGCGGATCGCGCCCGAGCCGAAGCCTTGGGCGCGGAATGTTGCCGTGGCGGCAGCGGATCGCGCCCGAGCGGACGGGTGGGTGGATGGGTGGGCGGAGGGGGACGGCGGGCGTCGGGACGCCTTCGTCGTCCGGAGCGACGTCTGGTATCGTCACGGGGCCGCACGGGCGATTAGCTCAGTTGGAAGAGCGCCACGTTCACACCGTGGAGGTCATGGGATCGAGGCCCGTATCGCCCACCTCGGAGGCCCCGCTTCGGCGGGGTCTCGTCGCGTCTGGACCCCGCCGGTCTCGGGTAGGGTGCCCGTCAGTGACGAGCGGGGGAGCGGCGACGCAACTCGGGCCGTCGATCGAACGGCTGCTGGGGACACCGTTACCGCTGCGCGTCGAATTCTGGGACGGGTCGAGCATCGGGCCCGCCGACGCCGCCGTGACGGTCGTGGTGCGGACCAACGAGGCTCTGCGCCGCCTGCTGTGGGCGCCCGGCGAGTTGGGGCTGGCGCGGGCGTACGTGACCGGTGATCTCGACGTGCGCGGTGACTTCCGCGCTCTGCTCGCGATCGTCGACGAGATCGACCCGGCCCGGTTGCGCTTCGGGCTCGCCGCGCTCGCGCCGGCCGTGCGGCTGGCGGGATCGCTGCGCCCGCTCGCGCCTCCGCCCGAGGAGGCGCGGCCGCGTGGCCGGACCCATTCCAGGCGCCGCGACGCCGCCGCGATCAGCCATCACTACGACGTCGGCAACGACTTCTATCGGCTCGTGCTCGGCGACCGGATGACGTATTCGTGCGCTCGGTTCCTCGACGACGACACGACGCTCGACGAGGCCCAGGACGCCAAGCACGAGCTGATCTGCCGGAAGCTCGGCCTGCACGAGCGTCCGGGCCAGCGCCTGCTCGACGTCGGCTGCGGGTGGGGGTCGATGGTGATCCACGCCGCACGCCACCACGGCGCGCGCTGCGTCGGCGTGACGATCAGCGAGCAGCAGGCGATCCGTGCCCGCGAGCGCGTCGCCGCCGCCGGGGTGGACGATCGCGTCGAGATCCGGCTCCAGGACTATCGCGATCTCGACGGCGAGGACTTCGACGGCATCTCGTCGATCGGCATGTTTGAGCACGTCGGCGCGGAGCGCGTCGCCGAGTACTTCACCACGCTGCGGCAACTGCTGCGCCCCGAAGGCCGGTTGCTGAACCACGCGATCTCGAAGCCGGGCGGCTCACGCTTGCGCCGCCGGTCGTTCATCGGCCGCTACGTGTTCCCTGACGGCGAGCTGCTCGACGTCGGCGACACGATCCTGGCGATGGAGGCGGCCGGCTTCGAGGTGCGCGATGTCGAGTCGCTGCGCGAGCACTACGCGCGGACGCTCGACGGATGGGTCGCGAACCTCGAGCGGCGCTGGGACGAGGCGGTCGAGCTGGTGGGGGAGCGGCGAGCGCGCGTCTGGCGCTTGTACATGGCCGGGTCGGCCCGCTCCTTCGCCCGCAACCGCATCGCGGTGCACCAGGTGCTCGGGGTGGCGACGCCGTCGAACGGGCACAGCGGCATGCCGGCCACGCGGGCCGCGTGGGAGAGGGACGTCATCGCCGCGCTCGGAGATCGCGCCGTCGTGTGACCCGGCGATCGTGTGGCCGGGCCATCGCGTGACCGGCTGGGTACACCTAGGCCCGGACCTCCTGGCGCATGAAGACCACGTAGGCGCAGGCGAACAGCACCACGGCGCCCGCCACCAGAGCGACGACCTGCCACCAGGCGAGCAGCAGGCTGTCCTCCAGCGGGAGGCTGCTCGGCAGGGCAGCGGGGTCGTTCTCCACCAGCACGATGCCCGTCGACTGGCGCGCCGGGTTGAGCAGCACGCCGGTCGCGTCCTTGTACAGCTGGTCGGGCGACAGGCGGCGCACGTTGAGCTCGAGCCGCGCGTTGGCCAGCACGTCCCCGGTGGTCGACTCGCTGGAGATGCCGTGCACCGAATCGGCGATCACCCCGGCGATCAGACCGGCGAACAGCGTCAGGACGAGCCAGACGGCGATCGCCGCCAGCGCCGCGGTGGCGGCACGCCGGCTGACGACCGACAGCAGCAGGGCGAGCGCCAGCCACAGCGAGATGTAGACGAGGGCGACGATGTAGAAGGCGATCATGCGAGCGACGTCGCCGGTCGTCGGTCCGACCCCGAGGCGCAGCATGCCGTATCCGCTGACGACGGCCATCAACGCCGCCAGGGCGAGAGCGATGGCGGCGATGCCGGAGACGAACTTGCCGTTGATGATCTCGTCGCGGTGGATCGGCTGGGCGACGAGACGCGGCAGAGTGCGCTGGGCCCGCTCACCGTTGATCGCGTCGAAGCCGAATGCGATGCCGAGCAGCGGTCCGAGGATGCCGAGGAACTCGTGGAACGCCGGCACCCGCTGAGGCGAAAGGGTGAACAGGTACAGGAAGATCGACGGCGTCTGCGTGGCGTCCTCCGCGGCGTCGCGGATCGGGCCGCTGGCCGAGTGCACGGCCGCCAGCCCGGCGAGCGCCACCAGGACCACGAGGATCACGAAGCGCACCGAGCGAACGTTGTCGCCGAACTCCTTGCGCGCCACGATCCGCCAGCCGCCTCGGTATCGAGGCCGCGGCGGCGAGCCCACCGGGGCGGCGGGCGTGGTGCTCGGGCCGGTCAGCACGGTGTCGGTCACCTCAGGCCTCCACAGCTTGGAAGTACCGCTGGTAGATCGCGTCGAGGTCGGCTCCCTCGCGGCTGAGGTGGCTGAGCAGGCCACCCTTGGCGGCGACCATCCGCTGCACCTCGGCGCGCACGTCGTGGTTGGCCACCAACGTCCAGCGCCCCTCGGCGCGGCGGACCTCCCGCACGCCGGGCACGGCAGCCAGCTCCGCGCGGGCGTCGGTCAGGCCGGTGACGCCGACGGAGAACACCCACCGGTCGTCGAGGTCCGCCGCGAGGGCGTCGATCGTGCCCGACGCCACGAGGCGGCCGCGGACGAACACCCCGATGCGATCGCAAACCTGCTCCACCTGGTGCAGCAGGTGCGACGAGAGCAGCACTGTCACGCCCTGCTCGGCGCGCAGCCGCTCGACGAGCAGCAGCATCTCGCGCACGCCCTCGGGGTCGATGTTCACCGTCGGCTCGTCGAGGATCAGGATCGCCGGGTCCTTGACCAACGCGTCGGCGAGGCCGAGCCGCTGGCGCATGCCGCGCGAGTAGCCGCGCACGCGCCGGTCGCCGTCGGCGCCGAGGCCGACGTCGTCCAGCAGCCGCCCGATGCGCTCCCTGGCGACGTCGCCCGGGATGCGGTTGAGGCGGGCGGTGTACATCAGGTTCTCGCGCCCGGTGAGGTCTTCGTAGAACCCGACGTCGTCGGGCATGTAGCCGACGCGTGCCTTCACCGCCAGCGGGTCGCGCGTCGGTCGCATGCCCTCGACGCGCACGGAGCCGGACGTCGGCTCGGTGAGCCCCAGCAGCATCAGGATCGTGGTGGTCTTCCCGGCTCCGTTCGGGCCGAGCAGCCCGAACACCTCGCCGCGGTGGATGCGCAGGTCGAGGTGGTCGACGGCGGTCGTGTCGCCGTAGCGCTTGGTCAACTCGCGGGCCTCGATGACGGTGTCGGTCTCGGTGGCGGGCGCGGTGGCGGCGGCCATCATCGCCGCCCGAAGCGCAGGAACACGCCGGCGAGGCCGGCGAAGGCGGCGACGATGATCACGATCGCGACGACGCCCAGTGTCCGCGAGCCCTTCAGCGCGAAGCGCAGGTCGATGTTCGCGGACTGGCTGCCGGCGCTGGAGCGCACGGTCAGCGCGTAGTCACCGGCGACCGCATCCTTGCTGGGCTGGATGATCGCCGTCGCCTGCACGGTCTCGTTGGGGTTGATCGTCGGCAGCGTGGCGGGTTCGAACGACACGTTCCATCCGCTCGGCGCGGTGCCGGCGAGCTTGACGTCTTCCAGCGGCGCGCTGCCGGTGTTGGCCAGGATGAGCGGGACGCGCTTCTCCTTGTTGGAGCGCCCGGAGACGTCGAGGCGCTGGTCGGCCGTCGTCAGCGACAACTCCGGCGTGCCCGTCACCTCAGCCGTGAGGCGGATGTTGCCGGTGGCGCCGTTGGCCGCGGTCACGACGACGTCGATCGGGTAGGACCCCTGCTCGGCGGACGCCGGCGGTGTCGCCGTGACCTTCACCGTGCTCGTCGACCCGGCGTCGATCGTCACCGTCGCGGCGCGGGCCTCTGCGGTCGGTGACGCGGTCACCGTCCACCCCTGCGGACCGCTGGGGGCGAACGTGAACGTCTGCTCCTCGGGCGTGTTGTTGGCGATCGTCAGCGTGTAGTTGAACGCGGATGAGGGATCGCCGGTCAGCGTCGGGAAGTCGGCGGTGACATCGACGCCGTTGTCCACTTGGGCGGACACCATGATCGTGACCACCAGCTGGGAGGCCCCCGACGGGCCCGTTCCCGTGATCGTGATCGGGTACGACCCCGGCGGAGTGTTCGGCGGCACGTCGAGCTCGAGCGACACGGTGGCGCCGCTGTCTGGCTTCGCCGTGACCGCGTGGACGACGAATCCCCCGCCCCGCAACGTCGCCGTCCAGTCCTGCGGCAGCCCGTCGACGCTCAGGTTCACGGGCTCCGGCGCTGGAGCGGCGACGGCGATGTCGAGCCTGACGTGGGAGCCCGGTTGGGTCTCGACGGTCGGATACGCCGTGGTCACGCTGAACGCGCTCTCGGCATGCGCGGGCGCGGCCGCCGGCGCCCCGACCATGATCCCCAGCAGCGCCGTGGCCGCCACCGCGCGCCGGACCTTCGCTGCCAACCCGTGCCGCATCAACCCTCCTCGTGCCTGCGCGATCGGACGGCGCAGAGCGTGGCGCGGCGCGGCTCAGCGGGCGGTGAACGTGCGGTTCGCGTTCGGTTAACGCGCTCCGTCGTCGCCGGCGGGCAGCGTCAACCGGAACACGGTGGTGGGCGCCTCCACGACGGCCAGCGAGCCGCCTGCCGACTCTGCCAGCGTGCGGGCGAGCCGCAGCCCGATGCCGTGGCTCGCCGCCCTCCTGCTCTCGGAGAACAGGTCGGAGCCGGCGCGCAGCGATCCCTCGTCGGCGACGTCGACCTCGACGCGATCGGCGACGCGCCGGACGGTCACGGTGACCGCGCCACGCCCGTGGTGCAAGGCGTTGTCGGCGAGCACGTCGACGATGTGGCGCACCGACGGCGGGTCGACACGGCCCAGGACATCGCTGCCATCGACGGACACCGAGCGCCCGACCGCGGCAAAGCTCGCGCGCCAGCGGTCGAGCTGGTCGCGCACCAGCGCGGCGATGTCGCAGGGCACCGGCTCCCGCCGGTCGTGGCGGGCGAGCGCGAGCAAGCTGGTGATCGTCGCCTCCAGGCGGTCCAGGGCGCCAATGCTCTCGTGCAGAACGGTGCTGGCGTCGGGGCGCGGTGACGCCAGCTCCGCCTCCACCGCGACGCGCATCGCCGCCACCGGGGTGCGCAGCTGATGGGCGACGTGGGAGGAGAAGGACCGCTCCCGCTCGAGCAGCTCGTCGATGCGCTGGCCCGCGATCGTCAACGACGCGCTCAGCTCGTCGAGCTCCTCGATCCCCGAGCGCGGCGGCGGCGGGTCGTGGGCGTCACGCCCGAGTCCGCTGGCCCAGCGGCCGAGCTCCTCCACCGGCCGGCTCAGCCGGCGGGCCAGCAGCGTGCCCACCGCTGCGGCCACGGCGACGACGGCCACGGCGGCGAGGCCGAGCACCACGAAGACCGCGCTGACACGGCCCTGGCTCGCCGAGCTCGGCTCGCGGATGCGAATGACGAGCTCGGGTCCGTCGGCGTCGATGCGCACCGGCACGACGACCACCAAGTCGCCGTCGACTGTGCCCTCGGCGAAGTCTCCGGCGACGCCCCGGCGCACCAGGTCGTCGGCCTGCGCCGGGCCGTCGCCCTCGATCAGGTCACCGCTGCGGTCGTACACGGCCAGGGAATGGCCGCTCTCGACGACGTCCGCGAAGGCAGCGAGGTCGATCGACCCCGCGGCCGGCACCCGGCTGGCGACGATCGCCGCCTCGCGCTGGAGTTCGAGGAGGTCGTTGCGCTGGATCCGGCTGCGGATCGCCACCGCGGCCGGAACGAAGAACGCCGCCACCGACAGCGCCGCCACGGCGACGATCGTCACCAGGACACGCCGTCTCACACCCGTCCCATCTGGCCGCCGTCGAAGCGGTAGCCGACGCCGCGCACCGTCGCGATGCGGCTGGGTCCGCCCGGCTCTTCCCCCATCTTGCGGCGCAGGGCGTGGATGTGCACGTCGAGCGTCTTGGTGGAGCCCCACCAGTTCTCGTCCCAGACGTCGTCGATCAGCTGCTCGCGCGTCACGACCCTTCCGGCGTCGCGCACCAGGCGCTCCAAGACGTCGAACTCCTTCGGGCGCAGCGCCAGCTCACGCTCACCGACCATCACCCTGCGGGCGGCCCGATCGACGGTCACGTCCCCGACCGTGATCGCGGTCCCGGCGCCGGCGTTCTCCGCCCGCACCGCGGCGAAGCGCAGGTGGGACCCGATGCGAGCGACCAGCTCGGCGAGCCGGAAGGGCTTGACGACGTAGTCGACGGCGCCCATCTCGAGGCCCGCCACGACGTCGAGCTCGTCGCCCCGGGCGGTGAGGACGATCACCGGCACGGCCGGGTGATCGCGCGTCAGCGTGACGCAGACGTCTTCGCCGTCGCCATCGGGCAGCCCGAGGTCGAGCAGCACGAGATCGAACGCGCTCTCGGCGAGAGCCCGGTGCGCTCCGGCCACGTCGCCCGCCGTCGTGACCTCGTACCCGAGGCCGGTCAGGGCGCGCGCCAGGCTGGACGCGATCAGCGCGTCGTCCTCGACCACCAGCAGGGACCTGGCCATCGGCACGGAGGGTATGCGCGCGATCGGGTGCGTCGCCGGTCACTGTTCGCGTCGCCGCGGCGACGGTGCGGCGTCCGTTCGGCGGCAAACGCCCGACGGTACCGTGGAGCCCATGTCCCGTCTCTGCGAACGACCTGGGTGTGCGACGCCCGCGTCGATCGCGTACGGGATCGACCCGGAGCGGTTGGTCGTGTGGCTCGACGTGCTGGCTCCGGAGCTGGCGCTCGACCGACGTATCGGGGTTCTCTGCCGCCGCCACGCCGACGCGATGGTGGTGCCGCTCGGGTGGATGCTCGACGACCACCGCGAACCGACGCCGCGGCTGTTCAAGGTCGCCGAGACCGATGCGACGGGCGAGGTGGCCCGCCGGAGACGCCCGGCCGCTGCACGGTCGGCCCACAGCGAGCAGCTCGAGCTCGTCGTCCCGGGGCTGCCGGTCGTCGCCGACGAGCCCACCGTCGGCGAGCAGATCGCCGACCTGCTCGCCGACGACACGGCGCAGATCCAGCGCACCGTGGAGATGGCGGTGACGGATCAAGGCGTCACGCCTGAGCCCGTCAGGCCTGAGCCGGTCGAGCCGCAGCCCGCCGAGCCCGAGCCGGCGCCGGCGATCGTCGAGCCGCCCGAGCCGGCGGAGCCGCAGCCGGAGCCGCATTCAGAGCCGGTGTCCGCCGAGCCGGAGCCCGCCGCAGCCCTCGAGGAGCAAAACGGCCAGGCGACGTTGTGGACACCGGTGTTCGACCCGGCGGACGACCTCGGGGGACTGCTGACGGCGAGCAGCCCGCTGCTGTCGCGCGCGTTCGGCACCGGGTCGAGCGCGCCACAGCGGCGCCGCAAGGCGAGGAAGCGCAGCTGACGATGGACGTGCACGCCGAGCTCCGTGCCGACGCCGCCCCGTCGGCGGTGTTCTCCTGGATCGACGACCTCGTCCGGTACCCGCAGTGGATGCCGCTCGTCCACGGCGCCACCCGGCTCGCCGACGACGGCGACACCGGGCTGCCCACCTGGCAGGTCGAGCTGCGTGGCCGGGTCGGCCCGTTCACCCGATCGAAGCGGTTGCGCATGGCGCGCACGGCGCACGAGATCGACCGGCACGTGCGCTTCGAACGCGCCGAGGTGGACGGTCGCTCGCATTCACCGTGGGTGCTCGACGCCCGCATCGAGCAGGTCGCCGACGCCACGCCCCAGCAGCCGGCCGAGACCCTGCTCACGATCCACCTCCACTACGGCGGGACACTGTGGACCGGAGGGGTGCTCGAACGCGCCCTGGCCGACGACATCCGCCGCGGGCGCGAGCAGCTCGCCGCGCTCCTCAGCGCTTCGCCCACGCGCTGAAGCGGCCGTCGGCACGGCGCTCGAGCGTGAGCGGCATCTCGAAGCACTCGCTCAGCGACTCGGACGTCAGCGTGCTGTCGAGCGGGCCGGACGCGAGCGCCTCGCCGCCGCGCATCAGCAGCACGTGCGTCATCCCCGACGGCACTTCGTCGACATGGTGGGTGACCAGCACGAGCGGGGCCGCCTCGGGGTCCGTCGCCAGATCGGCGAGCGCGGCGACGAGGTTCTCCCGGCCACCGAGGTCGAGGCGGGCGCTCGGCTCGTCGAGCAGCACCACGCCGGGATCGGTCATCAGGGCGCGGGCCAGCAGCACGCGCTGTTGCTCGCCCGAGGACATCGTCGAGAAGGCCCGGTCGGCATGGCGCGCGACGCCCATCCGATCGAGGCACCAGCGCGCCCGCTCGCGGTCGGCATCGTCGTAGCGGTGCCACCACGGTTCGAGCGCCGCGTTCTTGGCCGTCATGACGATGTCGATCGCGCACAGATCCGGGCGCAGCTGAGCTGCCAGAGCCGCCGAGGCGTACCCGACCCGCCGGCGCAGCTGGCGTACGTCGGTGCGGCCGAGACGCTCACCGAGCACGTCGACGTCACCCCGGGTGGGATGGATGTAGAGGGCCGCGACCTTCAGCAACGTCGTCTTTCCGGAGCCGTTCGCGCCGACGACCAGCCAGCGCTCGTCCGCCCCGACCGACCATGTGATGTCGCGCAGCAGGATCGCCTCGTCGCGCGCCACCGTCACACCGTGCAGAGCGAGCGCGGGGGAGGCGGGCAGATGGGCGACGGCATCGGGCACGTCGTCGACGCTACGGGGACGGTGGTGCCTGACACGAAATTGCAACGTCGATTATCCTGCGGCGGTCATGCGCAAGCTCGGTGCCGTCCTCATCGCGTGCGTGCTCGCGGTGCCGATGGCGCGTTCGGCGGCGTTCGCGCAGGATTCCGACCCGGAGGCCGAGAAGGCCGCCCGGGAGATCGCCGACGCCCGCGACCGGGCCAACGCCGCTGCCGAGGCCTGGGCGGCGGCGCAGTCGCAGCTCGACGAGCTCGAAGTGCAGCGTGCCCAGGTCGAGCACGAGATCGTCGGGCTCCAGGCCGCCGTCGACGAGCTGCGCAGCGACCTGGACAACGCAGTCGTGCAGCAGTTCATGCAGGCCGGGTCCCGCGGCGTGCCGATGCTCAGCGGGTTCCAAGGGGCAGCCGACGCCGCCCAGGCGGAAGTCCTGATCGGCATCGTCAACGAGACCGCGGCGGTCACGTTCGACGACTACGAGCAGGCGGACAAGGAGCTGGTGGCCAAGCGTGAGGAGCTGGCTCGCACCACCCAGGAGGTCGAAGCTGCCTCCGAGGCGCTGGTGCGCCGCCAGGCCGAGCTCGAGGACGAGATCGAACGGCTGAAGGCCACCGAGGCCAAGCGACTCCAGGACGAGGCGGTGCGCAAGGCGTTGGAGGCCGAGGAGGCCGAGCGGCGTCGCAAGGAGCAGGAAGCCGCCGAGCGCGCCGCGGCGGAAGCCGCAGCAGCCGCCGCGGCGAGGGCCCAGCAGGCGGCGGCGAACACCCAGCCGAGCGCCGGCCCGCAAGGCGGATCCAATGGCGGTGGGGGCTCAGGCGGCTCGTCGGACACCCCGGCGACCACGCAGCCGGCGGGCAGCGACGACTCGGGGACCAACGCCGGCGGCGGGAGCAGCAGCGGCGGCAGCGGCGGCGCCACCGGCGGGACGACGGGCGGGGGCGGCACCGGTGGGTTGAACAGCTCGACGGTCGTGGGCGCGGGGCAGGACTGGGTCTGCCCGGTCAACGGCCCGCGGGCGTTCGCCGACACGTTCGGCGCTCCGCGCTCGGGGGGCCGCCAGCACCAGGGCGTCGACATCATCAACCCGCGCGGCACGCCGATCGTCGCGGTGGTCGACGGGTTCGTCCAGCAGAAGCAGAACGCCCTCGGCGGCAACGCTCTGTGGCTCACCGGCAACGACGGCAACAAGTACTACTACGCCCACCTCGACAGCTATGCCGCGGCGGGCGCGGTGTCGAAGGGCGAGACCATCGGATACAACGGCGACACCGGCAACGCCAAGGGCACCCCGCACCTGCACCTGCAGATCCACCCGGGCGGCGGGGCGGCGATCAACCCGTATCCGACGGTGCGCGCCCACTGCTGACGCGCCCGGCGCTGCGCCGGATGGTGGCGGCCACCGGCTGCCCGGCGGCGAGTTGTCCGCACGCCGCGGCGATGTCGTTGCCGCGGTTGCGCCGCACGGTCACGTTGACGCCGAGGTCCCCGAGCGCATCGCGGAACTCCCGCACGCGCCGTGCCGGCGAGCCGGTGGTCGGCCAGCCCGGCGTCGGGTTCAGCGGGATGAGGTTGACGTGTGCGGCCAGGGGGAGACGCCGGCACAAGCGGGCGAGCTCGACCGCGTCGCTGTCGCGGTCGTTGACGCCGTCGATCATCGCCCACTCGAAGCTCAGGCGACGGCCCTTCGCCCGCAGGTACGAGCGGCATGCGCCGAGGAGCGCATCGATCGGGTAGCGCCGGTTGATCGGCACCAACTCGTCGCGCAGCGCGTCGTTCGCGGCGTGCAGGGAGACGGCCAGGTTCACCGGCAGGTCGCGTTCGGCCAAGCGGCGGATGCCGGGAACGATGCCGACGGTCGAGACCGTCAGGTGGCGCGCCGACATGCCGAGGTCGCCGTGGATGCGCTCGACCGACGACCAGACGGCGTCCTCGTTGGCGAGCGGTTCGCCCATGCCCATGTACACGACGTTGGACACGCGCCGCCCGAGGTCGCGGGCATGGCGGGCGGCGCGCACGACCTGCTCGACGATCTCCCCCGACGACAGGTGCCGGGCGAAGCCGGCCTGCCCCGTGGCGCAGAACCCGCATGCCATCGCGCAGCCTGCCTGGCTGCTGACGCAGACCGTGGCGCGGTCGGGGTAGAGCATCAGCACCGTCTCGATGCGCGCCCCGCCGTCGAGCGCCCAGAGGAACTTCACGGTGTCCCCGGCGTCGCTCACCTGGCGGGCCACCTCGTCGAGCGCGAGCGGCAGCTCGCCTTCGAGACGCTCACGCGTGCTCTTCGGCAGCGCGGTCATCTCGGCCGGTGAGGCGAGGTTGCCGTAGAGCCCGCTCCAGACCTGGTCGACCCGGTAGCGCGGCTGGTCGGCCAAGACCGCAGCGAGTTGCTCGCGGGAGACGGCGTAGCGGGTGCGCGGCACAGCCCCGACGCTAACGGCCCGTCGCAGGGGGCTTCTCGTACACCCGGTCGACCCGGCTGCGGGAGAACCCGAGCGATTCGTACAGCGACAGCGCGGCGACGTTGTCGCCGTCGACGAACAGCATGCCCGACGTGATGCCGCGCGACGTCAGGTGCCGGAGCCCGGCGACCGTGAGCGCCCGCCCCAGACCGAGCCCGTGGAAGTCGGGGTCGACCGCGATGACGTAGATCTCACCGGCCGGCGGTTGCTCGTCGGCGTGCACCTTGGTCCAGCAGAACGCCGCCATCCGTCCGTCGCGCTCGTGCACGAGAAAGCCGTCGGGGTCGAACCACGGCTCCGCCTCGCGGTCGCTGAGATCGGTGAGGTCCCAGCTGCCTTGCTCGGCGTGACCGGCGAACGCCCGGGCGTTGACCCTCAGCCAATCCTCTTCGTCGACGCCGACGCGAAACGGTCGTGTGGGCACCGGCTCGGCCGTGGGCGGCTGGTCGATCGGAAGCGGCCGTCGCATCTGGACGACCTCGTGGCGCGCGACGAAGCCGCGCGGCGCGGCGAGTTCGTCGTGGCCGCTGCCGGCGCCGAAGACCAGCCACTCGATCGGGCGATCCGCCGGCGCCGCTGACGTCGCGGCGTCGAGAAGAACGCCCACGGTCGCTGGGTCGTCGCCCGCCGTGACGACTTGCACGATCGTGCCGGAGTGCCCGGGGGAGCCTTGCGCGTAGCCGACGACACGGTCGCCGTCGCGCAACGTCACCGCCGTGACAGCGCGTCCCTCTCCGGCGGTCAGGTCGAGCCACAACTGGTCCGACAGAGGTCGATGCCCGCGCCGCGACGTCTCGTCGGCGAGGAACGCGATCACCGCGTCGCGGTCGGTCTGGTCGAGGCCGGATGTGGTCACGAGGTCGGGCACGAGGACCGAGGCTACGAGGACCGTGTGGCACGGCGACGGCTTGTGCCCGGCGCGCGCGTACCCTCGGACCGATGGGCACACCGCGGACGGCGAAGGGGCGCACGCGAGAGGTGGCACGCCGGCTGGCGGAGGCGTACCCCGATGCCCGGTGCGAACTCGACCACCACACCCCGTTCGAGCTGCTGACCGCCACGATCCTGTCGGCGCAGACCACCGACGCGCGGGTGAACATGGTGACCCCGAAGCTGTTCGCCCGCTATCCCACGCCCGAGGCGTTGGCGGACGCCGATCCCACCGACGTCGAGGAGATCGTCCGCTCGACCGGCTTCTACCAGAGCAAGACCTGCAGCGTGCTCGGAATGGCGCACGGCGTGGTGGAGCGCTTCGGGGGTGACGTGCCGACCGAGTTGGACGATCTCGCCACCCTGCCCGGCGTCGGGCGCAAGACCGCCAACGTCGTGCGCAGCGTGGCGTTCGGGCTGCCCGGCCTTCCCGTCGACACGCACGTGCTGCGCGTCAGCAAGCGGCTCGGCATCACCGCCTTCGACGACCCGGTCAAGGTCGAGTTGGAGTTGAACGACTTCCTGCCTCCGCGCGAGCGCGGTCCGTTCGGGCTGCGGATGATCCTGCACGGCCGGCAGATCTGCGTCGCCCGGGCGCCGCGCTGCGGCGAGTGCGTCCTGTCCGACATCTGCCCGTCGTCGCTCGTGCCACGCATCTCGCGAGCCGCCCGCGGGTCCCGTCAACGCTGACGATCACCCCCGCTGGTGCTTGGCATCGGTGGGCGCCAAGTGTAAGCTTGCGTCACCAACCAGGTTCCCGCCACCTGGTTTGCGGGCGATGCCGGGATCCGCCGCCTGGCGTCGCAGGAGCGACGGCCCCGCAAGGGGCCGTCGCCACTTTTTCGGCTCTTTCCGTTTCCCGCTGGACGTCAGCGAGCCAGCTTCACGGCGCGCACGAGATGTCGCTGCGCCGATCGCAGCGAGCGCTCCGCTTCGTGCATCGCCGCCACGAGATCGTCGGCCCCGTCCGACGAACCGCTGGCGCGCGCTCCGGCCCCCGTCGACGTCGCCAGGCCGGCGATGCGCTCGCGGTAGCGATCGATCGCGTCGGCGACCACGGTGAGCTCGGCCTCGATCGCCGTGCGGCCGCCGTCGCCCGATGCCGTGCTGCCGGATGCGCTGGGGGTCGTCATGGGCGCCAGTCTGCCGGACCCGCGGCGGCGCCCGTCGGCGCACGGAGTGGCACGGCCGGAATGGCACGGGAGGGCGGCCACCGCGGTCGGTAACCTCGCTGGCGTGAACGGGTCCGGCGTCGACGACACAGCCGCGGGTGCGGCAGCCTCCCCGCGCGTCGCGGTGCGCGACGACCTGAGGGCGCTGGAGGGGTACCACTCACCCCAGGTCGACGTCCCGGTGCGGCTCAACACGAACGAGTCGGCGGCGCCGCCCCCCGACGCGTGGCGGGAGGAGTACGCCCGTGCGGTCGCCGGCATCGATTGGAACCGCTACCCCGACCGTTCGGCCACGGCGCTGCGGTCGGCGATCGCCGCGTTCCACGGCGTCGGGCCCGAGCAGGTCTTCGCCGCCAACGGCTCCAACGAGGCGCTCCAGACGCTGCTGCTGACGTTCGCCGGTCCTGGGCGCGCGGTCGCCACCTTCGAGCCGACCTACCAACTGCACGGCCACATCGCCCGCCTCACGGGCGCGACCGTCGTGGAGGGCGAGCGCACGGCCGCGTTCACGCTCGATCTCGACGAGGTCAAGCGGGTGCTCCACGAAGGGTCGCCGCACGTCACGTTCCTCTGCTCGCCGAACAACCCCACGGGCGTGATCGAGCCGCGTCACGTCGTCGAGGAGGTGCTCGGCCTCGCCCCCGGGCTTCTCGTCGTCGACGAGGCCTACGCGCAGTTCGCCGAGTGGAGCGCGCTCGAGCTGGTCGACGACAGCACGCCGCTCGTCGTCGTGCGCACGTTCTCGAAGACGTGGAGCATGGCCGCCGCTCGGCTGGGCTACCTCGTCGGGCCGCGCTGGCTCGTCGCCGAGCTCGACAAGGTGACGCTTCCGTACCATCTCGACGCCGCCAAGCAACTGGCCGGTGTGCTCGCGCTGCGTCACGTCGACGCGATGGAAGAGCGCGTCGCGCAGGTGGTCTCCGAGCGCACCCGGGTCGGGGACGCGCTCGCCGCGCTGCCGATCGACGTCGTGCCGAGCGGGGCGAACTTCATCCTCTTCCGCACCCGTGGCGCGCCGGGTCGCCAGGTCTGGCAAGGGTTGCTCGATCGCGGGGTCCTGATCCGCGACTGCAGCGGCTGGCCACGCCTCGACGGCTGCCTGCGCGTCACGATCGGCACACCGGCGGAGAACGATGCGTTCCTCGCCGCCCTCGGCGAGGTTCTCGCCACCGGGGCATCGCGATGACGGACATCGCGCCCGGGCGCTGCGCCACGCGGGAGCGCACGACCGCCGAGACCTCCATCGCGCTCAGCATCGATCTCGACGGCCAGGGCCGCACGGAGATCTCCACCGGCATCCCGTTCTACGACCACATGCTCGACCAACTCGGGCGCCACGGCGGCTTCGACCTGCGCGTCCAGGCGACCGGCGACGTGCACATCGACACACACCACACCGTCGAAGACGTGGCGATCGCGCTCGGCGAGGCGTTCCGCTCCGCGCTCGGCGACAAGGCCGGCGTGCGTCGCTTCGCCAGCGGGCTCTACCCGCTCGACGAGGCCCTCGTCGAGGTCGCCCTCGACCTGTCCGGCCGCCCGTTCGTGGTGTGGGAGGTCGAGCTGCCGGAGTGCCTGCCGCTCGGCTCACCGCCGTTCGATCCCCAGCTGGCCGAACACGCGGTCACGTCGTTCGCCACCGCCGCAGGGATCACGCTCCACGTCACCCTGCGCCGGGGGCGCAACGTGCATCACATCATCGAAGCGACGTTCAAGGGTCTCGCCAAGGCGCTGCGCGACGCGGTGCGCGTCGAGGGCGGCGGAGTGCCGTCGACCAAGGGTGTGTTGTGAGCGCCGCGCGGCCGCTCGTCGCGGTGCTGGACTACGGCATCGGCAACCTGCGCTCCGCTCAGCGCGCGCTCGAGCGTGCCGGCGCCGACGCACGGCTCACCGCCGACCACGGCCTCATCGGCGATGCGGACTCCGTCGTGCTCCCCGGCGTCGGGGCGTTCGGCGCGTGCATGCGCGCCTTGCGCCAGGCCGAGCTCGGCGACGTGCCCGCCGCCGCCGTCGCGTCCGGCCGCCCGTTCCTCGGCATCTGCGTCGGCATGCAGATGCTGTTCACGAGCAGCGAGGAGAGCCCCGACGCCCGGGGTCTCGACATCATCCCCGGCTCCGTGCGGTGGCTGCCCCCCGACGTGAAGCGCCCCCAGATGCAATGGAACCAGGTGCGCGCCACCGGCGACGATCCGATGCTCGCCGGGCTTGGCCCAGCGCCGTGGTTCTACTTCGTGCACTCCCTGCACGGCGTCCCCGACGATCCGTCGCACGTCGCGGCGACGTGCGACTACGGCGTCACGGTGACCGCTGCCGTGCGCCACGGCAACGTCTTCGCCACGCAGTTCCACCCGGAGAAGTCCGCGCACGCCGGTCTCGCGCTGCTCGCCAACTTCGTCCGTCTGAGCGCTGCGGTGCGCCGATGAGCGGCGCCGAGCTGTTTCCCTCGATCGACCTGCGCGGCGGGCGTGTGGTGCGGTTGCTGTACGGCGACTACGCCCAGGAGACCGACTACGGCGATGACGCGGTCGCCGTCGCGGTGCGGTTCGCCGACGCCGGGGCGGCGTGGATCCACGTCGTCGATCTCGACGCGGCGCGCTCGGGCGACGCCGTCAACCGGCCGATCGTCGCCGACATCGCCGCCGCCGTCGCCGGGCGGGCCCGCGTCCAGACCGGCGGTGGCGTCCGCTCCGCGGCCGATGCCGAGGCGCTCGCCGCCGCGGGGGTCGCCCGGGTGGTGATGGGATCAGCGGCCGTCGCCGATCCCAGTCTCGTCGACGCCGCCGCGCAGTTCGTCCCGGTGGCGGTCGGACTCGACCATCGCGACGGCGAGGTCGCGGTGCACGGGTGGACGCAGGGCAGCGGCCGCCGGCTGGACGACCTGATCCATGCGTATCCCGCGGCCAGCGCGCTGGTGATCACGAACATCGCCCGCGACGGGGCGCTCGCCGGCCCCGACGTCGACGGCCTGCGCGACGTGGCGGCCCGGTCGCCGCTGCCGGTCATCGCCAGCGGAGGGGTCGCGCGCATCGACGACGTCGCCACGCTCGCCGCGATCCCCGGGATCGCCGGGATCATCACCGGCCGCGCGATCTACGAAGGCCTGCTCGACGTGTCCGCCGCTGTCGAGGTCGCACGCCGCGGACCTGCACGGGCGACGTCGTGAAGGTCGCGCGCGTCATCCCCTGCCTCGACGTCACCGACGGTCGGGTGGTGAAAGGCGTCAACTTCGTCGGCCTGCGGGACGCCGGTGATCCTGTCGAGCTGGCCCAGCGGTACGACGCGGAGGGAGCGGACGAGGTGGTGTTCCTCGACATCACCGCGTCGTCGGACGATCGCCAGACGATGGTCGACGTCGTGCGCCGCACCGCCGATCAGGTGTTCATCCCGCTCACCGTCGGGGGAGGCATCCGCAGCGTCGAGGATGCCCGGCGCATGCTCCGCGCCGGCGCTGACAAGGTGAGCATCAACACCGCCGCCGTCCAGCGACCGCAGCTCATCGAGGAGATCGCCGCCGAGTTCGGCAGCCAGTGCGTCGTCTGCGCGATCGACGCCAAGCGGCGCGCCGGCGCCGACGGGTTCGAGGTGTTCCTGCACGGCGGCCGGACGCCCACCGGCATCGACGCCATCGAGTGGGCGCAGCGGGCGTCGGCCAGCGGGGCGGGGGAGATCTTGCTCACGTCGATGGATCGCGACGGCACCCGCGACGGGTTCGACATCGAACTCACCCGCGCGGTGAGCGACGCGGTCGGCGTCCCGGTGATCGCCAGCGGAGGCGTCGGATCGCTCGACCACCTGGTGGAGGGCGTGGTGCAGGCGGGCGCCGACGCGGTGCTGGCGGCCAGCATCTTCCACTTCGGGGAGTACACGGTGGCCGATGCGAAGGCCGCGCTGAGCGCCGCCGGCGTCCTCGTTCGGCCGGTGGTTCCTTCGGTCCAATAACGTCAAGGTCGCCTCAAAGCCCCCGCACGGCGCGGCGGTGTCGCGCATACTCGGGCCGTGGACGCGCTCGTGCTCGTCGTCGCGCTCGTCCAGGGGGCAGGGGCTCAGATCGCCGACACCGGCTCGGCAGGAGACCGTGCGATCGCCGTCGCGTTCGTGCTCGTCACCGTCGTTGCCGTGGTGGTGCTGAGCCGCCGCCGCCGGCACATCGGCAAGATTCGATGACCGCCACCGCCCAGCCGGCGCGCTCGGCGGGCGGACCGGGTACCCTGCGCTGCGTGGCCGTCGGCGACCAGAAACTCCCGATCAAGATGCTCAACGATCGCCTTCTCGTGCGCATCCCGGACAAGGAGGGTGAGCGGCGCACCACCGCCGGCATCCTGATCCCCGCCACCGCCCAGGTCTCCAAGCGCTTGGTGTGGGCGGAGGTCGTGGCCCTCGGTCAGAACGTCCGCTCGGCAGAAGTGGGCGATCGCGTGCTGTTCAGCCCGGAAGACCGCTACGAGGTCGAAGTCGGCGGGCAGGACTACATCATGTTGCGAGAGCGCGACATCCATGCGGTCGCCGCGTCGCGCATCGAGGCCAGCACCGGGCTGTATCTGTAGCCGTTGCGCGTCAGCGGCGGACGGCGGGGTGCGGCAGGGGAGTCCAGCGCCCGCGCTCGAGGAGGCCGACCATCATCTCGTAGACCTTCGGGCCGACCATCTCGACGATCTCGTCGCGCAGGTAGCGGTACACCGGCTCGCTCCCGACGAACGCATCGCGCGACTCGGTGCACCACCAATGGAACTCGAGGCCACCGTCGCCCCAATCGCGCCGCTTCCACTCGCGCAACGTCGAGGTGACATGCCCGTTGTCGTCGGTGTGATCGGTGAGGCGCAGCGGCAGCTGCCAGCACACGTTGGGCTTCCAGTCGAGCGGCCGCTCGCCGGCCGCGACCGCTGCGATGTGGAGCGCGCAGCCGACCCCTCCGGGGAAGCCCGGCCGGTTGAGGAAGATGCAGGCGTCGTCGACGACGCGGGTCTTCGTGCCACCGTCGCCATCGGGTTCGAGGAAGCCCTTGCGCTTGGCCTTCCTGTGGTGCTGCCACACCTCGGGTGTCAGCCGCACGACGGAGCGCACGACGGTGGCGACGTCGTCCTCGTCGACGAAGTGCGCGCCGTAGCTGCAGCAGCCCTGCACGAGGTGCTCTGCGGGGCCGTCGAGCACGCCTTGGCACCCGCTCCCGTAGATGCAGGTCCACTCCGAGCGCATGAAGGTGGCGTCGATCATCCAGGTGCGCTGCTCGTCAGGGTCCTCGAAGCTGATCCACTCGTGGACGTCGGCGTCAGGCAGGACAGTGGCCACCCGGGCAGAGTACGCAGCGGCGCCGGCGCGACCAACTGCGCCGTCACGCCGCCGCCGGCAGCGGCCACGAGACCTGATCGCACGGCCATTCCCATGCGCCGTCGCATGCGAGGACGCGGACGTGACCGGCGTGCGTGTCGAGGTAGCGGGCGACGCACAGGAGCTCGTCGACGCAGCGCCGCGGCACGGGCCGATCGACCGGCCCCGGCGGTTCGCCCGGCAGCGGCAGGGCAGCCGTGAGTTGGCCGTCGGCGCGGACGTCGACGACGACGCCGTGGTCGAGCTCGACGATCACGCCGCCGCGATCGCGTCGGCGCTGGCCGGGCTCGATCGCCAGGGTGACCCGCCCGGCCCGGCGCAGCCCATCGACGCGGCGATGACGCGTGACCGCGGTCGCCAGCGCGCTCGCACGGTCGCGCACCAGGGCGGCCTCTTCGAAGCGCTGCTGCCCGGCGAGCGTGAGCATGCGGGCGTGCAACATGTCGAGCACCGCGGTGGGGTCGGCGGTGATCGCCCGTGAGGCCTCGGCGACCCAGCCGGCGTACTGGCGAGGATCGGCAAGGCCCGCGCACGGGCAGGAGGCGACCCCGAGTTGAGCGGGCGCGCAGGCGACGGCGTCGAGCGCGGCGGTGTGGTCCCGCCGCAGCCGTGCGGCGCAGCGCCGCAGCGGCACCGCGCTCTGCACGGCTTCGACGACGAGCTGTGCCATGGCGCGCGACGGCAGCGGGCCGAGGTGCACGCCCGTCGGCGCAGGATCCTTCACCACCACCAGGCGCGGCCACGGCTCGTCGGTGAGACGCACGTAGCTGTACTTGCCCCACGTCGTGCCGGCGCGGTTGTAGCGCGGCGACAGAGCATGGATGTAGCGCAGTTCGAGAACCTCCGCCGACAGCAGGTCGGGCGTCGAGACGTGCGACACGGACTGTGTCTCGCGCAGCATGGGACCGACCTTGCGACGGTCGTCGCTGCCGAAGTAACTGCGCACGCGTTGGCGCAGGTTCGTCGCCTTGCCGACGTAGAGCACCTCGCCGCGGCCGTCGACGAACATGTAGACGCCCGGCCCGCGTGGCATGTCGTGGGTCATGCGCAGCTTCGCCACCTGGGGATGCCCGCCCAGCCGGGGGAGCGCGAGGAGGTCGTCGAGGCCGAGCACCCCGTAGCTCGCCGCGCGCTCGAGGAGCACGTGCAGCAAGTCGGTGGTGGCGAGCGCGTCGTCGAGCGCTCGATGCCGGGGCCGGTGGTCCAGGCGGAAGCGCTCGGCGAGCGTGTCGAGGCGGCAGTTCGGCACGTCGTCGCGGACCAGGCGGCGGGCGAGCGCCAGCGTGTCGATGTGCGGCGCGGTGATCCGGCTGCGGCCGGTGCGCCCGAGCGCGCTGTCGAGGAACGCGAGGTCGAACCGCACGTTGTGGCCGACGATGACGCAGCCGCGGCTGAACTCGAGGAACGACGGGAGCACCTGCTCGATGCGCGGCGCGGGGACGAGGAGGGCGTCGGTGATGCCGGTGAGCACCGTGATGGACGGCGGCACGGCTCGCCCCGGGTTGACGAGCGTGTGGAACGTGCCGAGGCATTCGCCGCCGCGCACCTTCACCGCGCCGATCTCGGTGATCAGGTCGGTCGCCCGGTCCGAGCCCGTGGTCTCCAGGTCGACGACGCAGAACGAGACGTCGCACAGGGGGATGCCGAGATCGTCGAGTCTGCGCTGCATCCGAGGCACTGCACCACGAACTCACGTTCGTGTCAAGAACAAACGTTCGGGGTGCTCCCTGGGGAGCGCCGCGGGCCGTCTCGGTACGCTCGAATCCATGGCTGGCACGCGCGGCAACGGGGCGAGCGCCGCGCTTCCGGACGAGGCCGTGCGCTCCGCCCTCGACTTCGCCTTCCACGTCGCGCGCGCTCGGGCCGGCCAGCGCGACGATGCCGAGATCCCAGCGGAGGTGCGTCCGCTGCTGCGCTTCACGAAGCTTCCCGCCACCGCTCGATCGCGGGTGCGCGAGGCGATCGAGGCGGACGAGCGCTTCCGCGAGCAGCTCGCCACGATGGTCGGCGAGCTCGCCGGCGACGAGGCACAGCCCGTCGACGAGATCGGCCTGCTGTGGCTGCGCCGCCCCGAGGGGTGGGCGGCCGAGGCTCGGCGGCTGGCGGACGCACGCGCCGAGGCCGGCGAGGGTGAGCCGGCGCTGACGCCGCGCCGCGCCGAGCGCCGCCGGCAGGCCGCCGAGGCAGCGGCAGAGGCAGCGCGGGCGGAGATCACCAAACTCCGTCAGCAGGCCGAGCGCGACCGTCAACGGCTCGCCGATGCGCAGGAGGCCGAGCGGGAGGCACGGCGCGCGGCGCAGACGCTGACCGACGAGCTCGCCGCCGCGCGTGCGGCTGCCCGTCACGCCGCGGATCGCGAGCAGGCCGCGCGTGCGGCGCTCTCCGACGCGGAGGCAGCCCGCGACGCCGCCGCGGCCCGAGGGGCCGAGGCCGAGCGCATCCGCGATGCGGTCCTCGCCGAGCGGGCGCACAGCAACGGGGCCCGCCACGACGTGGCCGCCCCGGCCGACGCCGGGGCGCTCGCGGCGCTCGAATCGGCAGCGCGATCCGCGCGCGAGCTCGCCGAGGCCCTCGCCGCGGCGACGACCGCGGCGGCGAGCCGCGCGGCAGCCACACCGCGCCCGGCCGACCCGGCCCCCGCGCCGCGCCAGCGCCGTCGCCGCGTCGCCCGCCAGCCGCTCGCTCTGCCGGGGGCCGCGCTGGGCGACGCCGCCGCGGCCGCCGAGTACCTGTTCCGGGCAGCCGGCGTGCTCGTCGTCGTCGACGGGTACAACGTCGCCAAGCTCGGCTGGCCGCAGCTGTCGCTCGAGGACCAGCGCGAGCTGTGCATCCGGGCGCTCGAGGACGTGGCACGCCGCTGGGCGACCGACGTCCTGGTGGTGTTCGACGGGGCCGACGTGCCGGGGGCGAGCGCCGGCAGGCGGCTGGTCGCGGTGCGATTCTCGCCTCCGGGGGTGACCGCTGACGACGTCATCCGCGAGGAGGTCGCGCGGCTGCCTGCATCGCGGCCCGTGGTGGTCGTCACGAACGACGGCGCGATCGTCGAGTCGGTGCGGCGTGACGGCGCCAACGTGGTGTCGAGCGATGCGCTCCTCACCGCCGCGGGCGTCCGCCGCTGATCGCAGCTTTCGTGTGGCGCCCCTTTGGCATCGTGGCGGCCATGCACAGCGTGATGCCTGTCCCCGTCCCCGCCTCCAGCGGCGACCTCCCTCCCGACCAGCTGTCCGACCTCGCTCGCTGGGGCACGCTCGACGCGTGCATCCACCTTGAGCCGGGCTCGACGACCGACGGCATCGTCACCTTCAGCCTCGCCGAACGGCGTGCCCTTCGTCTGCTCGCTCGCGCCGGTTTGCTGCCTACGCTGCCTCGTCGTGAGGCCGGCTGAGACCCGCGTCGACGTGCCGCCGGGCTACGTCGACGAGCTGTGCGCAGTCGGCCGCGCCCATGGGCTCGATCACATGGGGGTGGCGGGCGCCCAGGTGCTCGAACGAGCGCGACGCGCGCTGCACGAGCGGCGCGCACAGGGACTGCACGACGGAATGCAGTTCACGTACAAGAACCCCGACCGCAGCACCGACCCGAGCCGAGCCGTCGCGGGCGCGCGGGCGGTGTTCGTCGGGGCCCGCAGCTACGACCGCGAGGCGCCGCGGCGGCCCGCCGGCCCGACCGCACGCGTCGCGCGCTATGCCTGGCTCGACCACTACGCCGAGCTGCGCGCTGCGCTGTGGGCGGTGGCGCATCGCCTGCGCGCGGACGGCTGGAAGGCCGTCGCGTTCGCCGACGACAACTCGATGGTCGACCGCGAGGTGGCGCACCGCGCGGGCCTCGGCTGGTTCGGCAAGAACGCCAACCTGCTGCTGCCGGGGGCAGGCAGCTACGTCGTCCTCGGCAGCGTGGTCACCAACGCCCCGCTGCCCGCGTCGGCGACCCCGGTCGCCGATCGGTGCGGCACGTGCCGGCGCTGCCTCGACCACTGCCCGACGGGCGCCCTCATCGCTCCCGGCGTGGTCGATGCCGCCTCGTGCCTGGCGTGGGTGCTCCAGAAGCCTGGCATCATCCCGCCGTCCATGCGGGAGGCCGTCGGCGACCGCATCTACGGCTGCGACGCGTGCCAGGAGGTGTGCCCGCCCACGATCCACGCCGGCCGGCAGCACCCCGCCGCGGCGGCTCCGGCTGCGGATGCGGCGCAGGCATGGGTCGACGTGATCGCCGTGCTCGGCGCGGACGATGCCGAGCTGATCGAGCGGTACGGCCGCTGGTACCTCGCCAACCGCGAGGCCAGGTGGCTGCGGCGCAACGCCCTCGTGGTGCTCGGCAACGTCGGCGCAGGCGGAGCCGACGCGGCCGTCGTGCGCGCCACCGTGCAGCGATACCTCGCGCACCGCGATCCGGTGCTGCGCGCGCACGCCGTGTGGGCGGCGGCACGCCTCGGTTTCACCGACCTCCTTCCGTCCGACGACGCCGACGCCGACGTGCGCGTCGAACTGGCGGGCGCCCGCGGATGAGGCACCTGCTCGTCACGAACGACTTCCCTCCCAAGATCGGCGGCATCCAATCGCTGCTGTGGGAATGGTGGCGTCGGCTCCCGCCGGACTCGTTCGCGGTGCTCACCAGCCCGCACCCCGACGCCGCGGCGTGGGATGCCGCCCAGCCGTTCGTCGTGCGCCGCACTCCGGAGCCGTGGCTCCTGCCGCACCCGGTGATGGCCCGCCGCATCGACGCCATGGCGCGCGAGTTCGGCGCCGAATTGGTCGTGCTCGATCCCGCCGTGCCGCTCGGCGCGATCGGCCCGTCGCTCACGCTGCCCTACGACGTGGTGCTGCACGGCGCGGAGGTCACTGTCCCCGGGCGCGTGCCGGGCGCCAAGCAGGCGTTGCGGCGGGTGCTGCGCGGCGCCCGTCACATCGTCGCCGCCGGCGGGTACCCCGCGGCGGAAGCGCAGCGTGCCGCCGGCGGGCGCCTTCCGATCACCGTCGTGCCGCCCGGCGTCGACGTCGACCGCTTCCGCCCGCTGACGTCCGACCAGCGCCGCGAGGCGCGCCTGCGCTTCAGCCTGCCGGCCGAGGCCGAGCTGATCGTCGGCGTCAGCCGGCTGGTGCCGCGCAAAGGCTTCGACACTGCGATCCGGGCCGTCGCCCACCTTGCCCGCAGCCGCCCCGACGTCGTGCTGGCGATCGCCGGCTCGGGCCGGGATCGGGGCCGGCTCGCGTTGCTGGCCGATCGGCTCGACGCGCCCGTGCGCTTCCTCGGGCGTGTCCCCGACGACCAGCTGGCCGACCTCCATGGATGCGCGGACATCTTCACGATGCTGTGCCGCAACCGCTGGGGCGGCCTCGAGCAGGAGGGTTTCGGCATCGTCTTCGTCGAGGCGGCGGCCGCCGGCGTGCCCCAGGTGGCGGGCGAGTCGGGGGGCGCCGCCGAAGCGGTCGCCCACGGCGAGACCGGTCTCGTCGTCGCCGACCCGACCGACCACCTCGCCGTCGCCGATGCGTTCGACCGCCTGCTCAGCGAGCCGTCCCGGCGCGCCGAGATGGGGGCCGCGGCGCGGCGGCGCGCCGAGCAGCACTTCAGCTACGACGTGCTCGCCGAGCGGCTGGGACGCGCCCTCGGGGCGCTGGCATGATGGCGAAGATGTCGCCGCCCACCGTGCACGTCCCCGGGCGCGATCCGATCATCGCCGCCGACGCTGCCGGCACGGCGCTGTTCGCCGTCACCGCGGTGCTCGCCACCATCGTGTTCGACCGGCCGACGCGCTGGGTCGCGGCGATCGCCGCGCTCGCGCTGTTCGCCGTCGGCGTGTTCGTGTTCCTGTGGGGCTACTGGACGTCGGTGCAGCGCAGCCGCACCGAGGAGCTGTCGGTGGCCGAGCTCTACTTCCTCGTAGGCCCCCCGACGCCCAAGCCGGTCAAGCTGCGCCTCAACGGCCTGCTGCTGGTGCAGGTCGCCGTCGCCGTCTCCACCGCCCTGATCCGCAGCAGCACAGACGGTGAGCCCGGGTCGTCCCTCGCCTTCGGCATCCTGACGCCGATGTTCGGCCTCGGCCTCAACGGCCTGTGGGCAGCCCGCCACGGCGCGTTCGGGCCGCGCCGGTTGAAGGAGACGCGCCCCGCGCCGGCGACGGCGCGCGACGATGCCCAGCCGCCGCGCAGATCCGATGTCCCCCCGACTGACCCCGAGATGGAGCAGAATGCCCCCCATGGCTGAGACGGCGTCCGAGACGATCACCATCGCGGCCGCGCCCGAGCGGGTGTGGGCGGTGGCCACTGACTTCGCCGCGTACCCCGACTGGGCCAAGGACGTGAAGGACGTCGTCGTCCGTGCTCGCGACGAGCAGGGCCGGGCGACCGAGGTCGAGTTCCGGGCCTCCGCGCTCGGCCGCAGCACCCACTACACGTTGGGATACGACTACTCCCAGGCGCCCGACGCGTTGACCTGGAAGCTCGTGCGTGGCGACATCATGCGTGCGATCGACGGCTCGTACCACTTCTCCGGCCTCCCCGACGGCGGCACCGAAGTGCGCTACGACCTGGCCATCGAACTGGTCGTGCCGCTGCCCGGCTTCGTCAAGCGGCGGGCGGAGGTGCGCATCCTCAACACGGTGCGCGAGCTGAAGGCACGGGCCGAAGAGGAGTGACCACTCCCGCTCGCCGGGCGGGCATCGACGTCGGCGGCACGAAGCTGCTCGGCGTCGTGATCGACCCGACCGGGGCCGTCGTCGCCACCGAGCGCAGCCGGACCCCGCGCACCGGGCAGGCCGAGATCATCGAGGATCTCGTCGAGATGGCTCGCGCGCTCGAGCCGTGGGACTCGCTCGGTGTGGGCATGCCCGGCCTGGTGACCCGAGCCGGGATCCTGAAAGCCGCGCCCAACCTCGTCGGCGCGTCCGATCTGGCGGTCGGTCCGCTGATGAGCGCCGCGCTCGGACGACCGGTGGCGATCGACAACGACGCGACGTGCGCCGCCATCGCCGAATGGCGCGCCGGCGCGGCACGGGGGCACGACGACGTGGTGCTCGCGACGCTCGGCACCGGCATCGGCGGGGGCCTGGTCTCACAGGGACGGCTGCACCGCGGCGCCAACGGTTTCGCAGGAGAGATCGGCCACATGGTCATCGACCCCGACGGGCCGCCGTGTCCATGCGGCAAGCGGGGATGCTGGGAGCGCTTCGCCAGCGGCAGCGCATTGGCGGCGCAGGCGCGCGCAGCCATGGACGAGGGGCGGCTCGGCGCGCTCGTCGCCGCCGGGATCGACGCGTCGAGCGTGCGGGGCGAGCACGTGCAGGACGCCGCCCGAGCCGGTGACCCCGACGCCCTCGGGCTCGTCGACGCGTTCGGGCGCTGGGTGGCGCTGGGGTTGGTCAACCTGACCAACGTCTTCGACCCGAGCGCGATCGTGATCGGCGGCGGTCTGGCATCCTCACCCGATCTGTACCTCGGGCCGATCGAGCACTGGTTCGGCGAGCTGCTCTATGCCGCGGACGGCCGCGCCCGCCCGCCGGTGATGTTCGCCGAACTGGGTGAGCACGCCGGAGCGATCGGCGCCGCGATGCTGCCCGCCGAACATGCCGTGCGAACGCCGTCCGGCTAGCGCGCCCGCGCCGCAACGGCTAGG
>CAZGUH010000039.1:0-34656 GCA_964529005.1 uncultured Ilumatobacteraceae bacterium | reverse complement strand
AACGACTCAACCAGGCCGCTTAAACGAATATGGGTTGACACAGAGGGTGTCATCGGCTGGGCTCCTCGCTGGTCTCGTCGCAGGGCTCGTCGCTGAGCTGCTGCTCGGCTCCGGTGAGGATCAGGAACACTTCGTCGAGCGTCGGCTGGCGCAGGCTGAGATCTTCGATCGGAATGCGTGCCGCCGACAGCTCGTGCGCGACGGCGATCAAGGCGTCGACCCCGCCGGTGGTCGGCGCGACGGCAGAACGCATCGCCACGTCGAGCACCGGATCTGCGCCGACGACGCGACGGATCACACCGGCGGCATCATCGAGCTGATCGCGCTCGGTGACGACGACGTGGACATGGTCGCCTCCCACTTCGCGCTTGAGCTTGCGGGCGTCACCCTGGGCGATCACGCGCCCGTGGTCGATGACCACGATGTCGTCGGCGAGGCGCTCGGCCTCGTCGAGGTACTGCGTGGTGAGCAGCACCGTGGTGCCGCGCCCGACCAACGTGTCGAGCACGCCCCACAACTCGATGCGAGCCCGCGGGTCGAGCCCGGTCGTCGGCTCGTCGAGGAACAGGACCGTCGGGTGCGCCACCAGGGTCGCGGCGAGGTCGAGCCGACGACGCATGCCCCCCGAATAGGCGCCCGTCACCCGGTCAGCGGCATCGGTGAGGGAGAAGTCGTCCAGCAGCTCGGCGGCGCGGCGGCGCGCCTCCCGGCGGCTCAGCTGGTGCAGCTCGCCGAGCATCACGAGGTTCTCGCGACCGGTGAGCAAGGGGTCGACCGTGGCGTCCTGCGCCGCCAGGCCGATGCGCCGGCGCACCTCCTGGGGATGCGTGCGCACGTCGAAACCAGCGACCGTCGCCGAGCCCTCGTCGGCGTCGGCCAGCGTCGTGAGGATGCGCACCGCCGTGGTCTTGCCCGCGCCGTTCGGCCCGAGCACCGCGGTGACGCTGCCGCTCGGGACCATGAGGTCGACACCGCCCAACGCGGTGTTGTCGCCGTAGCGCTTCACGAGGTCATGAGCCTCGATGGCGATCAGCGAGTCAGCCCCGCGGGTGGGGCTGCCGGATTGGAGGGTCGTCGAAGACATCACCTCCGAGTCTGCCGAGCGGGGACGCCGACCGGTCAAGGGAGTTTCGCGGACGCGCAATGCCGAGAACGCGCCGCCGCGGCGGGGATACTGGTGCGATGAGGCAGCTGACCGCCGAGGAGATCGTGCTCTGCGCCGAGGATGGGACGCCGAGCGGGGCCGCGCCGAAGTTGGCCTCGCACCATGCCGAGACTCCGCTGCACCTGGGGTTCTCGTGTTACGTGTTCGACGCCAGCGGGCGGCTGCTGGTCACGCAACGAGCGCACCACAAGAAGGTGTGGCCAGGGGTGTGGACGAACACCGTGTGCGGCCATCCGATGCCCGGCGAGGCGTTCGACGACGCGGTCCGGCGGCGGGCCCACTACGAGCTCGGGATGTACGTCGACGCGCTGTCACTGGTGCTTCCGCGCTACCGGTACGTGTCGCCGGCGTACGACGGCATCGTCGAGAACGAGTTCTGCCCGGTCTTCGTGGCCGGCGCCTCGACCGCGCCGAGCCTCAATCCCGACGAGGTTGCAGCGTGCCGCTGGATGCGCTGGGACGACTTCGTCGCCGAGGCGACGCGCGACGACGCCGACATGCCGATGTGGAGCTGGTGGTGCAGGGACCAGCTGAAGCTGTTGCGCCGCGAGCCGGCGTTCGAGGCCGCGATGTCCGACGCCATCGCCCGCGCTGAGATCGTCTCGTAGCCTCACGCCGGCCGCGGCAGCTCGGACCCGTCCGGCAGGGTGGTGTGCCACGCCCCGGTGGGGTCACGCCAGACGCGGTAGCCATGCTCGTGCTTCCAGCGGTTGTGATAGCCGCACAACGGCACGCCGTTGGCCGGGTTCGTGCTGCCGCCTCGGCACCAGGGCCGCTGGTGATCGACGTCGTACGAGCGGGCCCCGCACCCGGGATGGACGCAGTGGCGGCGGTGCGCGAGCCACACTGCTTCGCGTGCGGCGCCGCGGAACAACCGCGATCGACGGCTCATGTCGACCACGACGCCGTCGAGGCTGAACACGACGCGGCGCACGTATCCCACCACCGCGGCTGCGGCGACGTCGAACGGAGTGAGCGGGTCTCCGTCGATCGTCTCGCAGCGGTACGACGACGCGTCACCGGCGCGCGGACACGGCTGCCCGCTGAGCAACTCGGCCGTGGCGGCCTCGAGGGTCGCCTGGTCGACCACGACGTTGACCGTGGGCACCCTGGACGACGTTCCGCCGGCGGCGGACAGGAAGATCGCGTGCAGCGCGTCGGCGCGGCGCTGGGCCGCAGTGCGCGTGGCGTCGACGCGCAGCTCGGCATCGGTGTAGCGATCGAGAACCTCGCGCAGGAGCGCGCCTTGGGCGATGCCGAAGCGGGCGCGGACGTGCACCTCGTCGCCGACCGTCGCGATCCACGCCGACCGCCCGCAATGCGCCGACTCCGCCGAGCGGTGAGCGCCATCGGCATCGAGGTACTGCTCGAGTCGGCGGGCAAGGCGGCCGAACTCGTCGACCGGCATCGACCCCGCCTCGCGCAGCAGCTGCGGCGCAAGGCCGGTCATCTGCTGGCGGCAGCGCACGTTGGCCGCAGCACGCGCCAGCATCCGGACGGAGGCCACCGGCGCGTCGCCGGAATCGAGCGCGGCGACCACTTCGGGCACGTCGCGCGCCAGACGTTCGGTGCGGACGCGGTCTGCGCTCTCGGCGGGTGACCACCGCGCTGTCGCCCGGCACCACGCGGCGAGCGAGCGATGGCCATGCGCTTCGGGCGCATGCGAACGCCGCGCCGCCGCCATGGCCTGCACGATGAGCGCCTCCACGCGCCGGGAGATGTGCTCGGCAGCGCGCAACACCGCCTCGCATTGGATGGGCTCGTCGGCGAGCGCCACGCCGAGCGCATCGAGCGCCCGATGGGCGGCTCCCGCAGCTGCCTCCACGTCGTCGACCACCGCCATCGCTTCCACGGGCGCCATCCCATCACCGGGGTGTCGCACGGTTGCGCGCCAGCACGACCACGACGCCGATCGCGACCACCAGCCACAGCACCGCCGGCCACGGCGCCGGCGGTTCCAGGCGTGCGGCCAGCTGGGCCACGACGGCAACCCACCTCACGCCGATGCGGCTCGGGATCTGGACGACCGCGCCGATTGCCGGGGGCGACGCTCCGGCGAGCAGGCCCGCTGGCGTCCCGTACAGCATCACCGCGCCGGCCACCGGCACGGCGAGCACGTTGGCCAGCAGCGAGGCGATCGGCGGCGTGCCGAACACCGCCCAGCTGACCGGGGCGACGCCGGCTTGGGCCGCGATCGTGATCGCCACCGCATCGGCGAGCCAGCGCGGCCCCGGCAGCGCGGGCGCGAGCCGCGGGGCGATCAGGATCAGGCCCGCGGTCGCTCCGACGCTCAACCAGAAGCCGATCGAGACCACGATCAATGGGTCGACGAGCACGAGGATGGTGACGGTCCAAGCGAGGGCTCGCACGGCGGACGCCTGGGCGCCGCGGGCGACGGCGAACGCCGAGATCGCGGCCATCAACCCGGCTCGCACCACCGAGGGCTCGGCGCGGGTGACGACCACGAACCAGCCGATCAACAGCAGCGTCACGGCCAACCGCGGGCCGCCACCGATGCGATGCAGCAACGGAGAGGCGGCCGCCAGCAGCAGGGCGATGTTCTGCCCGCTGACCGCCGTGAGATGTGACATCCCGGCCGCCCGAAAGGCGTCGGTCATCGCCCGCGGCTGATCGCGGTCGTCGCCGAGCACGAGGCCACGGAACAGCGCGCCGTCGGCTGCGCCGAACGACACGGCGCCGCGCTCGATCAGCTCGTGGACGCGATTGGCCGCACGGTCGAGCGGGTTGGCCGGCAACACGTCACCGACGAGGTGCACGTCCAGCCGTCCAACGACGTGTCGTGAGGCGACCTGCCGGGCGCGCTCCGCGCCGAGCGGCTGGAGGTCGGCCGCGATCCAGATGCGCTCGCCCGCCCGCAACGCCGCCACCCGCCGGGCGAGCCGGCCGCGCAGCCACCCCTCGTAGCGCTCCTCCCCCACCCTGACGACGATCTGCAGCGCTCCCTGACGCGGCGCAGGGTCGGCGACGAGCTCGACGACGCCGCGGTGGGGTCCGAGGACGTCGGGTCGCAGCCCCTCCCAGGCCCGGTCGCCGACGCCGGCGGCGAGGGCGCCGAGGAGGACCATCGCGGCGACGGCGTGGAGTCGCCGGCGGGTGACCGCGAGGCGCATCACAGCGAGCACGACGAGCACGGCAGCGACGGGCGCGTGCGACCCGGCGCACCACGATCCGGCCACGGCCGCGACCGCGATCAGGGCGACGTCGGCGTCGCTCAGCACGCCCGGGTGTCCTGTGCCGGCGTGGCGCGCCGCCCTACGATCGACGGATGGCACTGGACCACCTCGTCGATCCCCGCCAGCGGGCCACGGGTCCGGCGTACGCTCCGGTGCCGGCGGGCCCCCGGGCCTACCGCCGCAGCATTCGGCGCACCGGAGCCTTGGTGGCCTTGGCTCCCCCGGCCGCGCTCGGAGTGCTCGGCATCGTGCTGCTGCGCGGCAGCACCTCGTTGGCTCGCGGAGTCGCTGGGTTCCTGGCGTCGTGCATGGCGGCGCCGTTGCTTCTCGTCGCCGGAATCCCCCTGGAAGACGGCGGCAACCGCTTCCTGCTCGGCATCGCCGCCAGCGCCGTGCTGTGGTTGCTGCTCGGAGTCTGGGCGACGGTGCGCGCCACACGATCGCCCGTGGCGGCGTGGGGTGACTACTGGCGCGAGTACGCCTGGCTCGCTGCTGGGCTGTGGCTCGGCGTCGTCGGGGCGCTCGTCGTCGCCAACGTGATGCTCGGCAAAGCGCTGCTGTAGCTCGGCCATCACACGGTCACCATCGATCGGAAGGCGTCGAGCTTGGCCGGGCCGATGCCCGGCACGTCGAGCAGCGCGTCGACGGAGGGGAAGGGCCCGTTCTGCTCGCGGTGGCGCACGATCGCGGCGGCCGTCGCCGGACCGATGCCGGGGAGCGTCTCGAGCTCGGCGGGGCCCGCGCTGTTGACGTCGATCGGCCCCGCTGGCGCCGCCGAGGCGGTCGACGCCGGCCCGGGGTCGGGCGCCACGGTGTCGCCGATCCGGGGGACCGACAGCCGCTGACCGTCGACCACCGGCGCGGCGAGGTTGACGAGATCGGGATCGCCGTCGGCGGCAGCGCCGCCCGCGGCAGCGATCGCGTCGGCGACGCGGGCTCCCGCAGGCAGCTCGTAGACCCCGGGCCGGACGACGGCCCCCGCGACATGCACCAGCACGCTCGTCGCGGGTGACGTCTGCGCCACAGCGACCGTCGACGGCGGGCTCTGCGCCCCCACGGCTGTCGTGGTCGAGGCGCGCGGCAGTGCCGCCTCCGGCGGCGCCGGAGGGGTTCGCAGAAGCCAGTAGCCGCCGGCGCCCACAGCCACCACGGCCGCTGCGGTGGTCAACAGCCGGGCGATGCCGAACCACTGGATCCAGCTGCGTGCACGCGGCGCGATGCCCTGGCGCGGTTGGGGCCGCGGCGGTAGCAGGGGCGCGCCGCGATCAGTCGGGTGGGGGTCGATCGGGTCCAGCGCCGTTCCTCCCGATGTGAGCAGCGCGCTCGCGCTGCGCCGACAATCAGGGGGAAGCCGACGCCGAGGTTACCTGCTGATCATCGAACGGACGTCGGCGCGTGCTCGCCCGCCGGCGCAGTGGCCAGCGAGCGGCGTGCCACCCAATCCGCTTCGATCTCCAGCGGGATGCGTCGATATGCGCCGTGGTGGCCCTTTCGGCGCACGCGCCACACGACGTAGGCGCCGAGGTAGCGCGCCAGGAACCCGATCGGGCCGTGACGCCTCCATTGGCGGACGTGCACGTGCTCGTGCCGCAGGAGGTAGGGGGTGGCCTTGCCCGCTCGGACGACGACGAGCGGACCGATCGTGATCGCGTCGGATCCGCGCGGCACCGGTCCCCCTTCCCAGAGGACGTAGTCCTGGGCGCGCCGGATCGATGACACGATCAGAACAGGGCGCTGGTGAGCTTCTTGCGATACTCCGCCGTCCGCGGGTCGAGCGAACCCATCAGCTCGAGGATGTCGACGTATTCCTGCCGGGCTGCGTCGTCGGTCTTCACCCGCGGCAGCAGCTCGGTCAGCTTGGCGTCGTAGTCGTCGGTGGGCTCGGCCCCGACCCGCGCCGCCGCGGCGACCTTGCGCACGCGGTCGTTCTCCGGGATGCGGGCGAGCAGAGCGAGCGCCTCGTCGCCTTCGCCGCGAGCCACCAGCAGCTCCGCCAGAGCCACGACGGCGTCCTCGTTGCCGGGTTCGATCTCGAGCGCCGACCGCAAGCTGGCCTCGTCACCCGCGGCGATCAGGTTGGCGAGGTGCTGTTCGTGCTCGCTCGGCAACAGGTTGCGCACGAACTGTTCGACGACATGCTCCGGGTACGCCCCGAGGAACCCGTCGACGACCTGGCCGCCCTTCATCGCGAAGACCGCCGGGATGCTCTGCACCTGGAACGCCTTGCTGATGCCGGGGTTCTCGTCGACGTTGACCTTGGCGAGAACGACCTTGCCGTTCGTGGCATCGATCACCTTTTCGAGGATCGGCCCCAACGTCGTGCACGGGCCACACCATGGGGCCCACAGGTCGATCACCACTGCGACCGACTGCGAACGGTCGATCACCTCGGTCTGGAACGTCGCATCGGTGACATCGATCGCCATGGGTTCACGCTACACAGGTGGATTGCGTGGCCACACCGGAGGCGCCCACCCGCTTCCGGCCCCGGTCCCCGAATCGATAGGTTCGTCCGCTATGACCGACATCGCCGGGGGCCGCTCGGATCTGCCCGACATGCAGGCGAGGTCGGCCGCGCCGTGAACGCGCCCTATCAACTCCACGAGGGGGCGCCCCCGCTCAGCGACCCGGTGCTGGTCGTGATGCTGACCGGGTGGATCGACGCCAGCGGCGCCGCGGCGGGCGCGATGGCGATCCTCGAGGCGGAGTCGGCAGCGATCCCGGTCGCCACGTTCGACGGGGACACGTTCATCGACTACCGGGCGCGCCGGCCGACAATGGAGATCGTCGATGGCGTGCACCGCGAACTCAGCTGGCCCAGCATCGAGTTGCGCGCCGGCCGCGACGCGCAAGGCGCCGACCTGCTGCTGCTGACCGGGCCCGAGCCCGACATGGCGTGGCAGCTGTTCTGCCGTTCGGTGCGCGATCTCGCCACCACGTTCGGTGTGCAGACGATGGTGTCGGTCGGCGCGTATCCGTTCGCCACACCCCACACACGTCCGTCACGTCTGTCGGTCACGTCGCCGTCCGCGGATTCCATCGCGCCGATCACCTACCTCAAGAACTCGGTCGACGTGCCGGCAGGGATCGCCGCCGCGATCGCCCACGAGATGCACGACATCGGCGTTCGGCCGATCGGCCTGTGGGCGCAGGTGCCGCACTACGTCAGCGCCATGGCGTACCCGGCGGCATCGGTCGCGCTGCTCGACGGTCTGCGGGAGGTGGTCGGCATCGAGGTCGACGCCGCCGCGGCCCGCCAGGAGGCGATCGTGCAACGCCAGCGCCTGGACCAGCTCGTCGCCGGGAATGGCGAACACGAGCTGATGGTCCGAGAGCTGGAGCGGATCTACGACACACTGGGCGATCCGGCGGCTCCCGGCTTCACGGCCGCGGAGCTGCCGTCGGGCGACGAGCTCGCAGAGGAGCTGGAGCGCTTCCTGCGCGATCAGGGCAAGGACTCCTGAGCGCACCGGTTGATCACGCCCCTGCTCGCAGCAGCCCCCGCCGTAGAGTTGCCTGCGATATGTCGACCCACCCGCCCGCTTCCCCGCAGACCACCGACGACAGCACGCCGCCGCACCGCTACACGGCAAAGCTCGCGCGCGACATCGAGTTGCGGTGGCAGGACCGCTGGGAAGCCGACGGCACGTTCGAATCGCCGAACCCGGCTGGTCCCCTGGCCGACCCGGACAAGCTTGCCGGCAAGAAGAAGCTCTTCGTCCTCGACATGTTCCCGTACCCGTCGGGCAGCGGCCTGCACGTCGGCCACCCGCTGGGGTACATCGGCACCGACGTCTACAGCCGCTTCCAGCGGATGGCCGGGCGCAACGTGCTGTACACGATGGGCTTCGACGCCTTCGGGCTCCCGGCAGAGCAGTACGCGGTTCAGACGGGCCAGCACCCCGCGGTCACGACGCAGCGCAATGTCGAGGTCTACCGCGCCCAGTTGCGGCGCCTCGGGCTGAGCCACGACCGCCGCCGCAGCATCGACACCACCGACCCGGCGTACTACCGCTGGACGCAGTGGATCTTCCTCCAGATCTTCAATAGCTGGTACGACACCACCGAGGGCCGCGCCCGGCCGATCGCAGAGCTGATCGAGGCGTTCGAGAGCGGATCGCGGCCGACAGCGGACGGTCGGCCCTGGTCGTCGCTCAGTGAGCCCGAGCGTCGAGCGCTGATCGACGACCACCGGCTGGCGTACGTCGCCGAGGCGCCGGTCAACTGGTGCCCGGGGCTGGGAACGGTGGTGGCCAACGAAGAAGTGACGGCCGACGGGCGCAGCGATCGCGGCAACTTCCCGGTCTTCAAGCGAACGATGCGGCAGTGGATGATGCGCATCACCGCGTACGCCGACCGCCTGATCGACGATCTCGACCTGCTCGAGTGGAGCGACTCGATCAAGACGATGCAGCGCAACTGGATCGGCCGCAGCGAAGGCGCTCGGGTCGACTTCCCGATCTCGACCGCCGGCGCTCCGGCAGGGCTCGACCCGATCACGGTGTTCACGACGCGCCCCGACACGCTGTTCGGCGCGACGTTCATGGTGCTCGCTCCAGAGCATCCGCTGGTCGACGTCATCACCACCGCCGATCATCGGGAGTCGGTCGACGCGTACCGGAAGGTCGCGGCAGCCAAGCGCGACACCGATCGGCAGGACGCGTCGCGCGCCAAGACGGGCGTCCCCACGGGAGCCACGGCTCGCAACCCGCTCACCGGCGAGGACATCCCGGTGTGGATCGCCGACTACGTGCTGATGGGCTACGGCACCGGCGCGATCATGGGTGTGCCGAGCGGTGACCAGCGCGACTTCGAGTTCGCCCGCCAGTTCGGCCTGCCGATCGTCGCCATCCAGCGCCCTCCCGCTTCCTGGTTCGCGCAGCACGGCATCGATGCGGACACGATCGACGCCACCGACACGTCGGCGTGGCCGCAGGCGTACGTCGGCGATGCGCCGTACGTCAACAGCGCCAACGCAACGCTCGACCTCAACGACGTCGACACCGTCGCCGAGGGCATCAGCCGCACGAACGCGTGGTTGGAGTCCAACGGCTTCGGCGAAGCGACGATCACCTACAAGTTGCGCGACTGGCTGTTCAGCCGGCAGCGCTACTGGGGCGAGCCGTTCCCCGTCGTCTACGACGAGCACGGGCCGGTGGCTCTGCCGGAATCGATGTTGCCGGTGGAACTGCCCGAAACCGAGAGCTTCTCGCCGCGCACGTTCGACCCCGACGATGAGTTCTCCAACCCCGAGTCGCCGCTCGATCGCCTGTCCGAGTGGAAGAACGTCACGCTCGATCTGGGCGACGGCCCGCGCCAGTACGTGCGCGACACCAACGTGATGCCGCAATGGGCGGGAAGCTGTTGGTACGAGCTGCGCTACACCGACCCCACGAACACCGACGCGTTCGTCGACCCGGAGGTCGAGCGCTACTGGATGGGGCCGCAGCCGGACGTGCGACCCGATCATCCCGGCGGCGTCGACCTCTACGTCGGAGGCGTCGAGCACGCCGTGCTGCATCTGCTGTACAGCCGCTTCTGGCACAAGGTGCTCTTCGATCTGGGGAGGCTGAGCAGCAAGGAGCCGTACTACCGCCTGTTCAACCAGGGCTACATCCTCGCCGCGGCATACAAGGACACGCGCGAGATCTACGTCGACGCGGCCGCCGTGGAAGAGCGCGACGGGCAGTTCTTCTACGACGGAGCCCCGGTCACACGCGAGTGGGGCAAGATGGGCAAGAGCCTGAAGAACGCCGTCTCGCCCGACGAGATGTGCGAGGCGTACGGCGCGGACACGTTGCGGCTGTACGAGATGGCGATGGGTCCGCTCGACGCCAGCCGGCCGTGGGAGACGCGCGACGTCGTCGGCATGTACCGCTTCATCCAGCGGCTGTGGCGCAACATCGTCGACGAGACGACCGGCACGACGCGCATCGTCGACCAGCCAGCGGACGCCGAGACCACGCGCCTGCTCCACGTCACGATCGACGGCGTGCGGGCCGACATGGAGGCCCTGCGCTTCAACACCGCGATCGCCAAGCTGATCGAGCTCAACAACCACCTGACGAAGGCCGGCACGACGCCGCGCGCTGTCGCCGAGGCGATGGTGCTGATGCTCGCGCCGCTGGTGCCTCACGTCGCCGAGGAGCTGTGGCAGCGGCTCGGCCACGAGTCCACGCTGGCCTACGAACCGTTCCCCATCGCCGACCCGGCGCTGCTCGTGGCCGAGAGCGTCGAGCTGCCGGTGCAGGTCAACGGGAAGGTGCGGGCGCGGATCGTCGTGCCGACGTCCGCCGATGCGGCAGAAGTCGAGAAGCTCGCGCTCGCCGATGACAAGGTGCGCGCCGCTCTCGACGGAGCGGAGGCGCGCAAGGTGATCGTCGTGCCCGGCCGCATGGTCAACATCGTCGCGTGAGCGCGCCGCTCAGGCGTCGAGCAGCTTGACGAGCTTCTTCGGCGCGTTGGCGCGATAGCTCTCCTCGATCCAGTCCTCGAGCACCTCGGGTGCTGGCGCGCCGCGTCCGGTCACCGGCAGCGAGACCCAACCGTGGCGGCCGAGGCCGTACCCCGTCGGCGTCGCGCCGGGTGCGGCGAGCGCCTGATCGCACGACTCCGGCAGCTTGACCGAGATCGACGGACTGCTGTCGGAGCCGTAGAACACGAAGATCTTCCCCTTGGGGCCGACCTTGCTGACGACCTCGTCGCCCCACGGCGTGTCCTCGTACGTCTCGGGGAAACCGAGCGCGTACGCACGGAGGCGATCGAGCACGGGGTTTCTTGCCACCTCGCCATCGTGGCGCCGGGGCGCGCCCTCTAACGTCGAGCAGATGGCGATCGAACTGGTGACGACAGACGGCGTGTTTGCGCTGGACGGCGGGGAGTGGGAGGTCACCAACAACATCTGGTTGGTGGGCGACGATCGTGCGGTATTGGTGGTCGACGCCGCACATGACCATCAGCGGATCCTCGACGCCATCAACGGACGGCGCGTGCCGGCCATCGTGCTCACCCACGGGCACAACGACCACATCAACGCCGCCGCGGCGCTCGGGGATGCCGTGGACGCGCCGATCTACCTGCATCCAGCCGACCGGATGCTGTGGGACGTCGTCTACCCGGAACGGGCGCCAGATCGAGAGCTCTCCGCCGGCATGACGCTGCGCGCCGGCGGGGTCGAACTCGGCGTGCTGCACACCCCCGGGCACTCCCCCGGGTGCTGCTGCCTGCTCGACTCGCAAGGGCGCACCCTGTTCTCGGGCGACACGTTGTTCTGCGGTGGCCCAGGGGCCACCGGGCGCAGCTACAGCGACTTCCCGACGATCATCGAGAGCATCCGCGCGCAGCTGCTGACGCTGCCGCCCGAGACCATCGTCCACACGGGTCACGGGAAATCGACGACGATCGGCGCCGAGGCCCCTGCGTTGAAGGACTGGATCGCCCGGGGCCATTGAGCACCCGGCTCGCCCGGCAGGCCGGGAGCAGATAGCCGTTTGGCGACGTTGAGTCGCGCTGGTATCGTCCTTGAGCCGCAATTCGGGGCTGTAGCTCAGTTGGCAGAGCGCTTCCATGGCATGGAAGAGGTCAGGGGTTCAATTCCCCTCAGCTCCACTTGTTTGCGCATTTCGATACCTGAGTCCAGGCGGCGGGCAGCACCCACGGCTCTCAGCCCTCGAAGCGGACCTCGTTCACGGCATTGGCTTCGCTTCGTGACGCCGCTTCGTTCGCGACCCGTACGACCACGTGGGGGTCTCCGCCGGCGCCGAACGTGCAGTAGCTCGAACCTGCAGTTCCCTCGCACGCTTGAAGAGTCCACTGGCCTGGGCCGCCACTGTCGCGGCTGAACAGCGTGGCGACGGCTGCCGGCGACGCGAGTCTCGCGGCGGCGTCTTGATCGCCTCGCTCCCACGTCTCGATCAGGGCCGTCGAGTACTCCTCCGGCGTGTTCGGGATCACGTCCGTGCCGGCAGTCCCATCAGTCGTCGTCGGCGAGTCGACGTCGGATGAGTTGCGCGTTGGCGGAGCGCTCGCGACAGTGCCCGGCTCGACGGACTCGCCGACGACGGGGTCGTCATCGCACGCCGCGAGTCCCAAGAACGCCGAAAGAGCGAGAGGCACCGCCCACCGCTTCGCACGCGACTGCATGTCTGGGATGTTACGGGCGTGGAACCGTCGGGCAGATGCTGCGTGTGATGGAAGTTCGACGACCTGATGGTGCTCGTCGTGCTGAGCGCCGGTGTGCGTGGCCAAGTGGTTCGAGGGAAGAGGCCGGGAATCGTGACCGACGCTTCAGCTGATCCCGCTGGCACGGCGGCGAAGTGCCCGCGGCTGCGCTGCTGAACCACGAACACCGGCGGCCACCGTACCCGCACCGACAGCATCGCGAACGTGCCGAACACGTGTTCGGCTACGATGCACGGTGGTGCCGGCCACCGCGACGATCTTGCACGCCGATCTCGACGCCTTCTACGCGTCGGTCGAGCAGCTTCTCGATCCGTCGCTGCGCGGCCTGCCGATCGCCGTCGGCGGGGGTGTGGTGCTCGCCGCGTCGTACGAAGCGAAGCGCTACGGGGTTCAAGGCGGCATGTCGGGACGCGATGCCAAGCGCTTGTGCCCCGGGCTGCGCTTCGTCGCCGGGCACTTCAACGAATACCAGCGCATCGCCGACCGGGTGATGGCGGTCCTCGACGACTTCACGCCGTTCGTCGAGCGCATCTCCATCGACGAAGCGTTCCTCGACGTCAGCGGCGCGACCCACCTCTTCGGCTCGCCCGCTGCCATCGCCACGCAGATCCGCCAGCGGGTCCGCGACGAGATCGGGCTGCCGATCTCGTCGGCGTCGCGCGCACGAAACACCTCGCCAAGATCGCATCGCAGGTCGCCAAGCCCGATGGCCTGGTCGTCGTCGAAGCACCATCGCGAGCGCGAGTTCCTCGACCCCTTGCCCGTCGGCCTGATATGGGGCATCGGCCCCGTCACCCGAGAACGCCTCGCCACCCGCGGCATCCTCACCATCGGGCAGCTCGCCACGTCGCCCGATGGCGCGTTGCGCGCCCTGCTCGGAAAGGCCTTGGGAACGAAGGCCGCCGCGCTCGCGGCGAACGACGACCCGCGTCGCGTGCGTCCCACCCGTCGCGCCGGGTCCGTGGGCGCGCAGTCGGCGTTCGGCCGCCGGGACACCTCGCCAGAGCTCGTCCGTTCGGTGCTCAGCCACCTCGCCGACCGGATCGCCGGCCGGCTGCGCGCCAAGCAGCGCGCTGGCCGCACGATCACCGCCCGGGTCCGCTTCGCCGACATGCGCTCATTGACGCGATCGCACACGACCGTCCACCCGATCTCGACCACGCTCACGCTCACCGAGGTCGCGGAGCACCTCGTGATGTCCGCGATCGCGTCCCGTCCGGATCAATCCCAGATCTCCCTTCTGGCCATCTCGGTCTCCAACCTCGTCGACCAACCGGCCGTCCAACTGCGGCTTCCGCTCGAACCCGACATCAGCGCCGACGAGCCGGGTGGTGGCCGCGGAGCAGCGCGCTGGGCGGTCGACCGCTCGATCGATGCGGTCCGCGAGCGCTTCGGGAGGTCCGCTGTCGGCTACGGCAGCCTGATGTTCGAACGGACGCGCACGGTGCCCGACGAGTTCCGCGAGCTCGCCGAACGTTCCGTGTGATGCGCACGACCGTGCGCGACACCGTGGCCGACGTCAGCTCGTCAGGACACGCGCGAGCCGCAGCCCGGCGTAGGCAGCAGCCAGACCGAGGCCGACAGACCCCGCCGTGTACGCGATCGCCGACGCGGCGCGCCCCGCTCGGCCCAGGGTGAGGGCCTCCCACGAGAACGTCGAGAACGTCGTGAAGGCGCCGACGAACCCGACGGCGATCGCCGCGGTGACGTCGGCGGGCCAGTCGCGGGCGGCAGCGAGGCTGAGCACCAGACCGAGCACGAACGAACCCGCAACATTGATTCCCAAAGTCGACCACGGAAAGCGGTGCGACCCCACGGCCGACGAGATGGCGTAGCGGCAGACCGCGCCGGCGGCGCCGGCGACGCCGATGAACAGGACACGCATCGGGCCAACCTACGCAGCCCCGCAACGCCGGCGCCGGAACGGTGAACTTGCCAGACAGGTTCCCCCGCGTCCTATTGTGGTGACCGAGCTGGCCCGTGCGGACCGCCCCGCACTGGGCCGGCTCACTGAACACCTCTTTCACCCCCTCGCCCCGCGCGTTACTCTGCCCGGTGAACGCGGCGAAAGGGGCGCACATGGCCGACGCTGGTGTGTTGGATGTGGTGGTGGCGCCGACCGATCTGGACACGGTCGTTGTCGTCAGGGGTGATCTCGACGCGGTCTCCGCTCCGGGCCTGCGCACTCGTGTCGAGCCCTACGTGGCCGACACGATGGTGCTCGACCTATCGGGCATCACGTTCATCGACTCGAGCGGTGTGCGCGAGCTGCTCACGTTGCGCCGCAACGTGTCCGCGAGCGGCGGGTCGCTGGCGGTGCGAGCCCTGTCCGAGCGCGCCCGTTCGGTGATGGCGTTGCTCGGCCTGCTTCCGCTCTTCGAGCCGCTCCCCCATCTCCGCTAGCAAGCGGACCAGCTGGCGGGCGTTCTTCACCGCCCGGCCACCGGCGTCGTTGTTGAAGAACGCGAGCGCCGCCGGCTGGCGGGCGATGTGCTGTGCCCAGGAGGCCAGCTGCTCGTCCGAGTAGTCGTGGCGGTAGCCGTTCGTCAGCCCGTGGAAACGCACGTAGGCGCGGCCGCCGGTCACGACGCGATCGTCCGGCAGTTGCGGACCGCTGACGTTCACCGTCATCGCGTTCCGGCTGTCGAGCATGTCGTAGACGGGGTCGATCTGCCAGCTCGGGTGCCGGAACTCGACCGCGTGCTGGATCCGCGAGCCCACAGGATCGGCCGCCGCGGCATCGAGGAAGCGAGCCAGCAGGTCGGCGTCGACGGTCATCCATGGCGGAAGCTGCCACAGCACGGCCGTCAACTTGCCGGCGAGCGGCGCAAGCGGCGCGAAGAACCGCCCGATGCCGGTGTCGACGTCGCCCAGCTTGCGGCTGTGCGTCAGGAACCGGCTTCCCTTCACCACGAAGCGGAAGCCGGCGGGGGTCACGTCCGCCCACCGTTGCGCTGCCGTCTCGCGGGCCAAGCGGTAGAAGGTGGCGTTCACCTCCACCACCGGGAATTCCTCGGCGTAGCGCGCCAACCACCGCGGCTGCCCGAGGCCCTCCGGATAGAACGACGGCCGCCACGACGAGTACATCCATCCGCTCGTGCCGACGAGCCACCGCGACGAGCCGCTCGTCATCCCCCGTCGCCCTCGCCGTTGGCGATGTCCGCTCGACGCATCGCCTCCTCGCCCTCGCTCGGGGGTTGCTGAGCCCGCGGCGCGTCCTCCTGCCGGCGACCGCCGTCGCGCTCGTCGTCTTCGACCGGTCGCTCGCGTCGTCCCATGACGATCTCGTACCCGTTCCGTCCCCGCCGCGAACGGCGCGTGAGCCCGTCACGGTCCAGAAACACGGCAGACATGCACGGCCCGCATGCTGAGCCGGTGGACGTGCCGTCCCTTGCTGGCTTCACGATCGGCGTCACCGCGGATCGGCGCGCCGAGGAGCAGATCGAGTTGCTCACCCGGCGCGGCGCTCGGGTGGTGCACGGCCCGTGCATCCGGACGCTGCCGTTGAGCCACGACGACGTCCTGCGGGACGTCACCCAGCTGTTGATCGAGACGCCGCCGGACATCGTCGTGGCGAACACCGGCATCGGCATGCGGGCGTGGCTCTCGGCTGCCGACGTCTGGGGCGTCGGCGAGGCCCTCGTCGGCGCGCTCGGCGAATCGCGGATCTTCGCCCGCGGCCCGAAGGCGGCGAGCGCGGTGCACCAAGCCGGCCTGCGCGTCACCGTCCGCGCGCAATCCGAGCGACTCGACGAGGTCGTGCAACTGATGTTGGCCGAGGGGGTCACCGGCAAGCGGGTGGGCTTCCAGCGCCACGGCGACGAGTCCCCCGCCACCGTCAAGGCGCTGATCGACGCGGGCGCCGACGTCGTCGAGATCCCGGTCTACGAATGGACGTTGCCGGCAGACGACCGCGCCGCCGTGCGGCTGATCGACGCCGTCGTCGGGGGCGGTGTCCACGCGGTCACGTTCACGAGCGCCCCAGCGGTGCGCAACCTCGTGCTGATCGCAGAGGAGCACGACCTGCTCGAGCCGCTGCGCACGGCCCTCCAGGGGTCGGTCGCCGTCGCATGCGTCGGCCCAGTGTGCGCAGCGGCGGCGGTCGAACTGGGCGTCAGCTCACCGGCGGTCCCGAGCAAGTTCCGCCTCGGTCCGATGGTCCGCGAACTGGCTCGCGTCCTCGACGCACAGGTGCGCTGCTTTCGCTGCGGGGAGCACGAACTCGTCGTGCGCGGCTCGGTGGTCGACGTCGACGGGGAGCGGGTCACACTCGCCGATCGCGAAGCCGGCCTGCTGCACGTCCTCATCTCCCGCCCGGGCGTCCCGCGTACGAAGACGGAACTGTTGCACGAGGTGTGGGGCGATCGTCTGACGGACGCTCACGTCGTGGAGGTGACGATCGCTCGCCTCCGCCGCCGCCTCGGTCCGTGCTCCGATGCGATCGTGGCGATGCCGCGGCGCGGATACCGCTTCGACGGCCAGCAGGCGCGACCGACCGCCGCCGATGATGCAGCCATGAGCCGACCGGGGTGATCGTCGCGTGCTCGCTCCCCGGACGTTCAGAACAACGTCGACCCCGGCCGAGCCCCGCTGGCGCCGGGCGATGGACCCGGCGGCGCATCGAACGGGCCAGCAGACGCCGCAACGGCGAGCGCGTCGACGAGGTCGTTCATCGGATCGCCGCTGTGGCCCTTGACCCAGCGAAAGCGCGGCCGCCGCTGCTGCACGATCTCGACGAGGGGCTGCCAGAGGTCGACGTTCGCCACCGGCTTGCGCTGCGCGTTCTTCCAGCCGTTCGCCTGCCACTTGACCCACCAACGGTCACGGAAGCAGTTCACGACATACGTGCTGTCGCTGACGATCACGAGATCGTCCCCGGAGACGTCCGTGACCGCGCGCAGCGCCTCGAGGACAGCGCGGATCTCCATCCGCTGGTTGGTGGTGCGCGGCTCCCCGCCGGAGCCCTGCCGCCGGCCGTCGGGCGCTTCTGCCCACGCCCAGCCGCCCGGTCCGGGGTTTCCCCGGCAGGCGCCGTCCGTGTAGATCTCGACGCTCATGTGCTGGCCTCCAACGCCGCGGTGATCAGCTGCTGGCCGAGCCAGCGCTCGGCGATGTCGGTGGCCGCGTCGACGCTCCAGTGGACCCCGTCCGGGCGAGCATCGCGGTCGGTCGCCAAGCCGGCCTCGGCCACCCAGCCGGCGAGGTCGACGACGCGCACGCGGCTGTCGCTCGACGCGAGCTGATCCATCGCGGCGTACAGCACGGCGTGCCGGGCGGGCTCCTCCTGGACGTTGAGGTCCTCCAGCCAGAACGGGTCGGGGATCGGCTGACGCACCCAGGCGATGCGCGAGACCCCCGTCGACGCCAACGCCTCCGTGATGTCGGCGAACGCCGCACGGACCCGCTGCCCGTATGCGTCGTCGAGCGGTGTCAGCACGCCCTCGTCGGGCCAGCGATGGTCGAGCACGTCCCAGCTCGTGGTCAGCATCATCACGACGTCCGGCCGCAGTTCGGCGACGAGCTCAGGGATGTCCTCGGTGACCCACTCGCGGCAGTGCGAGTCGATGTCGACCTCGCCGTCGTCGAACACCCGTGACCCGCCGAGGACGAACCCGCAGCCGGGGCCGGTGACGAGGGAGACCTGAGCGAGATCGGGATGCGCGTCGGCCCATCGAACGAGGCCGACGCCGGTCGCTTCGGCCGTGGAGTCGCCCACCACGGCGATGCGCACCGGGCGCGACGGCACGAGCGGCCCCGTCGTCGTGGTCGAGGTCGCGGGCGTCGCTGTCGTCGAGGAGGCTGGCGCGGCGCCACCGGGGTTCGTCGTGGTCGATGCCGGCTCGGTGGCGCCGGTCGTGATCGACGTGGACGGAGCCTGCGTGACGAGCGGAGCGACGGAGTCGAGCGGTTGGATCCCCGCGGACGCGGCGATGTCGTCGTCGAGATCCCAGTAGGCGCCGGTGTGAGCCGGGACGACGGCGACCGCCGCGATCACGACGGCCGTGGCGCACAAGCCCGGCACGAGCGTGCGCACCGGTGTGGCGCGGGCGCGGCGCACCGGCTGCTCGAGAACGTAGAACGACAGCGCGGCGACGGCCGCTGTCACCGCCAGCCGGATCGCCAGCAGCACCGGCTCGGCCACGCCGAGCCGGTTCTCGTCGAGCAGCGCATAGATCGGCCAGTGGAAGAGATAGATGCCGTAGCTGACCCGGCCGATCCAGACCAGCGGCGCCCACGACAAAGCTCGGCGCGCCGGGCCGTCCACCTGGAGGCCCACGATCAGCCCCGCGCTCGCGACCGCGAACAGCGGCAACGCTCCTTCGTACGCGAAGCCGCTGCCGGAGGGCGCGGCGACGCAGGCGACGACGATGACCGCGAGGCCCACGGGCGCCAGTGCGGCCAGCCGCGCGGGCACTCGCCGCGCGGAGAGCGTCACCGCCGCCAGCGCGCCGACGAGGATCTCGGCGATGCGCGCGGGCGTGGCCCAGTAGGCGGCATCCGGTCCCCACACCTGCGCGATCACGGGCGCGGCGACGGCGAACAGCGCTGTCAGCGCCGCCATCACCGTCAGCAGCGGCCACCGGCGGCGGCGCGCCAGCGCGGTGAGACCGACGAACGCCAGCGGCCACACCCAGTAGAACTGCTCCTCGATGGCAAGCGACCAGTAATGGTCGAGCGGGGGGGTCGTGCCGGCCCCGCCCGCGCGGTTGAACAGCTCGGTGTAGCTCTCCCCGCTGCCGAGCTGCACCCAGTTGAAGACCTGGAGCGCGGCGCCGACGATGTCGCGACGCAGGTGATCGACCCCGTCGAACGCGCCGCCGGCCGCGAACGCGCTGACCAACAACAGGCACAAAACGCTCGCCGGCAACAGGCGGCGAACACGGCGGGAGTAGAACGCCGACGCGCTCACCGTGCCTGTGGCGGCGTGCTCGGCCAGCATCAGGCTGGTGATGAGGAACCCGGACAGCGTGAAGAACACCGACACGCCGAGGTACCCACCCGACATCCACGACACCTCGCCGTGGAACAGCAGCACTGCGATCACGGCGATCGCCCGCACGCCGTCGAGCGCTGGCTGATACGCGATGGTGGCCCGCCGATCTCCGCTCACGTCGATGCTCACCACTCGCTCGGCCTCACGCCGGGCGAATCTAGGCTTCCTCCCCGCTCCCCGACAGGCTTCGCCCAGCGGAGCGACGCGAAACCCCGGCGGCGAGCGGCGTTGGTGTCAGACTGACCGGATGCCTGGGGAGCCTCGCCGACGCATCCGGACCGCAACGATCGCGCTCAGCGCCGCGGTCGCCGCCGCTGCGCTCACGATCGCGCCACCGCCGAGCGGCACGCCGACCGCTTCCGCGGCGACGTGCGCCGGCGCGGTGCCGGGGCCGCCCGGGAACGACCTCGCACGGCAGATCTTCCTCGGCGGCAGCGGGCCGCGCGGCGCCATCACGGTGCTCGGCGACTCCGTGCTCCAGGGCGCGGCGTTCGGCGTCACGCTGCCGCAGATGCTCGCCGACCACGGCTGGGGGCCGATCCGCTTCCGCAGCGGGCTGGGATACAACACCGGTCTCGGCGGCACGTCGACGTGGGAGCCGTCGGTCAGCAACTGGATCTGCTGGTGGCGCTCGCAGGGATGGAACCCGCGGCCGATCGCCGTCAACCTCGGCGCCAACGACGTCGGCTACTGCAACTCGTTGGCGGCATGCAAGGAGCGCATCGCCTTCCTGCTCGACGAGATCGGCCCCGATCACGACGTGTGGTGGGCGATGACGACGGTCTTCTCTGCCACCGACCAGTCGAACTGGAACACGGCGCTCACCGAGCTCGCCGCCGAGAGGCCCAACCTCGTGCTGTGGGACTGGCCGGCGGCGCTGGCGGCCAGCGACATCCTGATGAGCTTCGACAACACGCACCTGGCCAGCACGCGCGACTACGAGAAGCGCTCGGCGTTGATGGCGGCGGACATCTCCGAACGGATCGGCACCCCGGCGCGCCACGTCGGAGGCGATGCCGCGGTCCCCACGGCCGCCGCCGATCCCGCGGAGTTCCTGCCGCTCGCCGTCCCGGTCCGTGCGCTCGACACCCGCCAGCCGGGCGGCGGCGGACCGCTCGCCGCCGACACCATGCGCGAGGTCGATCTGTCGGCCAGCGTGCCCGAAGGCGCCACCGCGGTCGCGATCAACGTCACCGCGGCGAACGCGGCGGAGGCGGGCTTCCTCACCGTCTGGCCGTGCACACCCGGTCGTCCCGACGTGTCGAACGTGAACTTCACCGCCAGCGGCGCACGCGGCGCGCACGCGGTCGTGCCCGTCAGCGCCGAGCGACACGTGTGCGTCTACAGCCCGGTCGCCACCGACGTGCTCATCGATGTGCAGGGGTCGTTCGTCGCCGACGACGGCATGACGCTGACACCGGCACTCGCCCGCCTCGCCGACACGCGCCTCACCGGCCGCCTGGAGGTGGTCGTCGCTCAGGTGCCCGGCGCCGTCGCAGCCGTCGTGAACCTCACCGCCATCGATGCGTCGGAGCAGGGCTATCTCACGGCGTACGCCTGTGATGGCAGCCGCCCCGAGGTGTCGAGCGTCAACTTCGGACCGCACGAGGTGATCGCCGGTTCGGCGTACGTGCCCGTCTCAGCCGACGGCACGATCTGCGTCTACGCCAGCACGCCGGTGGACGTGCTGATCGACCTGACCGGAACGTTCGCCGCCGGCGACGGTGGGCTGCGCTTCGTCGCCGCCAACCCGGCGCGCATGCTCGACACGCGCAACGCCATCGGCGGCTGGCGCGGCCGCCAAGCGCCCGGGCAGGAGATCGACATCGCGGTCGCGCCAGCGGGCGCCCGCGCCGTCACCGGCACGCTGACGGTCGCGACGGCCGGATTGTCGACGTACCTGACGGCCTGGGCGTGCGGTGATCCGATGCCGGACACGTCGAACCTCAACGCTCCGGTGGCAGGAACGGTGGCGAACTCGCTGACGGTCGGCGTGTCGGCGGAGAGCCGCCTGTGCGTCTCGTCGTTCTCGTCGGGCGACACGCTCTTCGACACCACCGGTTGGTGGGTCTGATGACGCCATCGCCCAACCGGCCCAACCGGCTCCGGCTCAGCCGGCTCCGGTGCGCCGCGCGACACGCCGCCGCGCTGGCGCTGGCTGCCGCGATGGCCGCAACGGGACTCGGCGCACCCGCGCGGCACGTCGGCGCCGGTCCGGACTGCGCGCCCGGCGCGACGACGCCCGACAAGCGGCTGTTCTTCGTCAGCGACTCGGTCGGGCTCGGCGCCCGGACCGCGCTGCCCGCTGCGTTCGGGCCCGAGTGGCAGGTGACGGTGTCGGGGCGGCCGGCGTGGTTCGTCGAGAACATGGTGCGCGACTACGTGAACCCCGCGCCGCCGTCGCTGTTCGGCGACGCTGCCGTCGTCGCGGCGGGTTACAACTACCCGTACTGGGACCCGGGGCGCTTCGACCGCAGCATCGACGAGATGGTGGCCGCGCTGCGCGCCAAGTGCGTCGAGCGCATCTTCTGGGTGACGCTGCGCGAGGTCAAGCCGCAGTTCATCTCGGCCGAGGCGTGGCGACAGGTCCAGCCGTACTACTGGTACTTCCCCACCGTGAACGCGCACCTGCGCGCCGCGCTCGACCGCCATCCCGAGCTCTCGCTCGTCGACTGGGCGGCCAACGCCGACCAGCCCGGGCTGACGTACGACGCGATCCACCTCAACACGGCCGGCGCCGGCCTCTACTCGCAGTTGATCGTCGACGCGGTGCACCTCGGCGCGACGCGCCTCGCGCCACGCTCGACCACGACGTTGGACGTCACCGGTTGGCCGGGCGTGCCCGCGGGCGCCGCCGCGGTGGCGCTCAACATCACGGCGGTCGCTCCGCGCGCGTCGTCGTACGTCAGCGTGTTCCCGTGCGACGCGGCGCCGACGGTCAGCACGTTGAACCACCAACCATCGCAGGTCGTCGCAGCCGCAGCGATCGTGCCGGTGTCCGAGGCGGGCACGGTGTGCCTCTACAACGACACCGACACCCACCTGCTCGTCGACGTCGCCGGCTCGTTCCCGTCCGGCGCCGGGCTCACGCCCGTGGGACCGGCGCGGCTGGCCGACACGCGCCTCGGCGGCGGCGCTCCACAGCCAGCGGGAACCCCGTTGCGCGTTCCGGTGAGCTCGATCGCCGGCGACGCCGCGGCCGTGGTGCTCAACGTGACCGCGACCGACGCGCCCGGCGACGGCTACGTCACCGTCGCTCCGTGCGGCGCGCCACCGACGGGCACGTCGAACGTGAACTTCCCCGCCGGCCGTGCCGTGCCCAACCTCGCCGTCGTCGCGCCCGGTGAGGGCGGAGAGGTCTGCGTGACGCCGAGCGCGCCGACGCACCTCATCGTCGATGTGTTCGGCGCGCTGGACGCGGGCGCCGACGCGGCGCCGGTGACACCGCAGCGACTGTTCGACACGCGCCAGCAGCCCGGCGGCCGCCTCGCCGCAGACGGCGTCGTGCGGCTCCACGTGCGCGGCGTGGCCGATGTGCCGGCGAACGCCACCGGCGTGATGCTCAACCTGACCGCGGCGTCGCCCGCCGGCGCCGGGTACCTCAGCGCCTTCCCGTGCACGGGCGGTACGCCGAACGCGTCGAACCTCAATACGAGCCTGGGGCGCGACATCGCCAACTTCGTGCTCGTCAGCCCCGACGAGAACGGCGAAGTGTGCATCTTCAGCAGCGTCGCGACCGACGTCATCGTCGACGTGAGCGGCTGGACCGGCGCCGCGTTCACCGGTGTGACGCCGACGCGCGTGCTCGACACACGCAGCGGCTGAGCGACGCCCGAACCAGATCCCCCACCGCTGTGACGAGTATCACAGTCCGCGGCCGGGATTCTGAATAGCTTGACGTTCGTGGGGGAACGACAGCACATGTTCGAGCACTGGGAGCACCAGAACTCGAGACGCGTCGACGTGCTCGACGAGTTCGACCCTGGACCCCAGCAGCTGCTCACCAGAGTGGTCGGCGCGATCGAGACCGTCGCGCTCGCCGCGGCCTTCTCCTTTCTCAGCGCGAGCGCGTCGATGTGGTTGGTGGAGACCTTCGTCCGTTGACCGCGGCGCACCGCATTTTGCGGGACCCTCGCGTACCGCCAGGTAACACTGCGAGACTGTCGGCATGATCTTCGACGGCTACGTCACGCAGCTCCCCGACACCGACCCGGTGGAGACGCAAGAGTGGCTGGAAAGCCTCGACGCCGTGATCGACGTGCACGGCAAGACCCGAGCTCGTTATCTGCTGTCACGGCTGCTCGACCGAGCGCGCGCCAGCCAGGTGAGCTTTCCCGCCACGGTCAGCACGCCCTACGTGAACACCATCCCGCGGGAGCAGGAGCCGTGGTTCCCCGGCGACGAGCACATCGAGCGTCGCATCCGCGCGTTCGTCCGCTGGAACGCGGCGATGATGGTCGTCAAGGCCAACAAGAAGGCCGACGGCATCGGCGGCCACCTCTCCACGTTCGCCAGCTCGGCGAGCCTCTACGAGATCGGCTTCAACCACTTCTTCCGCGGCAAGGACGACGGCACCGCGGGCGACCACGTGTACATCCAGGGCCACGCCGCGCCAGGGATCTACTCGCGTGCCTTCCTGGAAGGCCGCCTCACCGCCGACGACCTCGATCACTTCCGACGCGAGATCGGACGCGGCCACCGCGGGTTGAGCAGTTACCCGCATCCCCGGTTGATGCCGGACTTCTGGGAGTACCCGACCGTCAGCATGGGCCTCGGGCCGATCAGCGCGCTGTACCAAGCGCGCTTCAACCGCTACTTGCTCAACCGTGAGATCGACGACACGTCCCAGAGCCGCGTATGGGCATTCCTCGGTGACGGCGAGTGCGACGAGCCCGAGACCCTCGGAGCCCTGTCGCTCGCTGCGCGCGAGCGTCTCGACAACCTGATCTTCGTCGTCAACTGCAACCTCCAGCGCCTCGACGGCCCGGTGCGCGGCAACGGCAAGATCATCCAGGAGCTCGAAGCGGTGTTCCGCGGCGCCGGGTGGAACGTCATCAAGGTCATCTGGGGCAGCAAGTGGGACGAGCTGCTCGCGCAGGACAAGGACGGCGTGCTGCTGAACAAGATGAACACGACCATCGACGGCCAGTTCCAGCGCTACACCGTCGAGAAGGGCGACTACATCCGCGACCACTTCTTCGGGCCCGACCCAAGGCTGCGCCAGATGGTCGCCCACCTGTCCGACGAAGAACTCCAAGCGCTGCCGCGCGGCGGGCACGACTATCGCAAGCTGTACGCGGCGTACAAGGCCGCCGTCGAGAACCTCGGCAGCGGCGCGCCGACCGCGATCCTGTGCAAGACGATCAAGGGCTGGACGCTCGGCCCCGAGATCGAGGGGCGCAACGCCACCCACCAGATCAAGAAGATGAACAAGGACCAGTGGCGGGCGTTGCGTGACCGGCTGTTCCTCCAAGACGAGATCCCCGACAGCGCGTTCGAGGGCGACGACCTCCCCTACTTCCGCCCGGCGGAGGACTCGGTCGAGTTCCAGTACATGATGGAGCGCCGCCGCGCGCTCGGCGGCAGCATCCCCAAGCGCATGGTCCGCACCCGCAAGCCGATCTACCAGCCGTCGGCGGACAGCTTCGCCGAGCTCACCAAGGGCAGTGGCGGCCAAGAAGTCAGCAGCACGATGGGTTTCACCCGCTTGCTGCGCAACCTCGCTCGGGACCCGCAGATCGGCGAGCGCATCGTGCCGATCGTGCCCGACGAAGCGCGCACGTTCGGCATGGACGCGCTGTTCCGCGAGCTCAAGATCTACGCCGCGCAGGGACAGAAGTACGAGCCCGTGGACCACGACCTCTTGCTCAGCTACGCGGAATCGGCCAAGGGCCAGATCCTCGAGGAGGGCATCACCGAGGCCGGCTCCACCGCCAGCTTCATCGCCGCGGGCACGGCGTACGCGACGCGTGGCGTTCCGATGGTTCCCTTCTACACGTTCTATTCGATGTTCGGCTTCCAGCGCGTGGGCGACCTCATCTGGCAAGCTGCCGACGCCCGCACGAAGGGTTTCCTGCTCGGCGCGACCGCCGGCCGCACGACGCTGTCGGGCGAGGGCCTCCAGCACCAGGACGGCCACAGCCTCGTGCTCGCCAGCACGGTGCCGGCCGTGCAGGCCTACGACCCGGCATTCGCCTACGAGGTCGCGACCGTGGTGAAGCGCGGCATCGCTCGCATGTTCGGGCCGCCGCAGGAGGGCGTCGATTCGGACGTCTTCTACTACCTCACGCTCTACAACGAGAACTACGCGATGCCGCCGATGCCCGACGACCCGGGCGTCGAGGACGGCATCATGCGCGGGCTCTACCGCTGGGCTGCGGCGCCCGAGGGACCGGCGACGCACGCCACGCTGCTGTTCAGCGGCTCGGCGCACTCGGCGGCGCGAACGGCGGCGGCCGAACTCGCCGAGCACTACGACGTCGCCGCCGAGCTGTGGTCGGCCACGAGCTACAAAGCGCTGCGCGAAGAAGCGCTCGCCGCCGAGCGCTGGAATCGTCTGCACCCGGAGACGCCGGCGCGCACGCCGTTGGTGGCCCAGCTCCTCGCGGACGCCGCGGGGCCGATCGTGGCCGTCACCGACTTCATGAAAATCGTGCCCGAGCAGATCGCCCGCTTCGTGCCCGGACGCTCGTTCACCCCGCTCGGCACCGACGGCATGGGTCGCAGCGACACCCGCGAGGCCTTGCGGCGCTTCTTCGAAGTCGATGCCGGGCACGTCGTCGTCGCGGTGCTGCACACGCTCGCCGCCAACGGTGAGGTGAAGCCCGAGGTCGTGTCGGACGCGATCCGCCGGTACGACATCGATCCCGACGCGGTCGACCCGTACCTCGCCTGAGCGCCGACGTGGCCCGTGCGCCCGCGGCGGTGCGGCGCGCAGCAGCAGACACCGTCGGCGCGGGCCGGGATGTGACAACGTGACGGCGATGTACGAGCCCAACACGAAGTCGGCGGACGTGTACTACACGGGCCGCTACTGGAACGACCACCCTCAGGTCGTCTCGTACCTCAACCGGCGAGCGACCGGCGATCCGGCGATGTCGTGGATGGACCACCTCCTCGCCCACCGCGGCGGACCGTTCCACAATGCGCTGATCCTCAACTGCGGCAACGGATGGGTGGAGCGCGACCTGCTGGCCCGCGGCGTCATCGAGCGGGGAGTGGGCGTCGATCTGCTCGACGACCTCCTCGATCAGCCACGCGCCATCGCGCAGGACCAGCGCCTGCCCCTCGAGTACGTGCAGATGGACACGAACTCGGCGGCCTTCCCGCCCGGTGACATCGACCTGGTGGTCAACCACGCCGCGATGCACCACGTCGCGTACATCGACCGCGTGATGCGCGAGATCGCCCGACGCCTGCCGCCCGACGGCGTGTTCGTCTCGTGGGACTACGTCGGTCCGCACCGCAATCAGTACACGGCGCAGCAGTGGGAGGCCGCGTTCGACGTGGACCGCGCGCTCCCGGAGGCCTACCGCTGCGGTATGCACTATCCGGGCCTCGCCATGATGCTCGAGACGGATCCGTCCGAAGCGGTGCATTCCGAGCTCTTCTGGCCGACGCTGCGGCGCTACTTCACCATCGAGCACGAGGCACGCCTCGGCGGCGCCATCGCCTACCTCCTGCTCACCCACAACGATTCGTTGTTCGAGGGACGTCCGCACGAGATCCGCCCGATCGTCGAGCGCGTGATCCGAGCGGACGAGGCGTTCGTCGACGCCCACCCGGACAGCACGCTGTTCGCGTACGTGATCGCCCGGCCGAACAAGGACGCGCTGCGCGATCGCGCGCAGCTCGATGCGTGGACCGCGGAGGAAGACGAGCGCGAGCACGCCGCAGTCACCGCCCACGGCATCTACTACCCCGAGACCTACGTGGCCACGATGGTGCGGACGCGCAACGAGCTGACGGAGGCGCTGGGCGCGGCGCCGCCTCCGGCGCCCCGTCGGACGAGGATCCGGCGAGCAGCGGGGCGGTTGCCGGGCGCGCGCGGCGCGTTGCGGATGTTTCGTCGGGCGGTCGACCGGCTACCTGACGGACGGCTACGTCGCCTCACACGGCGCATCTGATAGAACACGCAGAGTGATTCACCCGCCCTTCGCGTTGAGCAAGGGCGGCTCAAGTTGATAGGACGGTGCGCCGGTGGCTCGAGCGGGCAGCCCGAAGTGCCGAAAAACCGTCGCGGATGAGAGCCGTCGCTGCCAAGAGCGACGGCGTCGGAGGCCCTCATGTCGAGAACCCGTTCCCTGCCCTCGGTCCGCGCGGTCGTGGCGACCGCGCTGCTGGCGACGACCGCCGCGGCGGTGACGACGGCGTCGCCGGTGAACGCTGCCACGGTGCACGTCAGCGTCAACAACCACGGCATCGATGGCGCCGTCGGTGTCGACGCGATCCGAAACGGCGTCGACATGTCGCCGGGCACGTACGACGACCAGCAGTACTGGGATCCCAACGGCAACCTGCCTCCCCTGAACATCCCGAACGGCGCGACGTCGGTGCGCCTGGAGGTCTACCCCAACTACCCGTACGACCCGTGGACGAGCGACGCCGGTGGCGTGCACGGAGAGCGCACCGCTGCCCAGGGCTTCGACTTCGGGCGCATCGAACTGCCGGTGCCGGGTGTGCTGGGCGCGTTCCGTGTCGTCGGAGAGATCAGTTCGAGCACTCCGGTGCCCGACGGCCGCGTCGTCGTCGACAGCTTCCAGATCCCGTACGGCTACCCCAACGAGAACTTCCCCGACGGAACACCCAAGCCCCAGCCGCCCGTGAGCAACGGCGTGGCGATGGGCTCGTTCGCGTCGACGACGAGCCTCAACGGCCAGTGGACGGCAGGCGTCGCCTTCCCTGGCCTCTACACTGTGTTCATCGAAGACAAGCAGACCGGTACGAAGGTCCAGGGATTCATGGAGCTGTTCCCCGGCGCCGTGCCCGCCATCGACCTCGACACCACGTGCTTCGGCCTCGACACCTGCATGTACCTCGCGGGTCAGCCGCCGACGTCGGCGACGGGGATGTTCCACCCCCTGGCGCCGGTGCGCATCGCCGACACCCGCATCGGACACGGCATCGCCGGAGGCGGGGTGCGCAGCGGTGACGGTCGCCTGTCGACGAGCATCACCCTCGACCCGATCACACGCCGCGACGAGCGCCTGAACCACGAGCTGAAGGTCACCGGCGTCGGCGGTGTGCCCGAGAGCGGCGTCGCTGCGGTGCTGGTCAACATCACCGCAGCCGATCAGCAGGCCTCCCCCACCTATCTCACCGCCTATCCGCGCCCCCAGGCGATCGGCGGCCCGCTGGCGATCTTCGACGACCAGGCCACGTTCGTCACCGACCCGCCCAACGCGTCGAACCTCAACGTGATGCCCGGCCAGAACGTGCCGAACATGGTCGTCGCCCGCGTCGGCGCCGGCGGCAAGATCCGGCTCTTCAACTGGTGGGGGCCGACCAACGTCATGGTCGACGTCGCCGGCTACTTCGACACAGGCGTCGGCACGGGCGGGTCGAGCTTCACCGGTCTCGACACGCCCGTCCGCCTCGCCGACACCCGCCAGCCGAACAGCGCCCTCGGCGGCCGGTTCGCTCCCGGCGACGACCGCTCGCTGCGGGTGGCGGGGACGAAGGGCATCCCCGGCAACGTGTCCTCCGTGGTCCTCAACGTCACGGGCGCCGGCCCGTCAGGGATCGGATACGTGACCGTCTACCCGTCCGACCGAGCCCGCCCGGTGGCATCGAACCTGAACCTCAACCCCGGCAGCAACCGCGCCAACCTCGTCGTCGTGCCAGTCGGCCCCGACGGACGGATCCGCCTTGCCGCGCTGGAGAGCAGCACGGATCTGATCGTCGACGTCTTCGGCTATTACGGCGGCGGCGGGGCGCCGACGACGGTGATCTCGCCGACGCGCGTCCTCGACACCCGCGCCGGCGCGCCGTTGGGCCAGGGCGAGACGCGCACGATCGACATCGCCGGCGTCAACGGGGTGCCGCCGAACGCGACCTCGGTGATCGCCAACTTCACGGCGACCCAGGCCAACGCGTTCTCGTACCTCACCGTGTGGCCCGGCAGCGGGCCGCGGCCGACGGTGTCGACGCTGAACTTCGCGCCCGCCGTCGACACCCCGAACCTGGCGATCATCCCGCTGTCGGGCGGCCGCCTGAACATCTTCAACGAGACCGGCGACGTGCACGTCCTGATCGACGTGCTGGCCTACACCACCTGAGCCACGTCGGCGGCGACGAAGGCGCGCAACTCGGCGGCGAAACGGTCGGCGGCGAAGGTCCGCGACCGATCGATCGCCGCTGCGGAGAGCGCCTCGCGGCGCTGCGGGTCGGCCGCCAGTTCGCAGGTGCGCGCGATCAGTTCGTCGATCGTGTGCCAGTGGAACCCGTCGACGCCGTCGCGCACGATCTCGGCAGGTCCCGCCTCGCCGTAGACGAGCGGCACGGCGCCCGCCGCCATCGCCTCGACCACCGAGATGCCGAAGTGCTCGAACCGCTGCGGGTGCGTGCGCGGATCCTCACCGAAGCCGGCGGCGTGCCAGAACAGCGCCGCCTCGGCCAGCCGTGAGCGCACCAGCTCGCCGGGCGCGTTGACGTGCACGCTGGCCGGCAGATCGGCGACCGCGCGCTTGGCCGCCAGCGCGTACTCGCGGCTGGCCGCGTCGCAGCCGCCGACCAACGACAGCTCCCAGCCGCGCAAGCGGCCGCTGCGGTGGATGCGCTCGAACGCGCCGATCAGGTCGAGTTGCTTCTTCGAGTGTCCGGCGCTGGGCAGGAAGAAACGGCCCAGCGACAGGATCAGCGGGCGCTTCGCCCCCGGCCGCACCTCGGGGCGCACCGGCGGGTAGAGCACGTCGGCCTCCGCGCCCCACAGCTCGCGCACCCAATGCGCGGTGAAGCGCGAGTTGGCCAGGTAGCGCGTGTATGTCGGAAGGTGCTCGGCGCGCACGACCCAGCGATCGAAGCCGGCACGCACTTCGCGCAGCCGCTGGGGCAGGCGCGGCGGCATGCGCAGCACGCGCACGGCCGCGGTGCCGACGCGGTGGCGGAGCTGATCCGCGCGCGTCGGGGGCTGCTGCGGGAAGTGCACGTAGTAGTAGCCGACCGGCGCGCGGTTGATCGCACGGCTCAGGTAGGTGCCGTTGACGAACACGTCGAAGTCGGCGCTCGCTGCGGAGGCCGCGGCGTCGTCGGCCACCTGCCGGAAGCCGCAGTCCGAGAGGTCGACGCCGAGGCGCGACCGCGTCGTGTCGACGTCGACCGGCGACGGACCGAGCAGCGTCACGTCGTGGTCGGCGCCGAGGATCTCGGCGATCGACCCGTCGACCTGCTCGCCGCCGCCGTACGTCGACCAGTAGAGGTCGTAGACCGCCACGCGCACACGACTGCTCACCACTTCGTCACCTGCCATCGCATCAGATCTCGGCGGCGCACGACGCGGCCCGGCCGGTAGCGCTGGCGCATCGCTGCCGGCAGCGCGGCGGCAAAGCCCTTCAGCACGCGTGCCTTGTGGCGGACGTCGCGGCCGAGCGGCCAGCGCAGCGTGAGCGGCCGCAGCACCAGGTCGCGCACCGCCGTGATCGCGAACCGTTCGAGCTCACCGCCGATCATCGTCACCGCCAGGCGGGCCGGCGCGTTCTTCACCAGCACAAGCAAGCGGTTGCGCTCCGTGTAGTAGCGGAAGACCGGCGACCCGACGCCCGACGATTGCGCGTGACGGTGGCGCACGACGGCATCGGGCACGTACCAGTACGTCCAGCCGCGCAACCGTCCGCGCCACGACAGATCGGTGTCCTCGTAGTAGAGGAACAGCGCGTCGTCGAACATGCCGACGTCGTCGAGGTACTCGCGCTTCATCAGCACTGCGCCGCCGCACCAGGCGAACACCTCGGCCGGCTCGTCGTACTGACCACGGTCGATCTCGAGGAACCCGCGATCGCCGCCGAAGCCGCGCTCGAAGAGGTTCGAGCCGACGTTGTTGATGACGTCGACCGGCGTCGAGGGGATCGACACGTCGACCCAGCGGGGCGTCGGGCCGGCGACGACGGTGACCTCGTCGACGTCGGAGCGCAACGTCACCTTCACCTCGGTGAGACACGACAGCATCAGCGACACCGTCGTCGGCGCGCCGCCGCCGGCTGCGATGCGCAACGATCCCCGCGCGCTGCTCCACCGCGCGATCTCCTCCCCGTCGCGCTCGACGGGCGCCTCGGGGCCGAAGAAGCCCTCGTCGAACGCAAGACGGCTGTCGACCCGTTGGCCGTCGAGCCGCACTCCGCAGACGCGCACGCCCAACGTGCGCGGGTCGCTGCTGCGCAACCGGCTGGCGTCCGGCACGAGGACGTCGACGTTGTGGTAGCGGTCGGCGAAGAGCAGCTTGGCGTTGACGGCCCCGCGCCGCGGCTCGGCGCGCAGCGCAGCCACCATCGGCGCCAACCAGCCGGGGTCGACCGTGGCGTCGTTGTTGATCAGTGCCACCATGTCGTAGCCGCCGGCCACGGCCATGCCGGTGTTGCAGCCGCCGGCGAATCCGCGATTCTCCAGCAGCTCGACGAGCCGAACCTGTCGGTACTCGGCACGGATGCGGTCCGCGAGGTTGTCGAGCGAGCCGTTGTCGACGACGACGATCTCCAAGCGCTCGGCAGGCCATTCGGTCGCCAGCAGCGAATCGAGGCAGTCGAGCGTCATCTGGCCACCGTCGAAGTTCAGGACCACGACGCGGACGCGGGGATGCTCAGTGGACATGGAGTCTCCGGATGCTACCGACCCGTCGCATCAGGCGGCCGGAAGCCCGGCGCGATGGACGGTCCCGGCCCCGAGCGCGTCGACGGAATCCCACCAGGACAGCAGAGCGGCGGCGAGGTCGTCGAAGGTCCACCCACCGCCAGCTTGCGCCGAAGACGGCAGGGGCACGACGAGAACCGGACACCTCCCGCCGGTCGCGGCCAGCGCGGCGTGGAGCATGTCCTCGTCGTGGACGATCACCGATCGGGCGGCGCGCAGCGTCTCGTCGAGCAACCTCGCGCCGCAGGCGGCATAGCGGTCGGCGTCGAGAAGCCCCCCGTCGCCACCGGCGGCGATCGTGGCGAGCAGCTCCTCGCCGTGGCTCGCCGTCACGCGCTCGGACATGTGCCGGACCGACCACTCCGGCGAGCCCGACAGCGCGGCGAGCCCGAGGTGCAGCGCCACGAGCGAGCTGTCGTGCAGCCAGACGTGGCAGGGGTGAGCGCGCGCGAGGCGTTCCGCGGCCACATGGTCCGCAGCGTTGCCCAGCACGACGGTCACGTGGTCGAACTCGTGCGCTTTGAGCAACGACGGCGCCGCGCCCGCGGGATACCGGTCCCACGCCGGCCGCGTGCTCGCGCTGCTGCACGACACGTCGACCAGGCGCACGATCTCGGCGTCGGTGGCGCGCCCGAGCGCCTCGACGACGGCTGCGTCGACGGCGCCGATGGGAGAAGCCGATTCCTCGAACGGGCCGGCCAGCGCAAGACGGACGCGTGGCGCTCGCGGCGGCGGGCGTCTCGGCCGGCCGTTGGCGACGGCGCGCACGACCCGGCGCGCTGTCTCGTCCCACCTCCATCGCCGCACTGCTCGCTCACCCGCCCCGAACAGGACCGCGCGGTGCGCGTCGTCGGTCAGCGCGCGCTCGATCGCCGTCGCGATCGAGTGCGGGTCGCGGGGGTCGAAGCACGCAGCCGGCTCGTCGAGCACGTCGGGCAGGGACGACACGTCGGAGCAGATCACCGGCGCGCCGCATGCCGCAGCTTCGACGACCGGCAGGCCGAAGCCCTCCTCCAGCGACGGGACGACCGCCAACCGGGCGCCTTGGAGCAGGGCGACCATCTCGGCGTCCGAGACGGCTCCGGCGAACGTGACACGGTCGGAGCATCCGGCCGACCGCGCGGCTGCCTGCCACTCGGCGAGCAATGGCGCCGGCGCTCCGGCGGCGATCACCAAGCGGTGGCGGTCGCGCACGGCGGCGGGCAGGCGGCCCCACGCGGCGAGCAGGCCGCGGGTGTTCTTGCGCTCGTCGGCGCCCGTCACCGACACCACGTATGGCTCGTCTGCGTCGGGGACGATCGACGCGACCACCCGGCGAGGATCCTCCGACGGGCGGCGGAACCGATCGTCGACGCCGGCGCCGATCACCTCGATCCGCGCCGGGTCGAGCGCCAGTGCGTCACACGACGTCTCCGCCGCGAACCGCGAGATCGCCAGCACGAGGTCGAGCGTGCGCGCCAGCGCGGCTCGCAGCGGCGCCTGGCGGCGCGGCGCCGGGCGGTCGAGGTACAGCTCGGGATAGCGGTACGGGATGACGTCGTACATCACGGCGGCGACAGGAAGCCGAGCCTCCGTGACGCACGACGGGATCGGGTCGAGGCTGATCGGATGGAGCATCAACTGCGTCGCCACGAACCACGTGTCGGCGCTGGCCCGGCGGCGAATCGTCGACCGGCACAGGGTGTCGATCTCGATGCCGGGCGCGGCATCGGCGACCATCGCCGCTTCCCGGGCCGAGCCGACCATCGCGACGGCGGGCGCGTCGATATCGGCCAGCCCGCGCAGCAGGCCGGTGACGTAGCGGCCGATGCCGCGCTGACGGGCCGTCGGGTGATCGAGCGGCCGCGCGTCGACGAGCAGTCGCCGGGGCGCAGCGACGGTCATCCCGCTGCGTCGGGAGCGGCGGTCAACGTGGCGATCCGATCCTCGAGCATGCTGAGCTGTCGCTCGATGACCTGCGCGGCCGCGACCGCCGTCTCGGCGTCGGTGCGCAGCTGCTCGGTGTGGCCGATGAACAGCGGCAAGCTGCTCTCGGCGCCGGCTCGCACGTCGTGGTTCAGCGCCATCACAGTGTCGTGCACGGTGGTGACGCGATGGTTGATCGCGAGCACGATCTCGCGCAGTTCCGCCAGCTCGGCGCGGATCGCTGCGGCCTGGTCGTCACGCACACGACCGACGATCGCTCGAAGTAGCTTCATCCGACGGGAGGGTAGTGCGCTCAGAGGGTGATGCCGGCTTTGGCTGCTTCCAGCGCCAAATCGTGCTCGACCATCATCTTCACC
>CAZGUH010000038.1:0-35454 GCA_964529005.1 uncultured Ilumatobacteraceae bacterium | reverse complement strand
CTAGGCGACCGCGAGAGAAGCGACGGGAACAGCCAACGGGGGATACATGCTCGACATCCTGATCCGAGGCGGCGAGGTGGTCGACGGCAGCGGCAGCCCACGCCGTCGCGCCGACGTCGGGATCTCGAACGGCCGCATCGTCGCCGTCGGCAAGATCGACGACGCGGCATGCCGCACGATCGACGCCGAAGGCCGCATCGTCGCGCCCGGCTTCATCGACGTGCACACGCACTACGACGCCCAGGTGTTCTGGGATCCGTACCTCACGCCATCGATCCTCCACGGCGTCACGACGGTGATCGGCGGCAACTGCGGCTTCACGATCGCGCCGCTGGTGAGCTCGGAGGCGGACTACCTGTGCCGCTTGCTGGCCAAGGTGGAGGGCATGCCGCTGGAGGCGCTCCAGCACGGCCTCCCATGGGACTGGACCACCAGCGAGGAGTTCTTCGATCGCTTGGACGGCCGCCTCGGAATCAACGCCGGCTTCATGGTCGGCCACTCGACGATGCGGCGCGTCGTGATGGGCCCGGCGTCCACCGAGCGGGCAGCGACGACCGACGAGCTCGAGGCCATGCGCCGGCTGCTCGTCGCCGGCCTGGAGGCCGGAGGTTTCGGGTTCTCGTCGTCGTGGGGCGGCGCGCACAACGATCCCGACGGTGTCCCCGTGCCGTCGCGAGCGGCCGATCGCGACGAGCTGATCATCCTCGCGTCCGTCTGTCGCGACTTCGAGGGCACGGCGCTGGAGTTCATCCCGTCCGGCGTGTCGTGGGCGGAGGGGTCGCGGCTGATGGCCGACATGTCGGCGGCCGCGGGCCGCCACCTCAACTGGAACCTGCTGCGCGTCAGCGCCTCGATGTACGACGACGCGCAGGAGAAGCTCGAGGCCGGATCGCTGGCCAAGGCCGCCGGCGGCCGCGTCGTCGCGCTGACGATGCCCAAGCCGCTGCTGATGCGCTACTGCTTCCGGATGGCGTTCCTCCTCGACACGATCCCGGGCTGGGCGGGCCCGATGAACCTGCCGCTCGAGGACAAGCTCGCCTTGTTCCGCGATCCGGTTCGCCGGCGCGAGCTCGAGGAGTTGTCGACCGCGCCGGGCAAGCAGTCGATGCACGCCGTGTGGGCCACGCGGCGCATCGAGGAGACGTTCTCGCCGTCGACCAAGACGTACGAGGGCCGGGTGGTCGGCGACATCGCTGCGGAGGAGGGAAAGCGTCCGTTCGAGGTGCTCGCCGACATCGCCTGCGCGGACGACCTGCGGACGGTCTTCACGAACATCCCGCCCGAGCCGACCGATGCCGACTGGGCGGCCCAGCGCGCGGTGTGGCGCGACGACCGTGCGCTCATCGGTGGCTCCGACGCCGGCGCGCACCTCGACTTCCTCAGCACCTTCAACCTCCAGACGTGGTTCCTCGGTCATGTCGTCCGCGATCGCCAGGTGATCTCGCTGGAGGAGGCGGTGCACCATTTCACCGGCGCTCCCGCGGCCCTCTACGGGTTGCGCGACCGCGGCCGGCTTGCCGAGGGCGCATGGGCCGACGTCGTCGTGTTCGACGAGCGCACCGTCGGCTCGCAGCGCGAGCACACCCGCTTCGACCTCCCGGGCGGCGCAGGTCGGCTCTACGCGGACCCGATCGGGATCGAGCGCGTCCTGGTCAACGGGGTGGAGGTCGTCGCCGACGGCGAGCTCGACGATGCCCGCCCCGGGCGCCTGCTGCGATCGGGCCGCGATTCGTACACGCCGGCGCTCGACGCGGCGTGGAGCGCGGCGGCGGCGATGGCCGACGATGACGCGTGACGGGAGCAACACCGCTCGGCGATGCGACCGTCGTCCATTCGAGTAAAATTCGCTAAATGAATACCACCCCAGGGGCTCTCGCTCCGGGGCATCGGAAGGGAGTGGGGGAACGGATGAGCGCCGCCGCAGTCGACACCGTGCCGATCATCGACACCGACAGCCACGTGACCGAGCCGCTGGACCTGTGGACCGCGCGGCTGCCGGCGTCGTGGGGTGACGACCTCCCCCAGGTGGTCTGGGACGAGGCCGCCGGCGAGCATCGCTGGCGCGTCGGCGACATCATGCTGTCGGCCGTCGGCGAGTACTGCACCGCGGGCTGGAAGGAGCACTTCCCCTCGCACCCGCCCACGCTGGAGGACGCCGATCCGGCGTGCTACGACCCGCACGCCCGCCTGCAACGCATGGACGACCACGGCGTGCACGCCCAGGTGCTGTATCCGAACATCATCGCCTTCAACACCGATGCCTTCCTCAAGGCGCTCGGCAGCGATCGGGCCATCCAGTGCATCGAGGCGTACAACGACTTCCTGATCGACTTCGCGTCCGCCGACAAGACGCGGTTCATCCCGATCATGATGCTGCCGTTCTGGGACGTCGAGGCGTCGGTGCGCGAGATGGAGCGCGCTGCGACCCGCGGTCACAAGGGCGTGCTGTTCGCCGCGCTGTTCGAGCGGTTGGACCTTCACAACATCACGCATCCGAGTTGGGCGCCGATCCTGTCCGCAGCGCAGGACATGGAGCTGTCGCTCAACTTCCACATCGGTTTTGGCGAGCGCACCGCGGAGTCCGCCGAGAAGGGCTGGGCGATGCGCACCAAGAAGGCCCTCGAGGCGCGCACGAACCGGATCTCGTTCGTCCGCAAGGCGTCCACCGGCTTCGCCAGCTGCGCGCAAGCGATCGCCGACGTGATCGTCGGGGGTGTCTGCCACGACTACCCGCGGCTCAAGATCGTGTCGGTGGAGAGCGGGTTCGGCTACTTCCCCTACCTGCTCGACAACATGGACTGGCTCTGGCAGACCTCTGGCGCCTCGTCCGAGCACAAGAACCGCGAGATGCCGAGCACCTACTTTTTCCGCCAGGTCTACGTGACGTTCTGGCAGGAGAAGCGGTCGCTGCCGTTGATCGAGGAGTTCCAGGACAACCTCATGTTCGAGACCGACTTCCCGCACGAGACAGGCCTCGGGCCGGGACCCTGCTCGCCCGCGCTGAGCGGCCGCGAGACCGTGCGCGCCAACCTCGCCGACGTGCCCGCCAGCGTTCTCCAGAAGGTGCTGCACGACAACGCCGCCCGCCTGTACCGGCTCGGCTGATTCGGCGACGTGGCGACGTCGCTGGCGGAGGACCCGGTTGCGATCGTCGGGGTGAGCGTGCCCGCGGTGGGCCTGCACATCCCCGACGAGACGCCGATCAGCCTCCAGATCAAGGCCGTCCAGCAGGCGGCTGACGACGCCGGCATCTCGGTGAAGGACATCAACGGCGCGTCGATGGACTGGCCGGGGCCGGGTGGCTCCGCACAGAGCGGCACGGCGAACTGGGGCAAGCTGCTCGGTGTCACGTTCAACTGGGTGATCGACAGCGGGTTCGACGTGCACGGCATCCGCGCGCTGCTGTCCGCGGCGGCCGCGATCAAGGCCGGGCTGTGCGAGACGGTGTGCATCTCGCACGCGCTCGCCGGCGGCCCACGGCTCCGCGGCGCCGACCGGATGATCGCCATCCACGACAAGGGCGAGACGCATGCTCAGGTCGCGCCACGCGACGACATCCGAGCGATGCACGAGTTCAGCAACCCGTACGGCGGGGGAGGGATGCCGCACCGCGCCGCGCTGAGCGCCCGCCGCCACATGCACGACTACGGCACCACCAGCGAGCAGATCGCGGAGGTGTCGAAGACGATCCGCAACTTCGGGCACGTCAACCCGGAAGCGACGCTGTACGGGCGTGGGCCGTACACGATCGACGACATCCTGGCGTCGCGCATGATCGCAGACCCGCTGCGCCTGCTCGACTGCAGCGTGGTCGGTCAAGGCGGCGCGGCGCTCATCGTCACGAGCGGACAGCGCGCCCGTGATCTGCGCAGCGACCCGGTGTACGTGCTGGCGGGCGCGATGGAGATCCCGCGCGGCACGCACGCCGATCCGGCCCGCTACGCGGACGTGGCGAGCATGGGCGCGCAGCGCATCCGCCGCGCGTTCTCACAGGCCGGGCTGACGCTCGACGACGTCGACGTCCTGTCGGTCTACGACGCGACCTCGTTCGACGTGATCAGCGGTTTGGAGATGCTCGGGTTCTGCAAGCCCGGGGAAGGCGGCCCGTTCGTGGAGGGCGGCGCGCTCGGCCTCGGCGGCCGGATCCCGACCAACACCGACGGTGGTCTCCTCTCCCACGGCTGGGCCGGGGGAGTGCAGCTGAACTGGAAGGTCATCGAAGCCGTGCGACAGCTGCGCGGGGTGTGCGGCCCGCGGCAGGTCGAGGGCGCGCAGGTCGCCGTGGTGACGAACTCGGTGCCCGCCGCGTGGCACGTCGAGGCGGTGATCCTCGGGCGCGGCTATGGTGGATTTGGTTAGTTGAGTTAGCTTATTTGGCGTCTGATCGAGCGTCTCGTCCACGTCTGGGGGTCCGGGTGATCAAGGAGCAGCTCGCCGGCAAGGTCGCGATCGTGACCGGCACGGCGAGCGGGATCGGCCGTGCCGTGGCGGCGCGCTTCGCCGCCGAAGGTGCGCACGTCGTCGGAGTCGATGTCGCGACGGTGCCTGGCGGCGACCTCGGCGCGAGGATCAGCGTCCTGCCGTGCGACGTCTCCGACGAGACATCGGTCGCCGGTGTGATCAGCGCGGTGCGCTCGCAGCACGGCCGCCTCGACGTGCTGTGCAACGCAGCGGGCATCACCGGCGGCGGGCCGATGACCGAGCTCAGCGCGGCGGCCTTCGATCGGGTCATGGCGGTGAACGTCCGCGGCACGTTCCTGACGATGAAGCACGCGATCCCGCTGATGATCGACTCCGGTGGCGGCTCGATCATCAACCTGGGTTCGATCGCCAGCTTCGTCGCCAGCGGCCGCAGCAGCGCGTACACCGCGTCGAAGGGCGCGGTGATGGCGCTGACCCGCTCGACCGCCGTCGAGTTCGCTGCCCAGGGGATCCGCGCCAACGCCATCTGCCCCGGCACGATCGAGACGCCGATCAACGCCGGCATGGACCCCGAGCTGAAGGCGATCTACCTCGGCAAGCACCCCATCGGGCGGCTGGGGCACGTCGACGAGATCGCCGCCATGGCGGTATTCCTCGCCTCGGACGAATGCGCCTTCGCGACCGGCGCTGCATTCGTGATCGACGGCGGGCGCACCGCGACGTGACCAGCGACGACGTGCCGAGAGGAGGCCGACGAGGATGACCGTGATCGATCCCTGCGACGAGTTCTACGAACCCGTGGCGGAGACGATGCCGCGCGCCGACATCGAGGCGTTCCAGGAGGAGCGCATCTTGGAGCTGGCGCCGCTGGCCTACGAGCGCTCCGGGTTGATCCGGGCGACGTGGGAGGCCGCCGGCGTCCACCCCCGCGACATCCGCTCGCTGGACGACTACCGCGAGCGGGCGCCGTTCATCTCCAAGCAGCAGATCCGGGCGTTCCGCGACGCGCACGGCGACCCGTTCGGCGGCATCTGCGTCGTCGACCCGTCGAACGTCACCTTCATCGGCTCGACGACCGGGACGACGGGGGAACCGGCGATGTTCCCCGAGGACTGGGACCGATGGGGCACGATGCCGGTGCTGCTGACGCGCGACATGTGGATGGCGGGGGCGCGTCCAGGCAAGGTGGCAATGGTGCTCGGCAGCACCCGCCGCGGGCCGTGGTACCAGATGATCCAGTTGTGCGGCGGGATCCCGCTGATCGGCTCCGGCCTGCCCGATCAGGTGCAGCTGCTGTGCGAGCTGAGCCTCGAGCACCGCCCGACGACCCTGTTCGTCATGCACATGACGCTGATGGTCGCGTTCGACCGCATCGCCGAGTCGGTCGACATGACCGATGTGTTCAGCTCCTACACCGGCGTCGTGTTCGCCGGTGAGCCGTTGGGGCAGCGGTGGCGGCGGCGCGCGGAGGAATGGGGCATGAAGCTGTTCAACCACACCAGCGCGGGCGACGTCGGCGGGTCGACCGAATGCCGCGAGCGCAACGGCTGCCACCTGTGGGAGGACAAGGTCTTGGTCGAGCACGTCGATCCCCAGACGGGCGAACCGACCCCCGAGGGGGAGATCGGCGAGCTGGTCAGCACAGCGCTCGATCCCGGCGCCAGCGTGCTGATGCGCTATCGCTCCGACGACCTCGTGCGCATCAGCCGCATGCCGTGCCCATGCGGCCGGACCCACGCCCGGCAGTGGCCGGTGGGGCGCAAGGGCGACGAGGTCGTGGTCGACGGCGTGTCGGTGCTGCCCTTCGACGTGTGGAGCGCGCTGGAGTCGATCCCGGAGACCGAGCGGGCCTTGTTCCAGCTCATCCGGCCCCAGCGCGAGATGGATCGGCTGCGCCTCCGCGTCGGGTACGACACCACGCGGACGCGCAACATCGGCGAGTTGCGCGATCGCGTCGCCGAGACCGTTCACGCCCACGCACGGCTGGTCCCCGAGCTGGAGCTGGTCGACGAGCTCGAGCTGCTGTCACGATCCAACGGCAAGGTCGCGCGGGTGGTGGCCCGATGAGCCGTGACGCCACGATCGCCGCGGCTCGCCCGCTCGATCGCCTCTTCTGCCTCACGAGGTTCGACGGTCCGGCAGGCCCGGTGCCCGTGCCGGTCACGTGGGACGAGATCGACCGCGCCACCGTCTGGGCCGACCGTGTGCTCGCCGCCCACGGCGTCGTCCGCGCCGGTGACGCGGGCGTGCGCGCGGCGGCGTTGGTGTCGCGGTGCGAGGACGTGTCGTGGATGTGTCCGTTCGAGCGGGCGCTGATCGCCCATGGCATCCCCTACACGGGCTCGGACGCGCTCGGCTTCGACGTCAACCGCCTGGTCGCCTACCTGCGCCGGCTGCCCGTCGACCTCGTGCTCTCGCTCGACGCCGCGACCGTCGACAGCCTGGCTCGGGTCGCGCCGCTGGCGTCGCTGCTCGGCGGCGTGCGGCTGCTGTTCGCCCGGCCTGACGCGCTCGACGCGCTGCGCGCAGCAGGGCTGTCTCCCAAGGTGTGGGCCGTGGCCGGGCCGGCGACGGCGGTCGAATGCCCCAGCGGCGGCGTGCACGTCGACGGCGGCGAGTGGGAGGTCGAAACGACCGGCGACGGCGTGGCGCTGACGTCGCGCGCCGAGCGCGGCCGGGCGTGGCGGCGGTGGCCGTTGCCCGGGTTCGCGCCGGCCGCGTGCTCGTGCGGATCGTCGGACCCGTCGCTGTCGCCGGATCAGCGCACCCGCGTCGTGCCGCCGGGATAGCCGCCGCCGCCGAAGCGGTCGTCGAGCGCCGCATAGTCGACGGCGCCCTGCGGTGTGCGCGGCAGCTCGGCGACGAACTCGACGCTGTGCGGACGCTTGTAGCCAGCCATGTGCTGGCGGCACCATGCGATCGCGTCCTGCTCGGAGAGCCGCGCGCCGTCGTTCAGCACCACGATCGCTTTGACGACCTGCGTCCACGTCTCGTGCGGCACGCCGATGATCGCCGCGTCGCGCACCGCCTCGTGCGATCGCAGGCAGCGCTCGACCTCGGCCGGATAGATGTTCTCGTTGCCCGACTTCAAGAGCCGAGTCTTCGGCCCGATGAACAGCAACGAGCCGTCCGGTTCGATGCGCCCGAGATCGCGCGTGTGCCACCAGCCCGACCGCGTGCGCTCGGCGTTGAGCTCGGGACGGTTCCAGTAGCCCTTGCACACCATCTGCCCGCGCACGACGATCTCGCCGACCTCGCCCTGGGGCGCCTCGATGTCGTCGTCGTCGACGACGCGCACGTCGGCGAACGGCAGCGTCGCGCCCGTGCTGCCGTATCCCTCGCGATGTCCGCCGAACTCGGCGTGGGTGACGATGCCGAACACCTCCGTCTGGCCGAAGAACGACAGCTTGCGTCCCCACGGCGAGTCGTCCGGGCGGACCATCTTCTGCCACTCGGGATCGTCGATCGAACTGCACATCGTGGAGAGGTCGTACCGGCCGTCGCGGTTGGCCTCGATCATGCGCGGCACGACGGGCGGCAGCACGTAGCCGTGCGTGCAGCCGTAGCGGTCGATCGCGGCGCACATCTCCTCGGCGTCGGTCGTGCGGGTGAACACGTTCGTGCCGCCCATGACGAACGTCGGGATGGCCGTGATCCAGTTGCTGATGTGGAACAGCGGGCCGGGCGCGAGCCACACGCTGGACGGGCCGAGGCCTTGCAGCCAGGCCATCATCATCGACTGGCTGAGCATGTTGCGGTGGGTGATCATCGCCCCGTTGGGATGCCCTCCGAACCCCGCCGTGTAGATGACGAGCACGGGGTCGTCCTCGTCGGGCGTGATCGCAGGGCGTGCCGGCGCGCCGAGCCGGAGCAACGATTCGTACCCGTCGGCCCCGTCGCCGTCGTGCTGGATCCAGCGCGCCGCCGTCACCGTCGTCGCCCGCACCTCCTCGACCACGTCGCGCATCGCCTCCCCCTGCCACAACACGACCTTCGGGTCGAAGTCGCCGAGGACGAACGACTGCTCCGCCGCCGACTGCCGCCAGTTGATCGGGCACAGCATCGCTCCCAGGTGGCTGGCGGCGAGCAGCGCCTCGAGCGCGCGATGCGACGTCTGGCCCATCCACAGCACGCGGTCGCCCGGGCCGAGCCCGGCCGCGGCGAGCACGTCGGCGAGGCGGTCGGCGCGCTCGGCGAGCTGGGCCCACGTGAGTTCGACGCCGCCGCACGCCGCGGCGAGCTTGCCGGGATGCCGGCGGGCGTTCTGGTCGAGCACGCTCGACAGCGTCGGCCGGTGGTGGGAGGGATCGTGAACGCTCATCGGTCGTGTACCCTCGGGGCTCGGGACGATTTAGTCAACTTCGATAACTTAATACGTTGTTGGGGGTAGTGCGCATGGAACTGGCAGGCAAGGCCGCGATCGTGACCGGCGGGGGACATGGCATCGGCGCTGCCGTCGTCGAAGCGCTCGCCGCGCAGGGGGTCGCGGTGACCGTGAACTACCACCAGTCGAAGGACGCCGCCAGCGACACTGTGCGCCGCGTGACGCAGGCCGGCGGGAGGGCGATCGCGATGCGCGGCGACGTGTCCGACAGCGCCGATGTGCGTGCGATGGTCGATCGCACCATCGCCGAGTTCGGCCGCATCGACATCCTCGTCAACAACGCCGCGGCGCCCGCCGTGCGCGTGCCGTTCGGCGAGCCCGAGGCGCTCGACGAGGCCGACTGGGATCGGATCATCGCGGTCAACCTCAAGGGGCCGTTCCTCTGCGCGGGCGCGGTCCACGCCGCGATGCGCGCGGCCGGCGAGGGCGCGATCGTCAACATCAGCTCGATCGGAGGCATCCGCCCGAACTCGAGCAACCTCGCCTACGCCAGCGCCAAGGCGGCGATCGTGCACCTGACCGAGTGCCTGGCCGTCGGCCTCGGCCCCGACAACATCCGGGTCAACTGCGTCGCGCCCGGCATCACGCCGACCAAGCGCGTGTTGCCGGGAACGCCGACGATCGGTCCGCTGGGCCGCCATGTCGCGCTCGACGATCTGGCCGCAGCGGTGGTCGAGTGCTGCCGCAACAGCTCGGTGACCGGTGTGAACTGGATCGTCGACGCCGGCGCCGTCCTGTCGTGACGGCGCCGGCGTGCTGACGATCGTGGCGGGCGGTCCGGGTTCTAGGCGGCGACGGGCTCCGGCCACGGCACGCGGGCGGCCGGCGTCGTCGCCAGCCGGTCCAGGTCGTAGCCGATGATCCGCGCCGCGTTGCCGCCGACCATCAGGTCGACCTCGCGGTCGGGCACTCCGGCGAAGGCCTCGGCCAGGTAGCGCGGGCTGTTCGGCCAGGTGCTCTCGACGTGCGGGTAGTCCGAGCCCCAGCACATGTTCTCCACACCGAACACGTCGCGCATGCCCACCTCTTCCTTGCTGAACGTGGTGGAGACGAAGTAGTTGGTCTTCCACTGCTCGCTGGGGAGCTGGTCGAACTTCCACTCCTTCTGCGCCCGGCAGAAGCGGTCCACCTCGTCGATCGCCCGCGGGATCCAGTGCGTGCCGCTCTCCAGGTACCCGACCTTGATGCCGGGGTAGCGGACGGTCACGGCGCCGGCGAGGAGCGATTGGAGCGCGAGGTGGTGGCCACGCGACGACTGGATGCTGTGGAGGATCTGCCAGCCGTGCCCCGTGCCTTCCCACCGCAGCAGCGGCTTCTCCCGCCCGAGGCCGCTGTGGAAGATCGCGGCCATGCCGCGCTCGGACATCGCCGCCCACATCGGGTCGTAGTAGGGGTCGTTGTAGTCCGGCTGATCGGGCGCGACCGTCTTGACGTTGCCGGCCAGCGACACGCCGCGCAAGCCGATGTCGTAGGCCTCTTCGATCTCCTTCAACACGGTGTCCATGCCGCAGACGAAGTTGACCACCGTCGTGCCGCAGAAGCGCCAGGGCGCGGCGGACGTGTGGTCGGTGTAGTAGCGGTGGTACGCGGTCGTCAGCGCATGCATGAACTCGGGGTTCATGTCGAGGCTGTACGCGCTCGTGAACGGCGTCAGGAACTCCGCGGCGACGCCGTCGGAGTCCATCGCCTTCAGGCGATCGTCGGGTGTCACCGCCTGCCGGTACTCCTCCGGCACGAAACGGCGGGCGCCCTTCTGCTGCGCGCGCCGCGCGATCTCCTGGCTGCCCTGATCCCCGGTGAACTCCGGGTCGAGCATCAGTGGCAACACCGCGTCGAGAGCCTTCTCGTGGGTGTCCCGGCACTTCTGCGCGCCGCGGTCGAACTCTTCGTGGAACTTCTTCGGCAAGTACGGCTTGACGTCGACGACCAGCTCGGTGTGGCTGTCCATCGAGATGACGACTCGACCCATGTGGGCGACCCCCTTCTCTCGGAAACGCTCCCCGACGAGAGAATAGTCATCCAATTCAGCTAATACAATTATCTGACGAGTGGCGCACGACGCGCCGCCGGGGGAAGGTGATCGTGGGAGACATCCGGTTCGATGGTCTGACCGCTGTGGTGCTCGGCGGGGGCAACGGTCTCGGCCGTGAACACGCCCTGCTGCTCGCCGCACGCGGCGCGAACGTCGTCGTCGACGACATCGGCTGCTCGGTCGAAGGGGAAGGCAGGTCGGCCGAGGCCGCGCAGCGGACCGCGGCGGACATCGTGGCGGCTGGGGGCCGAGCGGTGGCGACGACGATCTCGGCGACGACGCCGCAGGGGGCGCGGGATCTGATCTCCTTCGCCGAGGATGCCTTCGGGCCCGTCGACATCGTCGTCAACAGCGCGGGGATCGCCGCCGAGCTGCCGATCCGCGAGATGACCGAAGAGCTGATCGACAGCCACCTCGACGTGAGCGTGAAGCTGCCGATGTTCGTCGCCCAAGCCGCATGGCCGTCCATGGCGGAGCGGAGGTTCGGCCGGATCCTCAACACGACGTCGGGCGCCGGGCTCTACGGTCGCAACGGCAACTCGGCGTACTCGGCGGCCAAGATGGGGCTCGTCGGCCTGACCCGCTCGCTGGCGTTGGAGGGGGCGGCCGACAACATCCACGTCAACGTCATCGCCCCCGCCGCGGCGACCCGCAACTCGTACTACCTCCCGCAGCCGTTGCGCGGGTGGTTCGAGGAGAGCTGCCCGCCGGCGCGGGTGGCGCCGATGGCGGCCTGGCTCGTCCATCCCGACTGCACGGCGAACGGCCTCGTCGTGTGCACCGTGGGCGGCCACGCCGCGGTGGCCGTGATGGCGGAGAGCTCCGTCACCGAGCCGTTGCTGACGATCGAGGACATCCGCGACCGCTTCGACGCGGTGTGCGACGTGTCCGACCTGCGCATCCCGGCCAGCGCCCACGAAGCGATGCGGGCCTACGGCGCTCCCCTCTGATGGCGGCGGATCTGGCGGGCGAGAACGGGCGGACCGCGCTGCTGCTGCTCGACTTCCACCGTTCGACGGTCGAGCGGTACGCGCAGCACGGACCCGGCGTGCTGGCCTGCGCGGTGGAGTCCGTGGCGGCTGCTCGCGCCGCCGGCGTGCAGGTGATCTTCGTCGTCGGACGGTTCCGGCCGGGCTTTCCCGAGATCAGCCGGCGCAACGAGCAGCTCTCCTCGCTCGTGCAGAGCGGCCTGATGGCGAAGGCGGCCGAGGGCAACGAGGTCCATCCCGACCTCGGGCCGGGCGCCGCAGACTTCGTCGTCGTCAAGAAGCGCGTCGGAGCGTTCGTCGGCAGCGATCTCGACCTGCTGGCGCGATCGCGCGGGATCGAGCGGCTCGTCGTCGGCGGCATCGCGACCAGCGGCGTGGTGCTCTCCACCGTGCGCCAGGCTGCCGACCTCGACTACCGCCTCGTCGTGCTGGCCGACGTGTGCGCCGACGCGGATGCCGAGGTCCACCGGATGCTGCTCGAGCGCGTGTTCCCCCACAACGCCCGCGTCGTCACCGCCGGCGAATGGATCGCGTCATTGGCCGGGTGACGTCACGTCGCGGCGCGCCCGAGGCGCTCGGCGACGGCGCGGAACTCGGTGACCGTCGACGCCAGGATGTCGGCCACCGGACGAACGTCGCGGATGCGGCTGGCCGCCTGCCCCCCGAAGGCCAGCGCGCCGTCGACCTTGCCGTCGTAGTACAGCTCCATCAGCGCCTCGCGCTCGCCCAGCTCGGCGGTCGGCGCCCACTCGAACTGCTCGCTGAACGAGGTCCGCAACACGCGGTACGCCGGTCTGCGCTGCCGGTTCACGAGCAGGCTGTCGGTGTCCTGCGCGTCGATGAAGATCTGCTTGTAGGCGTCGTGCACCGGCGACTCGGCGGAGCACACCATCCGCGTGCCCATCTGCACCCCCTCGGCGCCGAGCGCGAACGCGGCCGCCATCGACGCGCCGTCGACCATCCCTCCCGCGGCGACGACCGGCAGGTCGACCTGCGAGCACACCAGGGGCAGCAGCACCATCGTGGTCGCGCCGCGAGGATCCTTGAAGCCCCCGCCTTCGTTGCCTTCCACGATCAGGCCGTCGACCCCGGCGTCGGCCGCCTTCAGAGCCCCGCGCAGGGTCCCTGCGACGTGGAGCACGGTCATCCCGGCGTCGTGCAGGCGCGGCGTGAACTTCCCGGGATCGCCTGCCGACGTGGTGACGATGCGGACGTACGGCGCGATGCGCTCGATCACCGACTCGTCGCGCAGCAGCAGGAGGGGCAGGTTCACGGCGAACGGCGCCTCGGTGAGTTCGCGCATGCGCGACAGCTCGTCGACGATTGCGGGGATCTCACCGCTGGCGGTCTCGATGATGCCGAGGCCACCGGCGTTGGAGACCGCCGAGGCCAGCTGCGCGCGGGCGATGAAGCCCATCGGCGCCTGGAGGATCGGATAGCGGATGCCGAGGAGATCCGACACGCGTGTGCGCAGCGGCGGCGCCCCCGTCGAGGCCGCGGTCATCGTGCCGCCAGGCCCTCGATGTCGGGATCGAGCGGCACCCGCAGGCTGTTCTGCACCCACGCCACGCCGTGGTAGTGGCCGATCAGCAGCGGCAGTTCGATCAGCTGCCGCTCGTCCCAGCGCTGCGCGAGCGTGGTCCAGGTGGCGTCGCTGATCACGCCGTCGCGGCGCAGCTCGTCCACCGATCGCACGATCGCCGCGTCGAACGGGTCCCACGCGGGGTGATCCGGCCCGGCGATGACCTGTTCGATCTCGGCCGCCGTCACCCCCGCGGCCTTCGCCATGCGGACGTGATGACCCCACTCGTAGTCGCTGCGGCACAGCCATCCCGTGCGCAGGATCGCCAGCTCCCGCGCCCTCTCGGGCAGCTGCGCCTTGCGGGTGATGCTGTGCGAGTAGGAGGCCCAGCGTGCCAGCAGCGGCAGGTGGCGCGCCATGGTGGCGAGGAACGTCGACACCGGCGCGCCGTCTCGTCCGGGCACCGGGCGGCCCAGGAACTCTGCCGCCTCCCGGCTCCACGCGTCAGCGGGCAACGGTGCGATTCGTGGCTCTGGCATTGGGCGCATCCCCGGCGGCTCTCGTCTGCGGTCTGTATAAGGTCAATAACATCAGATAAGGTAGATGATTGTAACGACACGGAACGAAACGGAACGACAGGCAACGACAGGGGAGGCGCCGTGACCGTCCAGGAACTCACCCACCGCGTCGACGACCCGACGCTCGCCGAGGTCCCGTTGCTGGTGTCGGTCGACGACCACATCGTCGAGCCGCCGACGCTGTGGACCGATCGCGTGCCGAAGGCGCTCGCCGATGCCGTTCCGCACGTGCGGCGAGAGAAGGTCGAGTCCTTGATTCGCCCTGGCACGCAGGTCTGGGCGGACGTGTGGCACTACGAGGACGTCGCCGAGCCGTTGCGCCGAGGCTTCGGGGCCGTCGGCAAGCCGGCGGTCGAGAACGACCTCGAGCCGATGGTCTTCGACGAGATCCGCCGTGGCTGCTACGACCCCGTCGCCCGCCTCGCCGACATGGACGTCGACGGGGTCGAGGCATCGGTCTGCTTCCCCAACAACTTCGTGCGGTTCTGCGGCCAGCGCTTCCTCGAAGCGAAGGACAAGGACGTCGCCTTGCAGTGCCTGCGCGCGTACAACGACTTCCTGGCCGAGGAATGGGAAGCGGGATCGGACGGCCGCCTGCTCGGCACGCGGATCGTGCCGCTGTGGGACGCCGAGCTGGCCGCAGCCGAGGTGCGCCGCACGGCGGCGCAGGGGTCGCGCTCGGTGTGCTTCTCGGAGATCCCCGCCCGGCTCGGCCTGCCGTCGATGTACAGCGGGCACTGGGAGCCGTTCTTCGCCGCGTGCGCCGAGACCGGCGCTGTGATCAACCTTCACATCGGTTCGAGCTCGGTCGTGCACACGACGTCCGAGGATGCGCCGATGGGCGTGCGCATCAGCAACCACTTCGGCAACAGCGCGTTCTCGTTGAGCGACTGGCTGGTGAGCGGCGCGTTCATCCGCCACCCGCAGCTCAAGATCGCGTTCTCCGAGGGCCAGGCCGGGTGGGTGCCGTTCCTCATGTCGCGCCTCGACGGTCTGTGGGAGGCCGGCACGACGGTGGCCGGTTTCGCCGAGCGGCTTCCGGCGCGGCCGAGCAGCTACCTCGCCGACCACGTCTACTTCTGCATCTTCGACGACCCTGCCGTCCTGCGGTTCCTCGACGAGCTCGGCGACGACAACCTGTGCTTCGAGACCGACTACCCGCACCCCGACGGCTCCTGGCCGTCGTCGCGCGCTGCGGCATGGAAGCAGACGGCGACCCTGACGGCCGCCCAGCGCGAGAAGCTGCTGCGCACCAACGCGGCGCGCCTCTACCGGATCGACCGCGTGCTGAACGGCTGACGATGGCCGCTCGCAGCAGCGTCCCGGGCGGCGGCGATCTGCTCGTCCGCGGCGGCGCCGTCCTGGACGGCAGCGGCGCCCCGGCGGTGCGCGCCGACGTGCGCGTGCGCGCCGGCGTGATCATCGAGGTCGCCGCGGGCCTCCGGCGCGACGGCGAGCCCGAGATCGACGCCGGCGGCGCGCTGGTGACGCCGGGGTTCGTCGACCTGCACACGCACCTCGATCCGACGCTGTTCCTCGACCCCGACGCCGACCCGATCGCGCTGCACGGTGTGACGACCGTGCTGACCGGCAACTGCTCGCTGTCGGTCGCCCCGATCCGCCCGGAACAGGTCGAGGAGATCTCCGCGGTGTTCAGCTACATCGAGGACGTGCCCGACGACATCTTCCGTGAGCACATCCCTTGGACGTGGGGCACGTGGGCCGAGTACCGCGCGGCGTCGCAATTCCCCATGGCGGTGAACACCGCCGCGCTCGTCGGCCACACGCCGCTGCGGATGTTCGTGATGGGGGACGCGGCGTGGGATCGGCCGGCCGACGACGCCGAGCGGGAGGCGATGGCCGCCGTGCTCGACGAGTCGCTGCGCGCGGGCGCGTTCGGGCTGTCGACGACGTACTTCGACGAGGACGAGGCGGGTCGCCCGGTGCCGGCACGCCTCGCCGACGACGCCGAGCTCGCCGCGCTGTTCGCGGTCCTGCACCGCCACGACGCGCTGCTCCAGTTCGTCCCCGACGTCCTGTCCGCCGAGCCGTGGCATTCGATCGACCGCATCGTGTCGCTGTGCGCCGGGCGCGACCTGCGGATCACCTGGACGGGGCTCGCCTACGACGCCAAGACCGCGGCGGGCCGGATGCGCATGCTCGACCGGTCCGCCGAACACGCCGCGCTCGGCGTCCGCATCCAGGCGCAGTACAGCCCGCGCCCGGGCGACACCCGCGTCAACTGGGACCGCAGCATGGCGTTCTCGACGCTGTCGCAGGGGTGGCTGCGCTACATCCGCGCCCGCGGGGACGGCAAGCGCCGCCTGCTCGACGACGCCGCCTGGCGCGAGGTGGCGCGGCGGGAGTGGGACGGCGTGCGCTCGTCGATGTTCCCCGTCCACCGGCCGGAGAAGGTCAAGTTCATCGGGGTGGCCAAGCCCGACCTGCGCCCCTGGCTCGGTCGGTCGTTGAAGGATCTGGCCGAGGCCCGCGGCGCGCACCCCTCGGACGCGCTCGCCGACTGGTGCCTGGCCAACGACCTCTACCCGGAGGTGATGGCGGTGGACCGCACCAACGACGACCCGGACGGGGTCGCCAGCTTCCTGCGGCACCCGGCGACGATGCTCGGCAGCAGCGACGCCGGAGCGCACGTGGCGATGATGTGCGCCGCCGGAGACGCCACTCTGGCGCTGACCCGCCACGTCCGCGAGCGCGGCGACCTGACGCTCGAAGCCGCCGTCCACGAGCTCACCGCGCGCGCCGCCGAGCTGGCCGGGCTGCGCGATCGCGGGTACGTGCGCCCGGGGATGGCCGCCGACCTCAACGTGTTCGCACTCGACGAGCTGTCGTGGGACGCCCCCGACCTCGTGCACGATCTTCCCGGCGGCGCGATGCGCTTCCGGCGGGCCGCAGGCGGGTACCGGGCCACGATCGCCTCGGGGCGCGTCGTGCAGCGATCCGGCGTGCGCACCGACGAGCGTCCCGGCCGCATGCTCGACCACGGAGCCCGGCTGCGATGAACGTGTGGCGCACGACGACCGAGCGCCGCGGCGAGTCTTCTGCCGTCGTCGGCCGCGACGCGCTGGTGTTCGAGCCGGTGGACCTGACCCGCGAAGGCGCCGCGCCTGGCCTGTCGCTCGCTCGCGTCGACGACGGGCGCGAACCCGGCCGCCATTGGGTCTTCGTGCGCCTCGAGCCGCACACCGTGCTGCCACCGCACGCAACCCCCACGGTGGACTACGTCACGGTCGTCGAGGGTGAGCTCGAGCTCGTCGTCCCGGGCGAGGATCCCGTCGTCTTGCGCGTGGGTGACTGCGTGCTCCAGCGCGGCGCTCTGCACACCTGGCGGACGGGCGAGTCGCACGCGATCACCTCGGTCGTCGTCATCGACGAAGACGGGTGATGCCGGCCTCGCGGTGGCTTTCTATTGACTTACTTAGCTCATATGTTTAACTTTTTCACGAGTCGCCACCAGGGGAGCAGGAGTCCGTCCTGCGGGAGGGGACGCCGAGGGGGTTTCGCATGATCAATGCGTTCAACGACGTGTCCGGTCGCCGTGTGGAGGGCACGAGGCGCGCGGGGCGCCGGCGCAGATGGAGCGCCATCGCATGTCTCGTCTCCGTCGCGCTGGTCGGCGCGGCGTGCGGTGACGAGGACGACGGCGGCTCCGGCAGCGTCGGCGCCACCGATGCGCCGTCGGCCACGAGCGGCACGACGCAAGGCGGCGGCAGCACCGCGTCGACCGGCGCAGGCCCGTCGAGCAGCCCGGGGTCCAGCGCGCCGGCGGGGGAGGAGATCACGGCCGGCGGAGACTTCGTCTACCTCCAGTCGATCTTCCCCAGCGGGATGGATCCTGCGAAGCTCAGCGGCTCGTCCAACGCCAACGGCACCGGCGACTTCGCCCAGGCGCTGTACGACGTGCTGATGTACATCGACCCTGTGACGGCCGAGGTCAAGCCGAAGATGGCCGAGTCGCTCGACACGACCGATGGCCTGACGTGGACGCTGAAGCTGCGTGAGGGCATCGAGTTCACCGACGGCACGCCGCTCGACGCCGAAGCGATCAAGTACAACTGGGAGCGGATCGCCAACCCGGAGTTCAAGTCGCCCAACGCCGGTGTGGCGCAGAAGATCTCCTCGATGACGGCGGTCGATCCGCTCACGCTCGAGTTCACGCTCGTCACGCCCGACTTCCAGTTCGACCGCAACGTCGCCAACCAGTTGTCGAACGTCGGGTCGCCGACCGCGATGGAGGCGCTCGGGGCCGGTTACGACGACGCGCCGGTCGGCGCCGGGCCGTTCATGTTCGAGTCGTGGGTACGCGACAGCACGCTGAAGCTGGTCAAGAACCCGAACTACTGGATGGAGGGCAAGCCCTACCTCGACTCGCTCGAGTTCCGCTTCGTGGAGAACCCGTCGCAACGGCAGAACTCGCTCATCGCAGGTGAAGCCGACGGCATCTACGTGCATTCGTTCTACGACATGGTGCCTGCGCTCGACTCGCAGGGCTACAACGTCGTGCGGACGCCGGTGCCCGGCGGCTTCATGCTCCAGTTCCAGGTGTCGAAGCCGCCGTTCGACGATCCGATCGCCCGGCAGGCGGTGGCGTACGCGATCGACCGGGTGGCGCTCGACCAGACGCTCAGCGCCGGGGTGCTTCCTCCGTCGGAGAGCATCTATCCGGAGTCGCACCCGTTCTACGACCCCGACGCGCCGTTCCAGACCTACGACCGGGAGAAGGCGCAGGAGCTCTTCGACCAGTACGCCGAGGCCCACGGTCAGCCGCTGTCGTTCACGATCACCAGCTCCGACAGCCAGAAGCCGGTGATGGAGTTCATCCAGGCCGGCCTGGCGACCTTCGAGAACGTCAACATGGAGATCGAGATCACCCCGCCGCTCGACACCGTGCAGCGGGCCCTCGCCCACGACTTCGAGGCCGTGATCTTCACGATGAACTGGCTCGATCCCGAGCCGGACGTGACGAACTTCCTCCAGACCAACGGCGGCCGCAACTACACGACGTACTCCAGCCCCGAGATGGACGAGGCCATCGCCGCGGGCCGGGCCAGCCGGGACGTGACCGAGCGGGCCGAGGCCTACTCGGAGGTGCAGCAGGTGCTGCTGCGGGACGTGCCGATGACCTACATCCGGCCGCTGATCTACTTCGAGGCGTTCGACAAGGACGTCGTCGGGATCAAGGTGTACAACGGTGGCCTGATCTTCTGGGAGGAACTCGGCCTGGAGGGCGGCGGGTCCTGATCCCGCACTGAGCTCACCGCAGATCGCTGCCCGGGACCGCGCGTACGGTTCCGGGCAGCGGCGCGTCGAAAGGAACCCATCATGTCCGTGAAGTACGAGGTCCGCGACGGGGTCGCTGTCGTCACCATCGACCGGCCCGAAGCACGCAACGCGATCACCGGCGCGGTCGCGACGGCGATCGAAGCAGCCGTCGACCGGTACGAAGCCGACGACGACGTCCTCGTGGCGATCATCACCGGGACGCCGCCGGCGTTCTGCGCGGGCGCGGACCTGAAGGACATCCAGGCGAACGGCGCTGGCGCACGCTCGACCGAGCGCGGCGGCTTCGCCGGCATCGTCACGCGGGAGCGGGACAAGCCGCTGATCGCCGCCGTCGACGGGCCCGCTCTGGCCGGGGGGTGTGAGATCGTGCTGGCGTGCGACCTGGTGGTGGCGTCGACGGCGGCGCGCTTCGGCCTGCCAGAGGTGAAGCGGGCGCTGATCGCCGGCGCCGGCGGCGTGTTCCGGCTCGGGCGGCGCATGCCGATGAACGTCGCGATGGAACTCGCGTTGACCGGCAACGCGATCGACGGTGACCGGGCTCATTCCCTCGGGTTCGTCAACCGCCTGACGGCGCCGGGCGAAGCGCTCGGCGGGGCGCTCGAGTTGGCCGCCGAGATCGCCGCCAACGCCCCGATGGCCGTGCGCGAGACCCGGCGCCTCGTGCGCGAGGCCACGCCGCTCGACGAATCCGAGGCGTGGCCGATGGCGATCGCCGCCTTCGAGCGAGCGATGGCGTCGGAGGACCGGGTGGAGGGCATCACGGCCTTCACCGAGAAGCGCCCGCCGCGCTGGACGGGACGCTGAGCAGCGGCGGCGTCAGCGCGCCGCGCGTGTCGCCGCGATCAAGTCGGGCCAAAGGTCCGGGTCGCTCTCGTACGGGGCGTAGAACGAGATCCGCTGCGCGACGTCGCCCCACCGCTCGCGCAACCCCGCGGCGACCTGCTGCGGATCGCCGACGACGGCCATCGCATGGAGGATCTCGTCGTCGACCGCCTCGCCCATCTCCGCCCACCGGCCCTGCTTGGAGAGCCGTGTCAGTTCGGGCTGGAGATCACCCCAGCCGTGCATGTCGAGCACGCCGCGATATGTGGGTGTGGACGCGTAGAACGCGATCTGCGCCTTCGTGCCGCGCACGGCCTGCGCGAGCTCGATCTCGTCGCGCCCGACGCACGTGAACACCGGCCCGGCGATCGTGAAACCGTCGAGGCCGCTGTGGCCGGCGCGCGCCCGGCCGCGCTCGAGAGCCGGCAGCGTGACGCTGCGCAGGTACTGCTGGGTGGTGAAGGGATGGATGAAGAACCCGTCACACACCTCTCCGGCGACTTCGGTCATCTTCTCGCCCACGCCGGCGAGGTACACCGGCGGCGGCCCGAACTCGTGCGGGGCGGGGGAGAAGAACGGCGTCATCAAGGTGTGCGTGTAGAAGTCGCCGCGGAAGTCGAGCTTCTCCCCGTCGTGCCAGCAGGCCCAGATGGCGCGCATCGCCGCGATCAGCTCGCGCATGCGCGGCGCTGGGTGGGACCACGGCATCGAGAACCGTCGTTCGATGTGCGGCCGAACCTGGGAGCCGAGGCCGAGCACGAAGCGGCCCTGCGCGTACTGCGCCATGTCGTAGCCCGTGGACGCCAGGGTCATCGGCGTGCGGGCGAAGGCGATGGCGATCGAGGTTCCGATCGCCACCCGCTCGGTGGCCTGCGCCGCCTGGAGCAGTTGGAGGAACGGCTCGTGATTGGTCTCCCCGTTCCAGATCCCGTCGTAGCCGGCGGCTTCGAACTTTGCCGCGTCCGCGGCGATCGTCGAGCTCTCCTTGGACAGGCTTGCATCGATGAGCACGGCGTCAGTCCACCACAAACGTCGCCCACCCCTTGAGGTGGACGCCGCCCGTCTGGCGCGTGCAGGCAAGTTCGACGTCGGCGAGGGTCTGCCCGTCCTCGTCCCGGACGTCCACGACCGTGCCCGTGTAGGTCAGCACGTCGCCGGGCCAGGCTTGCTCGCGGAACTGCACCTTGAAGCGGCGGATGCGACCCGCTCCGAGCCAGTCGGTGGCGTAGGTGGCCATGATCCCCGCCTGGAGCATGCCGACGGCGAACGGCTGCGGATACCCGGCGCTCTGGGCGAAGCTCTGGTCGTGGTGGATCGGGTTCATGTCGCCGGAGGCGCCCTGGTAACGCACGAAGTCGGTGATCGTCAGCGGCGCGTCGACGAACGGCTCGCGGGTGTCGCCGATGCGGACGGAGGTGGTGGTGTCGGACGTCGCCATGTCAGGCTCCCGTGGGCTGTGAGGTCTCGATGGACGTGCTGCGCGACTCGGCGACGAGCGTGCCGCTCTGGTCGCGGAACTCCGTGACCATCTCGGTGAACGTCATCGTGCCGCCGCGCTTGCCCGACTTCTCGTACACACGGTCGATGCGCGAGGTCCCTGTCAGCACCGCGCCGGCGCGCGGCGGCTCGCCGTGGAACACGAACTCCTGCTCGCCGTGCAACACGCGGGCCATGTTGCGCTGCACCCCGTGCCACGGGTTGCTCTGGGGGGTGTGCCAGAACGCCGCGCTGATGAGAAACGTGGCGGGCGAGAGCGGCGTGTCGCCCGGAGCGCCGCGGTACGCCGGGTTGGCCGACTTGGTGGCGGTTGCGAACTCGTGGATCTTGCCCAGCTCCACCACCACCTGGAACGGCTCGCCGCGTCTGCCGTCGAGTGTCTCGCTCACTGGGCCTCCTCGCTTCTTCTCACCATTAACATCTAACCTAGCTGACTGATAATGCGGCGGAACAGTGACGACGAGACAGGCCGGAGGATGCCCGTGACCGAACGATACATCGAGCTCTATCCGGGCTTGACCTTCGACCGCCCGCACGACGGCGTGCTGCGCATCACGCTCGACGCCCCGGGGCTCAACGCCGTCAGCCCGTCGGTCCACCGCGAGCTCGCCGACGTGTGGTTGACGGTGGACCGCGATCCCGAGACGAGGGTCGTGGTGCTGCGTGGCGCCGGCAAGGCGTTCTCCGCCGGGGGCAGCTTCGAGCTGCTCGACACGATGATGAACGACTACGCGGTGCGCACCCGCGTGATGCGTGAAGCTCGCGATCTGGTGTTCAACGTGATCAACTGCTCCAAGATCGTGGTGTCGGCGATCCACGGCGCGGCCGTCGGGGCCGGGCTGGTGGCGGGGATCCTGGCCGATGTCTCGATCGTGAGCAGGACGGCGCGGATCATCGACGGCCACACGCGCCTCGGGGTGACCGCCGGGGATCACGCGGCGATCTGCTGGCCGTTGCTGTGTGGCATGGCCAAGGCGAAGTACTACCTCCTCACCTGCGACACGCTCACCGGCGAGGAGGCCGAGCGCATCGGGCTGGTGTCGATGTGCGTCGACGACGACCAGCTCCAGGACCGCGCGCTCGACGTCGCCGTCCAGCTCGCCGGCGGCGCCCAGGCGGCGATACGTTGGACCAAGCAGACCTTGAACAACTGGTACCGGGCGCAATCGGCGATCCTCGATGCGAGCCTCGCATACGAGTTCATCGGTTTCGGGGGGCCCGATCCGCGCGAAGGCCTTTCGTCGCACACCGAGAAGCGCTCCCCGAACTTCAGCGGCCCGACCGGAGAGTGAGCAGACAGATGACCGGACTTCTCTCGTACGGGGCGTACGTCCCGTTCTACCGCCTGGATCGCGCGCAGATCGGAGCGGTGCTCGGAACCGGCGGCGGCAAGGGGACCCGGGCGGTGGCGTCGTTCGACGAGGACGCCAGCTCGATGGGCGTCGAGGCCGCTCGCCGCGCGTTGCGCGCCGCGCCGGACGGTGTGGCGCCGGGCCGGCTGCTGTTCGCGACGGCGAACCCGCCGTATCTCGACAAGACGAACGCCAACGTGGTGCACGCCGCGCTCGACCTCGATGCGGAGGTGCTGGCGATCGACGTCGTCGGGTCGACCCGGTCGGCGGCGGGCGGGTTGGTGCTGGGAGCCGAGAGCGCCACGCCGACGCTCGTCGTCACCTCCGACGTGCGGACGGGACTGCCGGGCGGCGCCGACGAGCGCGACGGTGGTGATGCTGCGGCAGCCTTCCTGTTCGGCGACGCCGCGGATCCGATCGCCGAGGTGCTCGCGCAGGCGTCCGTGACCGAGGAGTTCCTCGACCGGTGGCGGCTCCCGGGCGCGCCGGCGTCGAGGGTGTGGGAGGAGCGGTTCGGCGAGCACGTCTACGTGCCCCTCGCCCAGGCGGCGTTCGAGAACGCGCTCAAGAACGCTGGCCTGTCGGCCTCCGACGTCGACGTGTTGGTGGTCGCAGGGACGCACGCCCGTGCGTGCAAGGCCTTCGCCGGACGCGCCGGCGTCGCCAAGGTCGCCGACGATCTCTCTCGCAGCGTCGGCAACGCCGGCGCGGCGCAACCGGGCCTGCTGCTCGCCGCCGCGCTCGACGACGCCGCGCCCGGCACGACGATCGCGCTCGTCGTGTTGGCCGACGGGGCGACCGCGCTGATCCTGCGCACGACGCCGGCGCTGGCGCATCGGCGGGGGACGCCGACGGTCGCCGAGCAGATCGCGGCCGGCAACCCGAAGCTGCCGTACGCCCGCTTCCTGTCGTGGCGCGGCCAGCTGTCGATGGAGCCGCCGCGCCGTCCCGATCCCGTCGGTCCGGCGGCGCCGCCGTCGGCGCGGACGGGCGGCTACAAGTACGGGTTCGTCGGTTCGCGCTGCACCGCGGTCGGCCCCGACGGGGAGCCCTGCGGCACGGTCCACCTCCCGCCGGTGCGGGTGTGTGTGAACTGCAAGTCGGTCGATCAGATGGAACCGGTGTCGATGTCGGAGTCGAAGGGCGCCGTCGTCACCTACACCATCGACCACTTGGCGTTCTCGCCGAGCCCGCCGGTGCTGGCGGCGGTCGTCGACTTCGACGGCGGTGGCCGCTTCAGCTGCGAGCTCACCGACGTCGACCCGTCCACCGTGGCAATCGGTGACCGTGTCGAGATGACGTTCCGCCGCACGGTGACCGCCGGCGGGATCCACAACTACTTCTGGAAAGCACGGCCGGTGGCCGCGGGCGCATCGCAGCACGAGGAGGGCTGAGCCATGGCGAGCAGAGGGATCCGCGACCGGGTCGCGATCGTCGGGATGGGGTGCACGAACTTCGGCGAGCACTGGGACCGCTCGACCGAGGACATGCTCATCGACGCGAACAACGACGCGTTGAAGTCCGCGGGTGTCACCCAGGACGACGTCGACGCCTACTGGCTCGGCACGATGGCGTCGGGCGTGTCGGGGCTCGTGCTGTCGAAGGCGTTGCGCTTGGAGAACAAGCCGGTGACGCGCCTGGAGAACATGTGCGCCACCGGGTCGGAGTCGCTGCGCAACGCGTGTTACGCGGTCGCGTCCGGCGCCGTCGACGTGGCGATGGCGATCGGTGTCGAGAAGCTGAAGGACTCCGGTTTCTCCGGCCTCGTCAGCACGCCGATCCCCGGTGACGGCACCCTGCCCGACACGACCGCGCCGGCGCGCTTCAGCTTGCTCGCTCCGGCGTATGCCGCCAAGTACGGCGTCGACGCGGAGACGATGAAGGAGGTTCTCACGCGGATCGCGTGGAAGAACCACTACAACGGGGCGCGCAACAGCCGGGCTCAGTTCCGCAAAGAGGTCAGCAAGGACGTCATCAAGGGGGCGATGCCGATCGCCGGGATGCTCGGCGTCTTCGACTGCTCCGGCGTGTCCGACGGCTCCGCCGCAGCGATCGTGGTGCGCGCCGAGGACGCCCATCGCTACACCGACAAGCCGATCTACGTGAAGGGCCTCTCGTTCGTCGCCGGTCCGGCGCGCGGCAACATCGACCCGGCCTACGACTTCACGACGTTCCCCGAAGTCGTCGCCGCCGCGCAGGACGCCTACGCCCAAGCGGGTGTGCAGGACCCGCGCGCCGAGCTGGCGATGGCCGAAGTGCACGACTGCTTCACGCCGACCGAGCTGGTGCTGATGGAAGACCTCGGGTTCGCCGAGCGCGGCACGGCGTGGCGCGACGTGCTCGACGGCACGTTCGACCTCCAGGGCGAGCTGCCGGTCAACCCCGACGGTGGCCTGAAGGCGTTCGGGCACCCGATCGGCGCCTCCGGTCTTCGCATGATGTTCGAGTGCTGGCTCCAGCTGCGCGGCGAAGCCCCTGAGGACCGACGCATCTCCGCCATCGACGCCGGTCGCACGCTCGCCCTCACCCACAACCTGGGGGGCCAGCCCGGCGAGTGTGTGAGCTTCGTCTCCGTCGTCGGCTCCGAGCCGAGCGCCTGACCCTCACCCTTGGAGGGCGTGCGCCCTCCCGCCGGCGTTCGTGTCCGGCCATCGCACGCAGAGCGTGCACCCGCCGCGCCATGAACGCAGCCTGACGCCGTCGCGGCGGTCGTTCGCGGCCGGTGGTCATCGACTATCCAGCGATCGCGCTGGGTAGGCGTCCTTCGAGACGGGCCTTCGCTGCGGCCCGGCAGGAGGAACATGTGATGACGATGCACCGGGTTGAGGACACGGCGGGAACCGCTCGCGAGACAGCCGGCACGGCCGTCGCCAGCGCGGGCCAAGGCGCTCGCGAGGTCGTGGACGAAACCGGCGCCCACGCGCGCGAGCTGGCGAGCGAGGCAGCCCAGCACGCTCGTGAGGTCTCCGCGCAGGTCGGCGAGCAAGTGCGCGAGCAACTTCGAGACCGCACGGCGCAGGGCGCCGGTCAGCTGCGCGCCGTCGTGGATCAGCTGGGTGCGTTGCGTGACGGCCGCCCCGAGGAGGCGGGTCCCCTGCTCCAGTACGTCGACGACGCCCGGCGGCGCATCGCGCAGTACGCCAGTCGTCTCGAGCAGGGTGGTCCGGACGCGGTGACCGCCGATCTCCGCCGGTTCGCCCGCCGCAGGCCCGGCATGTTCCTCCTCGGCGCGGGGCTCGCCGGCTTCGTCGCCGGGCGGGTGGCGCGCTCGGGAGCCTTGTCTGCCTCGGGCGACGACTCCACCGAGAGCCGCACGCAGCCGGCGGCCTCCGTGTGGCAGGACGGGATCGGAGCCTCGGGCACAAGCTCGTTGGGGATCGGAACGCAGGCGTGACGACCGCCCCCATCGGCGCCGGCGGCGCCGAACGACCCACCGAGCGCGTCACCGAGCCGCAACGGCCGGAGGCGTCGCTGGGCGACCTGTTCGCGGAGATGGGATCGGAGCTCGGCTCGCTCTTCCGCCAGGAGATCGAGCTCGCCAAGACCGAGGCGCGCGACGAAGTGCGCGCCGCGTCGCGGGCCGCGGCGCTGTTCGGCGGGGCGGGCATCGCCGGATGGATGACGCTGCTGTTCGTGTCGTTCGCCGTCGCCTGGTGGCTCGACGAAGCGATGGACACTGGCCTGTCGTTCGCCATCGTCGGGGTCGTGTGGCTGATCGCGGCCCTCGTCATGGCGGCGTCCGCACGGGCGCGGATGAAGGCCGTACGGGCGCTGCCCGAGACGCGTCGATCGATGAAGGAGGACATGGAATGGGCCAGAGCGCAGAAGAGCTGAGGCGCGAGATCGCGGGCACCCGGGCAGACCTGGGTGAGACGCTCGACGCAATCGGCGACCGGGTGAGCCCGGCACGGATGATGGAGCGCCGCAAGAACCGCGTCGTCGAGAGGGTGACGACGATGCGTGAGCGTGTGATGGGAGCAGCGAGCGAGGGCGCGGAGGCCGTCGGTGGGCAGGCGCGGTCGATGGGCGAAGCCGTCAGCGAGCAGATCGGCGAGGCGCCGCAGATGATGAGAGAGAAGACGCAGGGCAGCCCTCTGCTCGCCGGGGCGATCTCGTTCGGCGTCGGCCTGCTGGTCGCCGCCGTGATGCCCACCACGGAGAAGGAGAAGCGCGCCTCCGCCCAGCTGATGGAGCGCGCCGAACCGGTCACCTCGGCCGTCAAGGGCGCCGTCACGGAGTCTGCGCGCGAGGTCGCCGAGCAGGCGAAGGAGCCGCTGCGCCAAGCGGCCGAGGACATGAAGGACTCGGCGAGGGAGGCCGTCGCCGAGACAAAGGAGACCGCGCAGGGCGCAACGGAGGCGACGAGGCAGAGCGTGACGGGAGCCAGTGGGGGGATGCCGCCCGGCGCCTGACGCCCGCTCCACCCGGGTACGGCAGAACATGCAACACAAGCCGCTTCCCCATGCTGTCGCCGAGCGTCGAGCTCGGCGCGAACGGAACGATCAGGCCGCCGGCGAGCGCGGCGCCGGAGAGACCACCGAGACGGGCGGGAACACCGCCCGCGACGTGCTCGATGCGTTCAACGCCGCGGGCGTGATCGACGACCCTGGCCGCGCATCCGACGAACCGTCCAGCCCCGCCGACGAGGCGGAGGCGCCGGCCCCATGACACCGGTTCGAGCACGATCGCTGCGTCGCCTGCTCCTGCCTGCGTCCGTCGTGGCGCTGGCATTCGCTGCTGGCTGCTCCGACGACGATGACGACGACGCACCCACGACGCCGGTGACGACGATCGTCGGGGATACGGTCGTGCTCGACGACCCGACCGGGGAGATCCCTGATGGCTCGTCAGGCGTAGGCGGTCCGACCGGCGACAGCGTCGAGTCGGGCTTGAGCGTGGGATCCGGGTGAGGCGGGAGTCAGCCCCGCGCGACCAGCTTGAAGAACGTGCTGTCCTCGCCGCTGGCCTTGCGCTCTTGGTAGAGGAACGCGAGGTCCTCGGCGTCGAACTTGGCGAACCACTCGTCCCAGTCGATGTGTCGCAAGCGATCCTCGCCGGCGCCTCCGGGGAAGTCGATGCGAAGGACACCGACGGTGTCGTCGTCACCGGTGCGCACGGTGGCAGGCGAGCCGTCGTGCCGTTCGACCCACGACCGGATCTCGTCATGGTCGGTGGTGGTCTTGCTCTCCGATGCCATGGCTGACCTCCGTGCGCTCCTCAACCTCTCGTGACTCTCTACCCATGGCGGGACCGCCACATTCCTCACGGCGCTCGCCGCGGCGATGCGTATGGGTTTGCCGTCAGGAGGGCACGCGTCGGCATGGGTAACGATCCAGGCATCAGCAACGCGGCGAGCGACGAGGCGGAGATGGAGTCCAACGCCGAGGCACAGCCGACGCGCAGGGACGCAGGCCGCCGGCATGCGGAGCGCATCGAACAGCCGCCAGAGCGCGGCGCCGGTGAGCCGAGCGGAACCACCGACACCGAGCGGCGCTGACGCCCGCGCCGCATGACGCCGGGCTTCACCGCTGACGCAGCCGACGCAGTCGTGATCGGCGCGGGGCCGAACGGTCTGGTCGCCGCGAACCTTCTGGCCGACGCCGGGTGCGATGTGCTCGTGCTGGAGGCGGCCGCCGAGCCCGGCGGCGCCGTGCGCTCGTCGGCGTTGATCGAGCCTGGGTTCGTCAACGACGTGTGCAGCGCGTTCTACCCGTTCGCCGCCGTGGGACCGATCGCCCGTCTCGGTCTCGAGGATTTCGGCCTGCGCTGGACCCACGCGCCGATCGTCCTGGCGCATCCTGCCGGCGACGGGACATGCCCGACGCTGTCGCGCGATTGCGACGGCACGGCGGCCGGGTTGGCCGGCGCGCATCCTGCAGACGGCCGGGCGTGGATCGCGCTCCACGAATCGTGGACGCAGGTCCGAGGCCCGCTGTTGCGGGCCATGCTCGGCCCGTTCCCACCCGTGCGCGCATCGGTTCGTCTGGCGGCCGCGTTGCGTCGCGACCTGGCGCGCTTCCTGCGGTTCCTGCTACTGCCCGCTCGCCGGATGGCGGAGGAGACGTTCACCAGCCCCCAAGCGCGTCGCCTCCTCGTCGGCTGCGCGCTGCACGCCGACTTCGGACCCGAGATGGCCGGCGGCGGCACGTTCGGGTGGCTGCTGCTGATGCTCGGCCAGGATCATGGGTTTCCTGTCCCAGCGGGCGGCGCTGGCCAGATCACTGCCGCGCTGGTGCGACGTCTGGAATCCCGTGGCGGCCGCGTGATCTGTGGCCAGCCGGTCGAGCGAGTCACCGTGCGCGACGGCCGGGCCATCGGCGTGGAGACCGGCACTGGACGGTTCCGCGCCCGGCGAGCCGTGCTCGCCGACGTCGACGCGCCGCGCCTGTTCCACCGCCTCGTCGGCGACGACCTGCTGCCGCCGCGCTTCGTCGACGACCTTCGCCGGTTTCAATGGGACCACGCGACGTTCAAGGTCGACTGGAACCTCGACGCGCCCGTCCCGTGGACCGCGGAGGCGGCGCGGCGCGCCGGCACGGTGCACATCGCCGACAGCGTCGACGATCTGACTCGGCACACTGCCGAGATCACCCAGGGACTCTTGCCCTCGCGGCCGTTCCTGCTCGCCGGCCAGCAGTCGATCACCGACCCCTCGCGGCAGCCGCCCGGCGCCGAGACGCTGTGGGCCTACACCCACGTCCCCCACGCGGCGCGGGCGGACGCATCCGGCGGCGCGGACGCCATCGACGTGACGTCGCGATGCTGGGGCGAGCGGTTCGCCGATCGGATCGAGGCCGAGATCGAACGCCTGGCGCCGGGGTTCCGTTCGTCGATCCGCGCCCGCCACGTCGCCACGCCCGCCGATCTCGAGGCGCACGATGCGAACCTCGTCGGCGGCGCAGTGTCGGGCGGCACCTCGCAGCCCCACCAGATGCTGATGTTCCGGCCCGTCCCGGGCGGAGGCCGCCCCGAGACACCGATCGACGGCTTGTACCTCGCCTCGGCGTCGGCCCATCCGGGAGGCGCCGTGCACGGGGCGCCCGGCGCCAACGCGGCGCGCGCCGCGCTGTGGCACGCCCGGGTGAACAGGATCACGCGGCGGGCGACGTGAAGCGCCGACTGGCCGGATCCGTCGTCGTCGTCACGGGGGCGACGAGTGGCGCCGGCCGGGCGACCGCGCTGGCATTCGCCGACCACCGGGCGGCGCTCGTGCTCGCCGCGCGGCGCGCCGACGAGTTGGAGGACGTCGCGAAGGAGTGCCGTGCCCGTGGCGCCCGCGCGATCGCTGTCGCCACCGACGTCGGTGATCCGGTCGCCGTCGAACGCCTGCGCCGGGACGCCGTGGCGGAGTTCGGCACGATCGACACGTGGGTGGAGATGGCCGCCGTGCTGCTCGCGGGTCACCTGCCCGACACGCCCGTCGAAGAGGTCGCGGCGACGCTGCGCACGAACGCGATCGGGACGGCTCTCACCGCACGGGCAGCACTGGCCCAGTTCGGGCAGCAGGGCCACGGCGTGTTGATCATCACGTCGTCCGTCCTGGCGATCGTGCCGAACCCGATCGTTCCCGTGTACACGATGACGAAGTTCGCGGTTCACGGGCTCGCGTTGGCGCTCCAGAGCTCGCTCGGGCGCCGCGGCCCGATCCGCGTCTGCGAGGTTCTTCCCGGACCCCTTGACACACCGATGTTCGTGCGCGCCGGCAATCACACCGGACACATGTTGCGTGCGATCCCGCCGGCATGCGCCCCCGAGCGCGCCGCCGCCGCGGTGCTGCGATGCGCGCGACGCCCCCGCCGGCGCGCGGTCGTCGGGCTGACCGGCCGGCTCGTGGTGTTCGGCATGCGTGTCTCGCCGAGCCTGACGAGATGGGCTGTGGCGGCGTACTCGGGCCGCCTGATCCTCACGCACCGGCCGACCGCCGACACGCCCGGCGCTGTCCTCGCGCCGCCGCCCGGTGGCAGGGCGGCGTTTGAATGGCGGCGCAGCGCTCTGCGTCGGGCGCTGGGCGCCCGGCTCGGCCGGGCGATGGCCGGACGGCCGAGCGGTGGGTGAGGCTCAGGCGCGGGCGAGTGCGTTCTCGACGATCTCGATCGCCAGCGCGCGGGCTTCCGGGGTCGTCGAGCAGGCCACCAGAGCGCCGTCGTAGAGCGCGTTGTCGTAGCCGTTGCGGGCGTTGCGTCGGAAGAGCTCGCGGCCGACGGCGTCGGCGGCGCACTCGTCGCCGCCGATCGCGTCGACACGATCCGCCGGGCGGTCGCCGGCGATGTTGCCGATCGAGATCCAGAAGTACTCGAGGATGTGCCCCGCCTCGTGAGCGGCGATCGTCTGGCGCGCGCCGAGCGGCTTTGCGAGCAGCGAACGGGAGAAGCGGATCGCCCCGGTGAGCGTGAACCCCGGCGCCGCCCCCGGCCCGAGGGCGATCGGCGCGGTCGCGTACCCGTCGTACCCACCGAGGTCGTCGACGACGTACACCTCGACGTTCGCCAGCGCGGCGGCGACGTCGGCCGGCAGCGATCCCTCGAGCAGGTCGACGCCCGCGGCGTCGCGCCACGGCGCGGCCGACTCGACGGGGACGGGCTCGGTGGCGGGAAGCGGACGGCCGACGAAGTATCCGGTGAGGTCGACAGCGAGGTCGGTCTGCGCAGAACTCGAATAGCCGACACCGGCGGTCGAGAGCTGCGTGATCGCCAGGTTCGCCACCGTCGCTCCGGTGGACCAGTTGGCGGTGGAGGTCGCCGGGCGTGGTGTGCGCGCGGCGTGCGCCGTGAGGAAGCCCGGCGCCGCGGTCTGGGTGACCGTCAGGTTGGTGACGACGGCCGCAGCGGGCGACGGAAGGTCTGTGATCGCCAGCTCCCTCGTGCCGCCCGCGAGCAGGGGGCCGCCGTGCCGGGTGTCGACGAGCCGGGTCGGCGCGAGGGCGACGAATGCCCCCTCGTCGGTACGCGGCGCGCTCGGCCCGGTGAACCAGCCGACGATGTCGACGATGACGTGCGTCGCCATCGACGCCTCCACGACGAAGCCTGCAGGCGACACCGGTGCGACGATCGTCGCCGCTCGCGTCTGGCCGGCGGCATCGATGTTGAGGATGGACGTCTGCGCGTTCCCCCCATGAGGAGACCCTGCCGGACGCGCCGACAAGTAGCCCGGGCGCGATGCGTCCGTCGCGGTCACGGTCGCGACGACCGCGGTCGCGTCGTCGGCGACGGTCGGGGGCAGCGCGACCCGGATCATCGGGGCCGCCGGTGCGACGCCGCCGCGGGTGTCGACGAGACGCTCGGGCGGCAGGGCGATGAACCGACCGGCCGTGGCATCTCCCGCGGTGGGCACGAATACGCCGCTGATGTCGACGATCACCCCGGCGTTCGCCGAGACGTCGACGTCGACGGCGCCGTCGGCGCCGATCGGCACGATCGTGCTGTTGGCGACCGTCTGCCCGGCCTCCCAGTTGACCGCCGACGTCGTGCGACGCGGCGTCCCCGACGGCCAGACGGTCGCGTAGCCGCCCGCGGCGGCGTCGGTGATCGTGATCGTCAGCGCGGCCGCGATCGCCCTGGCCGGGATGCCGTCGCGGCCCGAGATCTCGACGGTGATGGTCGAGCCGTCGTCGTGGCGGCTGCAGCCACACGCGGCCTGGCGTGTGTCGGCGAGCCGGATCGGCCCCACCGGCTGGTACACCGACAGCGGCGCGCCCAGCGGCGCGCCCGGCGCCGACGGCGCGGCGGGCAGCGCCGTGGCGCTCGCGGTCGCAGGCGCCGGGGCCGGCGCCGCGCTGGCGGCGACGATCCGGGAGACGACGGTGGCAGCCGCGATGACCGTCGAGAGCGTGACCGCGACGCCGATCGCGCGCCGTGCCGGCTCGCGATCGCGACATGCGTTCGGCTGCACCCGTCACCTCCGCTCGCCTCCGGACGAGCGAAATCTGACGGTGACGCACCCGTGATGTCACGCAGCGCGAGCGAAATTGCCGTCGCCTTGACAAGATCGGACCGATCGACCCCCGCGGGCGCCGCCGATCGCGCGAACTCCAGCGCGCAACGGGTTCAGCGCAGGGCGAGCAGTTCGCGGTCGACCACGAGGATCGTCTCGCCCGTGGCCGGGTTGACGAATGCGACCGGCCGTGGCGCCAGCGCAGCGCGCGCCGCCCGCCGGCCGGGTCGCGGCGCGGGTGTCGCCTCGACCGGCGGCGCGGGCAGCACACCGGCGAGCGCGGTGTCCATGACGTCGATGCCGTCGAGCACCGTGCCGGCGAGGAGATCGGTCGTCGGCGACGTCGTCCAGCCGGCGGCGTCCGTGCCGAACGGGGTGGTGGGCCCCGGCATGCACGTCAGCGCTCGCGACGGGACGATCAGAGCGGCGTCTCCTGTCGCCGTCACCCGTCCCTCGTTGTCGATCTGCCACACGCCCGTTCCGAACAGCGGTGTCACCGTGGTGGTCTCGACGGCGAGCGGCGTTCCGTCGGAGTCGGCAGGGGAGCGCAGCTCGGGGGTCGACCACGGGCCGATGCCGATCGAGCATGCCTGGCGAGCGTGCGCCGCGGCGAGCGACCAGTACGACGGATGGGCGACGCCGAACGGATCGCGGATCTCGAAGTGGAGGTGAGCGAGCGAACCTTCGGCGTTGCCGGAATCGCCCATGTATCCGATGATCTCGCCGGCGCGCACGTGGTCGCCGACCTCCAACCCCGGTGCGATCCGCCACGCTTCCGCCGCAATGTCGTCGTCGCCGCCGGGCGTGTCGTTGTTCAGATGAAAGTAGTTGTAGCGCCAGCCGTCCGCGTCCTGGATGGTGAACGCCACCCCCGAGATCCCGCGGGACGCGTGGCGAGCGCGCACGACGGTGCCGTCGACGACCGCCAGCAACGGCTGCATCGGCACCCCGATGATGTCGGTGCCCTCGTGGCTGCGATGGCATCCGTCGCGGCAGGCGCCCCACGTGTCGGAGTACGTCGACGGTCCGAGCACCGGGAAGGAGATCGAGCGCAGGGCGCTGGCCACCTCGTGCGGCACGTCGCTCGGGAGGGCTGGTGGTGCGAGATCCTGCGGTGGCCGCGATCGGGCTGCGAGCGCCGCGGTCTGCTCGCCGACGGTCCTGGCGTCGACCGTGACGGGTCCGACGGTGACCGCCGGGAGGGCGCCAGCGGTCGATGCCTGCTGTGCGTCGGTCGGTCCTGCGGCAGTGCTCGGCGCGGTGGTGAGGATGTCGATCGGGGCCAGCGGCGCTGCCGCGCCCGCTGCGTCGCTCGGCGATCCGGACCCGCCGAGTTGGGCGGCGACGGCCGCGCGGGTGGCGGTGTACGTCGCCAGCCACAGCGTCTGGTATTCGCGCACGGTCAAGCGGTTGCCGCCGCTCGGGTTGGGCACGCGGTCCATCCACAACGGATCGTTGGCCGCCTTCGGGTAGTACCAGAGCACCGGGATCATCGACACGTCGTTGTTCCACCGGGCGAGCAGCCGCTCCACGTCGGCGCGCGCCCGGGCGTCTTGCACGGCTGGCGGGGCGAGGTACGCGTGCGGGTACCCGCCCTCGTTCTGCCACGTGGACGGGATGTACTGGTACGCGCCCGACGCCTCGGCCGCGTTCGGACCGATGTCGTATCGGGCGCCGGACTCCAGGTGGCGGATCGTGGCGAGGATGATCGCCGTCTCGTCGCCTGGCGTCCAGCGCCCGAGCGGCGCCACGCGTCCCGGCGCGGGCGCCGACGCGCCCGGCCGCCCCGGCGTCCGCGGCCGCGGCAGCGCGAGTTGCCACGTCGGATCGACCTCCGGCAGCGGGACCGTCACGTCCGCCAGTTGCTGGCCGGCCGGCGCGTGCTCTGCCGAGTTGGTCTGCGGGGTGACCCGCCGCGCGCGCTCCGCCTCCGCGTCCGCGGTGTCGACGACCGCAGTCTCATCGTCCGCGGTCTCGATGGCCGCCGTCGTCTCGACGGCCGGAAGCGTCGTCGTGCTCGTGGTCGTGGTCGCCGTCGTGCTGGTCGTCGTGGCCGGCGTCGATGTCGTCGTCGATGTCGTCGTCGTCGGCTCCGGGACGGTCGTCGTCGGATCCGTCGGAGCCGCCCCTGCCGTCGTCGTCGTCACCTCGCCGGTCTCAGCGGGCGACCCGTCGCACGCCACGCTCGTCGTCGGGCCAGCCGGCGCGTCGGTCGTCGTCTCGACCGTCGGCTCGGTCGTCTCGGTGGTCGCCTCGACCGTCGGCTCGGCTGCCGTCTCAGTCGTCTCGGCCGTCGACCCGTCCGACGCCAGCGTGGTGGTGGGCGCGCCCGTCGTCGTCGGACTCGTCGTCGTCGGGCTCGTCGTCGACGTCGGGCCGGTCATCGTCGTCTCGTCGCACGCCTCGGCGTCCGGCGGCGCTGCCGTGGCCCGTGACGTGCCCGCCGGCTCGGGATCCCATGCCATGGCGGCGACCGCGGCGCCCGCGACAGCGCACACCGCGAGCGCGGTGAACGTCCGGCGGGCGGGCCGCAGGGGGCGGCGAACCTGTCGGTCGGGGGGCGAGGCTGGTGAAGAGATGCTCTGACATCGGCCGTCTGCTGCCAGGTCATGAGCGGTTTCCCCG
>CAZGUH010000037.1:2981-36428 GCA_964529005.1 uncultured Ilumatobacteraceae bacterium | reverse complement strand
GTGGGCGAGGGGGGACTTGAACCCCCACGATCTTACGATCACTGGCACCTGAAGCCAGCGCGTCTGCCATTCCGCCACTCGCCCGAGTGGAGGGCCAACGCTAGCAAGCCGCCCTCACCTGGCCAACCCAGCAGGCGGGCGTGCCGACCACGCCGAACACCCCACCAGTAGCCTCGCGCCCGCATGGGTTTGCAATCATTCGAGAGCAGCGTGGAGCGTATGGTCGAGGGCGTGTTCTCGCGCTCCCGCAGCACCATCCGTCCCATCGAGCTCGGCCGCCGGATGCTGCACGAGATGGACGACCATCGCAGCGTCGACGTGAAGGGCCGGCGCATCGTGCCCAACCACTACGACTTCCACCTCTCACCCCGTGACCACGCGGCCTTCGCCGACATCGAGGACGCCCTCCGCATCGAGCTGTGCGAGACGGCGCGCGAATACGCCCGCGACGAGGGCTACCACTTCATGGGGCCGGTGTCGGTCGACCTGATCGTCGACAACAACCTCCGCCCCGGCCGTTTCGGGGTCAGCTCGCAGATGAAGCAGGCCGCCGCCGGGGGCGGCGCCGGCAGCTTCGTGCTGGCGTCGGGCGAGCGCATCGATCTCGCCGGTCGCGTCGTCACGATCGGGCGCATGCCCGAGTGCACGATCGCGGTCTCCGACCCCAACGTCAGCCGCCGTCACGCCGAGGTGCGGGCCCGGGGAACCGGGTTCGTCGTGGTCGACCTCGGCTCCACCAACGGCACCAAGGTCAACGGCACCCGCATCGACGGCGAGCGGGCCCTCACCGATGGAGACATCGTCAGCTTCGGGAGCACGCACGTGCGCTTCGAGGCTTCGTGACCGCAGGCGACTGCCGGACCACCCAGAATGACCGACCAGCTGCTCGGCATCCTCAACGTGGCGCTGCTGGCGCTGCTGTACCTCTTCTTCGCCCGCGTCCTCTGGGCCGTCTGGAGCGAGGTGCGCGGACCCCGCCATCGCGCCGACCTCGCTCCCGGGACGGTCGACGGCACACCGCACGCCGGATCCATGGTGCCGGCGCCCGCTGCGCGACGGGCGAAGGCTCCCAAAGGCAAGCGTGGCCGCGTCGGGCGCCTCGCCGTCCTCGAGCCGCGGGCTCGGCGCGGCACGGCCTTCCCCATCGCCAACGAGGTCACCATCGGGCGGGCTCCCGGCTGCACGATCAGCATCCCCGACGACACCTTCGTCTCGCAGCTGCACGCCCGCGTCTTCGTCGTCAACGGCCAGGTCCTGGTCGAAGACCTCGGCAGCACCAACGGCACCTACGTCAACACCCGACGCGTCACCGGCGCGCCGATGCCGCTGACGCGCGGCGATCGGCTCCAAGCCGGCAGCACCGTGCTGGAGGCGCAGTGATCCGCCCCATCCCATCCGCCGTTCGATCTCTGGAGGTCTTCCCTCGATGCCCGTGATGCGATGGGGCGCAGCCACCGATTCCGGGCGGGTCCGGCCGGCGAACGAGGACGCGTTCGTGGCCGAGCCCATGGTCTTCGGCGTGGCCGACGGCATGGGCGGCCATCAGGCCGGCGAGGTGGCCAGCGCGATCGCAGCGGCGACGCTGCGCGAGCGCCTGGCCGACGGCGCCCCGGACGCGGACACCGTCGTCGAGGCGGTGCTCGCTGCGAACCGGCAGATCTTCGACGCGGCCCACGCCAACGCTGCGCAGCGCGGCATGGGCACCACCCTCACCGCCATCGCCGTGCTCACCCTCGAAGACGGCGAACGGCTGGCCCTGGTCAACGTCGGCGACGCCCGCACCTACCGCCTGCGTGGCGGCGTGCTGCGGCGCATGACCATCGACCACAGCTACGTCCAAGAGCTCGTCTCCACCGGCCACATCACCGAGGACGAAGCGCGCACCCACCCGCGCCGCAACATCGTCACCCGAGCACTCGGCATCGAACCGAGCGTCGGTGTGGACGTGTGGTCGCTGCCGATCGTGCGCGGGGACCGGTACGTCCTGTGCAGCGACGGTCTCGTCGACGAGGTGGACGACGCCTCGATCACGCGCATCGTGTGCGAGGTCAACGACCCCCAGGAGGCGGCCGACCAGCTCGTCGCGGCGGCCAATGCGCACGGCGGCCGTGACAACGTCACGGTCATCGTGCTCGACGTGCTCGACGGAGCCGACCCGCCCGAGCCCACGGGCGAGATCCTGGCTCTTGAGCCCCCGACGGTGCACGGGTCCCCGTTCGCTGCCCCACCCGTCGTCGACGCCGAGATGGCCACCGTCGCCATGGCCGCCCCCGAGATGGCCACCGCCGCCATGGCGACGGCCGAGCTGCCGGCGACGGATGCCTCTCCGTCCGCGCCCCACGCGCCGGCCAGCGCGCCGCGCCCGGGCGAGGACGTGTCGACCCTGGCCAGCTCCCCCTCCGCCGCACCGTCGGCGGCGACGCCGGTCGCCCCGCGACGCCGGCGGCCCTCGCTGGGAGTGTCGTTGTTCGTGCTCGCCCTGGCGGCGATCGTCACGGTGACCTTCACCTTGGTGGCGGTATACGCCCGCAGCGGCTACTTCGTCGGCTACGAGGGCGACACCGTCGTGCTCTACAAGGGCCGCCCTGGCGGTGTGCTGTGGTTCGATCCGACGGTCGAGAGCCGCTCGCGCGTCGACCGCGCCGACGTGCCTGCCGACCGCGCCGAGGACATCGACAGCAACCGCACGTTCGACAACCGCAGCGACGGCGACGCGTTCCTCAGCGACCTCGACGCCGACGTGGTCGCCGCGACGTCGACCACGTCCACCACCTCCACCACATCGACCACGACCACCACGACCACGCCGGACCCCGCTGCGACCACGACGACGGTCGTCGACGGACCGTGATGCCCAGCCGAACGGTCGCCCGCGCCCGCCGTTCCACGGAGCTCGGCCTGGTGGTCATGGCGGCGGTCATCACCGGCTGCGCCTACGTGCTCGCATCTCTCGGCGCCAACGCCGAGATGCCTCCGGTGATCGTGCCGTTCCTCGTGACGCTGTTGGCCTTGCTGATCGTCGCCCACATCGCGGTGCGGTTCCTGGCGCCGGGGGCCGACGGCACGATGCTGCCGCTCGTCGCCCTGCTGCACGGCCTCGGCTACGTCATCATCACCCGGCTGTCCGACCGGCTCGCAGGCCTCCAGACGACGTGGACCGTCATCGCCATCGCGGCGTTCGTCCTCACGTTGCTGATGGTGCAACGGGTGCAGGACCTGACGCGGTACACGTGGACGTTCTTCGCGCTCGGCGCCGGGTTGCTCGTGCTGCCACTCGTCCCCGGCATCGGCACGAGCTTCGGCGGGGCGCGCATCTGGGTCAGCCTCGGGCCCGTCAACTTCCAGCCCGGCGAGTTCGCCAAGGTGCTGCTGACGCTGTTCTTCGCCAGCTACCTGGCCGACCGGCGCGAGCTGATCGCGGCGAGCACATGGCGGATCGGACCCTTTCACCTTCCCGAGCCGCGCTACCTGCTGCCGCTGGTGTTCGCGTGGGGCTTCGCGGTCGTGGTGATGGTCGGCCAGAAGGACCTCGGCTCGTCCCTGCTGTTCTTCACGTTGTTCGTCGTGATGGTCTGGGTGGCGACCGAGAAGGCGAGCTACCTGGTCCTCGGCCTGGTGCTGTTCTCGGGCGCGTCGGTGGCCGCCTGGCGGATCTTCGACCACGTGAAGACCCGCGTCGACGTGTGGCTCGATCCGTGGAGCCAGTATCAGGGCAAGGGCTATCAACCGGCGCAGGCCGCGTTCGCGCTCGCCAGCGGCGGCAAGACCGGCACGGGCCTCGGCCTCGGCGATCCGACCCGCATCCCCGAGGTGAAGAACGACTTCATCTTCGCCGCCATCGGTGAGGAGATGGGGCTGTTCGGCGCGACGGCCGTGCTGATGGCGTTCGTGCTGTTGATCGGCGCGGGGCTGCGCGTCGCCATCCGTGCCGAGCGTGCCTACGTGAAGCTGCTCGCCACCGGTCTCACGACGATCGTCGGGGTGCAGGCGTTCATCATCATCGGCGGCGTCATCCGCGTCGTCCCCCTGACCGGCATCACCTTGCCGTGGGTCAGCTACGGCGGATCGTCGCTGCTGGCCAACTACATCCTCCTCGCGCTGTTGATCCGCGTCAGCGACGCGACGGCGCGCCGCAACGGCGAGATCCCCGACGACCCGACGATCGGTGAGCGGTTCGCAGCGTGGCGTCTGGGCCGTCGTTTGCGCCGGCAGGTCGGAGCGACCGCCGGCGACGCGACCGTGGTCGTGCGATGAACCGACAGATCCGCCGCCTCGCGCTCGGCCTGCTGGCCTGCTACGTCGTGCTCTTCGCGCAGCTCAACCTGGTGCAGGTGAACGACAAGGAGGAGCTCACCTCCGACCCGCGCAACACCCGCGAGACGGTGCGCGACTTCAACAATCCCCGGGGACCGATCGTCACGGCAGACGGGGTCACCGTGGCCTACAGCGAGCCGACACCGGGCGGCGCGTTCGAGTACCAGCGCGTGTACCCGACGGGCGAGCTGTTCGCCAACGTCACCGGCTACTACACCTTCGTCTACGGCTCGACGCAGATCGAGCGCGTGCAGAACGACGTGCTCGCCGGGCGCACCACGAAGCAGAAGCTGCGCGGGCTGTCGAGCATCTTCAGCAGCGACGACACGAGCGGATCGGTGCGCCTCACGCTGCGCGCCGACGTGCAACAGCTCGCCCGTGACGCGCTCGGCGAGCGCGAGGGCAGCGTCGTCGTCATGGACCCGCGCACCGGGGCGATCATCGCCATGTGGAGCTATCCCAGCTACGACCCGAACACGGTCGTGGTGCCCGACAGCACACAAGCCGAAGCGGCGCTCGTCGCCCTCCAGAACGCGGTCGGCAAGCCGCTGCTCGCCAACGCCTACCAAGAGCGCTACATGCCCGGGTCGACGTTCAAGATCATCACCACCGGCATCGCGCTCGAGAACGGCCTCATCAACTTCGACAGCTTCTGGGAGAACGAGTCCGAATACGTGCCACCGCAGACCACCGACCCGATCGAGAACTACGGCGGCGGTGTCTGCGGGGGCGACCTGCGCGAGGTGTTCCGGCGCAGTTGCAACACGCCGTTCGCCCGCATCGCGGTCGAGCTCGGCGGCCAGGCGATGGCCGACGGCGCGAAGGCGTGGGGAATCGGCGAGCCGATCCCCATCGACCTCCCACGACCGGCCGCGAGTTTCTTCGGCGAGGCATCCGACTTCGTCGACAACATCCCGCTGCTGGCGATCCGCGGCTTCGGCCAGAACGAGGACCAGATGGTGCCCGTGCACATGGCGATGGCAGCCGCCGCGGTCGCCAACGGCGGGCGGATGATGGCCCCCTACGTGGTGGACGCGACCCTCGACCACAACGGCGGCGTGCTCGACCGGACCGAGCCGACCGTGTGGAAGACACCGCTGTCGGAAGCAAACGCCGCGATCCTCAACGAGCTGATGCAGGGCGTGGTCACCAACGGCACGGCGTCGTGCTGCATCGCCCTGAACAGCGGCCGACCCGTGGCAGCCAAGACCGGCACCGCGCAGCTCAACAACAGCGGGGAGCCGGAGCGCTCGCACGCGTGGATCACCACGTTCGCCCCGGCGGACGATCCGCAGTACGTGGTGACCGTGATGATCAAGGGAACGACCGACGAGATCTCGGCCAGCACGGGTGGGCGGCTGGCCGGCCCGGTGGCCAACGAGATCCTCAACTATCTGCTGCCGACGTGAGCGCCGGGCGACACGCGCCGTCATCCGCGGGCAGCCGGTGGATAACCTCGTCGGGACTCCCGGTCCCGGGAGCAGGTAGGCAGTGGTGAACAACAACGCCGAACGGACGGTCATCAACGACCGGTACGAGCTGAGAGAACGCATCGGGCGCGGTGGGATGGCCGACGTCCTGCTCGCGCGCGACATCCTCCTCGACCGACCGGTGGCCATCAAGGTTCTGTTCGCCGAGTTCGCCACCGATCCGAACTTCGTCGAGCGGTTCCGCCGGGAGGCGCAGGCCGCGGCGAACCTCAACCACCCCAACATCGTCAGCGTCTACGACTGGGGCAAGCACGGCGGCACGTACTTCATGGCGATGGAGTACATCCAGGGCCGCACCCTTGCCGACATCTTGAAGGCCAACGGGCGGCTCACCCCCACACAGGCCGCCGAGATCGCGGGCGAGGTCGCCCACGCGCTGGGCTTCGCCCACCGCAACGGCGTCGTCCATCGCGACATCAAGCCGGCGAACATCCTCATCGGCGCGAACGGCCAGGTGAAGGTCGCCGACTTCGGCATCGCGCGAGCGCTGAACGCGCCGACGGAGAGCAACCTCACGCAGGCCGGGTCGGTGATGGGCACGGCCACCTACTTCTCGCCGGAGCAGGCCCAGGGAGCACAGCCCGATCCGCGCAGCGACCTGTATTCGCTGGGGATCGTCCTCTACGAGATGGTCGCCGGACGGCCGCCGTTCAGCGGCGAGAACCCGGTGAGCATCGCCTACAAGCAGGTGCACGACGCCCCGCAACCGCTCAACCAGCTGGTCCCTGGGGTCCCGCGACCGTTCGAGGCGATCGTCGCCAAGCTGCTCGCCAAGAAGCCTGCGGTCCGCTACGCGACTGCCGAGGCGTTGCGCGAAGACCTTCGCCGGTTCCGCGCCGGTGAGCCGGTGCAGGCGCTCACCGCTCTCGGCGCCGCTGCAGCCGCAGCGGCTGCCGGCGCTGCGGCGGGAAGTCCCGCGGCGGCCACGACGGCGATGCCGCGCCAGACCGCGCCGGTGCCCGTCACCGGGGCGACCGCGTCGATGGCGCGTACGCAAGCGATGCCAACGACGGGCGGCGTCGCCCGCACCCAGACGATGCCCGCTGGGTATCGCACGGCGTCCGTTCCGGTGCAAGGCGGCGGCCCCGGCGGGGGCGGACCGACCTATCACCAGACCGGCGGTGGGCGCTCGGCGTGGTATGCGGTGCTCGGCATCCTGGCCCTGGCAGCGCTGATCGTCGGCGGCATCCTGCTGTTCCGGGCGCTCGCCGACGACGAAGGGCCGTCCGACGCGACCGTTCCGGCGGTCGTCGGCATGACGGTCCAGCAAGCGCAACAAGCCCTCGACGACGCGGGGCTGGCGATCAAGGCGACGCCGATGGCCAACCCCGATCCGAACGATCCGAACAACGCCGAGAACGTCGTGTGGGGCAGCGAGCCCCCGCCCGGCACGGTGCTGTCGGCCGGTGAGGTCGTCGAGGTGTTCTTCACCCCGCCGGTCGAGCCCCAGCCGGTGCCGAACGTGGTCGGCCAGCAGCTCGAACAGGCGACGGCCACGCTGAACGCGGCCGGCTTCGGCCTCGGTGAGGTGACGCGGCAGAACGATCCAGCGATCGAAGAAGGCCGCGTCATCAGCCAGAACCCGGGCGCGGAGACGATGGCACGGCCCGATCAGGTGACGATCGATCTCGTCGTCAGCGCCGGGCCGGACCAGGTCGGCGTCGCGGACGTCACCGGTCAGCGCGTCGAGGAAGCACAGGCCATCCTCCAGCGCGAGGTCAACGGCGCGCTGGCGGTCACGGTCGTCGAGGAGCACAGCGACGCGGTCGACGCCGGCCGCGTGATCCGCACCGACCCTGCAGCGGGCACGCTCGTCGACCGCGGCTCGGCGATCACCGTGGTCGTCTCGCTGGGACCCGAACCGGTCGTCGTCCCGTCCGTCATCGGCCAGAGCGAGTCACGGGCCCGCAACGCCATCACCAACACGCAGCTCCAGGTCTCCGTCGAGTATCGCTCCGTCCCGTTCGACAGCCCCGACGACGGGCGCGTGATCGACCAGAACCCTGCGGCCGGCACGCAGCTCGACCGCGGCGGCACGGTGACGATCGTGGTGGGCGAAGCCGAACCGGCGCCCACCACGGAGCCTCCGACGACCACCACCACCGTGCCCACGACGACATCGTCGACCACGTCGACGACGTCCACCACCCTGCTCGGGATCTGAGGGTCGGGCGATTACCCGCCGTCGGCGTCGGCGCGCCGCAGGAACGTGCGCAGCAGATCGTGTCCAGCCGCGGTCAGGATGCTCTCGGGATGGAACTGCACGCCCTCGACCGGCAGGTCGCGGTGCCGAACCCCCATCACGATGCCGTCGGCGGTGCGGGCGGTGACCTCCAGGCACTCCGGCATCGTGTCCGGGTCGATGACCAGCGAGTGATACCGCGTCGCCACCAACGGTGACGGCAGGCCAGCGAACACTCCCTCGCCCTGGTGTTCGATGTTCGACGTCTTGCCGTGCATCAGCTCCGGCGCCCGCACCACCGACGCGCCGTAGACGTGGCCGATCGCCTGATGCCCGAGACACACGCCCAGCACCGGCACGCCGCGCTCGGCGAACGCGGGGATGCTGGCGCACAGGATGCCCGCGTCCTCCGGGCGGCCCGGACCGGGTGACAGCAGCACCGCATCCGGCTCGAGCGCGACCGCGTCGTCGACCGTGAGCGCGTCGTTGCGGTGGACGATCGGCTCCGCGCCCAACTCGCCGAGGTACTGGACGAGGTTGTAGACGAAGCTGTCGTAGCTGTCGATCACCAGCACGCGCGGGGCCATCTCCCCAGCCTGCCCGGCAGGCGGCCCACCTGTCGAACGCATAGACTCGCCTGCTTGTGGCACCTCCCAAGCGCAAGTCCGGCGGACGCATCACCCCCAAGGGCACCCGGCCCGGCACGTCGTCCACGGTGACCGCCGCGACCAGCGCGTCGAGCGTCGGGCAGAGCAGTCGCTACACGCCGCCGATTCCGAAGTCGGTGAAGGAGAGCCCCCGTTGGGTGCCGGTGCTGATGCTGGTGTTGCTGGTCCTCGGCATGCTGCTGATCCTCGGCCGCTACCTGGCTTTCAGCGACAGCAACTGGCCGTTGTTCGCCGGCCTCGCCCTCGTGCTGGGTGGGTTGTACACCGCGACACGCTGGCATTAGCCGCCCGAATCTGTGGATCGTGAATGACACGCGTGTCGTTCATCGACAGGTTTATCCACAGGTTGTGGACTATTCGACCGGCGCGATGAGGTCCATCTCTTCCAGGCAGTGCCGCGGCGGTGGCGGATCCTCGTCGGGCGCCAACGTCATCCGCAGTTCGAGCCCGCAGACCGGGCAGCGATAGCGAACGTTGATCCGCCGCATCTCGCCCGGCGGCGGAGGCGCGGGCGGCGCGGTGGTCATGCTGCGCAGCATGCCGATGCCGATCTTCCACAGCCCGTAGCACATCGCCAACCCGGCGAGCACCCACACGATCGTCGACAAGGCCGGCACGGGACCAACCTACCGACGGCCCGGCGCATCGGACGGAGCGGCCCGGCGACGAACGGCTCAACCCAGCCGTTCGATGATCATCGCGTTCGCCATGCCGCCGCCTTCGCATATCGTCTGGAGGCCGAAGCGACCGCCCGTGCGCTCCAGCTCGCAGAGCAACGTCGTCGTCAGGCGGGTTCCCGAGCACCCCAGCGGGTGGCCGAGGGCGATCGCGCCGCCGTTGACGTTGACCTTGTCCATGTCGGCGTGCAGCTCCCGTTCCCACGCCAGCACTACGGACGCGAAGGCTTCGTTGATCTCCACCAGATCGATGTCGTCGAGGGGTCGTCCCCACTTCTCCAGCACCCGCTCGGTGGCGGGGATCGGCGCCGTCAGCATCATCCGGGGATCGGATCCGGCGAGCGCGAACGTGACGAACCGCGCCCGTGGGGTAAGCCCCAGCGCCTGGGCCCGCTCCTCGCTCATGATCAACAGCGCGGACGCTCCGTCGGAGATCTGCGAGCTGTTGCCGGCGGTGACGCGGCCGCCGTCCTCTTCCGCGCGAAAAGCCGGCTTGAGGTGGGTGAGCCCCGCGATGTCGGTGCGACGCAGACCTTCGTCGGTGGTCATTGGCCGGCCGTCGGCGCCGGTGACGCTGAGGATCTCACGATCGAAGCGGCCGTCCTTCGTCGCCTGCGCGGCCAGCTGCTGCGACCGAGCGCCGAAGGCGTCCATCTCCTCGCGGCTGATGTTCCACGTGTCGGCGACCAGCTCGGCCGCCATACCCTGTGGCAGCAAGCCGCCGGCTGCGGCGTAGCGAGCGCCGATCGCGGGTCCGAAGGGATACCCGAACTTGCCGTCGGCCATCGACGACCCCATCGGCACGCGGGTCATCACCTCGACACCGCCGGCGACCACGACGTCGTACGCCCCGGCGATGACGCCTTGCGCGGCGAAGTGAGCGGCCTGCTGACCGGAGCCGCACTGGCGATCGACCGTCGTCCCCGGCACCGTCTCGGGCCAGCCCGCGGCCAGCACCGCGTTGCGGGCGACGTTGCACGCCTGCTCGCCGACCTGCATGACGCATCCCAGCACCACGTCATCGACGATCGCGGGGTCGATCCCGGTGCGGTCGACCAGCGCCGTCAACGTCTGCGCGGCCAGGTCGACGGGATGCCAGTCGCGCAGGCGGCCGTTGCGCCGGCCGAGCGGGGTGCGGATCGCATCGACGATCACAGCCGTGGTCATGGGGACCGATTGTCCCGCGGGGCGCGCGGCGCACCCAAACCGAGCTCGAACATCGATCGCACCAGCGGGAGCAGCGGCGAGAACCGATGACACAATGTCGCATGGCGTCCGCCAGCATTGCGGAGATCGAGGCCTGCGTGGCCGGCCAGACCGTACCGCGCCGGTTCGTCGCGCTGGTCGACGAACACCCCGACCTGCCGCTGCTGCACCGGATGATCGACGGGTCGCCCGCGGCGTGGCAGACGTGGACGGCACGGGACGTTGCCGACAACCTCGCCCGCACCGCCGCAGGGTTGCGCGCATGCGGCGTCGGGCGCGGAGAGCGGGTGCTGCTGATGATGCGCAACCGCCCCGAGTTCCACTGGCTCGACCTTGCGATCCAATGCCTGCGCGCCACGCCGGTGAGCATCTACAACTCGTCGTCCGCCGACGAGATCGCCTACATCGCCCGCCATGCCGGGGCAGCGGTGGCGATCGTCGAGGACGCGACGTTCCTCGATCGCATCCTCCACGCGCGAGACAAGCTGCCGACCCTGCGGCGGATCTTCGTCCTCGATCCACCGACCGGCCCCCTCCCCGACGGCGTGCTGCCCGCCGACACGCTCGGCGCGGCGGAGCCACTCGATCTGGCGCGGCTCGCCGACGACGTGATCCCCTCCGACGTGGCGACGGTCATCTACACCAGCGGCACGACGGGCCCGCCGAAGGCGGTGCCGCTCACGCAGCACAACGTCGTGTACACCGTCGAGCAGCTGCGCCGGTGCATCTCGTTCGAGACCTACGCGGGCAAGCGGGTGATCAGCTTCCTGCCGATGGCGCACATCGCCGAGCGCATGATGAGCCTGTACCACGGCGCGATGCTCGGCTTCTCGGTCTACTGCTGCCCGGACGTCAACGAGTTGAGCGTCTACCTGCGCGCCGTGCGGCCCCAGCTGATGTTCGGGGTGCCGCGTGTGTGGGAGAAGATCCACAGCGGCATCAACGCAGCGCTGGCCACCGATCCCGAACGCAAGCAGCGTTTCGACGAGGGCGTCGCGCTTGCCGCCGCCATCCGTGCCGCCACCGTCGACGTCGCGCCGACGGACGAGCAGCGTTCGACCCTCGAGTTCCTCGACGCGGTCGCGTTCGCCCAGGCGCGCGAGGCCGTCGGGCTCGACGCGCTGGAGTTGGCGGTCAGCGGAGCGGCGCCGCTGCCGCGCCAGGTCCTCGAGTGGTTCGACGCGATCGGTGTGCCGCTCACCGAGATCTACGGAACGAGCGAGTCGAGCGGTCCGATCACATGGTCGCCGCGCCGCCCACGCATCGGCACCGTCGGGCGCGCGATCCCCGGATGCGAGGTGCGCCTCGCCGACGACGGCGAGATCATGTGCCGCGGCGGCAACGTGTTCGACGGCTACGTCGGCGATCCCGCCACGACCGAGCGCACCCTCGACGACGGCTGGCTGCGAACCGGCGACATCGGCGAGCTCGACGACGACGGCTACCTGCGCATCGTCGACCGCAAGAAGGAGCTGATCATCACGTCGGGCGGCAAGAACGTCAGCCCGGCCAACCTCGAGGCCGAGCTGCGCACCATCCCGCTCGTCGGACACGCGGCGGCCATCGGGGACGGCCGCCGCTTCATGTCAGCGCTCCTGGTCCTCGATCCTGACGCCGCGGCGCAGTGGGCGCAGGCGCATGGCCGCCACGGCGCTGCTCTCGCCGATCTCGCTCGTGACCCCGACGTGATCGCGCAGGTGCAGCGCGGCGTCGACGCCGTGAACGAGCGCCTGTCGCACGCCGAGGCGATCAAGCGCTTCACCGTCGTCGGCGACGTGTGGCTTCCCGACAGCGACGTCCTCACCCCCACCTCGAAGCTCAAGCGTCGCGGCGTCCACGCCCGCTACGCCGCCGAGATCGAGGCGATGTACGCCTGAGCTACTCGGACTCGAGCACCTTGGTGAACACGCGCGACAGCGCGGTGACGTCGGTGTCGGTGAGGTGCCGGGTGAAGGCCTTGCGCACGATCCGCTGATAGGTCGTGTTCGCTGCCCGCCACCGCGCTCGGCCCTCGCGCGTCAGCACGACGGCGACGGCGCGCGCATCTTCGTCGCCGACGCTGCGTTCCCGCCTGATCAGCCCCGCCTCCTCGATGCGATCGAGCTGGCGGCTGAGGCTGGACGGGTTCACCATGACGGTCTCGGCGAGCTCCATCACCCGCAACCGGCCGTCGGCGACCTGGAGCGCCGCGAGCACCTCGAACCACGCCAGGGGCATCTCACGCTCGGTCTGCAAGGCGCGGGTCAACATCCGCTCGATCGCGGCATGGGCGACGACGAGCCGCCGCCACACCGCCAGCCGTTCGGGATCGACCGCGACCACGGCCGCCGCTCCTAGGAGTTCGCCTTCAGCGCCGCGCCGAACACCGACAACGCGCGGTCGATCTCGCTCTCGGAGACGATCAGCGGCGGCATCCAGCGGAGTGTCTGCGAGGTGGGGCCGGCGTCGAGCAGGATCAGGCGGCCTTCGTTCAGGCAGTGCCTGCGCACCGCCGCGGCCCGCTCGGCGCTCTCGAACTCGGCGCCGACCATCAGCCCGAGGCCGCGGACGTCGACGATGCGGCGCCCGGCGCCGGCCGGGTCGCGCGCCTGGAGCTCGCGCACGCCGTCGATCAGCTGGGTCCCGCGGGCGACGACGTTGTCGAGGAAACCCGGCGACGTCAGGATCTCGATCGTGGCCAAGGCTGCCGCGCAGCCGATCGGGTTGCCTCCGTAGGTCCCGCCGTGGCTGCCTCGGGGCCAGCGGTCGTCGATCTCGCGGCGCGTCCCGAGCGCGGAGAAGGGGAAACCGCTGGCGATGCCCTTGGCCATGCAGATGACGTCGGGCTCGAGGCCGGAGTGCTCGACGGCGAACATCGCGCCGGTGCGCCCGAAGCCCGACTGCACCTCGTCGGCGACGAGCAGGATGCCGTGGGCGCGGCAGCGCTCGGCGACGCCGCGCAGGAACGCCGGCGGCGCCGGCACGTACCCGCCTTCGCCGAGCACGGGCTCGATGATCATCGCCGCAGTCTCCGCGGGCGCCGTCGTCGTCAGCAGCAATCGGTCGAGTCCGGCCAACGAGGCTGCGATCGCGGCATCCTGATCCGCGGCGAGCGGATCGGGGAACGGGGCGACGAACACGCCGCCTGGCAGCGGCGCATATCCGGCGCGGTAGATCGTCTTCGACGTCGTCATCGCCATGGCCAGATGCGTGCGACCGTGGAAGCTGCCGCTGAACACGACGACGTTCGGTCGTCCGGTCACCTGCTTGGCCAGCTTCACCGCGGCTTCGGTGATCTCTGCGCCGCTGTTGCTGAAGAAGAACGTGTCGATGCCGGCTGGTGTGATCTCCGCCAGGCGAGCGGCGAGGGGCTCGAGCAGGTCGTGCCGGAAGACGTTCACCTGTGCGTGGATGAACCGCTGCGCCTGATCCGAGATCGCCTTCACCACGTGCGGATGGCAGTGGCCCGTCGCGTTGACGGCGATGCCCGCCGCGAAGTCGAGGTATTCCGTGCCGTCCGCCGCGGTCACCGAGCAGCCGCGTCCGCTGACGACGTTCAGGTCGGTGACCTGGTGCCACACCTGGGACAGATGCGACGTCGTCATGCGGCCGAGCCTATGCCTGCCCGGCCGCACGACGACGACGGATCGGCTATGCGAAGGCCGCGGCGAGGACGTCGAGGTACGTGTCGGCGAGGTGGAAGGTCATCTGCGACCGCACGCCCTCGGGCACATCGTCCAGATCCGGGCCGTTGCGCTTGGGCAGCACCACCTCGGTGAGGCCGGCGCGATGCGCGGCGAGCACCTTCTGCTTCACCCCACCGATGGGCAGCACCTTTCCCTGGAGCGTGATCTCTCCGGTCATGCCGACGGTGGGCTTCACCGGGACGTCGCGCAGCAGCGAGATGAGCGCGGTCGTCATCGTGACGCCCGCGGACGGACCGTCCTTCGGCACGGCTCCCGCGGGCACGTGCACGTGGACGCGCCGGGCGAGCAGGTCGGCGTCGACACCGAGTTCGGCGGCGTGACTGCGGACGTAGCTGAGCGCGATCTGCGCGCTCTCCTTCATCACGTCACCGAGCTGACCCGTCAACGTCAGCGACGGCTCGCCGGGGCTCGCGGTGGCCTCGATGAACAACACGTCCCCGCCGGCGCCGGTGACGGCCAAGCCGGTGGCGACGCCCGGCGTATCGGTGCGCTCGGGCACTTCTTCGTCGACCTTGTGACGGCCGAGCCAGCCGCGCAGGTCGTCGACGGCGACGTCGACCGGGGTGGTGCGCGTGCCGGTGGCGACGGCCGCCGCGACCTTGCGGGTCAGCTTCCCGAGCTCACGCTCCAGCGATCGGACACCCGCCTCGCGGGTGTAGCCGCTGATGATCGCCCGGATGACGTCGTCGCCGACGACGATCTCGTCGAAGCCGAGGCCCGCCTGTTCGATCTGGCGCGGCAACAGGTGACGGCGAGCGATCACGACCTTGTCGTCGTCCGTGTAGCCGTCGAGGCGCACCAGCTCCATGCGGTCGAGCAGCGGCCCGGGGATGCCTTCCGCCATGTTCGCGGTGGCGATGAACACGACCTCGGAGAGATCGAGGTCGACCTCCAGGTAGTGGTCGCGGAACGTGTGGTTCTGCGCGGGGTCGAGCACCTCGAGCAGCGCCGCGGTGGGATCACCGCTCCAACCGCCGGGCGAGAGCTTGTCGATCTCGTCCAGCAGGACGACGGGGTTCATGCTGCCGGCCTCGGTGATCGCCCGTGCGATGCGGCCAGGCTGGCTGCCCACGTAGGTGCGCCGGTGGCCGCGGATCTCGGCCTCGTCGCGCACACCGCCGAGCGCCACCCGCACGAACGTGCGGCCCATCGCCCGCGCGACGCTCTCTCCGAGGCTGGTCTTGCCCACACCGGGAGGGCCGACGAGGGTGATGATCGCGCCGTGACCGCGCCTGCTCGTGCGGGCGTGGTCGGTCGGCGCGGCGTCCGCGGACGAGACGGCGCCGGGCGCCGGATCGAGCCCACGCTCGGCGCGCAGCTTGCGCACCGCCAGGAACTCGATGATGCGGTCCTTGACGTCGCCGAGTCCGTGGTGGTCGGCATCGAGCACCGCCTGCGCGGCCGCGAGGTCGAACGTGTCGTCGGTGCGCGTGCCCCACGGCAGATCGAAGATGCGGTCGAGCCAGGTGCGGATCCAGCTGTGCTCCGGCGACTGGTCGCTGGTGCGTTCGAGACGGTCGAGCTCCTTCTCCACGGCGGTGCGCACCTGCGCGGGCATCGCTGCGCCGAGGGTCTCGAGCTGCTCGCGATAGCGCGACGCGACGTCGTCGTCGTCGCCCAGTTCCTTGCGGATCGCCGCCAGCTGCTCGCGCAGCAGGAACTCGCGCTGACGCTTGTCCATGCCTTCGGTGACGTCGGCGCGGATGCTCTCCGTGACCTGGAGCTCGGCCAACAGTGAGCGGGCCCACTCGAGCACGATGTCGACGCGATGCGAGGGGTCGACCGCCTGGAGCACGGTCAGCTTGTGGTCGTCGGACGCGTCGCTCCACGCGGTGGCGGCGTCCGCCAGGGCTCCCGGCTCACCGACGTTGCGCAAGATGTCGGGCAGCCGGCGTGAACCCCGCAGCTTGGCGATCTCCTCCAGCACCACGCGCAGCTCCCGGCCCGAGGCTTCGAGCCGCGGGGTCGGGCGTGGATCACGCAGGACCTCGACGTCGGCGCTGAGCGGTCCGCGCTCGCTGCGGTGCAGGGCGAGGACCCGCGCTCGGGCCTCGACCTGGACGATCGCCGCCGGTTCCCCCGTCGGCAAGGCGCCGGTCGTCGGAACCTGCGCGAGCACGCCCATCGGGTGTTGGTCGGCGGAGGAGACGTCGTCGGTCGGCAGCAACACGACGCGGCCGTCAGCCGAGCGCGCCCACTGCACGGCGAGTCGCAGCGCCTCGGTCTCGAGCGACAGCGTCACGACCGCGCCCGGAAGGATGATCGACGGCACCGCCATCACGGGGATGCCAGAGAGGGTGGAGCCGCCCGAACGTGCGGCGGACGTCGGATCGATCGGACGGGTGGTGTCGATCTCGCTCATGAGGTGAGGGTATCGAGACGAAACCTGCGTCGCTACTACTCAACTTCGCTGAGCGAAGGGACAGCGGTCACGCAGCGCCGCGCGCCTTCTCCAGCGCCTGCTCCCAGGTGGCTCCTGCCGCCAGCATGGCCCGATACGGCATCACGAGCCGCGGCATGCTGACGCCGAGCACGCCCCAGAGCCGCCCCGCGCGCCCGTACAGAGCGACGAACGGACCTTCCTCGGGATCGCCGGCCACCACCTCCACGACCGTGTCGGCATGTTGGGCGGCCGAGCGGCCGAGGAACTGGATGCGGCTCGTGAACTGGTCGCTCCACACGAACGGCACGGCGTCGTATGCCGCGGTCGGCTGGCCTGCGGCGGCGGCGAGAAGGTTGCGCGCGGCGAGCGCCCCCTGCTCGGCGGCGTTGGTCCAGTGCTCCGCACGCATCTCTTCCCCGTACAACGGATGCGGCCAGCGCGCCACGTCGCCGGCGGCGTAGATCCCCGGCACTCCCGTGCACAGCGTCGCGTCGCAGACGACACCGTCGGCGATCGTGAGGCCCGAGCTGTCGAGCCAGTCGGTCGCGGGGGTGACCCCGATGCCCACCACGACGACGTCGGCGGGCAGCAGCTCGCCTCCCTCGAGCTCGACGCCCGTGACGCGCCCGTCGGCCGTGGCGATGCCGGAGATCCGCGTGTCGCAGCGCAGGTCGACGCCGTGCCGAGCGTGCACCTGCGCGACCGCGGCGCCCATCTCGGCGCCGAGACCGCGCACGAGCGGCGCCGGGAGGGCCTCGACGACGCTGACGGAGCAGCCGGCGGCACGCGCCGTCGCCGCGACCTCGAGGCCGATGAAGCCGGCGCCGATCACGACGAGCCGCGCGCCCTCCCGCAGCTCGGCGCGCAGCGCGAGGGCGTCGTCGAGGGTGCGCAGCTCGTGGATGCCTCCGGCGTGGGGCTGCTCCGGCAGGCGCCGTGGCGACGCGCCGGTGGCGATCACGAGACCGTCGAAGCGCAGCGCGCGGCCGTCGTCGAGCGTGACCTCGCCGCGCGCGCTGTCGAGCCCGACCGCGCGCCGGCCGAGCTCGAGCTGGAGGCCCAGCGCATCGAAATCGTCGGGCTTGCGCAACTGGATGCGCTCTGGCTCCCACTCCCCCGACAGCAATCTCTTGGAGAGCGGAGGGCGGTCGTAGGGCAGATGCGGCTCGGCCCCGACCAGGGTGATCTGGCCGGCGAAGCCCTCGGTGCGCAACGACTCACAGGCGCGCAGCCCGGCGAGCGACGCGCCGACGACCACGACATGGTCGAGGGTGGGCGCGGCGGGCGAGGAAGTGTCGACGCTGGTCACCGGCCGAGTATCGCATCGGCCGTGCGGCGGCCGGGTGCGTCGGCGATCGGCCCGTGGCGGTACGTGATCGAGATGCGCGGGCCGTGCACGTGAGCCGACTTGGGGACCGCGTGCTCCCACGACTCCTGGCTCGAGCCGCCCATGACCAGCAGGTCACCGTCGCCGAGGGCCCACGAACGGGCGACGCGCCCGCCGCGGGGCCGCAGGCAGAACGGCCGCGGCTCGCCGACGCTGACGATGGCGATCGTCGCGTCCGAGCGATCGCGCACCCGATCGCGGTGCCACGCGACGCTGTCACGCCCATCGCGATACAGGTTGAAACCGATGCTGTCGAAATGCCGGTCGTAGCGACGCGACAGCACGCGACGGATCGTGGCGAGCACGGGAAGGGGTTCGGGCCGACCGAGCCGTTGGCTCCACCACCAGGTGAGCCGAGGTTCGGGCAACAGGCGGTGGAACATCACGACGTCGCGCTGGCGCCACTCGTCGCTGAGCAGCAGTTCGTTCATCACCTCGGCCGACCCGTACAGCCAACCGCGCTGGTGCTCGACCCAGCCGCCGTCGCCCAGATCGATGTGGTCGAGATCGCGGAAGTGCTCGTCGACCGCGGGACCCTGCGACGAGAACAGAGAGGGCTGCCATTTGATGTCGGCGACTGCGGAAGGCCTGGACGCGAACACGTGTTCGATCGTCGCGCGGTCGTGATCCCGCGTCAACGCGCGCCGTCGCGAACCGCCGCCGTGCGCCAGCTGCCTGGTACGGTGCCCGGCACGCCGCTCGCGGGACGGCAAGGGAGGTGGGGTGGCGCGCTGGCAGACGACGCGCCGGGCGACGCTGTTCGGCGGTGCGCTTCTCATCGCGGGCGCGCTCGCGAGCGCCCACGCCGCCGAGCTCGGCGGCCTGTCGACGCGTTCGCTCCTGGCGAGCGACCAGGCGACGACGCCGACGGCGCCGACCATCCTCGCCTGTGACAACTTCACCGGCGCGGACACAGGATCGATCGCGGGCCGGGCCGGGACGACCGCCGCGACGTGCGCGACCCGGACGTGGGCCGTGCACACCACACCGGTGTGGGGAATCCAGGGCAACCAGGCGCGTGCGACCGGACTGCTCTCGCTGCTGCTCCCCGCGATCGCCACGATGGATGTCGGCGCGAGCGACGCGACCGTCCAGGCGACGTTCACGAACCTGCCGGCGCTGCTCGGGACCCAGGCGGGCGTCGTCCTCGGCGCCAACGCCGGCGCGTCGACGTACTTGTCGGCCGCGCTGCAAGAGACGCTGGTCGGCGGACTGCTCGGCGACCACGTGCTGCTGCGCTGCACCTGCCAGGCGGGCACCCTGGCGAGCGTCGACGTGACCCTCAACGGGACGCACACCGTCCAGCTGACCCGGGTGGGGACCGCGGTGACCGTGCGCCTCGACGGCAACGTGGTGCTGACGCACGTGCTCACGGGCGCCCAGAGCTCGGCGCTCGGCGGGACCCGCGCCGGCATCTGGACGGCCAACAACTCGGTGACGGCAGACGACTTCGTGGTGACGACGCCACAGTCGTGAATCGGCGTCGGACGTTGCTCCGACCCGCCCACCGGACAGCGAGTGTCAAGGCTCTCTGAAAATCGCACGCTTCGCATTGCGCTCCCGGTAACCGGCGGATACCGTGCGGACTCGTCACACCACTCTTCGTGGCAGCGCGGGCTGCGCGGCGGTGACGGAACTGGACAGAGAGGACAACGGCGGGCGCGGCGTGTTGGGGAGGCTTGCGCACCGGAGGAGGCCGACCAGGCACGGTTGGTGACCTCTGGTGTCCCCAGATTCCGCTCCGCGAGGAGGGGACAGATGAAGAGGAAGCGGAAGCTTCTGGCGGTCCTTGCCGGCATTGCCGCGGCGGGGACGGTCGGGGCGTCGGCGGCGACGCTCGGCGGGCTCTCAGGCGCGACGCTCGGAGCCGAGGACCAGGTGGTGGCCGGATGTGACACCGACGGCATCACCGTCGGCTACACGACGGGCTACGTCGCGGCGAACCAGCGGTACGAGGTGTCGGCGTTGAACTTCACCGACGTCGCCAGCGCGTGCGACGGCAAGGCCGCTTCGGTCACGCTGCGGCAGGGGACGACCGAGCTCGCGACGGCAGCTGTGCCGTCGATCACCGTCACGGGGGACGCCTTCAGCATCACGCTGTCGGCAAACGTGCCTGCGGCGTCGGTGACCGGGCTCTCGCTGATCATCTCCGGCTGATCCGCGGATCGAGCACCGATGCGTGCCGACCGCGGCGACGGACCGCGGAGGCGCGCCCGTCCGCGGGCGCGCTCGATCATCGCGGCCGGGCTGTGTGCGGTGATCCTTCTCCTCACGTGGCCGGCTCGGTGGGGCGGCTTCTTCACGTTCGTCATCGTCAGCGGCGATTCGATGGAGCCCACGTTGCGCTCCGGTGACATCGCGCTCGTGCGCCCGCGGTCCGCGTACGCCGTCGGCGAGGTGGTCGCGTATCGGCTGCCGGCAACCGCGAGCCCGTCACGACCCAACGTCATCCATCGCGTCATCGCCATCGAGGACGACCACAGCTTGCGGCTGCAAGGCGACAACCGTGCGGTGCCCGACGGCTTCCTGGTGCCGCGCGACGACGTCGTCGGCTCGATGCGGCTTCGGCTCCCCAGGGCAGGCCTTGCGCTGTGGGTGCTGTCGCGGTGGTGGATGCTCGCCGCCGTCGCCGCGGCGATCACGACCATCGTGCTGTGGCCCGGGAACGACGTCCCGACGCGGGCACACGCGAGCGAGGACGGCTGATTGGTCAACGTAATGCGAACAGATGGACCGGTTTCGGTCGTCGGTGACGTCAACGGCTGGGATCCGTTGATGCACCCGCTGCGCAAGCGCGCCAACGGCACGCGCAGCGTGACGATGGAGCTGCCCACGAACGCCGGGTACCCGTTCACGTGCCTCGCAGCTGGCGGCACGTGGTTCTGCGACCCCCACGCCGAGGCATGTGCGAACGAATACGCCGAGCCGGACTCGGTGCTGCGCACGTAACCGTCTGCGCAGGTGTCCGCTGGTCGCGCTCGGGGTATGACTGCGCGATGAGCTATTCGTTCCAGGTGACGTTCGATGCGGGCAGCCCGCACGAACAAGCCGACTGGTGGGCAGAGACGCTGGGATGGCAGGTCGAGCCGCAAGACGAGGCCTTCATCCGGCGCATGATCGATGAGGGGCATGCGACCGAGGCCGACACGACGCGTCACCGCGGCGCGCTGGTGTGGTCATCGGGCGCGGCGATCGTCCCTCTCGACGGCGCCCACACAGCCGGCCCTCCGCAGCGGCTCCTGTTCCAGACCGTCCCGGAGGAGAAGGTCGTCAAGAACCGGGTGCACCTCGACGTGCGCGTGGGTGACGACGACATCGACGAGGTCGCCGACCGGCTCGTGGCCCGCGGCGCCACCTTCCTGCACCACGGGCGCGAAGGGCCCTATCGATGGGTGACGCTCGCCGACCCGGAAGGCAACGAGTTCTGCATCACCTGAGATCCGAGATGCCTCTCACGCTGCGGCCCGGCTCAGAGACGGCACGCAGCCGCCCCCGCGACTCCCTCCTGCGATGGCTGACCATCGGGGCACACGACCTTCAGGAAGATCACGTCGTCCAGAGTCGCGCCACCGAGGTTCGAGCCTGAAAGATCGACACCGGTGAAGATCGCTCGGGTCAGGTTGGCGCCGGTCGCATCGGTGAAGGTCAACGGCGCCGGTTGATCGGTGTCTCCGGTGAACGAGGCACGGGTGAGATCGAAGCCGGCGATCGACAAGGCGGTTGGCGCATCGGGGTTGCCGAGCCGAACCTTGATGCCGGTCAGCGCCGCTCCCTCCAGCACGGCGCCGTCGGTGAACAACGACGTCTCGACGAACGCGCCGCTGAGGTTGGCGTTGCTGAGATTCGCGCCGCCCACAGATGCTGCGATGAGTGACGCGCCCTCCAGCCGTGCTCCAGCGAGCGTCGCGCCGGTGACATCCGTGTCCGTCAGTGTGGCGCCGCGCAGGTCGGCGCCGGTGAGGTCGAGCCCTGCCAGATCTTCACCTCGGAGGTCGGCCAGCAGGCAGTCCGCGGTCGGAGCCGGCGCACACTGCCACCGCGTCGGTGGTCCCGCTGTGCTGACCCACCTCAAGATCCCGCCGCTGTCGGGCGGATACTCGGTGTAAACCTCGACGCGCTCGCCGACCGCGAGCATCGAGGGTGGGGCGGAGCCGAGCAGGATCGTGCGGCCCGCGGCGGGCACTCGCTCCCAGGTGGCTCCACCGTCGTGCGATCGCCATGCGAGTGGGGCATGGCCACGGCCAAGGACTTCCCTCCCGTTCGCATCGCGTGGCCGCTGAATCGTCAGGTACAGCAGATCACCGTCGGTCGCGGTGACGATCTCGGCCACCGGTTCCGGCGGTTCGCGGCCCTCCTCGTTCGGGCGTGGCAGGAAGTCGTCGATCTCGGACGTCCGCCACGTCGACAGGTCCTCGGTGACGGCGACCGCGTCGCCGTCGGTCGCGACCACCGCACCGCCGGTGAACGTGAGCGCGACGACGTCACCGAAGCGCTCGTCGCGCTCGAGCCGCAGCTGGTTTCCGTCGGCCCCCGCCGGACACGACGCGGCATCGGTCGGAGGCGCCTCCGCGCCCCGCGGCAACCCGGTGGGGCCGAGATCGACGTCGTTCCACGTCTGCAACCCGTCAGCCGATGTCCACAGGCGCGTCTGGAGCCCGGATGCGCCGGTGTAGGCCAGCGCGCCACCGTCGTCGGCACAGACGAACTCCGAACCGGCGATGACGATGCTGCCGCCGACCGCTCCGACTCCGTGCAATCCCAGCGACCACGTGCGCTCGGGCGCCGCGGCGCGCGTCCAGGTGATCCCGTCGGGCGACGACAAGATCAGCGCCGAAGATGTCGCGGGACCGGACGCGGCGCCGATCGCTCCGACCGCCACGAAACCCGATGGCGTCGACGCCACGCTGCGCAGGGCCGTCGACGCGTCCGGGCCGACGATCGACGCCGTCTCGGTCAGTTGCCAGGTCCGCCCGTCCGTCGAGTGCCAGAGCGCCGAGCGATACGTGTACGAGCCGGACGGCGACACACGGAACCGTGCGGTGCCCACGGCCACGAAACCGCTGGAAGCCGCGGCGATGGCGCTGGAGTGGGTGGGGCCTTCAGGCAGCGGAAACCCTGCCGGGGCAGGCAGCTGCGGCAACGCGATCGCTTCGAGCTCGTCGGAACCGACGATGGCCATGGAATCGTGTGTCACGCCGACGTGGAGATCGCCCAGCGATGCGGCCGCGATGGGGATCCCCGGCGAGGTCGTCGGCGGGGCCACGAACTGAGCGCCCGCAGGCAGGTCGGCGGGCGGTTCGGTGGTGGTGGTCTCGCGGTCCGTCGACCCGACCGGGATGCTGGTGATCGACGTCGACGGCTGCTCCGTCACCGTCGAGGTCGTCGCGCCCCCCGTGGACCCGCCGACGTCATCACCGGCCGACGAGCAGGACCCGGCCGCGACCGTCATCGCCGCCGCCACCGCCCAACGTCGCGCTCGACGCTCCACTCCACCCCCCTCTCACCGATGCTGGCGGGAACATAGCGCCCGTTGGTGACGCGTCGATCGGCGCATCAAGGAATGCGCGTCGCTTGGTGGAAGATCACCTGCTACCCCGTGCTGGTGCGGCGCCACCACGACGATCGGAGCGCCGACTGGCAGCGCGTCGTGCTGCGGTCGATCAGTCGCACGGTGTCGTCGTCGACGACGTGCGCTGTCATGTCCGTGACGAGTTGCGATCGTCCGCCGGCCCGACTGTACGAGGACAACGGAGGTTGAGCCGCGGCGGGCTCAGCTCACGGTCTCGGAGGCGCGGTCGTCCCTGCGGCGCCGTCGGTGTAGGTCACCATCGCGGCGACGTCCGGTCCGTAGAACAGATCCCAGTGGAGCTGCCGGGCGTGGGGCGTGGGGTCGTACACACGCCACAGCCGAGCCGCGAGGTTCCAGTACTGCGCGAACGCGGAGGGCAAGTTGCCAGCGCGGAGTTCCGCCCACTCCTCCGGGCGTGTCGAAGCCAGGTTGAGGTACCGGTAGACCTGATGCATCTTGATGTTCATCGTCGTCTCGTTCGCGGCGGCAGTGCCGAGATACGCGACGCCGAAGAGGTCGTTCATCGCGATGCCCCACTCCGCGCTCAGCACGTACGAGACGGTCTCCGTGACGTGCGAGGCGACAGGCTGCGCCGCGATGTCCTCGCCTGGCTTGAGGTAGTTGTCCGCCACCGACCGTGCATAGTCCGCCTCGAATTCGGCCAGCGGATCGCTCGAGCCGGCTTCGAATGCGTCGATGCGGCTGCGCACGTCGGCCCACGTCTCCGACTGCAACGGCCCCGCGTTCGGGTCGATGAGGATGCCCGTGTCCGGCCCCGTCTGGAAGCAGTTGACGCGCGTGACGACGTGCAACGTCTCGTGGTACGCGAGGTTCAACGCCGAGATGAAATCCGCTCGAGAGTCGATGCCCTGGAACCTCGTCGCGTTGTCGATCCAGTGCGTGAACTCGCGGTACCGCGCCACCGCGGCCGGCAACGGACCGCTGTTGGCCATCACGGTGTAGGCCAGGCGGAAGAGGTTGTCACCGCTGAGGTACGCGTCGATGTTGTCGAGGTACGGCTTGATGCCGGGGTTGATCTGGACCCGCGGGATGTCGTCCAACGCCGGTCCCGCGTTGCACGGCAACTGGAACGGGAACGGCGAGATGTTCGGTGGGTCGAGCAATGTGACCGGAGTGAACGGGCAGCCCTCGGTCGTGCCGGGTGGCGCCGGTCCCGTCAGCCATCCGGCGACGTCGACGACGAGATGCGTGGCGGCCGAGTTGTAGAGGCAGATGTCTCCCTCCGCACCGACCTTGACGATGGCGAGGTTGGCGATGGTCGCGCCGGCGTCGAAGTTGAGGGTGGACGCGTTCGGCCGTGACGTCGGCGCGGGGTGGATCGTCACGTAGCCCTGGGCCTGCGGCGCCACGGCTGTCACGTTCAGGATCACGGCGCTCGCGTTGGCGGGGATGTCCGCGCGCCCGCCGACGCGCAGCTCGAGCGTCTGGTCCGCCGGCCGCACGCCGATGCCGGCGAACGATCCGTCGAAGGTGGCGGCACCGGAGCGCGTGTCGAGCAATCGGCGCGGCGCCGGGAGGGACGCGAACGCGCCGGACGGCACGGCGCCCGTGACGTCGACGATGAGATCGACCGCCCCGAACGTGAAGAAGCACACCGCGCCGGCGCCGTCGAGTCCGGTGACCACTGCGTTCGCGATCGTCACACCAGCGCCGTAGTTCAGATTCGACGAGTTCGGCAGCGGTTGGCCGCAGGGGAAGACCGTGACGTAGCCCTCTTCACGAGCATCGGCAACGGTGACGTTCAGCGCCACCGATGTGGCGCCCAACGGGACGCCCGCGCGACCAGCGACCTCGAGCGCCAGGGTCGACCCCGCGGGACGCACGCCGATGCCGGCGAAGGAGCCGTCGACGGTCGACCCGCCGGCTCGGCTGTCGAGCAGCCGCTTCGGCGACGCGAGCGGTGTGAACGAGTCCGTGGACAGCTGCCCGCTCACGTCGACGATCAGGTCGGTGTCGCCGAAGTTGTAGATGCACACGTCGCCATCTGGCGTGAGCGCGCTGATCGCGGCGTTGGCGATCGTCTGCCCGGCGCCGTAGTTGAGGGTCGACGCGTTCGGCGGCGTCGGATCGCACGGGTACAGGGTGAGGTATCCCTGGCTCCGTGCGTCGACCGCGGTGACGTTCAGCACCGCGGTCGTCGCGTCGGGCGGCACGCCGGCGCGGCCGGCCACACGCACGCGCGTGACGCTTCCCGACGGCCGCACTCCGCCGCCCGCGAGATCCCCGTCGATCGTGCTTCCTCCGGGGCGCGTGTCGATCAGGCGCGCAGGAGCGTCGAGCGGCACGAAGTCTGCCGCGACGGGATCGGCCGTCACGGCGATGGAGACGGCACACGTGGCCGCGACCAGAACTGCAAGGAGAGAAGCAAGGACGCCGCGCCGGTTCCGGCCCGGCCCGTGCGGCACGGCACTGGGCATGGCGCCGACTGTGTCGTGCGCGGGTCGCGGTGTCAACCCCGCCGACCTGTGGTCTTCACCCGATCATCGGGAACGAATTCGCGCCGTGCATCGTCGAACGTGAGATGAGCAGAAGCTGGCATGCGCCGACGACTTTGGCGCTGTCTGCGCTCGTCGTTCTCGTCGCGTGCGGGGAATGGTCGCCTGCGGCGCGCGACAGCAGTCCGGACGTGGAGGCCATTCCGTTCGGAACCGACCTGGTGCCCCGCGATGAGTCGCGGCTGTCACCGGCGGCCCTGGCCGGCGCCACCGCGCGCTGGGAGGCGTCCGCGCCCCAGGCGTATCGCTGGCTGATCGAAGGCGACGGCGAGAACGTGCCTCAGGGCGTCAGCATCAACGTGTCCGTCGACAACGGTGTCGTCGTTGACGGTCCGAGCGAGATCCCCGGCGCCGAACGGTTCACGGTCGACGCAATGCTGCGCCGCATCGCCGACGATCTCGCCTCCGGTCGCTTCATCGCAGCCGAGTTCGAGCCCCGGCTCGGGTACCCGACCTGGATCCACACGGAAAGCGCCGCAGGTGACGTCATCCTCGATGTCCTCACACGTGAGTTCGAGGCGATCGATCGCCCCGAGGGCTGCGTGTCGACGCCAGGATCGGCAACCGACCTCGCATCGGAACCGCTCGCGCAGCTCGCGTACAGAGACCACGACCCTCATCGATGGACCGATGCACGAGGCTGTCCCGTTCGTATCGACGTGATCGCGCAAGGTCAGGGACCGGAGCACTGCGGGTGGGAATCGATCACGTTCCTGTCAGTCGGCTCGCCTATCGGCGCGCCCATCGCCGACACGGCTCGCAGACGCTACGTTCGACCGCGCGAACCGCGGCCGACGACGTCGACTGCTGGCGAGGAGGCGGCTCACCATGCGGGGGCGCCGATCACCGAGCTGCCGGCTGGGGTCGTCGACACCGGCTTCCGCGACGACGACGCGCAGCTGTGGGCCGATCCGAGCGACCCCACAGCCGTGTATCGCGTCGAAGGCGACACCGCCGAGGCGTGGTCCCTGGTGGGACCAGAGGAATGGGTGTGCATGTAGGCGACGCGTCGCATGCGTCGCGCCACGATCCCGGGCTGCGAGACCAAGTGGAGACGATGGGACTCGAACCCACGACCTTCTGGATGCAAACCAGATGCTCTAGCCAACTGAGCTACGTCCCCGCAGGGTCGGATCAGGTTACCTGCTGATCAATCGTCCTTCAGAGCCACGGCGTTGGGGGTCACGTTCATCTTCGGCACGTATTCCTCGGCCTCGACCGCACGCGCCAGGCCCGCGAACTTGGCCCTCAGGTCGGCGCGGCAGGCATCGCACGGGCCGTAGAACCGCTCGCCCGCGGCGATGCCACAGCGCGGACAAGCGAAGTCGAGGAGTTCGGACGAGTCCATCGGCTCCGACCGTATCTGCCGGCAGCGGCACGAGCCGGGAAACCCGGGCGTGCCATCTGCGACGTGGCGCAACTGTCCAGGTCACACAGGGTTCACCTCTGTAGCCTTCGCCTGTGGCCGGCGATCTGATCTACGCGTTCCGAGTGATGCGCTTGCCACTGCTCGACGCGGGCGGCGGCGCCATCGGCCGCCTCGACGACATCGTCGTCGTGCCCGGCCAGGGCCGGTCGCTCCCCTACGTCGTCGGGTTCGTGGCCACCAGCCAGCGCCGGCGCATCTTCGTCAACGCCGGCCGCATCGGCACGCTCGACAACGACGGGGCCCGCCTGCGCAGCTGGGACGTTGACATGTACCCGTTCAAGCCCAGGCCCGGCGAGATGCTGATCGGGCGCGACGTGATCGACCGCCGGGTCGGTGACGAGACGGTCAGCGACGTCGCCCTGCGCGCCACCACCGGCGGCCGCGTCGCAGGGTGGGAGGTCGCCAAGGTCCGACTTGCCCGCCGCAGCGCGCTGCGGCGGCGGCCGAGCTTCCGCCTCGTCGACGCGCACGACGTGCCCGACCTCTTCGCCGCATCCACCGAGATGGCCGCCGAGGCAGCGCGGATGCGCGACATGCACCCTTCCGACGTGGCTGCCGCCGTGCGAGCCCTGCCGCTCGCCCAGCGCAGGCAGCTGGCCGAAGCGATGGAGGACGAACGCCTCGCCGACCTCCTCGAGGAGCTGCCCGAGATCGAGCAGCTGCGCATCATCGAGGGGCTCGACCTCGATCGTCTGATGAGCGTGCTCGACGAGATGGAGTACGACGACCTTGCCGACCTGCTGGGCGAGATGCCCGGCGACCAGCGGGCCCGGATCCTGGCGGCGATGGACGCCGACGACGCCGAGGTGATGCGCCAGCTGCTCTCGTACGGCGAGGGCACCGCGGGCGGCCTGATGACCCCGGACATCATCGTCATGGGACCGACCGCCACGGTGGCGCAGGCGCTCGCCGAGATCCGCGACCCGGAGTGGATGGTGTCGATCGCCGCTCAGGTGTTCGTCTGCCAGCCGCCGTACAAGCCGCCGACCGGCCAATATCTCGGTGTCGTGCACTTCCAGCGGCTGCTGCGCGAGCCCCCGAGCATGGAGCTCGGCCGCTGCCTGGAACACGAGCCGACGATCACGCCGGACGTCTCCGATCGGGAGGTCGCCGAGAACTTCGCCAGCTACAACATGCTTGCCGTCGGCGTCACCGACGAGACCGGCAGGCTGCTGGGCGCGATCACCGTCGACGACGTCCTCGACCGCACACTTCCCGTGGGATGGCGCCAACGCCGCTCCACGCAGCGCGGCGACCGCCGCGGTGACAGCAGCTCGGCGGTCGCACGGTGAAGCGTCGGCTCGACCTCTCCACGCCACGCCCGCGACGGCGCCTGAGCGTCCACTACGACCCCGATGCGTTCGGGCAGTTCAGCGAGACGATCGCGCGCTTCTTGGGCACGGCCCGCTTCTTGGTGCTCCAGACCGTGATCGTCGTCGTCTGGATCACCCTCAACGTGTTCGTCGTGGTGCTCCAGTGGGACGAGTACCCGTTCATCTTGCTCAACCTGGCGTTCTCCACCCAGGCTGCGTACGCGGCCCCTCTGATCCTGCTGGCGCAGAACCGGCAGGAAGCGCGCGACCGCCAGCAGGTCGACGTCGATCGGGAGGTCGCCGCTCGCACCCAGGCCGACACCGAGTTCCTGGCCCGGGAGATCGCGAGCGTCCGCCTTCAGCTCGCCAACGTCCCGACCACGGAGGACTTGCGCGATCAGCTCGAGCGCATCGGCAAGGCGATGGAGGGCATCTCTCAGCGGCTGGACTCGATCGAGCTCGCCGAGGGGAAGGACGGCTCCGAGCCGTTGTGACGATCTCCGGCCCGCCGAGCCACCGACGACACCATCTGCGCCGCCGCTGCCGCGTACGCGGCGGGGTGCGTCACCGGGCAGAGGTGGTCCGCGGCGAGTTCGACGACCTCGGCTCCGAGTGCCGACGCCAACGCCCGCTGCTTGCGGGGTGACACGAGGTGATCCTTCGTCGTGACGAGCACAGCGCACGGGACGGCCAGATCGCCGACCCACGGCTGAGCGTCCTCGCGGCTCAGCGCCCAGCCCGCCTGCACCATCGCCGGCACGTCGTTGCGTCCGAGCTCGCCGACGATCCAGTCGGTGTGCGCGGCGACGCTCGGGTGGTCGGCAGCCCAGCGACGCAACGCCCATCGCATGGCGCGTGGATACGCCCATGAGCGCATGACCGGCCCGGCGAGGCGTACGGTCTTCCAGCGGAGCCGTTCGGCCCGCGTGGCTCGCCACTCGAGAGCCGTGGCGTGGAGGACCAGCCCGCGCACGAGACCCGGATGCCGGCGAGCGAGATGCAATGCGATCGAGCCGCCCATCGAGTATCCGAGCGCGATCACCGGGTCCAGGCCGAGCGCGTGGACCAGCGCCGCCGCGTCGTCCGCTGCGTCGTCGAGCGTGAACGGCGAGGACGCCAGCCGCGAGCCGCGGCCGTGGCCGCGGTGGTCGAGGGCGACGAACGAGCAGACCTCCGCCAGCGCCGGATAGGCGGTGAAGAACTGGAGGTCGGCCGAGGTGGTCCAGCCGTGCAGCAGCAGCACGGTCGGGGCCGAGGGGTCACCATGGCGATGGTGACGGAAGAACACCTCGCCCCGGCCGTCGAGGATCATCGTGCGGCCCTCGGGCAGCCAGGGGATGGGACCCGCGGCGCCTGCCGCGAGCGTCACCGGCAGTCTCCGCAGTTCCCCACGAGATCGAGGCGGTGGTCGGCCAGGGTGAAGCCGTGCGCACCGGCGACCTCGGCGAGCGACGTGTCGAGCGTTCGTTCCAGCTCGGGTGGGATCTCGACATCACGGACCGCGCCGCACGCGGCGCAGATCAGGTGGTGGTGATGGTTGGTGAGATCGTGGGCCAGTTCGAAGCGGGCGAAGTCGTCGGTGGTGACCACCTTGGTCACGACCTGCGCCGCTTCCAGAACGGTGAGGTTGCGATACACCGAGCTCTGCGCCAGGTCGCCCGCCGCGTCGAGCAGCTCGGGGATCGTCATCGGGCGGGCCGCGTCCCGCAACAGCTCGACGAGCCGCCGACGACCCGAGGTGTAGCGCTGCCCGTCGTCGCGCAGCCGAGCGGTGACGATCTGGTGCAGGTCGGCCGACACACTGCGGACGATATCGGCCGACACGTCAGCCGCCGGCTCAGTGCGCCACGCCGACGAACTCGCGCAGCGCGACGCCGCGCTCCACGAGGTCGTCGAGCAGATCGATCGCCACACCGAGGTCGGCGCCGAGCACGACTGCGCCCGGCGGCAGCCGCTGCGCCGACACCCGCACGGCGACCGATGCGGCGACGGCGGCGCTGACGACACCGACGCGTTCCGCCACACCGACCACGTAGCTCTCCCGCCGGCCGTCGGCATCGCAGCCGCGCACTTCGACGCGCAACGCGCCGATGCCGCCTTCGCGGTGCGGCGGGCTCAGCATCGGCAACGGGGCGGTCAACCGGTCGCGACGGGTCGCAGACAACCGCGCGCTGATGCGGCTCACGCCCGGGAACGCCATCTGGAGGACCACCGGATCCGGGAGCTCCGCGCGGTAGCAGTCGCGCGCGCCGATCGGGTCCGGGAACCAGCACAGCTCGCGCCCCGTCCCGGCCTGCCGTTCGATCCATTCGTGGTCGTGCCAGCCGACGGCACGGCCCGACAGAGCCCGGTGGTGCTGGCGGGCGCACGCTGGCCCGCCGGTTCCATGGGACGCGACATGGATCTCGTCCACCTGGTGGAGGCGGTCGGCGAGATGGCGGGCGAGAAGTCCCGACAGACCGGGCGACATCGCTGCGCCGACGACCAGCGACCGGCCGGCAGCGGCCGCTTTCGGCGCCAAGCTCAGCAGCTCGCGCACATCGGCCAGGTCGTCGGAGGTCGACACGACGGAGCATCCCTCGTCGAGCAGCTCCGCCGCGGCGACGCACTGCGGTGCGGGATGGGCGAGCACGACGAGATCGGCGGCTGCGAGGTGCTGGGGCGAGTCGAGCGCCACCACATCTCGGTGAGCGCGCGCCGCGGCCTGTGCGGCGCTCGGGCGTTCGTCGAAGGCAGCGACGCGCACCACGCCCGAACGAGCGAGGAGACGAACCACACGGGCGCCCACGACGCCGACGCCGAGGACCCCGACGATCGGCAGATCGGCCGGCGTAGCGTCGCTCATCGACGAGATCGCACGGTGAGCTCGCGCCAGCCGCCCTGCTGCGGGGGCACGCCACCCGTGCCTCGCAGCCGGAGCACACCCGCGGTCAGGCCGGCGATCGACAGCGCGACGAGCACCCTGCGCAGCATCTTCACCGTCGGCCTCCCCGGATCGAGCGAGCCACCTGCATTGCGAGCGGTGACGTTACCCGCGCCAGCCGCTCACACCGGATCGACGCCCTGCACACCGCGATCGGAGACGTGCTCGGTCCACCGGACGCCGTCCCAATAGCGGTGCTGGTGCCGGCCGGTCGGATCGTCGTGCCAGCGAGCCGGAGGCGCCGGGGCGGGAGCGGCCACGACCGGCGGTGCGGCGAGCGCACCGTTGGCCGACGCCGAGACAGGCGGCGACGCCACCGCGGCGCCGTTGACCGGTGTCCCGACGGGCGGCGGCGCGAACGCCGCCACAGGGCCCATCGGGGGCGGCGACACCGCCGGGGGCGCCATCGCGACGATCGGCGGAGCAACCGGATCTGGTTCGTCAGGACCCCAGAACTCGGCGTGACGTGCCTGGTGGGCCGCCCCGAAGTTGTGGTTGCACCGGCGGCACGACCGCAGCACCGCCTCGTCACGACGCTCGCCGCAGTTCGGGCAGTACGTGACGACCGAACTGTCCGCCTCGAGACCCTGGCACCGGGGGCAGACGAACGGGATGTTGAAGTTCTTGAACCGCATCAGCGTGCCGACGAGGAAGAACGGGCTGACGCCGCGCGGCGTGATCGTCGCCCCGACCGCGCCGGTCAGGATCTGCTTGCGACGGTTCTTCTCCTGCAACTTCTCGAAGTCCGGGTTGACGATCTTCTCGAACTTGCAGGTCGTGCAGACGTGCAGCGTTCGCAGCGGCAGCTCACTGCGGATCGCTGCCTGCTTGCCGAGGAACTCGGCGACCGGGATCTCCTCGTCGCTCAGCTCGCACACGACCCGACCCTGCGGCTGGCTGGCGACGCGGGCCTCGATCTTGGCCGACAGCGCTTCGACCTCGCGGCCCAGGTTCGGGGGCATCGATCCGGGCTTGCTGGACACCAGCAGTCCGACGGTGAACAGACCCTCCACGCCCATGCGGTCGAACGACGCTGCGCCCTTTGAGCTGCGCAGGACGACCTCTTTCAAGGCCTTCGGCGTCGAGCGATGATCGCCCGGCGTCAAGAGGTCGTCGACCTTCTCGGCCAGTACGCCGCCCCCTTTGACGGCGACCGCGTTCGTCGCCGACAGCAACAGGATGTCGCGTGTCGCGCTCGTGACGACCGGTGCGTCGAACGACGCTCCCGCCTCTGCCAGTGGCGCCAGCGCTGCGTCGAGCGACGCCTGGAGGGACGTCATCAGCGTTGTGTACGGGCCGTTCATTCCCCACACCTTGCCGACCGGCGACCGCCAAGCGTCGCTCATCGTGACGTTGACCGTGCAGCCCGTCTCCGTGGGCGTCAAGGTGGCGTGCAGCGACACGGGAAGCTTGCGCGGCTGCACCGACCCGACGATCTGCGAGCCCCGCTTCGCGCTGACCATCGACACCTGCTCGGCGGTGATGGTGAACTCCTCGGCACGGAGGAAACGCACCAGCGCCGCTCGTGCTTCGGCGGGCCCGACGGCCAGCCGGCGCTCGATGTCGACGACGACCGTGGGCATCGATCACTCCGTCGTGTCGTAGCTCGACGTGTCGTACGAGCTGTAGCTCGATGTGTCGTAGCTCGACGTGTCGTAGCTGGTCGTGTCGTAGCTGGTCGTGTCGTAGCTGGTCGTGTCGTAG
>CAZGUH010000037.1:0-2881 GCA_964529005.1 uncultured Ilumatobacteraceae bacterium | reverse complement strand
CGTGTCGTAGCTGGTCGTGTCGTAGCTGGTCGTGTCGTAGCTGGTCGTGTCGTAGGCGCTGGCGTCGGAGACGTAGTCCGCCGCGGCGTCGTACTCGGAGGCCGCTGTGCCGTAGTAGTCGGACGCGGTCTCGGAGTACTCGGCAGCTTCCCCGCTGTAGTACTCGGCCCGTGCGAGCGCAGCGTCGCCCGCCTCGGTGAAGCCGTCGGCGTAGAGCCGGTTGGCGTACTCGATCTCGGCGGCGGCACTGGTCGCCGCGTCGTCCGCGATCTCCGCGTTCCAATCTCCCCACGACGCCGCGTGGTCGCCCTGCCACGTGTCGGTGGCGGCGACGTCGAGGATCGGTGTGATGTCGCCGATGACTTCGGCGGGCAGGGCGGAATCGTCCGCCGAGTAGGACTCCCAACTGATGTCGCTCATGATCGCCTCGATCTCGTGAAGTGGTGCGAACGGTACTGCACTGCCTTGTGACGACGATGCAGGCGGTGTGGTTCGCAACCGCCCCGGAAAGCTCAGCCGGAGGACCGGCGCGACGCGGCGAGGAGATGACCGATCTCGATCTCGAGCTGGGCGAGCGCTGCGATGTCGCCGGCTTGCAACCCGAGCGGCCCTCCGAACAGCAGCGCCGCCGACGTCGTGGCGACGAGCCGCACCGCCATCAGGCGTGACAGCTCCATGTCGAGCCCGAAGTCCTCGTGGTAGATCTCGGTCACACGATCGACCACCGGCATGCGACGCGGCGCCGCGAGCGAATCGGGATCGTTGGCCATCAACCAGTTCATGAGCTCGGCTGCGGCCTTGGCACGCGCCAGCATGTCGACCCGGGGAGAGAACGGCCGCTGCACGTTGCGCGCCGTCTCTTCGATCATGCGCTCGAACGCGGCGCGAAACAGGCCCTGCTTGCTGCCGAACCACGCTTGGACGAAACGATGGTGATGCCCCGCCGCAGCACCGATCTCGCGGACGGTGATCCGTTCGGGCTTGCGCTCCTGAAGGAGGCTGATCGTCGCCGCGATCATGTTCTCCATCCCCTCCGCACGCGAGACCCCCGCGGGCGCGCAGGCCGCGGCGGGGTGGAGGCCATCGGCGCAGTGTACGAGCCAGCCATCGCTGTCGACGGTCGTTGCGCTCGGGCCGTAGGCGACCGCGCTGGGCGCGCGTGAGTGACTACTCGATCCAGCCGAGAAGGTCGACGACGATGTCCGCGTCGTTCTCCGAGCAGTATCGGAGTCTCGGTTCCGGCCCGGAGCCGAGCCGCGTGAGGGTCAGGGCGGCCCGGTCTTGATCGTCGCCGGCGTTCTGCACGCTGACCTCTCCGCCGGTCCACGGATTCGGGGTCGCGCACACCCAGCCCGCCTGGTGGCTGACGTACGTGATGTTCTGGAGCACCGCCGATGCCGAGATGGGCACCCCGGACGGCTCGAGCACGGCTGTGCCCGGCGTGCCGAGCGTGGGGAAGCCGACGTTCCATCGACTATCGGCGAGACGGCGCGGCTCGGTGAGGTGCAAAAGCCCCTCGGTCGACGCGGGTGCGTTCTCATCGGTGAACCAGCCGACGACGTCGACGATCACGCCGAACGCCTGCGAGGCGTAGAGATCGATCGCTCCGTCGGCGCCGAGCCGGACGACGGCCAGGTTCGCCCGGTGCCCGTCGATCACGCTGAGCGTGGACGTTTCCGGCCGCGGGGCCCCGGAGGGATAGGCGGTCACGAATCCGCCGACGCTGCCCGCGCGCGCGGTGACGGTGACGGCCACGATCGTCGCCTCTTCGGGGACACCGGCGCGGCCACGCACCGGAACACGCGTGAGCGTCGCCAGCGCGCCCGGCGGACGAATCGGCTCGGTCGCGTCCGACTGCTCGTACTCGTTGCCGCTCCCCGCGGGACGGCGGGTGTCGACGAGCCGTGTCGGTGTGAGCGCGTGGAAGCGGCCCGCCGCCACAGGACCGTCTGCCGGGACGAACCAGCCGACGAGATCCACGACCACATCGAGGTCGACCGACGTCATGATGGTGATCGAGCCGGTCTCGTCCACCCCGACGACCGCGACGTTCGCATCCCATTCCTCGCTGCCGGTGTTGACGTTGGAGGTCGGCGGCATGGACTCGCCCGGCCTCCATGCCACGGCCCATCCCGCGTCGCCGCCAGGCGGACCGACGAGGGCGATGTTCACGAGCGCCGCGGTGGCCTCCGCCGGCACCCCGAGTGCGACGGAACGCGGCTCGCCACCGCGGAAGATCCCCTTCACGTGATCCCGACTTCCTGGCTCGAACGTGCGACCCGGGGTCAACCGGGTGTCGAGCACGCGAGTGGCGGTGTCCGCCGGCACGTACGCAAGCGCCGGCGCCTCGATCGGAGCGGCCTTCGAACCGCTCGGCGCGATGGCGCCGACGAGGGCGATCGACAACGCCGCGCCGATCACCATGCCCGCACATGCCGGCCGCACACGCAATCCGAACATCTCCACCTCCATGCGCCGCTGCGCCTCGACACCCCGTGGACGGCATGCCACCCCGCACCACGTAGTCTTGCCGCCTCGTGAGCGCATGGACGGTGTTGGCGGCGGGTGTTGGGATTGTGCCAGGTGGAGGGTGCGTGCGGCCGCAGATCTCTCGCCCATCGAGGCTGCCACCCTCGAGCAGATGGTGGAGCTCGGTGACAGCGGCCTCTGGGAGGCGCTCTCCACCGCCGAACGTCGATGCGTGGCGGAACCCGACCTGGAGCGCATCTCCCGACCCGAGGTTCTCACTCCGTCCGTAGTCGACGGGCTGCAGTTCGCGACAGGAGTCGAAGGGAGGCGTGCGACCTTCTCACGCAGCTGGCGGCGCCGAGTCATGAGCTCGAAAACGTGGGAGAGACCCGCGGAGGCCGCGTCCCGGTGG
>CAZGUH010000036.1:0-39397 GCA_964529005.1 uncultured Ilumatobacteraceae bacterium | reverse complement strand
GGAAGGCCTAGAGCACTGCTCTGCGTCGGTGACGCACGAACCAGACGGCGGCGCCGACGGCGAGGACCGCCGCGCCGGCCACGGCGTCGCTGGGGGGAAGCGTCACCGCCAGCAGCGCGCAGCCGAGGAGGCCGCAGGCGGCGAGCGCCCGCGGCCACCGGCGCAGGTCGGACGGCAGGGTCCACGCCGACGCGTTCGCCACCGCGTAGTAGGTGAGAACGCAGAACGAGCTGAACCCGATCGCGTGCCGGATGTCGGTCAGCGCGACCAGCACCGCGACCACCGTGCCGACCGCCAGCTCGGCCCGATGCGGGATGTGGTGCGTGGCGTGGACGGCATCGAGCCACGCGGGCAGCTCGCGGTCCGCTGCCATCGCGAACGCGGTGCGGCCGACCCCGGCGATCAGCGAGAGCAGCACGCCGAGCGCGGCGACCGCGCCGCCGGCGCGCACGAGCGGGACGAGCGCGTCCAGGTTGCCGGCTCGCACCGCGGTCGCCAGCGGCGCGCGGGAGTCGGCCAGCGCATCGGGGCCGACAGCGGCGAGCGCGCTGATCGCGACGGCGGTGTAGACGATCAGAGTGATTCCGAGCGCGCGTGGGATCGCCTTCGGGATCGTGCGCGCCGGGTCGATCACCTCCTCGCCCAGCGTGGCGATGCGGGCGTACCCGGCGAAGGCGAAGAACAACAGGGCCGCCGCGCGCAGCACACCGTACGCGCCGTCGCCGCCGAGGTCGTCGAACGCGTCGAAGGGCGCGGTGCTCGCCTGGCCGCCGAGCAATGATCCCGCGACGACCGCTGCGAGGGCGACGAGCACGAGCGTGACGATCACGCGTGTGAGCGCAGCGGTCTTGCGAACGCCGTGGTAGTTCACCGCCGTGAGCCCGACGACTGCGGCGACGGCGATAGGGCGCTGCCACGCGGGCGCTGCGTAGGCGCCGACGGTCAACGCCATCGCCGCGCAGCTCGCCGTCTTGCCGACGACGAACCCCCAGCCGGCGAGGTAGCCCCAGAACGGTCCGAGCCGCTCGCGCCCGTAGACGTACGTGCCACCGGACTCCGGATGGACCGCGGCCAGCTGCGCCGAGGACGTCGCATTGCAGTACGCGACGAACGCGGCGATGGCGAGCCCGATCAGCAACCCCGATCCCGCTGCTGCGGCGGCGGGGGCGACGGCAGCGAACACGCCGGCGCCGATCATCGAGCCGAGCCCGATCACGACGGCGTCGCCGAGCCCGAGCCGGCGCGCCAGCCGGCTCGGGGCGCCGTCGTTCTCGCCGGTCACGAACCGGCGGGTTGGAACAACTCGACGAGGTTCCCGGAGGGGTCGACGGCGAGGATCTGGGCTCCGCCCGGTCCGCGGACGATCTCGTTGCGGAACGCGACGCCGGCAGCGGAGAGCCGCGCCACCTCGGCGTCGAGGTCGTCGACGACGAAGTGGATGCGGTTCCAGCCGCCTGGCCGGGGTCGGTCGCCATCGGTCATCGGCCGGCCGGCGGAGCTCTGCGGTCCGGAGAGCAGGAGCCTGAGGTTCCCCCGCTGGACGTCGGCGAACGCCGGCAGCGCCGCGTTCAGGACCGTGAAACCGAAGTGGGTGGTGTAGAAGTCGATCGCCGCGGCGACGTCGTCGACGAGGTAGCGGACGTTGATCGTCTGGTCGTCGCTCATGATCCTGCCTTTCCGGTGGTCACCGTCTCAGGGTACGCGGTCCCCCGGCGGCGCGGCTCACGTGCGCGTGTGGTCGACACCGAGGTCGCCGCGCGAGCCTCAGCTCTGGCCGAGCTGCGCCCGGATGCGTGCGTCGATGATCGATCGCGGTCGGCCAGCGTGTCCGGCCTACAAGCCGTTCGACCGGCCGCGCCGTAATATTGCGCCATGATCCAAGATGACGCGCTCAGCGCTCGCATCGACGGATTGTCTGAGCGCCTCAATCGGACGGTCACGGTCGTCGACCCCGACGGCAATGTGCTGGCGTACAACACCGGTACGACAGTGGGCGATGAGATGCGACTGAACACGATCCTCAGGCGGTCGACGCCTCCGGTCATGCACCGATGGGTGATGTCGCTCGGGATCCGCACGGCCCATCAACCCGTGCGGGTGCCCGGCAACGAGGAGCTTCGTTCCTTGCCACGCTTGTGCTGCCCGCTGAGATCAGGTCGGCGGCTGCTGGGATTCATGTGGATCATCGATCGAGATGAGGACCTCTCCGACGAGGAGATGAAGCTCGCCACAGCGACCGTCGACGCGGTCGTCGAGCTTCTGGTAAGTCGCGAGCAGGCCGAGCGCGAGCGCCAGGCCGAGAGTGCGCGGCTCGTTCTCGCGCTGGTCTCGGCCTCGGACGACGTTCGGATGTCCACGATCGACCGCATCGACCGCAGCTGCGGTTTCGACCTGGAGAAGAGGCTTCAGGTCTTCGTCGTCGGAACGCATCACGACGAGCTGGCGCCGTCGCGCGTGCTGCACGTGACGGACTGGTTGGACGGCATCGCAGGCATGGTGCCGCGCCGGCTGTTGTACGCGGAGACGGCGGGACAGGTCGTCTTCGTGCTTGCCCACCGGCTTCATGACGACCTGCGGGAGATCGTCGACGCCGTCATGACGTCTGCGCCGTCCGTGGTGAACCCGCCGACGCTGCACATCGGCGTGAGCTCGGTCGTGAGCGCGATCGATGGGCATAGAGCCCTCCGCGAGGCGCAGCAGTGCTGTCGCATCGCGAAGGCGGTCGAACGGTTTGGCGGCGTGGCGTTCTGGGACGACGCCGGCGTCTATCGGCAGCTGGCGGCGATTACACAGCAGGTGGACCTGTCGGAGGTGCCCACGCTGCTGGATGTGCTCGACGAACACGACGCAGTTCTGTCGGAAACACTGGAGACGTTCTTGGATTGCGCCGGCGATGTGGCGGCCACCTGCCAGACGCTGTTCATCCATCGAACGAGCCTCTACTACCGCCTCCGGCGCATCGAGTCCCTGCTTGGGGTTTCGCTCAAGGATGGAGACGTGCGCCTGCGCGCTCACCTCGAGGTCAAGTTGCGCCGGTTTGCGGGCTCCGCCGCCAAGCAGGCGTCTTGGGCCGCCGGCGGTGTGCCCGATGAGGAGCGTCGCGCCACCTCCTGACGCGCCTCGACGGACAATGGCGTGCCGCCACGTGCAGCCCTCCTTCGACGGATGATCCATGATGTCCTCGGACGCTTCAACGTTTGTCAGATGACGGGTTCTCGACCTGTTCTTATGCTCGACGGAATGCGGCCGTCCGACACAACGCCCAAGCGGTGACCGAGTCAAGGTCGGTGCGGACGATGTCAGAGAGTCCTGATCAGGTGATGAACAATCCAGATGAGTTGGAGCGATCTCGTTCGAACACCGAAAGCTCAGAGCCACTGCGCGTTGTCGACGCGCACACCGACTTGCTGCTCGAACTGGTTCACCGCCAGGCGGAAGACGATCCTTTCGGTCGGCTGTGGCTCGACCAGCTGAGAGATGGCGGTGTCGGCGTTCAGCTCTGCCCGATGTATCTGTGGTGGGACAATGTGGGGGAGCGAGCGATCAGATCTGCGCTCGAGCAGGTGATCGCGCTCGATCGGGCGGTCGAACAGCACCCCGACGTCGAGATGGTGACCACGAGCGCTGACCTCGACCGCGTCTGGGAGGAGGGCCGGCTCGGGCTGATTCTCGCCGCGGAGGGCGCAGAGCTGCTGGGGAACGATCCCCGCTTGCTCGAGATCTACTGGCGCTTGGGACTGCGCGTCCTCGGACCTGTGCACGCCCGCCGGAACGCGTACGCCGACGGCAACGCGGAACGGAGCGACGGCGGACTGAGCGAGCTCGGACGCCGACTCGTCTCCGCAGTGGATCGCATCGGGATGACCTTGGACCTCGCCCATGCCTCGGCGAAGACCTTCTCGGACGCGATGTCGATCGTCGGTGGGCGGGTGATCGTGAGCCACGCCGGTTGTCGCGCATTGTGCGATGATCCGCGCAACCTGAGCGACGTGCAATTGCGCATTTTGGCGGATGCCGGCGGTGTTGTGGGCATCTTCGCGGTCGCGCCATATTTGGGCTCCGGTTCCCGGAGCATCGAACTGGTCGCCGACCATATTCTGCACGCGTGCGAGGTCGTCGGTCCGGAACACGTTGGCCTCGGCGGCGACTTCATGCATCAGTTGTTGCATTGCGAGGGGCTGGTGCGCCGGCCACCGGGATCGGGGTATGGGTTCGATGATGCCGATATTCCGATCGTCGAGCTGACTGGTCCGGGTCAATATCCGGAGCTGGCTCGCACCCTCGAGCGGCGCGGCGTCACGAGACCCGAGCTGGCGGACGTATTCGGCGGGAACTTCCTGCGGTTCTTCCAGCGAGCGCTTCCCAAGGACTGAGCCCAGCACGGAGACGGCGCCGCTCGCGCGTCGCGCTCTTCACCACCTGCCATGATTACGAAAGGATCAATCCCATGAAGGTGCTACGTCCGGGAATCGCCGTTTCCGTGGCCGGGCTCTTGCTCGTCGCGGCATGCGGCTCCGACGACGACGGTTCCACAACCACCCAAGTGGCAGCGAGCCAGGCGCCGCCGGCTTCCGGCGGGCCGGCAGCGTCCGCTCCTGACGCCACCGCGGCCCCAGGCTCGGCGGCGCCCGATGCCGACGAGTGGGACGCGATCGTCGAGGAGGCAAATGCCGAGGGGGAGGTCAACCTCTACCTTTCGATGCCACTCGACGAGGAAATGGTCGCCAGCCGGTTCGAGGAGACGTATCCGGACATCGACCTCGTGATCACTCGCGAAGGATCATCGGACCTGGCGACCCGGCTTCGTGAAGAGCGCGACGCCGGCGCGAGTGGCGCCGACGTGGCGATGAACGCCGTGCTCGACTTCTACTACGAAGATGGAAGTGTCCAACAGCTTCCCGTCGGACCGAACCGTGCGGCGTGGGAGGGTTCGGAGTTCCTCCTGGGTGACATGTTCTACCCGTTCTTCCCCGCGGCGGTGACCGGCCGGAACACGGAACATGTTGCCGATCCGGTGACTGACATCACGCAGCTGTTCGGACGGCCCGAGTATGTCGGCAAGATCGGTTTGATGGACCTCGTGGCCGACGTCGTATACGACTACTACAAGGCGCAGGAGGAGATCTATGGGCCCACGTTCCTCGAAGACCTCGCTGCAATGGAGCCACGGATCTACCCCGGTGCAGCGCCGATTGCCAACGCGGTGGCGTCAGGAGAGATCTGGGTGGGGTACGTCGCTGCGGGCGGAGCGTACGACACCGTGATCGCCAACGGCGCCCCCGTGTCCTATGAGGTGCCAGAACGCGGCGGATTCATCAGCCCGTATGCGTACCTGGCCGCGATCACTGGCTGGTCGACGCATCCGAACGCCGCTGCGGTGTTGATGGACTGGATGATGTCGGAAGAGGGACAGGAAACCCTCATCGAGGCGCAGGGGTACTCGGCGGCTTCGCCCGTCTACGAGATCGAAGGCGCTCCCTCTGCCGTGGATAGCCCCGATGTCGTGATCGTCGACCGCAGCGAGCCGCTCACGGACGCCGAACGGAACGAGTATCGCGAGCGTTGGAACTCGCTGTTCCTCTGATCGATTGAATCGGGTAGTGGAAGCAGCGCTTCCGCTACCCGATTTCCGTTCCCATCCCACCCGCACCTATCACGAAAGCGTGGGCCGACGCCTTGACATCGACGCGACACGTACCGCAGACGAAGCCATCGCTGGCAATGGTGAGCGCCGGACATCGTTCAGGGCGGCTGCGACGAGTGCTCACCGTTCGGGCACGTCGACAGGTCGCGTGGGCCACGTTCACGCTCGCGCTGGCGCTCTTGATCGTCCGCCCGATCGGAGGCCTCGCTCTGGAAGCGTTCTCGGGCAACGCGCAGGAGGTGCGCCGGCTCACCGACATCCCGAGGTTCTGGGTCACGATCCGCAACACCGTGGTGCTCGGCGTGTCGACGACGTTGATTGCCGGGGCGATCGGCGTGGGGCTGGCGCTCGCGGCGACGCGGCTGCCTGCCCGGCTCCGTGGGTTCCTCACGATCGTGCCCCTGCTGCCGCTCATGTTGCCCACAGTCGCGTACGTGTCTGGCTACACGTTCCTGCTGAGCCCGACAGTCGGCTATGTCAACCAGGTTCTGCGCCGCCTGCCGTGGTGGGACCATCTGGCCTCCGGGCCAATCGACGTCTACACACCTCTGTGGATCACGCTGATCCCGAGCTTCCTCTTTGCCGCGTTCATCTACGTCTTCGTGTACAGCAGCGTGCGCGACATCAACGGTGAGATCATCGCCGCGGCGCAGGTGTCGGGAGCCGGCCAGGCGAGGATCGTGCGCACCGTCATCCTTCCGCTCGCCAAGCCGGCCATCGCCGCGGGTTCCGGCGTGGTTTTGCTGCTCGCGCTCGGGCAGTTCACAGCGCCGTTGATGCTCGGTCGCGGCATCGGCTACGACACTCTGGCTACCGAGATGTTCCGCGTGAAGGAGAGCTTCCCGATCAACTTCGCCAAGGCGGCAGCCCTCGGATTGCCGCTGATCGCGACCGGCATCGTCGTCGTCCTGGCGCAGAAGATGATCGTCGGCAACCCCGACAAGTACGTGATCCACACGGGGAAGGGCACCCGCGCCCCGCTCTCCACGACGCCGTGGGCAGCGGTGCCGATCGTGATCTACGGCGCCGTGACGGTACTCCTGCCCGTTCTCGCGCTGGCGCGGGTGGCGACGAGCGGCTACTGGTCTGGCGAGCTGAGCCTCGACGGGATGACCCTCGATCCGTTCCGGCAGATTCTGAAGGATGACCTGGTGACCGGGGCCCTGCGCAACAGCCTGACGGCGTCGCTGTTGGCGGTCGCGATCACCCTGCCGCTGGGCTTCCTCTGTGCGATGTGCACCCTGCCGCGGTCCTCTGCGCCGCGGATCGTTCGCACAGCGGTCGATGTGTTGGTCCTCGCGCCGATGGCCATGCCGGCGGTAATCATGGGCTTCGCCGTGCTGTCCGCGTACACCGGAGATCCCATCCAGCTCTATGGCACGACCACCGTCATCGTCATCTCGTACGTCACGATCATGCTGCCATTCGCCACTCGGACCCAGCAGAGCAGCTTGCTGATGATCGGAGCGACGTACACCGAGGCGTCGATGATGTGTGGCGCCGGCCCCTTCCGGACGGCGTTCAAAGTGGTGCTGCCGTTGATTCGCCGAGGTGTCGCTGCCGGTGCGGCCGTGATGGTCGTACTGCTGTTCCACGAGTTCAGCACCTCCATGATGGTGCGAGCCGCGCGCAAGCACGTGATGGGGTCAGTCGTCTACTACTACTGGGTGCAGGGCAGCTTGCCGGGTGTCGCTGCGCTCTCGTTGCTGATGATCGCGGTCACCGCCGTGGGGGTCGCGCTGGCGATGTCGCTCGGCGGCCGCAAGGCGTTGGAGGCGGTGGGTCGATGAGCAGTGTCAGCCTTCGCGGCGTTGCGAAGTCGTTCACGGTCGGTGGGTCGCATGTGCGCGGACTCAGCCAGATCGATCTCGATGTCGAGGCGGGGGAGTTCCTCGTCCTGCTCGGACCGAGTGGATGCGGAAAGTCGACGTTGTTGCGCTGCGTCGCTGGCCTCGAGACACCTGACTGTGGCCGCGTCGAGATCGGCGGCTCCACGGTGTTCGACAGGTCGACGGGCATCGACGTGCGACCCAGCAAGCGAGCGATCGCGATGGTGTTCCAGAGCTACGGCTTGTGGCCACACATGACGGTGGCAGAGAACGTCGAGTACCCGCTCCGTGCACAACGCATGAAGGACGCCCGCCGCAACGGGCGCGTCGACAAGGTGCTCGAGATCGTGAAGTGCGCGAAGCTGGCAAACCGGCTGCCAGCTCAGTTGAGCGGAGGGCAGCAACAGCGCGTCGCCCTCGCTCGTGCGCTGGCTCCCGACCCGGTGCTGCTGCTGCTCGACGAGCCGTTGAGCAACCTCGACGCCCAGTTGCGGATCGACCTTCGGCGCGAGCTGCGTGAGTTGCATCGGCGGGTGGGTTTCACAGCGATCTATGTGACGCACGACCAAGCCGAAGCGATGCACCTCGCCACGCGGGTCGTCGTGATGCGCGACGGTGAGATCGAGCAGATCGGCCGGCCACACGAGGTGTACGAGAACCCGAGCAGCCGCTATGTCGCAGAGTTCTTCGGCATCCGCAACCGCCTCGAGCTCACGCTCGAGCGAGAGGACGTGCTCAGCGATGCCGGCCCGCTGCGCGGGGACGTCGGATGGATCAAGGCAGCGGCATCCGGCGATGCGAACGCCACGCTGTTCGTGCGCGGCGAGTCGCTGCGAATTCGACCACCGGGCAGCCTCCATCCGACCGGTGCGCTGTGGCTCGACGGCGGAGTGGTGTCCGACATCGCCTACATGGGCGCGACCACAGCCGTGTACGTCGCATTCGGTTCGGTCGAGTTCGAAGTCGTCGCGCCGCGGGGCGGTGCTGTGCCGCAGATCAACGACGCGATCGAGGTGTCGTTCGCCCGCGAGGACGGGTATGTGTACGGGTCGACCCAACGCGGTCCGAATGGCGCGCAGCCGTGTCGCGAGCCGTCGGAGCCGGTCGAGCGCACGGCGGTCGAGCAGCGGTGACGGGCGGCGGACTCGCCGAGCGTTGGGACTTGACGTCGCCGGTGTTCGGCGGATGGACGATGTCGGGGTCGGCGCTCGCGGCGGAGATCTTGGCCACCGGCCTCGACTACGTCGTCGTCGACTGCCAGCACGGACTCATCGGATACGACCGGATGGTCGAAGTGCTGGGCACCTGCCGTCATCTGCCGTTGCGCACGCTGGTGCGCGTCCCCAGTGCGGAAGCGTCGTGGATCGGCCGTGCGCTCGATGCGGGCGCGGACGGAATCGTCGTTCCCTTGGTGGAATCAGCCGCCGAGGCGGCGCGCGCCGCCGAAGAATGTCGTTACCCGCCGCGAGGTCGCCGTAGCTACGGCCCTGTCCGAACCTCGCCGCGCTTCGGTCGGGACCTGACCTGCGCGAACCAGGGAGTGACGTGCTTCGTGATGGTCGAGACGGCGAGGGGATTGGCGAACGTCGATGCGATCGCCAGGACCCCTGGTGTCGACGGGGTGTATGCCGGACCGGCCGACATTGCGTTGAGCGTTCGTGGAGAGTTGGCGACGTCCGTGAGGGCTCTCACCCCCGAGTTGAGTGCGATCCGCGACGCGTGCTGCGGCGCCGGGATCGTTGCCGCAGCCCACGCGACGAGCGCCGAGGAGGCGTTGGAGCTGGCCGGCATGGGGTTCCGGATGGTGTCTGCCGTCACCGACGTCGCCGTGCTGCGCGCTGGGGTGCTCACCGAGTTGGAGCGGCTTCGCCATGGCCTTCTGCGCGACGTTGGAGAGGCGCCGTCGACATGACCCCTGCGATCGGATCGACGGATCTCGCGCCACCCTTCGTCGTCGTCAACGGCATCGTCACTGAGCGCGATCGGGCCGCGGTCTCTGTGTTCGATCGTGGCTTGCTCTACGGAGACGGGTGCTTCGAAGGTCTGCGTGTCAGCGGCGGTCGTCTGTTCCGCTCCGAGGCGCACCTCGACCGCATGGGTCGGTCGTTGCGGGCCCTCGCGATGGATGGCTCGGTCGATCTTGCGTCGATCGTGCCGTCGATCGCCGAGCTCGCCGACGCCAACGCGATGGCGGATGCCCACGTGCGCGTCGTCGTGACCCGCGGCTCCGCTCTGCACGCTCGCCTCGACCCACGTGGTGCGACCGCGCCGACCGTCGTCATCATGATGTCGGGGATCACGCCGATGGACGACCGCCTCGAGCCGTTGCGGCTCGTCGTCTCGTCGGTCTGCCGCAAGGCCCCTCGTTCGATGAGCGCTCACATCAAGTCGCTCAACTACCTCGACGGGATCCTCGCGAAGCAGCAGGCGATCGCGGCCGGCGCCGACGACGCAGTGATGCTCGACGCCGAAGGTCTCGTCGCCGAGGCCACGGCTGCGAACCTCTTCGCCGTGCGCGACGGCAACGTCGTGACACCGACGACGCGCGCCGCGCTGCCAGGCATCACTCGCGACACGGTGATTTCGATTCTGCGCGCTGACGGCTACAGCTGCCGGGAGGGTGAGCTGACGTGGGGCGATCTCTACGTCGCCGACGAGGTCTTCCTCACCGGCACCGCTGCAGGGGTTCGGGCCGTCGGAGCCATCGACGGCCGGCAGCTACCGGAGGTGTACGGAACGATCACGGCGCACGTCCACCGGCGTTACGCCGAGATCGTCGGATCGGGGAGCCAGTCGGTCCTTCTCGCCGACACCTCGGGCCATGCGCGCTGACGTCCTCTGCATCCCACCGACTGTTCGACCGTCGCGTGCGAAGCCTCGAACTTTCGGCAGCTGTCGGACTCCGTTCGGATCGTGCGGTCCTACCGTCACCGCGGCGATGTTCGCCCCCATCAGAAAGGTCGCTTTCATCCAGTGATACGAATCGGGATCGACGTCGGCGGCACGAACACAGACGCGGTCATCATGGACGGCGATACGTTGCTCGCTGCGCACAAGACCGCCACGACTGCGGACATCAGCAGCGGAGTCGTCGACGTGATGCGGAAGGTGCTGACCGAGGCAGCCATTGCTCCGACTCAGGTGCAAGCGGTGATGATCGGGACCACGCACTTCGTCAACGCAGTGGTCGAGCGTCGGCGGCTGAGTCCCACAGCAGTCGTGCGCGTCGCCGCGCCGGCGACCTTCGGGCTACCGCCCATGGTCGGGTGGCCTGCCGATCTGCGCGACATCGTTGCGGGCCCAACGTTCATCGTCGGCGGCGGGTCCAACGTGGACGGCGGCCTCATCCAGCCGCTCGACGAAACGGCGGTGGAGGATGCCGCTCGAGCGATCGCAGCGTGTGGCATCCGAACGGCCGCCGTGGCCGCTGTGTTCTCCCCTCTGTCGGACGAGGTCGAAGCCAGGGTGCGCGAGATCTTGCTGACGGCTGAGCCCGAGCTCGAGATCAGCTGTTCCGCTGAGATCGGCAGGCTCGGCCTCCTGGAGCGGGAAAACGCTGCGGTGCTGAACGGGGCCCTCCGCCCAGTCGCGCGTGACGTGATGGCGTCCTTCGAGCGGGCGATTGCGGCCGCCGGTATCGACGCCCCGCTTCACATCAGTCAGAACGACGGCACCGTGATGGATTCTGCCTGGGCCATGAAGTACCCGATTCTGACCTTCGCGTCGGGGCCGACCAACAGCATGCGCGGGGCGGCGTACCTCACCGGCGAGAGCGACACCATCGTCGTCGACATCGGCGGCACGACAACCGACATCGGGGCGATCATCGGCGGCTTTCCTCGCGAGGCCTCGGCCGAGCTGGAGATCGCCGGCGTGCGCACGAACTTCCGGATGCCCGATGTGATCTCGATCGGCCTCGGCGGAGGAAGCATCGTGACGCGGTCCGACGACGGCGAGGTCACGATCGGCCCCAGGTCGGTGGGCTATGCGTTGACCACGAAGGCGCTCGTCTTCGGCGGGGACGTCTGCACTGCGACCGACATCGCGGTTGCTGCCGGTCACGCGGTGGTCGGCGATCCGGGTCTCGTCTCCCACTTGGACGACGCGTTCGTTCAACGGGCGGTCGAGACGATGTCGCGCATGATCGAGGAAGGCATCGACCGGGTCAAGTTGCGGTCCGAGGACGTACCGGTGATCGTGGCAGGCGGGGGCAGCATCTTGGTCGGTGGAGATCTCGGCGGTGCGACGTCGACCATCCGGCCTCGCCACGCCGGCGTCGCCAACGCCATCGGGGCGGCGCTGGGCCAGGTGAGCGGTGAGGTCGATCAGGTGGTGACGTTGGACGGCACGGATCGCCGAAGCGTGATCGACGCGGTGATCCGACGCGCGGTCGACAAGACGGTGGCAGCGGGCGCCGACCGCTCGTCCGTGGTTGTCCAAGAGGTCGAGGAGATCCCCCTCGCGTACATGCCCACTCGTCAGATGGTCCGATTGCGCGTGAGGGCGGTCGGATCTCTGACGCCTCTCTCGCAGGCGGAGGTGGCCCGGCCATGAGGGAGCTGTCCCGGCTCGACATCGAAGACATCGCGCGCGGCTCCGCCGTGCTGGCATCCGGCGGTGGGGGTGATCCGTATCTGGGAACGCTGGCCACGCTGAACGAGTTCGACACGGGCAGCGCTCCGACGCTGCTCGACCCCGGCGAGCTGTCGGATGACGCTCTGGTCGTCAGCCCTGCGCTCTGCGGTGCGCCGTTGCCATTCATCGAAAAGCTGACTGCGGGGCGGGAACTGGAGACGGCATACCGCGGCATGATCTCGGCGCTCGGGCGTCCTGTCGACGCCTTCGTCGCGATCGAATGCGGCGGCGTCAACGCGCTTGCGCCGATTCTGCTCAGCTGCCGGCTGGGAATACCCGTCGTGGACGCTGACTGGATGGGTCGCGCCTATCCGACCTTGGATCTCGTCACGCTCACATTGCACGACCTGCCGGTCGCTCCGACGACGGTCGCCGACGAACATGGCAACTGCGTTCTGATCAACGGGTCCACGAACCACTGGACTGAGCGTCTCTGCAGGGTCGCCACCGTCGAATACGGCTCGGTCGCCGCCCAATGCACCGCTCCGGTGACGGGCGCCCAGTTGCGCGCGGCCGCCATTCTCGGAAGCGTCAGTAGGGCGCAGACGATTGGCGTCGCGTTGCGGGAGGCAGCGCGCGACAAGAAGGATCCGATTCCCGAACTGTTGCGAGTGAGCGGTGGCGTCGAGCTGTATCGCGGCAAGATCGCCGACGTCGTCCATCGCAACGTCAATGGATCGACCTTCGGCGAGGTGGTCATCGAGCCGTTCGGCGTCGCCACCGGCGGGCGCTTGACGATTCGGTTCCGGAACGAAAACCTGGTCGCGGAGCTGTCGAACGGCGAGGTCATCGCCACCGTCCCCGACATCATCACAGTGATCGACGCGGAGACGGGCCAGGCGATCACGACCGAGCGTTTGCGCTATGGGTTCCGAGTCGTCGTGGTCGGCGTTCCGATCGACGCCAAGTGGCGATCGCCTGAAGGCGTGGAACTCGGAGGGCCCCGGCACTTCGGGTACGACATCGACTACCGTCCCGTCGAGGAACTCGTGCGTTCCCGCGCAGGTCGCACGGCCGCTCAGTCGGCGAGCAGCACAGCAGCGGGGTCCCCGTGACGGCGCTGGCCTCCCGGCGCGAGATGGCCGACGCGCTGGCCCACGCCCTCGCCGCCGCGGGCTCCGAAACGGTCTTCGGTGTCCCGGGTGGAGGCTCCAACCTCGACGTCGTGGGCAGCGTCGTGCGTCACGGGGGGCGGTTTGTCCTGACGCACACCGAAGCATCCGCCGCGATGATGGCTGCCGTCACGGCAGAGCTGACGGGGGCGCCGGGAGCGTGCATCGTCACCAGAGGACCCGGCATCGCTGCCGCGGCGAACGGCGCCGCACAGGCAGCGCTGGACCGCCAGGCGCTCCTCGTCATCGCCGACTGCGTCGAACATGCCCAGCGAGACCGGGTGTCCCACCAGCGCATCGACCAGCTGTCGATGATGGGCGCGATCTGCAAGGCCGCGGTGACCTTCGGACCCGACGATCTCGCCCTCCCTGGACGCTGCATCGAAGCTGCACGCGCCGGCCGGCCGGGACCGGTGCACATCGACCTCGACCCGAGTGCGCAGAGCTCACCGCATCCGCTGGCCGCCCGCCAACCGCCGGTGCCAGACGAGGCGTGGCGCGAGGCATCCCGCCTGGCGCGGGTCGCGCGGCGGCCAGTGATCGTGATCGGTGTCGGCGCAACTGCCAACGCCGCTGATCAGGGGCACGCCGTAGGCCGAGCCGTCGAGCGTGTGGTGGATGCGACGGCCGCGCCGTTCCTGACGACCTACAAGGCGCGTGGGGTCGTGGGAGATCGTCATTCCGGGGCGGCCGGTGTGGCGACTGGAGCCACGATCGAGTCGGGAGTCTTGCGCCAGGCCGACCTCGTGATCGGCGTGGGGTTGGATCCTGTCGAGCTGATCCCTGCTCCGTGGCCTTACGAGGCGCCGATGATCCTGCTCTCGCCGTGGGCGATCGACGACAGCTCCTACTTCAGCGCGGCCGAGACCGTCGAACTCGTCGGTGACCTACCGTCGCTCCTCCTCCGCCTCGCTGACGACCTGCCAGGCGGCACGGACTGGACGGCCGGCTGTGGTCTGGAAATCGGGGAGGCAAGCAGACGACTCCTGCATGAGGCGCGCCCAGACGACGACCGATCCTTGGCGCCGCAGGATGTGATCAGCCGTGCGCGCGAGCTTGCCCCCGACGATGCGAACGCGACCGTCGACGCCGGAGCGCACATGCTTCTCGCCATGACGCTGTGGCAGGTCGATCGACCGGGACGGTTGTTGATCTCGAGCGGGTTGGCGACGATGGGGTTCGCGCTGCCCGCGGCGATCGCCGCGTCGGTCGTGCACCCCTCGCAGCGAGTGATCTGCTTCACGGGCGACGGCGGACTGGGCATGGTGCTCGCCGAACTGGAGACCGCCGCGCGCCTTGGCTCCAAGATCACGGTGGTCGTGTTCAACGATTCGCTGCTGAGCCTGATCGCGATCAAGCAAGGAACCGACCAGGGCGGTGACGCAGCTGTGCGTTACGGGTCGGTCAACTTCGCTGCTGTCGCGACCGGCCTCGGAGTGCCCAGCTGGCGAGCGACGACCGCAGCGTCCTTCGAATCCGCGATGAAGCAGGCGATGACACACAACGGGCCGACCCTGATCGACGCTCACGTGGACCCGTCCGGTTACACGTCGGTGCTCGACGCCGTGCGCGGCGCCTCCCGTGAAGCGGCCGCCGCACACCGCCGAAGGTAGGTCGGATCCACCTCGGACGTTCAACAGATGTAGATGGTCGTCGGCTGCGTGTCTTTGAAGAATGGCCCCTCAGCCCGGCCGCCTGACAAGTGGAAAGGCAACAGGACAGATGTCGCATCATCACGCTCGGGAACGTGTCCTCTACCCGCTCAGCGCATCGCGATCGGCCGGTGATCTCGTCTTCGTGTCGGGAACCGTCGGTCGCGACCCCGATACGGGTGAGATCCCTGATGCATTCGATGATCAGGTGCGCCTCGCGTTCCGATCGCTCGAAGCCGAGCTCATCGCACAAGGGGCGTCACTCGGCTCGGTGCTGCGTACCACCGTGTACCTCACCAGCCAGGCCGACTTCCCAGTCATGAACGAGCTCTACGCATCGTTCTTCGCGCCACCGTGGCCGGCGCGAACGACCCTCGTGACTGCCCTCGCGTTGCCTGCGCTTCGCTTCGAGATCGAGTGCATCGCCACGAGGGGAGAGAGCTAGGTGGGGGAGCGATCCGCGCCCGCCGGGAACGGGCTTCCAGCGCGGGACGAGGAACTGTCGGCCGCTACGCTGCACGAGGCCGCGGGCCGCCGCGGTGTGGCGGCCGCGGCGTTGCGGCCGGTCGGCCCTGGCATGAAGGTCTGGGGTCCCGTGTACCCGGTAAAGCTGGCCGTTGGGGGCAACCTGGCGCTGCATCACGCCATCTATGCGGCTCAGCCCGGTGAGGTGATCGTGGCGCTCTCCACCGGCGAGCGAGAGCACGGCTACTGGGGGGAGATCATGACCGAGGCGGCACAGGCGCGCGGGATCGCGGGCTTGGTGATCGACGGTGGAGTCAGAGACGTGGCCCGCCTGCGTGAGCTGTGCTTTCCGGTGTTCTCCCGATCGATCTGCGTGCGCGGGACACACAAGCACGCCGCGGATGGATCGGTCGGCGAGCCGATCGAGCTCGACGGAACACGCGTCGAGCGGGGCGACCTCGTCGTCGGCGACGACGACGGCGTGGTGATCATCGAGCGGTCCGCGGCAGCGGACGTCATCGCCCGAGGGCGCCGCCGGCTCGCCGACGAAGCAGAGCAGATCCGGCGCGTTCGATCGGGCGAGCGCACCATCGACATCTTCGGCTTGCCCGACCTCGAAGGAGGCTGAAAATCCATGTCCGCTGAACATCGGGCCCATTCACCCGCTGACCGATCTGCCGCCGTCGTCGTGACGGGCGCCGCATCGGGAATCGGCCGGGCCGTGTGCGAGGCGCTACGTAGGAGTGGCGACTGCCCGCTCGGCGTCGACCGGAGCGACGGCGATGAGGTCGACGTGGTCGCGGACCTCACCGATGCCGTCGGGCTGGAGGCAGCGATGACAGCCGCGCTGGCCGAGCGCGGCCCGATGCGCGCCCTCGTCAACGCCGCAGGCATCGGCTACGTGGAGTCGTTCGAGGACGCCACGGACGAGAGCTGGCAGCGGGTGATGGACGTCAATGTCATGGGCACCGTGCGCATGTGCCGCATCGCGATCCCACACCTTCGTCGCCAGACCGGTGACCGGTCGATCGTGAACTTCGGCTCCCAGGCCGGCAAGACCGGCGGGTTGGTCGTCGGCGCTCACTATTCTGCATCGAAGGCCGCGGTGATGTGCCTGACGAAGACGTTGGCGAGCGTCTACGGACCAGAAGGCATCCGCGTCAACGCGGTTGCTCCCGGCATCCACGACACACCGTTCCTCGATGAGATGCCCACGATGCGCGACGCGGCAGACAAGGTGCCGCTGCGCCGGTTGGGCACCGCGGCCGACGTGGCCGACGTCGTGTGCTTCCTCCTCTCGCCGGCCGCCCGCTACGTCACAGGCGAGATCGTCGACGTCAACGGCGGCCTCCTGATGGATTGACCCCGTGTTGACCTTTGATGCCCACATCCATGCCGCGCCGAGCAGCTCTGCACGTTGGGGGACTGACCTGGACCTGGTGGACGCCGCGGCAGCCCATGGCGTCCGCGGCTTCGTGCTCAAGAGCCATCATGAGCAAACGGCCAGTCGCGCCATCATCGCTCGCGCCTACGCCGAACGCCGCCAGGTCGACTGCTCGGTGTTCGGCGCGGTCGTCGTGAACCCCTGGATGGCTCTCACGGAGATCGATCGCGCGTTGGATCTCGGAGCGCGATGCGTGTGGTGGCCGACCCGCGACGAGCTTGGCCGCCCTGGACCCTTCGCTCTGCCGGCCAGACACCGGGAGGTGCTCGAGCTCCTGAGCGGTCGCACCGACCTGACGATCGGCACTGGCCACCTGGATCTCTCCGCGAGCGTTGATCTGGTGACCGCGGCGCGATCGCTCGGCTTCCGTGCGGTCGTCACTCACGCGCTCAACCCCGACGTCGGCGTCGGCGTCGATGGCGCGATCCGCCTCGGCGAGTTGGGCGCCGCCGTCGAGGTCGACTGCTTGTCGCTCTCGCTTCTGCGTGGCCGGGGCGACGACGCGGCAGCACTTGTCACCAAACTCGTGGCGTCCTGCCCGGACACGTTCTTGGTCTCCGATGCGGGACAGGCCCGCAATGGTGATCCGTTCTCCTTCGCCGCGCGCGAGATTCGAGGTCTTGCAGACCGTGCGGGTCCGGCGGTCCTCGAGGCATTGCTCGAAGGCACGCGCGCCGAACAAGTGAGGTATGGCATTGACTGACCTGCTGCTGGTCGTCGGTGCCGCCGGTGGGATCGGCAGCGCATGCCTGCGGCGGCTTCGTGCTGAGCATGAAGCCGCGTTGGCGGTCGACCTGCCTTCGTGCGGGCGGCCTGATGACGTCGACGGCGTGCGGTGGTTCGAGGGCGACATCACGAACTCGTCGGAACGCGCTGCGGCGGTGGACGCCGTAGTCGCGATGGACCTGCCGCTGCGGACCGTTGTTCTTGCATCGGGCGTGCCTCATCGTGGCGGGCTGGCGGAATGCACCTCCGCCGCATGGCGCCGGGTGTTGGACGTCAACGTCGTGGGACCGGCCGCGTTCGCGACCGAGCTGCTGCTGCGGGCGCGGTGGGCCCGATCTGGGTCCATCGTGGGGATCGGATCGCTCTCCGCCCGAAGGAGCCTGCCGGCGCGAGCGCTCTACGGAGCGTCAAAGGCCGCCTTCGAGCACTTCCTGCGCGGACTGGCGCTCGAGGTGGCGGCGCGTTCGATCGCTGTGAGCGTCGTGAGCCCGGGAGTAACGGACACCAGGTTTCTGTCCAGTGACCGCCAGTCGCTCGAGCGGTACGTGACATCGCGGGTCCCCGCGCAGAGGATGGCGCGCGCCGACGAGGTCGCAGAGGCGGTGGCGATGGCGACCCGACTGGGCATGGTGATGACCGGTGCCACGGTCAGTATCGACGGCGGCGCAGGGGTCGCAGGATGACCGCGCAGGACCAGCGCCCGGACGCCTGCGGCGCCAGCGCGGCCGCGCGCACCGGCTGGGTGGTGCTCACGGAAGAGAACCTGCCGGGCCTCGATCCGCTGGAGCACCCGTACATCGAGCGCGCTGAGCACGGCTTTGGTGATGCGATACGGCCCGACGTCGGAGGGCTCATTGTCGTCGGAGCGCAGATCGGCGAAGCGGTGCTCCGCTCGTACCCGAACCTTCGAGTCGTGGCGAAGTTCGGCGTGGGCGTCGACAACATCGACCTGACCGCGTGCAGCGAACGAGGTGTTCAGGTGGGCGTGACGCCGGGCGTCGTCGAGGAGGCGACCGCCGAGCTGACGCTCGCGCTCATGCTCAGCCTTGCTCGATCGGTCGTCGAGCACGACGCGCTCGTGCGCACGGGTGGTTGGTCGCCGAACATCGACGTGCTGCCAGCTGTGACCGGGCTCTGTGACCTGACGCTGGGCGTGGTCGGCCTCGGTCGCATCGGCACCCGTGTCGCACGGCTCGCCCAATGCTTCGGCATGCGAGTGCACTACTTCTCGCGCCGCCGATCGAGCTCGGCCGAGGCCGATCTAGGCCTCGTGTATCAGCCACTCCATGACCTCTTGCAGAGCGTCGATGTTGTCAGCATCCATTGTCCGTTGACCGACGAGACCCGCGGTCTCATCGGAGCCGAGGAGCTGGCGATGATGAAGCCCGGCGCGATGCTGATCAACACATCGCGAGGCGATGTCATCGATGAGCCTGCGCTCGTCGGCGCCGTCGCAGCAGGACGCCTCCGTGCTGGCCTGGACGTCTTCCGTGGCGAACCTCAGGTTCCCGAGGAGCTTCGCCGTTCTGGCGGATGCGTCCTCAGCCCCCACGTCGGCAGCGCAGTGACGTCCGCACGGCTCGGAATGACGCAGATGTGCCTCGCCAACGTCACAGCTGCCCTGTCCGGCGACCGGATCCCCCATCCGGCCGCGCCCCCGCCGATCTGAGTGGATCTCATCCAGGAGACGCCATCCATGAACACCAACCGCACGACCGGCTTCGAGCAAGGGCTGACGTCCTACGCCGATCCCGGGTTCTCCGCCTTTCTGCGCAACGCGTATCTCGCGTCGGAGGGCCATGATGGCGAGGATCTCGCGCGCCCAGTCGTCGGTATCGCACACACCATCTCCGACTACGTGACCTGTCATCGCGACATGCCGCAGCTCGTCGATGCGATCCGTCGTGGGGTGACGCAGGCCGGAGGGATCGCCATGGCGTTTCCCGTCACGCCGCTCGGTGAACCTCTGCTGTCGCCGACGTCGATGCTCTATCGCAACCTCGCATCGCTCGAAACCGAAGAGCTCATTCGCGCGCAACCGATGGACGCCGTCGTCCTCGTCGGTGGGTGCGACAAGACGGTGCCGGCCCAGATCATGGGTGGTCTGTCTGCCGGGCGGCCGATGGCGATGTGCATCGGAGGGCCGATGTACGCCGGCGATTGGGAGGGCGAGCGGATTGGCGCGTGCACGGACTGCCGCAAGGTCTGGTCGAGGTTCCGCGCTGACGCCGTCACCTCAGAGCAGCTCGCTGAGGCGCAGCAGCGGTTGTGTCCCACATCGGGGACGTGCATGGTGATGGGGACGGCATCCACGATGGCGTGCGTCAGCGAGGCGCTGGGGATCAGCCTGCCTGGCGGGGCGACGGCGCCTGCGCCTTCCGCCGACCGCCTCCGAAACGGTGTCGCGACCGGTCGTCTCGCCGTCAGGCTGGCTCAGACGGGGGCGCGTCTCGAGCTCACTCCCGGCTCCTTCCACAACGCGCTCGTGATTCTGGCCGCGGTCGGCGGCTCGACCAACGCGATCGTGCACCTGATCGCCATCGCCCGACGCGCGGGAATCCGCCTGACACAAGCGATGATCGAGCGATCGTTCGAAGGGGTCCCGTTGCTCGTCAACTGCAAGCCCAGCGGTGTCCACTTCATGGAGCACTTTCACGCCGCCGGCGGAGTGGTGCGCTTGATGTGGGAGCTTCGTGACCTGCTCGACCTCGATGCCCGCTTGGTCGATGGACGCACACTCGGCGAGATGCTCACAACGACCACGATCGCGTCCCATCCCAACGAGGTCGTCGGTTCGATCACCAAACCGTTCGGACCCGCGGGCTCGCTCAAGCTGCTGCGCGGATCGCTCGCTCCGGCCGGCGCCGTCCTCAAGGTTTCGGCCGCGTCGCCAGAGCTCCTGCAACACACGGGCCGCGCTGTGGTCTTCGAATCGGCGGACGAAGCGGCTCGCATGCTCGACGATCCCGAATTCGACGTGTCGGCGGACGACGTTCTGGTCTTGCGCAACTGTGGGCCGGTCGGGGCGTACATGCCCGAAGCGGGATCGCTGCCGATCCCCAAGCGGCTGGCGAGGCAAGGCGTCACGGACATGGTGAGAGTGAGCGACGCGAGGATGTCCGGCACGTCGTATGGGACCGTCGTTCTGCATTGTGCGCCCGAGGCAGCGATCGGCGGCCCCCTGAGCCTCGTTCGCAACGGCGATCTCATTCAGCTCGACGCCGCGGCCGGCCGGATCGATCTTCTGGTGCCCGTCGAGGAGCTCGAACGACGCCGCCAGTCCTGGGTGCCGCCGGTCCTGCCTGGACGTGGTTGGAAGCGCCTCTACCGCGAGACGGTTCTGGGCGCGGACGAGGGCGCCGACCTCGTGTTCCTGGGTCCCGACGAATCTCGTTGACCCGGGCGGCCCGTCGGACGACGGCGGGTGACGTGAACGTCAGATCGCGCCGGAGGCGCGCAGCTGCTCGACGGTACCGAGATCGACGCCGAGCTCGGTCAGGATCGCCTCCGTGTGCTGACCGAGCGCTGGCACGGGATCCATGCGGCATGGCACCCCGGCGATGTCGACGGGCGGACGCAGCGCGGTGACGGCGCCGGCTGGAGTGTCGAGCGAATGCCATCTGTCCCGACCATGTAGGGACGGATGCTCGAGGAATTCCTTCATCGAGCGCACCTGAGCGTTGGCGATGCTCGATCGGTCGAGGAGCTCGACCGCCGCATCGTGTCGCAGCTCGCGGAACCTGCTCGCGATCACCCCGTCCAACGCGTCGCGGTTGGCGACCCGAGCGGAGTTGCAGTGGAAGCGCGGATCAGCCGCCAGTTCGGGATCGTCCAGCACCGAGCGGCAGAACACGGCCCACTCCGCCTGCGACTGCACGGCGAGCACGACGGTCGAGCCCTCGGCGGTGCGATAGACGCCGTAGGGGGCGATGGTCGAATGCCGCGCCCCGACGCGCGTCGGTTCCGTTCCGCCGTAGGCGGTGTAGTACGCGGGTGCTCCCATCCACTCGGCGAGCGCCTCGAGCAACGACACCCGCACCGCTGAGGCTGCGCCGGTGGTGGCGCGCCGGAACAGCGCTGTGAGGATGCCGCTGTAGGCGAACATGCCCGCGGCGATGTCGGCGATGGAGATGCCGACGCGCGACGGTTCGCTCTCTGGGCCGGTGAGCGAAACGAGCCCGGCTTCGCTTTGCACGAGCATGTCGTACGCCTTACGACCGCTCCAGGGCCCGGTTGCGCCGTAACCCGAGATCTCGCAAGCGATCAGCCGCGGAAACCGTTGCTGGAGCGCCGCCGCATCGAGGCCCAGCCGGGCGGCTGCGCCGGGCGCAAGGTTCTGCACGAAGACGTCTGCTCGGTCGAGAAGGCGATCGACGATGTCGCTCGCCCCCTCCGCCTTGAGATCGAGGACGACGGACTCCTTGGAGCGGTTGAGCCACACGAAGTAGCTCGACTGGCCGAGCACCGTCTCGTCGTACGAGCGGGCGAAGTCTCCGTCGCCGGGACGCTCGATCTTGATCACACGCGCGCCGAGATCGGCGAGCTGCCGTGTGGCGTACGGAGCGGCGACGGCGTGTTCCACGCTCACAACGGTGATGCCATGGAGCGGCAGGGTCGCGGCCGGAGACACGGCATCGCTGCTGCCGGGTGGCAGGTCACGAGGGAATCCCATGCCGCCGAACGGTGGCATCGCCCGTGGTTCCTTGCAACGGACACGCGTTGAATCGACCTGCGGACACATCGGTCACCTGTCGCGTCGCCCTCGAGCCGCTGCGCCCTACCGTTGGCTCGCGCACGCCGACGCACGGTGCGCCGGCAGCGAGGAGTTCTCATGTCGTTCGCCTGCGCCTTTATCGACGGCGTCTTCGTCGAGACCAGCGACACCTATGACAACGTCGATCCCTCCACCGGCCAGCTCCTCGGACCCGTTGCGAGGAGCGGCCATGACGAAGTGAGCCGTGCTGTGGCCGCTGCCCGCACGGCTTTGCCGTCATGGCGACGCGAGACCCCCCAGACGAGGTCCGCGGCGCTGCATCGGCTCGCGGACCTGATCGCGTCGAGCCGGGATGCTCTGGCGATGGTCGAATGCGAGGACACGGGCAAGCCGATCTCGCAGGCGCGCGCCGATGCCGACGTGTGCGCCCGGTACTTCGAGTTCTACGCGCGCGCGATCGAGTCGTACTACGGGGTCAGCATCCCGCTGCGTCCCGACCTCCATGTCTACACACGCCGTGAGCCGTACGGCGTGACGGGGCACATCGTCGCCTGGAACTACCCGATGCAACTCCTCGCGCGCGGCGTTGCGCCTGCTCTGGCGACCGGCAACTGCTGTGTCGTAAAGCCTGCAGACGAAACCCCACGGTCAGCGCTGATGATCGCCGAGCTCGCCGTGCGCGCGGGATTGCCGGATGGCGCTCTCAACGTCGTGCCGGGTCTCGGTCCGGAGGCGGGCGCCCTGCTCGCAGCGCACCCCGACGTCGACCATCTCGGCTTCGTCGGTTCCAACGAGGTGGGAATCCTGGTCGCCACGGCGGCTGCGGCACGCGTCGCGCCCGTCGTGCTGGAGCTGGGCGGAAAGTCGGCGCAGTTGGTGTTCCCCGACGCCAACCTGGAGCGGGCCGCTTCCGCGATCGCGAAGGGAATCCTTCAGAATGCCGGCCAAACGTGTTCCGCGGGATCGCGCCTCCTGGTGCATGCGGACGTGCACGACGAGTTGGTCAGCCGTGTCGTTCAGCTGATGTCGGCGGCGACGATCGGTCCGGGGCCTGCTGATCGCGACGTCGGCCCGCTGATCTCTCGCGCCCAGCAGGCGCGGGTCGCTTCCTACGTCGACGCGGCGGAGGGCGAGATCCTGTGTGGCGGGTTCGCCCCCGAACCCGACGGCATCGTGGACGGAGCGTATTACGCACCCACGGTGATCGACGGTGTAGCCCCCACGTCGCGCATCGCGCAAGAGGAGGTCTTCGGTCCGGTATTGGTCGTGACGTCGTTCGATGACGAAGACGAAGCGATCGCCCTCGCCAACGGAACCGATTACGCCTTGCTCGGCGCAGTGTGGACGCGGGATCTCGCTCGAGCTCACCGCATCGCTGCCGATGTGGATGCCGGGCAGCTCTATGTGAATGCCTACGGAGCTGGCGGTGGGGTCGAACTTCCGTTTGGGGGGTTCAGAAGATCGGGGTATGGCCGCGAAAAGGGGTACGAGGCCCTCGACACCTACACAGCCACCAAGACGGTCGTCGTGCATCTCGCCTGAGCTGCGGAGTCCTGGGTTGCCGCGAGCGCGCCTCTCTAAAGGCAACGGCCGTTGACGAAATTGCGACGGAGGTCTATAACAGAACCTGACTCGTTATAGAGGAGGGTTCGATGACGTCAGCAACCGCTTCCATCGCCGGCACGGCGCCACGGTCGCGCTCGGAGTCCTGGCGAGACCCGATCGTGCAGGCCTACACCCTGTTGCGGGTGGGTTTCATCGTCGCGCCGATCGCGTTCGGCGTGGACAAGTTCCTCGATTGGCTCGTGGACTGGAAGGTGTACCTCGCCCCTGAGATCGACGACCTGTTCCCGGGCAGCGCCCGCGCTGCCATGCTGGCCGTCGGCGTCGTGGAGATCGTCGCCGGCCTGGTCGTCGCCCTTCGGCCTCGCATCGGTGGCTACCTCGTCGCCGCCTGGCTGGGCGGGATCATCGTCAACCTGTTGCTCCAGGCTGACTACTACGACATCGCGCTGCGTGATTTCGGTCTGCTGCTCGGCGCCCTGACGCTCGCGCGGCTGGCGAGCGCGATGGACGCCCGGCCGGCATGAGATCGCCGCTGGCGGCGGCTGCACGCCGCGGCGCCCGCCGCCAGTGGCAAGGTCCCCTGCTCCACACGGTTCATAAGCTCCGTGCATGAACGCAGACTTCGAACGCCAGCTCGCCAGCGTGGCATCCCTGAAGGACCCCGTCCGGCGAGCCCTCTACGGGTTCGTGGCGCGCAATGACGACGCCGTCAGCAGGGATCAGGCAGCTGCCGCGGTCGGCGTGCAGCGGTCGCTCGCTGCGTTCCACCTCGACAAGCTCACCGAGGAAGGCTTGCTGGAGGTCGAGTTCCGGCGGCTGAGCGGCATCTCGGGGCCGGGCGCGGGGCGTCCTGCGAAGCTCTATCGGCGCTCCACGCGCCAGATCGCCGTGTCGTTGCCGCCGCGGACCTACGACCTCGCAGGGCGCCTGCTCGCGGAGGCGATCGAGCGCTCGCAGCAAACCGGCGACGCCGCGTCGACGGAGCTCGGGCGGGCAGCGTTCGAGTTCGGCCGCCGCGTCGGCGAAGCAGCCGTCGGCGCGGCGCCCCGGCGTGCTGGCCGGGCACGACAGCGTGAGCTGATCGTGGAGGCGCTGCGCGAGCACGGCTTCGAACCCAAGATCGTGGGCCGCGACGTGGTGTTGGCGAACTGCCCGTTCCACGAGCTCGCTCGAGGTCACACCGAGCTGGTGTGCGGGATGAACCTCCGGCTCCTCGAAGGCATGCGCAGCGCCGTCAGTCTGAACGACGACGAGCTCGTGCCTCGGCTCGAGCCGGAGCCGGGACAGTGCTGCGTGAAGCTGTGCAGCGCAGCCTGACCTGAGCTTCGTTCCGGCACGCGATCCGGTCGTCGCGCAGCCTTCGTCATCGGATCGGATTGTCACCTGACAACGTTGTAAGGTCATCGGCATGCACAGAACGCAGATGACGCCGGTGCCGCCGCGGGAACCGACCGGATGACCCGGCGCGGCGAGAGACGTCAGGACAAGGCAGCTGCGTCGGGATCGAGCGTGCCGCTGTCCGAGGTGAAGGCGGACATGTTCAAGGCGCTCGGCCATCCGGCGCGGATTCGGGCGCTCGAGGTCTTGGCGGAAGGGGAGCGGTCGGTCGGCGATCTTCAGCCGCTCGTGGGGATCGAGTCGTCCCACCTGTCACAGCAGCTCGGGGTGCTGCGACGCGCTGGTCTGGTCACCACGCGCAAGGAGGGGTCGTCGGTGATCTACGCGCTGAAGGACCCGCTGGTGGCCGACCTGCTCCTCGTCGCCAAACGCTTCCTGCTCAGCTCGCTCAGCGAGACGCGCGACCTCCTCGCCGACCTGCGCACTGCCGTGAGCGGACGATGAGCGCCGCGCCGGCGGCGGTCGCCTCGCCGTCGAAACGGCTGAGACCCGTCGCCAACATCGTGCGGCTGATGCCGCGGCGGACCGACTATGCGGGCCTGCGGTCCTCGTGGCGCACCGACCTGATCGCTGGCATCACCGTCGGCGTCGTGGCCCTGCCGCTTGCGCTCGCGTTCGGCATCACGACGGGGCTGGGCGCGCAGGCGGGTCTCATCACCGCCATCGTCGCGGGGTTGATCGCCGCGCTGTTCGGCGGGTCGCAGGTGCAGGTGTCGGGACCGACGGGCGCGATGACCGTCGTCCTCGTGCCCGTCGTGGCCCGTCACGGCACGGACGCCGTCTTCCTCGTCGGAATCATGGCCGGTCTGCTCGTGGTCGTGTCGGCTGTCGCGCGCGTCGGCCGGTTCCTGGCGTACATCCCGTGGCCCGTCATCGAAGGCTTCACGGTCGGCATCGCGTGCATCATCTTCCTGCAACAGGCGCCCTCCGCCCTCGGTGTTGCGAAGCCCGAGGGCGAGAACACCGCCTCCGTCGCGTTCCAAGCGGTGCGCGACGCGTTGGGCGGCGACGGGGCGATCGCCGCACTCGGCATCGCGGCCGTGGTCGCGGCGGTGATGGTGGTCGTGCCGCGGCTGCACCGCGCGCTGCCGGCGTCGTTGATCGCCGTCGTGATCGCAACCGTCCTCGCGCAGGCGACGAGCGCGGACGTGGCGCGCATCGGAGAGCTGCCGTCCTCGTTGCCCGCGCCACGGCTGCCGTCGGCTTCGATCTCGACGATCAGCGAGCTCTTCGGCGCAGCGTTCGCCGTCGCTGCTCTCGCGGCGATCGAGAGCCTCCTCTCGGCGAAGGTCGCCGACGGGATGGCTCGCGGGCAGCGTCACGATCCGGACCGTGAGCTGTTCGGGCAGGGGCTCGCCAACCTCGCCTCGCCGCTGTTCGGCGGCATGCCCGCCACCGGCGCCATCGCCCGCACGGCGGTGAACGTGCGTGCGGGGGCGCGCACGCGCGTCGCCGCGGCCGTCCACGCGCTCGTGCTCGTCGGCGTCGTGTACGTCGGCGGCCCGGTGGTGTCGAGGATCCCGCTCGCCGCGCTCGCCGGCGTGCTGATGGTCACCGCGGTGCGGATGGTGGAACCGCACAACGTGCGTGCTGTGCTCGGAGCCACTCGCAGCGACGCTGTGGTGCTGGTCGTCACCGCAGCTGTGACGCTCGCGTTCGATCTGATCCTCGCGGTCGAAGTCGGCGTGGCTGCGGCTGCGTTCCTCGCGCTGCGCCATGTCGCGCGCTCCGCCGCGGCGACCGTCGAACCGGTCCGCGCCGAAGCCGACGACGGCGACGTCGACGACCCGGCTGCGCCGCCCCTGAACAGCCACATCCTGACCTACCGTCTCGACGGGGCGCTGTTCTTCGGCGCCGCTCAGCGCTTCCTGACCGAGCTGACCGCCGTCACCGACGTCGACGTCGTCATCCTGCGGCTGCCCGACGTGCAGGTTCTCGACGCCACCGGCGCGCACGCGCTGGCGGAGATCGTCGGCGAGCTCGAGCACCGCGGCATCACCGTCCTCATCAAGGGTGCGCGGCCCGAACATCTCCGCACGATGCGCGCGGTGGGAACGATCGACCGGCTCGCACACCAGCGGCATGTGTTCGACAACCTCGCCGACGCTGTCGCGCACGCGCGCCTGCACGTCCAACGGCGCTCGACCGCCGGAGCAGCCGCCAGCTGAGCGCGCCACACCTGATGGACGCAGGCGCGACCTCAGGCGATCGGGGCGATCTCGCACATCTGGGCACGGAGCGGCGAGCTCCCGCTCACCCGGTCGCTCGGAGCATGGCTGAGCACCAGGTTGAGGTTCGCGCTGCCGGGCCCGAACGGCGGTGAGCCCGGAAGACCGAGTTCGTCGCACGGTGCGAACCAGCCGTGCTGGCCGCTCACGACGTTCGATGGCAGCGAGTCGTTGAAGGCGGCGCGCGCCCGAAACGCTGCCCTTCGGCGTCCTGATCTCGATCCAGTCGCCCTCGGCGATGCCGCGCGCCGCGGCCGCCTCGGAGTGCACCTCAGCCTCGGGATCGGGAACCTGGCGGCGCAGCGCGGCGACATGGCGGTGCTGGCTCTCGCAGAAGTGCAACGACTTGGCGCACGTCAGCACGAGCGGGAACCGGTCGGCCAGGTCGGGGCGTGATCGGTGGCTGATCGCCGGTTCGCTGAACGCCGGCACCGGGGGCTGGCCGATGTCGTGGAAGGCTTCGACGTAGAGCTCGATCCGCCCGGTGGGCGTGGCGAAACCGGTGGGGGTGCCGTGCCCTCCCGCCATGGCGTTCTTGCGGTGGCTGGTTTCGAGCGGCAGGCGGACGCCCGCCGGCTGGGCGCGCAACTGCTCGATCAAACGCGCTCGATGTCGGCCTGTTCGGCGGTCGGGCTCATGAAGAGATCGAGGTGGACGTGAAAGTCCAGAGATTGCAGCGCCGCCCGTCCGCGGGCGCTGTCGCCGTGGGCCATCAGCATGTTCGACCCGAAGCTCACGAGAGCACGGGGCCGGTACGGCCGCCCTTCGAGCACCGCGGTGTAGAAGTCTTCGCCGGTGACGAACTCGAATCGGGCCGGGCCCAGTGGCCGCTCCGTGACGCCGATCGCCTTCGCCCGTTGCGACGGATCGAGCAGCTCGGCGCCGGTGACGGGGTTCGTCGGCACGGGGGTGAACGACCGTTGCCACCGGGAGCGTCCAAGCAGCCCGTCAACGCGTACAGCACGTCGAGCGCCCGGACCATCTGGGTCGTGCTGCTGTGCTGTTCGAGACCGCTCCAGGCGTAGAACGCGACGGGACGGTGCTCCCAGACGATCCGCGCGGCCCGGACGATGTCCGCGGCCGGCACACCGGTGATGTCCTCGGCAACCGTCGGGCCGATCCGGCACCGCTCGGCGAGCACGTCGAACGCCGGTCGGCACGACACCGTCCCATCCGGCGCCGGAAGCTGCATCGTTCCCGTCAGCGCCAGCCGGTCGTGGTCCTCGACGTCGGCGCCTCCGGCCGCGGGATCGATCACGACCGGGGCATCGGCGATCCGGTCCCATGCGACGAAGTGGTTCGAGTGCCCTGCGGACAGATCGCCGGCGCGCACGAAGCGCCCCGTGTCGTCGCGGACGAGCAGGGGACCGTTCGTCCAGCGGCGCACGAACGGCTCGTCGTACCAGCCGCGTTCGATCATCATGTCGACGATCGCCAGTGCAAGGGCCGCGTCCGTTCCCGGACGGACTCGCAACCACGGGTCTGCCTTCGTGGCCAGGCCCGCGCGCCGGGGATCGACCACGATGAGCTGTGCGCCACGTTGCAGCGCTGCTCGCGTCGCGGTGGCGTGGGCCACACGCGATACCGCCGGTTTGTAGCCCCAGAACAGGATGCAGCCGGCCCGCTCCAGGTCGGGCATGAACTGGCCCGGCACCGGCGCCCCGAACGTGTACGACGAGGCGAGGTATCGCCGCCAGCCGCACAGTTCCATCGAGACCATGAAGTTGGGACTCCCGAACGCACGCTGCAACCGCTGGATCCAGTCGACGCAGTCGACCATCGCGGACGTCGACGGTGACGCCGAGCTGAACACGACCGACTCCGGACCGTGGTCGCGGGCGACGCCCGCGAGGCGGTGGGCGACGATGTCGAGGGCGACGTCCCAGGTGATGCGCTGCCACCCGGGATCGGTCGAACCCTTCGGATTGGTCCGCATCATCGGGTACCGCAGCCGATCCGGATGGGCGGTGATCGCCACACCGCGACACGCACAACGGGCAGAAGGTTGCGATCTCTTGCGGAGTCGACACGTCGGTCATCATCGACCGCCCCTGCGCGAACCCGATCGGCCCCGCGGGCCACGCGCGGGCCGTTCCGCGCGAGCGTAGATCCGCCAGATCGAGCCGTGTGCCGAGCGGTCAGGCGTGGTGGCTCTCCGTTGCGTCGTCCACCGCCAACGCGGCTTGCAGCATCGCCGCGTGCGTCAGAGCTTGCGGGTAGTTGCCGAGATGCCGGCGCGTGGTCGGATCGATCTCCTCGGGGTAGAGGCCGAGCGGTCCCCCGAGTTCGACGAGCTCGTCGAGCAGGACGGCCGCCTCGTCGGCGCGGCCGATCCGGGCCAGCGCCTGCACCAGCCAGAAAGAACACGGCAGGAAGGCCCCCTCTCCGCCGGGCAGCCCGTCGTCGTCGAGATAGCGGTAGAGCAACGGGCCGCCGGCGGACAGCTCACGGGGGATCGCCTCGATGGTGCTCGTGACGCGGGGTGACCCCGGGGGCTCGACACCGACGAGCGGCAGGATCAGGACGGCGGCGTCGAGGTCGCGGCTCCCGTAGGCCGCCGTGTAGGCGCCACGTTCGACGTCGAAGCCGTGGCATTGGACGTCCGTGCCGACGTGATCGCGCGCCGCGCGCCATGCGGCGGCGCGCCGAGCCGCGCGGCCACCACGTTGCTCGGCGACGCGAGCCGCGCGGTCCAGGCCGAGCCACGCCATGAGTTTGGAGTGCACGTGATGGCGCGGCGCGTCGCGACGCTCCCAGATGCCGGAGTCCGGTTGGCTCCACGTGCCGGCGACGTGATCGGCGAACGCTCGCGCCATCCGCCAGGTCTCCGGGTCGAGCCCGCCACGGACGTCCGCCAGCAGCCATGTGGCGTCGAGGACCCATCCGTAGCCATCCAGCTGGTGCTGGGCGGAGGCGCCGTTTCCCACGCGGACGGGGCGGCTGTCGGCATACCCCGGCCAGTGTTCGATCTGCGCCTCGGAGGGACCGGGGCGTCCGTCGAGCGTGAGCAGCGCGGGCAGCCGGGGCCGCGACGTGCGGCTGGCGTGGCGCAGCCAGGCCAGAAACGAATCGGCCTCCCGATGTTTGCCGAACGCGAGGAAAGCGGCGATGCCGATCGACGCGTCTCGGGGCCACGCGTAGCGGTAGTCCCAGTTGCGCGAACCGCCGATCTTCTCGGGCAGCGACGTGGTGGGCGCGGCCACCGGCGCGCCGGACGGCGAGTAGGTCAACAGCTGCATCGTCAGCAGGCTGCGCACGACGTCGGCGCGACGGGCGGAGTTGCACTCGATGCTGTCGGCCCAGCGTCGCCAGCCCGCTTCGTCGCGCTCGGCCTCCGCCGCAGCGATGTGCGGCGGAACGAGGACCGCGGGTCCGCGGTGTGCCGCCGACACCGCCACCGTGACCGGCCGGGATGGGTCGACGACGAAGGACACGTCGGTGTCGACGCTCATCGAAACCGCGGCATCCGTGGTGATGGCGACGGCCACGTCGCGGTGTTCGATGACGAGCGCGCCGGCGGGCCGGCGTATGCGTGTCGGCAGAGCGCGTTCGTAGCCGAAGCGCGGCGCGAGATGAACGGTGACGGGGATCGGCGCGCCGCGTGCCGTGACCCGGCGGACGAGCAGCGTTCCCGGCAGGAGGCGACCTGTGATCTCGCCGACCATCGAGTCCGCGACGGTCACCTCGCCCTCCGGCAGGGACCACGTCGTCTCCAGCGTCGTCGTGGACTCTCGGTAGCGTCGCTCCGAGGGCGGGTGGCCGGCCGTGGGGGCGAGCGTGAAGTGGCCGGCCTCCGTTCCACCGAGCAGCCGGGCGAAGATCGGAGGACCGTCGAACCGTGGCAGGCACATCCAGTCGATGGCGCCCGAAGGAGCGACGAGCGCAGCGGTGCGGGTGTCACCGATGAGCCCGTAGTCGCCGATCGGGACCGCCCGAGGGGTCATCCCGGCTGGAGCGCGGTTCCGAGCACCGCGCCGTAGACGACGTGTGCCACCAATGTGACGGCCGGGGTGGCCACCCCGTAGTTCAGCGCCAGCAGCCCGGGCGGCTCCAACACGGCGGTCGAGTTGGGACCGGCGCGTTCGCTGGCCATGCGTGGGTGGATCCCCGGCATCAACGGCACGAAGAGCACGAGGGCGACGAGCGCGTGCGCGGCCCCGAACAATGCGCCGAGCCACAACCCGCTGCGATCCAGCGCCGCGAACCCCGCCGCGTAGAACAGCGCGAAGGCTTGGCCGAAGGCCAAGTGCACGACGAATCCTGCGACGCGCGCCCGGTCGGGATCGGCGGCGAACATCGTGCCGAGGATCAGGGGCAGATCGAGGCGCGTTCGTCCCGCAAGTTGAACAGCGACGAGAACGGTCGTCAGCAACGTCGTGGCGATCACGCCGAACACGGCCCATCCAGACCAGTCCATGTCGCGCCTCCGGTTCTGTGCTGCCTCAATCTATGGCGCCGAGCCACCAGCTGCGCCCCGGCAGGTCACCGGGGGTAGAGTGTTCGTCCGTGCCACCGGCAGAGCGAAGTCAACGGACGACGGAAGATTACGAGCTCGATCACCATCGGCTGTTCGAGTCAGTCGTCCTGAACGCTGCCCGCGCCATTCGACGCTTGTACGACACGCGCCTCAAACCTTTGGGTCTCAATCTGACCGAAGCCATGTTCATCGAATACGTGAACGATTACGGCCCGATTATCCAGACCGAGGTCGGTCGACGGCTGGGTTTGAGCCGCGCGGCGGTCGGGCTGATCGTCGATCGGCTCGAGGCGGAAGGCCTCCTGACACGCGACGAGCACCCGAGCGATCGGCGCGCGTGGCAGCTGACGCTGACACCGCGCGGCGCTGCGCTCTGCTCCCGGATCGCCGACGCTGACGAGGATCTGCGTGGCGGGCTCCGTGACGGACTGACCGAGGCGCAAGCTCGCCACTTCATCGAGATGACGCGCAAGGTCGAGCAGAACGCGACGGCGCTCATGGAGACCTTGATCGAGCCGCTTCCCGGCACCTGAGCGCCACCTGGCAGGGGCCGGCAGCCGGCTACGGATCGAACGCCGCTCGCTCGGCGAGCAACGCGCCAGCGTCGAGCGCGTAGAGGTCGGCGGCGTTGGCCCAGAGCAATCGGCGCTGTGCCTCATCGGACAGCTCGCCCATGTTGGCTTCGATGCGCATCGCTGACTCGAGGTACGTGCCTTCGTCGTGTGGATAGTCGTTCGACCACATGACGTTCTCCACGCCGATGATGTCGAGGCTCCTGCAACCGACGACGTCGTCCGTGAACGTCGCCCAGCCTTGGCGCTTGAAGTACTCGCTCGCCCGCAACGAGAGCTTGCGTGACATGTAGTGGCCGCGGTGGTGCTGCATCTGGTCCATCGCCTGGAGCACCCACGCCAACCACCCGATCTCGCCCTCGGCCACGACGAATCGCAGCCGTGGGTGGCGTTCGAGGACCCCGGCGCTCGTGAGGTTCACGATCGGCGACATCCCCGAGGCCATCCCGATCACGGTCCGCTGGAGACCTTCCGAGAAGTCGTCGTGGTCGACGAGCGCCCGTCCCTTCTTCAGCAGCTCGAGGTCGAGCCGCCGAACGTCGGCGAAATCGGCGCCCAGGAAGGTGGCGCCAGCGAACACATGGAACGAGAGGACGACGTCGAGGTCGACGAGCGCTGCCCACAACGGCTCGTATTCGGGCCGATCGTACGGAAGCCACGGCATTGCGGGCGGCAGGAGCACGGTCGTCATGCCCAGCGCGCGGATCCGTTCCAACTCCCTCACCGCGGAGCCGACGTCGTCGACGAGGGGGAGCATCCCGACCGGCACGTACCGGTGCGGGTACGACGCGGTCCATCCGATCAGGAAGTCGTTGTACGCACGGGCGATCACGGTCTGGAACTCGACGTTCGACGACGCGTAGATCGCCATCGTCTCGTTGGGATAGAGGACCTCGGCGTCGACTCCGTCGCGCAGCTGCTGTCGCTTTCGCACCTGGTGGTCCAGACCGCGGGTGGGGTCTTGTCGGTGGCAGCGTTCCAGCAGGTACTCGTCCGCCACCTCCGACCTGAGGACGTCCACGTCGACCTTCGACAGCGAGGACAGCAAGGGCGGGGCTCCGTCCACCACGAGATAGGGCACGCCGTCGCGGTCCTCGAAGTGCGGAGCGAGCGGGCGAAGGTGCTCGGGAAGCACATCCCAGAAGCCGGCCGGAACGCTCATGTGCGTGTCGGCCGAGACGACCGGGTACGGACGAGGCGCGCTTCGGGGCGCGGCCGCTGCGTTCGTCATCAGCTGCTCCCTTGCCGCGAAATCGATCGACGGCGATTCTGGCGTTGTGCGCCCGAGCGTAGACCGAAATTCGGGGCGACCATCGCGCCATCCCCCATGGAACGACAGGACTTGACAATCGAGGGTTGTCGGAAGCACAATCGACGGCATGCCCGCTCCGCTTGGTAGTTCGGCCGATCTCCCAAGGATCATCTCGGTCGACGATCATGTTCTCGAGCCGCCGGACCTTTGGACCTCCCGCCTGTCAAGCGCCCGATTCGGTGACCGCATCCCGCATATCGAACGTGATCGAGCCAAGATCACGTTCGGCCAGGGCGCCTTCAACTATGTGCGCGGAGCGGAGGACGGGCTGTGGTCCGACTGGTGGGTCTTCGACGACTACCAAGCGCCGCTCATGAGCTTTGCGGCAGCGGTGGGCTTCGAAGGCGAGGACAATACGCCGACCACGTTCGACGAGGTCGACCCGGGAGCGTGGATCCAGAGCCACCGGCTCGCCGCAATGGATGCCGACCATCTCGAAGCATCGCTGTGCTTCCCGAACATCTTCTCGCGCTTCTGCGGCCAGACGTTCCTCGAGCAGAAGGATCGCGACCTCGGTCTGGCGTGCGTGCAGGCCTACAACGACTGGACCCTGGACGACTGGACCAGCGGGGACGGCCACGGGCGCCTGCTCCCGCTCACCCTGATCCCGCTGTGGGATGTCGAGTCGGCCGTGGAGGAAGTGCGCCGTTGCGCCGACAAGGGCACGCTCGCCGTCGCGTTCTCCGAGAACCCACACCACCTCGGACTGCCATCGATCCACTCGCGCTACTGGGATCCGTTCTTCGACGCGTGCGCGCAGAACGACCTCATGCTGTGCATGCACATCGGGTCCAGCTCCCGGCTGCCGACGACGTCTCCCGATGCGCCCGGAATCATCAGCTCGGCGACACATTTCTCCGTGTCCGCCGGATCGCTCCTTGATTTCATCTTCTCCGGAGTGCTCGACCGCTTTCCGCGACTCAAGCTCTTCTTCGCGGAGAGCCAAGCCGGATGGATGGCGTTCGTTCTCGAGCAGGCGGACTGGCTCTACCAGCGGCGAGAGGGGATGGAGGTCGGATCCTCGCTGCCGAAAAAGCCCTCGGAATATTTCCACGATCGCATCTTCACGTCGGTCTACAACGACGTCGTCGCGCTGCGAAACAGAGACGCGATCGGCATGAGCCAGATCTGTTTCGAAACGGATTACCCGCATAGCGTCACGTCGTATCCGACGTCGACCGCCGTCGCATCACAGCTGATCGAGGCGGCGCAGTTGTCGCCCGACGACGTCTACAAATTCCTTCGGGGAAATGCGATTGCGGGCTTCGGCCTTCAGCGCGTCGGCATCCAGAACTGAGGACGTCGCCGCCATGGCCGCGCGCCGCTCTGGCGAACCGATTTCGAGGAGAAGCATCGCCGATGCGTCCGATTCGTAGTCTGCTCTTCGTGCCGGGCAACCGGCCCGATCGTTTCGGCAAGGCGTTGGCCTCCGGCGCAGATGCCATCGTCTTGGACCTCGAAGACTCGGTGCCCCCGCCCGAGCTTGCCCACGCCCGGAAGTGCGTGGGCGAGTTCCTCGACGAACGTGACCCGTCCGCCGAGCGCGCCGTCGTTCTCGTGCGCACGGGCGATCCGCGCAGCGCACAGATCGAGGAGGACATGGCTGCCGTGGTGCGGCCGGGCCTCTTCGGGTTGGTCCTGCCGCTCGTCCAGGAGGCGAGCGACGTGACGCGAGCCGACGAGATGCTGACCCGCTACGAAACCGACGCCATGCTGCCGCAGCAATCGATCTGCCTCGTCCCGCTGCTGGAGACGCCGCAGGGAATCCGGAACACCTACGAGATCGCTCGGGCGTCCAAGCGGTCGGAGTACATGGGCGGCGCGACGACCAAGGAGGGAGACGTCGCGCACGGTCTCGGCTACCGGTGGACCGCCGAGGGGATGGAGACGCTCTACATCCGCTCGAAGGCCCTGCTCGACGTCCGTGCTGCGGGGCTGAGGAATCCGGTCACGGGGCTCTGGACCGACATCCACGACCTCGACGGCCTTCGGACGTTCAGCGAGCAGTCGCGCCAGCTCGGCTATCTCGGAATGATCGCGATCCACCCGCGTCACGTGGCGATCATCAACGACGTCTTCTCGCCGAGCGCGAGCGAGATCGCGCACTGGAACGACGTCCTTCGAAAGGTCGACGACATGGCGTCTCGAGGGCTGGGGGCTGGTGTGTTGGAGGGGGAGTTGATCGCGACGACGAATGTGAAGGCAGCCCGCGAAGGGCTCGAGCGCGCCCGCGCCTTCGGCCTGTGCTGACCGCTGCCGAGCTCCGGGTGAAGCCGGCATCGTGATGCGCGGTCAGAGGTCTGCTGGCAGCGAGGAAGGTCTCGGAGCATGACTGTGATGAGCAAGGGTTCGGGGGCGTCGATCGAGCGTCCGCTGGCAGACGTCCGCGTCATCGACCTCACCGCGTTCGGGGCCGGGCCCATCGCGACGATGGCGCTCGCCGATCTCGGCGCGGACGTGATCAAGATCGAACACCCCTCCGGCGACCCCTCGCGCCTGATGGGCACGAAGTTCGCCAACGGTTGGGGGAGCCTGTTCGTGTCCGTCAACCGCAACAAGAAGTTCGTCGCGATCGACTACAAGACCGAGGCCGGCCGCGAGCTGATCCGCCGGCTCCTCGCCGACGCCGACGTGATGGTGGAGAACTCCCGCGCCGGTCTCTGGGAGAGCTACGGGCTCGGGTACGAGGACGTCAGCGCCGACAACCCGCAGATCATCTACGGCTCGCTCACCGGGTTCGGAACCGAGGGTCCGATGAGGGACTGGTTGGGCCTTGACCCCGTGGCGCAGGCCGTCGGCGGCCTGATCGCGATCACCGGCACCGAATCCAGTCCGGCCAAGATCGGCGCTGCGGTCTGCGACGTGATGGCGGGCCGGCTCCTCGCGTCGGGAATCGTGACAGCGCTGTATGCGCGCTTCCGGTTCGGGCGCGGCCAGCGGGTGGAGACGACGTTGCTGGACGCCGCCTTGGCGCTGCTGGTCAGCCGCGAGACCGAGTACCAGACGTCGGGCGTCGTGCCCCAGCGCGTGGGGACCGGACATCTGACGGCGGTGCCCACGCACGCGTATCGGACGAAGGACGGCCGCTACGTGATGCTGACGGTGTACGGCGACGCGCACTTCAAGCGTCTGTGCGAGACCGCGGGCCGCCCCCATCTCGTCGACGACCAGAGGTTCGCGACCGCGGACCAGCGCGCGAAGCACGCGGCCGAGTGCATCGCCGCCGTGCAAGAGTTCATGGAGCTGCGGAACGAGTCCGAGTGGACGGAGCTCCTGTCAGGCGTGATCCCGTACGGGCCGATCATGGAGTTCGACCAGCTGTTCGACCACGACCAGTTGCGCGTCAACGAATCGTTGGTCCGGTTCGACTTGCCGGGAGCGGGCGACGCCTTCACCGTCGGCAGCTCGATCCGCTACTCCGCGACCAAGGTCTCCGACGTCGTCGCTGTCCCGAACCGGGTCGGCGCCGACACGTTCGAGGTGTTGTCGAGGTGCGGCTTCGCCGATGACGAGATCAAGGCGCTCAGCGATGCCGGGACGATCGTCATCTGACATGGCCGGAGCTGTCGAACATCGTCGGCTGGGGACAGGTCCCGAGCGGGCCGTTGCGGAGACCCGCGGATGGTGACGCGCTACGAGAACTGGCACCAGCCGTGGTGCGTCGTGCACGGAGCCGGCGCGCTGCGGACACTCGATGCCGAGCTCGATCAACTTGGCGTCGAGCGGGTGCTGCTGCTCACCACGCGATCGCTGTCGGGCAGCGCCCTGTTGTCGGATGTCCGCGCCGCTCTGGGGTCGCGGCTGGCGGCAGAGTTCCATCGTTGCCGGCAGCACACCCCCTTGCCGTCCGTCTTCGAAGCGGCCGAGAGGCTTGGATCGGATGACGTCGACGCGCTGGTGGCGCTCGGCGGCAGCAGCGTCATCGACACGGGCAAGGCGGTCAATCTGGCACGTGCCGGAGGCCTCGACGGCGCCGAGCAGCCGGGTGCGGACACGCGGCGCTTTCTCCCGCTCGTCGCCCTTCCCACCACACTGTCGGGAAGCGAGTACACGAACGTCGTCGGGGTCGTCGACCCGCGCCAGCGGCGCAAGCTCGTCTATTCGAACGACCGTCTGACCCCACGGTTGGTCGTGCTCGATCCGGTGCTGGCCCGCGACACGCCGTCGCAGCTGTGGGCGTCGACCGGCGTCAAGATCATGAGCGATGCGATCGAACAGCTGTACTCCCGATCGTCACATCCGGTTTCTGACGCCCTGGCCGTGGCGGCGATCGAGCGGCTCTCCACGCACCTGCCCGACTCGCTCCGCCCCGACGAGGACTCGATCCTCGAGTGCTACCTCGGGGCGTGGTTCGCCGTCTTCTCCGTGTTCTGCGCCCGGGCGATGCCCGGCGTCGGGTGCACTCTGCGCCACCAGGTCGGGGCCGTGTCCGGAGCGCCGCACGCCGAGATCACGTGCGCGCTCTTGCCCCACGTCCTGCGTTTCAACCTGCCCGCGGCGCCGCACGTCGTCGATCGCCTGGCACAGGCTCTGGGAGTGGAGCGAACACCGGACGCCCGCGTCGACGAGACCGTGGACCTCATCGCCCGCCGCGTGGAAGCGATGGTGGCATCCGTCGCCCTTCCTGGCCGGCTTCGCGATCTCGGGGTCAAGCAAGAGGACTTTCCCCTCATCGCCGATCACGCGATGTCGGACGAGAGCGGGGTTGGGAACCCGCGCGACGTCGACGACTCACGTGAACTGATTGACATCCTTCGCGCGGCGTACTAGGGGGACAGCTCGCCCGCACGTGTCCGATTTTCGTGAATTGCGAGGAGTGACGATGAAGAATTGCACCGACGACCATGACCGGCTGGACGAGTTGTGGCACCGCGCGCAGATCTACGACGTCCTCATGAACTATTGCCGGGGTGTCGATCGCAAGCACACGAAGCTGATGCGTTCGGTCTTCCATGACGACGCTCTGGTCGAGAACGGGCCCTACCGTGGCGACCCCGACGGGTTCGTGGCCTGGGTCATGGAGAACCACGTGCACACGGAGCAGTCGATGCACGTGATCGCCAACTGCTTGATCGAACGGAATGGCCCCATCGCGATCGCCGAGTCGTACTGCATCGGCCATCAGCGCCACAGTCCCGCGGCGCGCGGGGCACGAAAGCGCTTCACCCTCGACGCCCCGGACACCGAGGAGCCATTGCGCGTCGTGGCATCGCTGCGTTGGGTCGATCGCTTCGAGTTGCGCGACGACGTCTGGCGCATCGCCCACCGGCAGGTCGTGATGGAGAACGCATACGCGCATTTCGTCCCGGCGTTCGAACCGGACGCGCACACCCCTGGCGCGAAGTGGTTGCTCCAGGTGCGTGACCCCGTCACCGATCCGCTGTGGGCCGCGCGCCAGAAGGCCGGCTTGGACGAGTCGTCGCTGTGAGGAGCGACGACGTGGCGTCACCGATCGATGGAGAACGAGAGGGGAGCGCCGGGTGATGGGGCCGCTCGCTGGCGTCAAGGTCCTCGACCTCACGACGACGTTCCTCGGACCGTATTGCACCCTGCTGCTGGCGCAGATGGGGGCGGACGTCGTCAAGGTCGAAGCGCCATCGGGCGACATCGTGCGGCAACTAGG
>CAZGUH010000035.1:0-39608 GCA_964529005.1 uncultured Ilumatobacteraceae bacterium | reverse complement strand
CGCGGCGCGGCGGATGATCTCGCGTGGGCGGAAGGGATCACGATGGTCGTCATCGACGGGATCGAGGGCCTGCTGTCGGCTGCCGGCCGGCACCTCGGGTTCAGCGATTGGATCGAGATCACCCAGGACCGCATCGACAGCTTCGCCGACGCCACCGGGGATCACCAGTGGATCCACGTCGACGTCGAGCGGGCAGCGCGCGGGCCGTTCGGCGCGCCGGTGGCGCACGGTCACCTGACGACCTCGCTCGGACCGATGCTGGCTCGGCAGGTGTACAGGATCACCGGATTCGCGGCGTCCGTGAGCTACGGCTCGAACAAGGTCAGGTTCCCGACCCCTGTTCGCGTCGGCTCACGACTGCGTCTCGGCGCCGAGCTGATCGACGTCGCGCCGTCGGGCGAGTCGGCGCAGATCACGCTGCGATACACGTTCCACATCGACGGTGAGCCGAAGCCGGCGTGTGTGGCCGAGGTCGTCTCCCGCCTCGTCGGTGCGCGAGCATGTCCAGAGTGACGAGCCGGCCATTCGAGATGGTGCGCACCCTGCGCTCGGTGCTGCACTTCAGACGCTTCGAACTGGATCCAGTCGCGCGGACGCTGCGCGGCGCGGCGTCCGTGCACGACCTGCGTCGCGCCGCACGGCGGCGGCTCCCGCGGGGCGTGTTCGACTACATCGACGGCGCCGCGGAGGACGAGAGGACGCTGCAGGCGAACTCCTCGGCGTTCGGTCGGATCACGTTCGCGCCGCGCGTGCTGCGCGATGTCGGCGTCGTCGATCCCTCCGCGACCCTGCTCGGTCGCCGCCTTCCGCTGCCGTTGGTGCTGGCGCCGACCGGCTTCACGCGCATCGCCCACCCCGACGGCGAGCTCGCCGTGGCGCGGGCCGCCGCCCGCGCCGGCTTGCCGTACACGCTGTCCACCCTGAGCACGCGCTCGATCGAGGAGGTCGCCGCGGCCAGCGATGGCGACAAGTGGTTCCAGGTGTACGTCTGGCGCGATCGAGGCCTGGTGAAGGAGATGATCGAGCGCGCCGCGGCCGCGAAGTACTCGACCTTGGTGCTCACGGTGGACACCGCGGTGTTGGGCAAGCGCGAGCGTGACGTCCGCCGTGGGTTCACCTTGCCGCCGAAGATCGGATTGGAAACGCTCGTCGACGGGATGGTTCACCCGCGCTGGACATGGGACTTCGTGCGCGCCGAGCCCATCCGCTTCGCCAACGTCACCGGCGCCAGCGTCGGCGACGGCTCGAGCGCGGTGTCGCTCTCCCAGTACGTGAACGAGCAGTTCGACCCGTCGCTCTCGTGGGCGGACGTCGACTGGATGCGGTCCGTGTGGTCGGGCCCGATCGTCGTCAAGGGTGTGCAGACCGTCGCGGATGCACGTCTCGCGGCCGACGCCGGGGTGGACGCGATCGCTCTGTCGAACCACGGCGGCCGGCAGCTCGACGACGCTCCCGCGATCGTCGACCTCCTCGCGCCGGTCGCGGACGCGGTGGGCGGCCGCCTCGACATCCTCTGCGACGGCGGGATCCGCCGCGGGAGCGACATCGTCAAGGCCCTCGCGCTCGGGGCCACGGCGTGCATGATCGGACGTGCCTATCTCTACGGGCTCGGCGCCGGCGGCGAGCGTGGCGTCGATCATGTGCTCGGGCTTCTCGACGCCGACGTCCGGCGCACGATGGCGCTGATCGGCGCGCGCTCGACCGATCAGCTGACGCGCGACCTCGTGGCCATCGGTGTCGCCAAAGGATCCGAGACGAGATAACCGGTCGCTTGCTCAAGTGACGCGCTCCCACTAGGGTCCCCGGTCGCGCGGGGACGAGAGGAGGGGCGTGTGTTCACCAAGCAGCAGGGCTTCGATCTCGACGGGCGCGTCGCCGTGGTCACCGGCGTCGCGCAGGGCATCGGCCGCGCCACGGCGCTGGCGTTCGCCCGAGCCGGGGTCACGATCGTGGGCGTCGATCTGAACGAAGCCGGAGCGCAGGCGATGGTGGACGAGGCGGAGGCGCTCGGCGCGAAGGCCGTCGCCCATGTGGTCGACGTCGCCGACGGGGACGCGATGGCAGCGGTGATCGACGGCGCGGTCGCGTCGTTCGGCCGGCTCGATGTGCTGTGCAACAACGCCGCGGCGTTCGAGCCGGAGATGATCGCCGGTGACGTCGACGCCGTGCGGACCCCCGTGTCAGCGTGGGACCGCACGTTCGCCGTCAACGTCCGCGGGCCGTTCCTCGCCTGCCAGCGCGCGATTCCCCACATGCTGGAGACCGCAGGCAAGGGCGCGATCGTCAACGTGTCGTCGATGTCCGGCTTCTACGGCGACGTGAACCACGTCGCTTACGCGGCGTCGAAGGCGGCGCTGCAGTCCCTCGCTCGCTCGATCTCGACGAGCCACGGGCGAAAGGGCATCCGCGCCAACACCGTCGCGACCGGGCTGGTGATCACCGAGACGGCCGAGGCCAACGTGTCGGGCCCGAAGATGGACGCGTACCGCCGCCATCGTCTGGTGCCCGAGCCCGGCCGGCCCGACGACGTCGCGACGATGATCGTCTACCTCGCGTCGGACCATGCCCGCTACATCACGGGACAGACGATCGCGATGGACGGGGGCACGAGCAGCGTCCACCAGCCGTGGTACGCCGACTCGCACATCATCCACCCCGAGCTCGTCGAGGAGGGCTTCGGGCGGTGACCGGCGGCCACGGGAGCGCGGCGGCCGACCCGGCGGCCGAGGTCAGCGCGATCCACGATCTGCTGAGCCGCTACGCGCACACGATCGACGCGCTCGACGTGGAGGGCTGGCTCTCCTGCTTCGCTCCCGGCGCGACGTTCGAGGTGCGCGACGTCGACAGCGGCGAGCTGCTCGTGCAGCGGCGCGGCCTCGACGACCTTCGCCGGCACGTCACCGGCCGGGCCGCGCCGCCGTGGCCCGCGCCGCAGCACTTCGTCGCCGCGCCGTCGGCGCGCGTGGAGGGTGACAGCGCGACAGCCCGGAGCTACCTCCAGATCGTCTCGCAGGAGGGCAGCTCGTTCGTCGTCACGGCGGTCGGCGTCTACCACGACGTCCTGCGGCGGGTCGACGGCGAATGGCGCATCGCGCAGCGAACGCTCGACGTCCGCCGCGCTGGCCATCAATCTGCCGGGCAAGCGCTCGCTACACTCCGCGAACCATGAGCAGCGCGCCGCGGCCGACACCGCGCATCGGCTTCCACCTGACGACGTTCTCCGCGTCGACGCGCACCGACTGGTCGGCGCAGCTCGCCCTCGCCGAGGCCGCCGACCGCGCCGGGATCGACCGCCTCTCGGTATCCGACCACGTCGTCATGGGTGATGATCTCAGCTCGTACGCCAACCCAGCGACGGGCGGCGTGGCCGGCGGCAAGCAGCCGACCGGCCCGGACGGCGACTGGCTGGAGCCGCTGACGGTGCTGTCGTTCGTCGCCTCGCGCACGCGCCGCATCCGCCTCGCCACGAACATCCTGCTCGTCGCCCTCCGCCGCCCCGTCGTGCTGGCGAAGACCATCGCGACCCTGGACGTCCTGTCCGGCGGCCGCGTCGACCTCGGCGTCGGCGTCGGGTGGCAGAAGGCCGAGTACGACGCCGCCGGGCTGGCCTTCGCCGACCGCGGCCGCCAGCTCGACGAGGCGCTGACGATCTGCCAGGCGTTGTGGCGTGAGCGGTCCGCCAGCTACAGCGTCGGCGACACGCAGGCGGCGGGCATCCACCAGATGCCCAAACCCGTCCAACCCGGCGGCGTGCCGATCTGGGTCAGCGGCACGGTCAACCGCCGGTCGATGGCGCGGCTCGCGCGGTTCGGGTCGGGCTGGATCCCGTGGGGCGCCGATGCGGCCGACGTGGTCGCTGCGATCCCCAAGATGCGCGCCGCGGTGCAGGCCGCCGGCGGCGACCCGAGCGGTTTGCGTGTGATCGACGCCGTGCCGATGCGCGGCGGCGACGGCGCGCCTCTCGACCCGGACGAGGCGTTGCGGAACGTGCCGGCTGCGATCGAGGCGGGCGTCACCGACTTCACGATCCGTCTGCCGCAGACCGAGGACAGCATCGACGAGACGATCGCCGCGCTGCCCGCGTGGGCCGAGGCGTTCAGGCGGATCGCCGGCTGAGACGGCCGCCCGTCACCCACAACGAGAGGCGTGACGGCCGGCTGCGATCGTGGAAGATGCGATTGACGGCGACCGGGATGTCGCCATCGGCGGGCGAGATCACGCCGGTGTTCACGTCGTAGCGCGGGAAGCTGCTGCTCGCCACGTCGAGGCGGATGCGGTGTCCTGCCGGAAAGACGATCGCGGTGGCGCCCATGTCGACGCGCATCTCGTAGACGTGGTCCGGCGCGAGCGGGGTCGGCTCCGACAACGAATCCCGGTAGCGGGCCCGCAGCACACCCTCGGTGATCACGAGGGCGCGCCCGCTCGGCTCGACGTCGACCAGCCGGGCGACGAAGTCGGTGTCGAGCGCTGACGACGCCGCGTAGAGGACGAGCTCGACCGGTCCGATGATCTCGATCGCGCCGTCCAGCGCGGCGGTCGTGTACGACAGCACATCGGGCCGCGACTCGATCGGTCGCTGATCACGCGGCCCGGCGTTGGCGGCGACGGTGAGTCCTGGCAGGAACGTCTGCCCGCCGACGGTGGGCACGGGATGGCGCGGGTCGTGCACGTATACGTCGGCCGGTTGGTCCTCGGGTGCAAGTGGGTCCAACGCGCCGCCCGCCGTCGCCGCGTCGCCCGCGCTGTGCAGGTGGAGGTCGACGCGCTCGGCGCCGGGCGGCGGCCATCCGTCGAGCTCCCGCCATTCGTTCGCTCCCATCACGAACACCGTCACCGGCGCAGCGGCGACCGGGCTGGCGCCGCGGCGGTGGCTGTCGAAGAAGCGCGACTGGCGCGCCGTGACCCGTGCTGCCGCGCTGCTCGCCATCGGTCCGAACGACCGCTCGGCGAAGACGCCTGCCGCAGGGCCGTGCGCCCAAGGGCCGATGATCAGCTGCGTGTGCGCGCCAGCAGGGCCGGACCGTGCGCGCATGCCGGTGAAGCTGCGCAGCGTCCCGGGCAGGAAGCAGTCGAACCAGCCGCCGATCACGAGGGCCGGCGCGTCGACGTCCTCGAAGCGGTCCGCGACCTCGATCGGCCGCCAGAAATCGTCGTCGGTCGGATGCGCGACCCAGTCCGCGAAGTACGGCGCGACGTCGTCGAGCACCTCCGCGCGCAGGGCCGGGTCGGTGTAGAAGTCCCCGATGCGGCTGGAGGCGTCGATCGCTCGCGCCAGCTGTTTCTGATCGGTCTCACCACGTGCCGTCGCCGCGGCCAGAGCCGGGATGCCGAGGAAATCGAGCGCCCACAGCGCCATGAAGCCGAACTCGAACGCTCCGCCTCGATACGCCCACCCGTCGTAGTAGCTCGCGGTGCTGATCTGCGGAGAGAACGCGCGCAAGCCGGCGGGACGTTCCGCGGCGGCCAGCCACTGCGTCGCGCCGACGTACGACGGGCCCACCATGAAGACCTCGCCGGTGCACCACGGCTGCTCGGCGACCCAGCGCACCGCCGCCGCGCCGTCGGCCGCCTCGTCGAAGAACGGGGTGAACGTGCCCGTCGAATCGCCGCGGCCGCGCACGTCCTGGCTGACGAGCGCGTAGCCGTTCGCGGTGTGCTCGATCATGTCGGTCGTCACCACGCCGGCGCCGCGGCCGTAGGGCGTCCGCTGGAGCACGGCGGGGCAGGGCACGCGACCGGCGGGCAGGTAGACGTCCGTGGCGAGGCGGACGCCGCCCGGGGCGGGCATGCGCACGTCGATGTGCGCGGTGACAGCGCGGCGCCCCCGCAGCGGTGGATCGAGCACCGACCCCTCGTTCGCCGTCGTGTCGCTCACGCGCCCCCTTCGCCGATCAGCGGTCGCCAAGCACCCGCTTGGCCCGCACGGTAGGAGTCCGCCGGCGACCTGTCAAGCGAGCGCTAGGCTGGTCGGCATCGCCGCGGGCGCCCGCCGGCATCGTCGCCAGGAAGGTTCGCATGGGACTCACGCCTGAAGTCGTCCTCACCGGTCTGCGCTTTCCCGAAGGGCCGGTGTGGTGTGCCGATGGGACCGTCGTCTGTACGACGTTGGCCGATGGTCGCCTCTGGCGCGTGTTCCCGCAGGAGAATCGCGCCGAGTGCGTCGCGGTGACGGGTGGCAGCCCGAACGCCGCCGCGCCGGCGAACGACGGCAGCTTCGTCGTGACGCAGAGCGGCGGATACGACTACACGAAGCTGGGGATCTGGCACGACCTTCCGCCGTTCGCCGCCGTCGACGCCGGGCTGCTGCACGTGCGCACGGACGGCACGGTCGCGTACCTGACGCGCGCCGTGTTCGGCGCGCCGAACGACCTCGTGACGAGCGCGGACGGGACCATCTACTTCACCGACCCGCCGTGCCAGCCGCCGGTCCATCCCACCGGGCGTGTGCACGCTTACTCCACCGACGGCACGACGCGCGTCATCGCCGAGAACTTCGCGTTCTGCAACGGCATCGCGCTCGAGCGCGACGGCTCGATCGTCGTCGTCGAGAAGAACGCCGGCCTCATGCGCGTGCACCTCGACGGCACGAAGGAGTGGATCGTCGAGCAGATCGGCGAGCACGGCGCCGACGGCTTCTGCCTCGACGAGGACGGCAACTTCTACGTCGCCGGGCGGCAGGACCACGGCATCTGGATCATCGATCCCGCCGGCGCGGTCGTCGACTTCCTGCCGATCCCCGCGCCCGAGTCCGGCCCGGCGTCGACGACGAACTGCTGCTTCGGCGGCGCCGATCGCAGGACGCTGTTCGTCACCGACGGATTCCCTGGACAACTCGTCGCGTTCTCGTCGATGCCGATCCCCGGCCGTGCGATCCACGATTGGGCGCCACCCACGGCAGCGGACGCCGCGGCCGTGTAAGCGCGCTACGACGCGCCGAACACGGGCACCGGCACGCTCTTGGCCAGCAGGGCGCGCACGACCGGTCCCAGCGCTGCGGGATCCCACCGCTCTTCGCGCTGCTCGGTCGGCCCTTGCGTCCACGGCTGAGCGACGGTGACCGTGCCGCCGACGACCTCGAACACCTGGCCGGTGACGTCGCCGGCCTCCGCGCTGCCCAACCACACGACCAGCGGGGCGACGTTCGCCGGGTGCATCGCGTCGAAGCCCTCGGCCGGGGCCTCCATCGAGGCGAACACCCCGGACGTCATGCGCGTGCGTGCGACGGGAGCGATGGCGTTGACCGTGATGCCGTAGCGGGCCATCTCGACGGCGGCGACTCGAGCCAGCGTCGCGATGCCGGCCTTGGCGGCGGAGTAGTTGCCCTGCCCGACGCTGCCCTGGAGCCCGGCGCCCGAGCTGGTGAGCACGACGCGTGCCTCGTTGCGTTCGCCCGCCTTCGACCGATCGCGCCAGTAGGCCGCGGCGTGACGCAGGGGAGCGAAGTGCCCCTTGAGGTGGACCCGCATGACGGCGTCCCACTCCGCCTCGCTCATGTTGACGAGCATCCGGTCGCGCAGGATGCCTGCGTTGGCGACCAGCGTGTCGAGCCGGCCGAAGTGCTCGATCGCGGTATGGACCAGCCGTGCCGCGCCGTCCCAGTCGGCCACGTCGTCGCCGTTGACGATCGCCTCGCCTCCCAGCTGGCGGATCTCCTCGACGACTTCGGCCGCAGCGCTGGGCGACCCCGACGAGCCGTCGACCTCGGCGCCGACGTCGTTGACGACGACGTGGGCTCCCTGCCGGGCGAACTCGAGCGCGTGCTCGCGCCCGATGCCCCGGCCGGCCCCCGTGACGATGATGACCCGTCCCTCGCAAATGCCGCTCATGACAACCTCTCCACGATCATCGCCATCCCTTGCCCACCGCCCACGCACATCGTCTCCAATCCGTACCGCCCGCCGCGGTCGTCGAGGCCGTTGAGCAACGTGGTGAGGATGCGTGCGCCCGTCATGCCGAAGGGATGGCCGAGTGCGATGGCGCCACCGTTGACGTTCAACTTCTCCGGCGGGATGTCGAGGGCCCGCGCGCTCGGCAGCACCTGGGCGGCGAACGCCTCGTTGATCTCCACGAGGTCGATGTCGTCGATCGTCAGGCTCGCTCGGGCGAGTGCCTGGCGGCTGGCCTCGATCGGCCCGAGACCCATGATCTCGGGATCGAGGCCCGACACGCCTGTCGACACGATGCGGGCGCGCGGGGTGACGCCGAGCTGGGCGGCCCGCTCGTCGCTCATCACGACGACGGCTGCCGCGCCGTCGTTGAGTGGGCACGCGTTGCCTGCGGTGACCGTGCCGCCGGGGCGGAACGCCGGCTGGAGCGAGCCGAGCCGGTCGAGCGTGGTGTCGGCGCGCGGGCCGTCGTCGCGCTCGACGAGCGAGCCGTCGGGCAACGTCACCGGCGTGATCTCGCGCTCGAAGAAGCCGTTCTTCTGCGCGTCGATCGCTCGCTGGTGTGAACGGAGCGCGAACTCGTCCATCTCGGCGCGTGTGACGTGCTCGATCTCGGCGACGTTCTCGGCAGTCTGCCCCATCCCGATGTAGACGTCGGGCAGTCCGTCGAACGGCGCCCACGTCTCGCCCGGGCCTTGCGCCCGTGCGGCGCTGCGTGCGGCGGCGTCCTGGAAGAGCGGGTTCGTGGTGTTCGGCGAGCGATCCGAGGCGCCGTTGCCGAAGCGGCTCACCGTCTCGACGCCACCGACCACGAACACGTCGCCCTCACCCGCACGGATCGCGTGCGCCGCCATGCGGGTGGCCTGCAACGACGATGCGCAGTAGCGGTTGACGGTCGTGCCGGGAACGTGGCGGAGTCCGGAGAGCACCGCGGCGACCCGGCCGATGTTGAACCCGCTCTCGCCTGCGGGCGAGGCGCAGCCGACGATGACGTCCTCCACGAGCGCAGGATCGAGCTGCGGCACGGACGCCAGCACGGCGGTGATCATCTGGGCGAGCAGATCGTCGGGGCGCATCTCGACGAGCGACCCCTTGTTGGCGCGCCCGATGGGTGACCGGGTGGCGGCGACGATGACGGCGTCCGGCATGCGAGACCTCGTTCGGTGATGTGGGCCGGCGTCGACACCGCACCCCTGGGTCGACCATACCGCCCGCCGGCTAGGGCAAACAAGCGCTTGACGGGTCGGGAGAGACGTGGCAGCGCGCGCTCACTCCGGGAAGGTCACAGACCTGCTTGACCGCACCATGGCCTGCCCGTAAACTCATTTCCCAATCGAACACTTGTTTAGATTTGTTGGACAGAGCCCTCGGATGCGGCGCCGCCATCCGAGAAGGAGGGGATGGGGATGAAGTATTCGCTCATCAGTGTCGACGACCATCTCATCGAGCCGCCGGACGTGTGGACGAGCCGCCTGCCGGAGCGTTTTCGTGACGTCGGGCCCCGTGTGGTGTCGGAGGACGGGCGCGAGTACTGGGTCTACGAGGATCGGCGCACGGACACGATGGGGTTGAACGCGGTCGCGGGCAAGGACCCCTCGCAGTGGCACAACGAGCCCGTGCGCTATTCGGACATGCTTCCCGGCTGCTACGACCCCAAGGCGCGGCTGAACGACCTCGCGATGGACGGCATCCTCGGCAGCCTCTGCTTCCCGACGCTGCCGCGCTTCTCCGGCACGCTGTTCGTCGAGTTCCGCGACAAGGAGCTCGCCGACGCCTGCGTGCGCGCATACAACGACTTCATGATCGACGAGTGGTGCGGCGCCGCGCCGGACATCTACATCCCGTTGATCATCTCGCAGCTGTGGGATCCCGCGCTGGCCGCCGAGGAGGTGCGCCGCTGCGCAGCGCGCGGGGCGCGCGCGCTGTCGTTCCCGGAGAACCCGTATCCGTTGGGTCTGCCGTCGTTCAACTCGGACGCGTGGGATCCGCTGTGGGACGCGATGACCGAGACCGGCCTGCCGCTGTGCCTCCACATCGGCACGTCGGGGCGCGTCTTCCGGCCCTCGCCCGACGCACACTTCATCACCGAGATCATGGCGTCGCCGATCATGTCGTGCTTGAACGCCATGATCGACATCATGATGAGCCCGACGCTGCGCCGCTTCCCTGAGCTGAAGTTCGTGATGTCCGAGGGCGGCATCGGCTGGGTGCCGAACGCGATCGAGCGCGCCGATCGCATCTGGGAGCTCAACCGGCTGTGGGTCGACACGGCCGACATCCCCCCGTCGGAGATGTTCCGTCGCAACTTCTGGATGTGCTTCGTCGACGAGCCGTTCGGCATCGAGAACCGGGACAAGATCGGGATCGACAAGATCATGTGGGAGTGCGACTACCCACACGCCGAGACGCCATGGCCGAAGAGCCAGTCGAGCGTCGAGCACTCGCTGGGGCACCTTCCGGCGCACGAGATCGAGGCGATCACCCACGGCAACGCCGAGCGGGTGTTCCGCTGGACGATCAAGAAGGACTGACGCCGACGCGAGCGCGGCCGGGGTCGCGCTCGCGCCGCATGAGCCGCATCCCGATCAGCACGACCGTGGCCGCCAGCAGGGCCATCACGGCCGACGTGCTCCACGCGGCCACGAGGCTGTGCCGCGCGAGCAGGCCGAACAGCGGCGGACCGGCCACGGCGCCGGTGAACGCTCCGGCGCCCAGCATCGCCGACGCCCGCGCCGGCACGTTCGGGCTGGCCCGCACGACGGCGAAGAACAGCAGTCCTTGCCATCCCCAGATCGTCACGCACAGCAACGGCGCGGCGGCCACGATCGCGCCGACTCGCCCCCACGCCAGGAGGCCGAAGCCGGCGCTGCTGCTGACGAGCAGAGCGACGACGACAGGGATGACGACGTGCGGCCGGCGGTCGGCGACCCGCCCCGCGTAGAGACGGCTCGCCACGGCGGCGCCGCACCCGAGAGCGAACACGGCGCCGGCGGCCGATGACGAGAGGCCGGCGTCGGCGGACGTCGAGACGAAGAAGCCGAGGAACGAGGTCTGGGCGGTCGTCGCCAAGCTGACACCTGCGGCGATGATGACCAGCGGACGGAGCGGGGTGTCGCGGCGCTCGGTGCTGCCGTGCGCGCGCGGCGCCACGGGGGCAGCCGGCGGCCTCCGCATCGTGGCGCTGAGGGCGAGGGCGGTGGCGGCGCCGAGCGCGAACACGGCGCGCCAGCCGAGCGACGACGCCAGCAGCGGCACGGCGAGGCCCGCGACCAGACCCGCGCCGGGACCGCCGAGGGCGAGCTTGACCCCGAACGCGAAGCCCACGCGCGACGCCGGGAGCGACTGCACGAGCCTCATGTCCGTCGCCGGCTGCATCAGCGCCACGCTGGCCCCCATCACCAGCAGGAACGGCGCCATCGAGAGCCACGAGCGTGCCGCCGCGGCGAGCCCCACCATCGCGACGAGGGAACCGGCGCAGGCGAGCCGCGCTCCTCGGTGGGCCCCGACGCGATGGCAGAACCGCCCGAGCGGGACCGACGCCAGCGCCCCGCTGCCGTGGGTCAGCGCGAGCGCGGCGCCGAGGCCGGTGGAGCCGAAGCCGAGGTCGTCGGTCAGGTCGCCCGCCAGGGTGCCGAGCAGCAGCATCGGCAGGGTGACGATCGTCTGCACCGCGACGGCCACCGCGACGACGCGTCCGAACGTCTCGCCGCCGGAGTGCCGGGCGCCATCGCGATCGCCGGGGCCGCCCGTCACGGGCACTCGAACGGGGGGCGCTCGCCGAAGATCGGATGCAGGTTGACGTTCACGATGCGCATGGCCGCGCCTTCCCCCCGACGTCCCGGACCACGGTCGTTGACTGGTCGCGCCGATCCTAATACCGTTGAGCGTGCGCTTGCTCAGACGGAGGGGGCCCGGCGAGCCGACGGCGCGGAGAGGGGCAGTTCGTGCGAGTCGCGGGGGGAGAGCTCCACAGCGAAGTGACGGGGGCCGGACCGCCGGCCGTCGTGTTGCACCATTCGTTCGGTCACGTCCCGAACAGTGAGCTGAACGCGCTCCTGGCCGAGACGCATCGCGTGCACACGGTCGACCTGCCGGGCTTCGGCAGGTCGGATCGCCCCGACTGGGCGCGCCACCCGCGCGACCTGGCGATGATCCTCGGTCGCTGGATCGACCGCACGAACCTGGAGGGCGCGCTCGTGATCGGCCCGGGCTTCGGAGGGTGGGTCGCCGCGGAGTTGGCGACCATGTCGCCCGCCCGCATCGGTCGGCTCGTGCTGGTCGGCGCGGCGGGCGTGCTGCCGCGCGCGGGCCGCATCCTCGACCAGATGCTGACGTCGCACTCGAACTACGTCCGTGCCGCGTTCGGCGACGACGCGGTCTACGAGCGCGTGTTCGGCGGCGACCTCTCCGACGAGCTGCTCGTGGCCTGGGACGTCCATCGCGAGATGGTGGCACGGGTGGCGTGGAAGCCCTACATGTACGACCGCCAGATGGAAGCGATGCTGTGCGAGGTCGAGACCCCGACGCTCGTGGTGTGGGGCGACCGCGACCGCGTGGTGCCGCTGGAGTGCGGTCAGCGCTACGCCGACCAGTTGCCCTGCGCGCGGCTCGCCGTGGTCGAGAACTGTGGCCACGCCGTCGATCTCGAACACCCGAACGAGTTGTGCGCGCTGATCCGATCGTTCGCCGGGTGCGGCGAGGAGGCGGGCTGACGTGTTCCTCAGTTACTTCACCGAACAACCGATGAACGCCTACCCGGCGGACGAGGGACGCGCCGCGGGATACACCTCTGTGATCTTCTCCAACCGGTTCTTCGATCCGGTCGAGGGCGCGCGCCTGTACCAGGAGCGGTTGGCCGAGTACCTCGCCGCGGAGGAAGCCGGCTTCGACGGGATCATGGTCAACGAGCACCACAACGCGCCGTTCTGCATGCAGCCGCGCATCACGGTGTGGTCCAGCATCCTGGCGGCGATCACCAAGCGGGTGAAGATCGTGCAGCTCGGCAACCCGTTGCCGACCTACGACAGCCCGTTGATGTTCGCCGAGGAGATCGCGATGATCGACATGATCTCACAGGGCCGCCTCGTGTCCGGCATCGTCCGCGGCGCGGGCGTCGAGTCGTTGTGCCTCAACGCCAACCCGGCCTACAACCGCGAGCGCTTCGACGAAGCGCACGACATCCTGGTCAAGGTCCTCACCGAGGACGGCCCGCTGCACTGGGAAGGCGAGCACTACCAGTACCGCGTGCTCAACCCCTGGGCGCGGGTGCTCCAGAAGCCCCATCCGCGGATCTGGGTGCCGGGTGTGTTCAGCACCGAGACCATCGTCTGGGCGGCGCAGCATCGCTACCCGTACATCGCCCTCAACACGCCGTTGTACCTGACGGGAGAGCTGTGGTCGATGTACGACGAGGCCGCGCGGCAGGCGGGATACGAGCCTGGACCGGAGAACCGCGGGTACCTCCTGCGCGTGCACGTGCAGGACACGCGCGACAAGGCGATCGAGAACGCCCGGCAGTTCATGTGGATGCAGGGGGAGTTCACCGGCATCGGGCATCCGTACTGGACGAACCCTCCCGGCTACGGGTCGCCGTCACGGCGCCTCCAGTCGGCGCGGGCGGCCAACGCCCCCGTCACGGGATCGAAGGCAGCGCCGTTCGAGGATCAGCTCGCCAACCGCGAGATCGTCGCCGGCTCGCCCGACCACGTGGTTCGTGAGCTGCGCGTCGTCCTCGAGACGTGCCGGCCGAGCATCCTGATGCTGTGGGGCAACGACGGCTGCATCAGCCACGAGGATTCGCTGCGTTGCATCGAGCTTCTGGGCGCAGAGGTGCTGCCGGCGCTGCGCGAGATGGGCGACGAGCTCGGCTTGCACAGCCCGTTCGAGCTGAACACGCCGGTCAGCCTGCGATACAGCTGACCGTGCACGCGCAGCGCGGACGCGGCGCGTCACCCGTCGCGGTCGAGGAGGTCGCCGTAGAGCTTGAGCGCGTGCTCGCGCCGGGTCGGCACGTGCTCGGTCGGCACGTCGACGGCCTGGTAGCCGCGCAGGATCCGGCGAGCGACCGTGACGCGGTGCACCTCGTCGGGTCCGTCGTAGATGCGTGCCGAGCGCGCCATGCGGTACATCTCTTCGAGCGGCATGTCGCAGGAGTAGCCGAGCGCGCCGTGGATCTGGAGGGCGCGGTCGATGACGTCGTGCAACACCTGCGCGCCCCAGAACTTGATCAGCGCGATGTCGGTGCGCGCGGCGGACACACCCGCGGTGTCGATCCTCCACGCGGCGCGCATCGTCAGCAGCCGGGCGGCCTCCATCTGCGCGTACGAGTCGGCGATCCAGTTCTGCACCGTCTGCTTGTCGGCGAGCAACGATCCGTGAGCGAAGCGCGAGACGGCCCGCTCGCAGAGCATGTCGAACGCCCGCTTGCTCTGGCCCAGCCAGCGCATGCAGTGGTGGATCCGGCCGGGGCCGAGACGCTTCTGGGCGAGGGCGAAACCCTCGCCCTCCCCGCCGAGCATGTTCTCCTTCGGCACCCGCACGTCGACGTAGCGCACCTCGCCCTCCGCGGCATACGCCGGCGGGCGCTCGTAGGGGTGCTGCATGCTCGGGACGTCGCGGATGTGCACGCCCGGAGTGCCGGCAGGCACGACGATCATCGAGAAGCGCCCGTGCACGGCGGGGCCGTCGTTGGTGCGGCACATCACGATGATGACGTCGGCGATCGAGGCGTTCGACGTGAACCACTTGTGCCCGTTGATCACCCATTCGTCGCCGTCCAGCACCGCGCGCGTCGAGATCAGCGTCGGATCGGCGCCGGCGCCGGGTTCGGTCATCGAGAACGCGCTGCGGATCTCGCCGCGCAGCAGTGGGCGCATCCACTGCTCCTTCTGCTCCTCGTTGCCCGCGACCGCGATCAGCTCGGCGTTGCCCGAGTCCGGCGGCGCGCTGCCGAACAGCACCGGGCCGATCGTCATCGAGCTGCCGACGACTTCGTTGAGCAACGCCAGGCGCACTTGCCCCCATCCGGTGCCTCCGAGCTCCGGTGGCAGGTGCGCGGCGTAGAGCCCCTGTGACTTCACCTCGTCGATCAACGGCTTGGCGATGCGGAGGAAATCGTCGTCGCTGAGATCGAGGGTCTCCAGCGGGTAGACCTTCTCGCGCATGAACGTGCGCGCCCATTCGAGCTTTTCCTCGAACTCCGGGTCCGTGCTGAAGTCCCAGCTCATCTCGTCTCCGATGTCTCGTGCACGGGCCTCACGCCGTGCCGTTGGTGATCGCTCGCGCGTATGCGGCGTGGTTCAGCACGACCTCTTCCAGCCGTCCGAGGGTCGGGTCGTCGGCGTCGCCGCGCCGGTAGCGCGCGTACGTGCCTTCGAGGATGCAGGCGACCTTCAGCTGTGTGACCGCGCGGTACCACGCGAGGTCGGTCAGATCGAGGCCCGTGCGCGCCGCGTACCGCTCGGCGAGGTGCTGCCGTGAGGCGAACCCGCTGATGTCGTAGGCGAGGGCGACCGCGGTCCAGCGCTGCGGCTCGTCGCCTTCCAGCCACAGGCTGAGCAGGTAACCGAGGTCGGCCAGCGGGTCGCCGATCGTCGCCGTCTCCCAGTCGACGACGGCGAGCAGGCGGGCCGGCGATGCGGCCGCGAACAACGTGTTGTGCAGGCCGTAGTCCCCGTGCATCATCGACGGGAACTGGGTCTCCGGGACGTGGGCCTCGAGCCACTCGGCGGCCGCCGTGAGGTCCGGCAGATCGCGCGTCTGGTACGACGCGAGCTGCTTCATCCAGCGCGGGACTTGGCGCGCGGTGAAGCCGTCCGGCTTGCCGAGATCGCCGAGCCCCGCGGCTCGGTAGTCGAACGTGTGCAGCGCGGCGAGGCCGTCGATCAGCTCCTCGCCGATGCGCATCCGGTCGGCGGGGTTGTCGAGGGCCGCCGGCAGGCCGTCGTAGAGGCGGATGCCGTCGCACCACTCCATCACGAAGAACGGCGCGCCGATGACGTCGGGGTCCTCGCACAGCGTGATCGCGCGTGCGTGCGGGACTCCGCTGTCGGCGAGCGCGGCCACGATGCGGTACTCGCGCGCCATGTCGTTGACCCGGGCGACGCGAGGGGGGCGACGCAGCACCCACCGGCCGCCGCCCCGCTCCAGCGCGAACAGCTCGTTCGACAGCCCGGAGGTGATGCGCCGGACGGAGAACGGCCCGTCTCCGGGGAGGATGCCGTCGAGGTAGCGCCGCAGTGGCGGCTCGGGGCACAGCGTGCTGACGAGCTGCTCCTCACGCTGGGCAGCGCCCTGCTCGGCGTCCGGCGTGGTCATCGGCGGTTCACCTCGGCCTCCTCGGGCGTGCCGTCGCGGCTCATTCCGTCCCCTCCGTCACCGCGCTAACCAAGCGCTCGGTCACCTGGCCAACGTAACGGCGCGCCCGATCTCGTGTCAACGTGCGCGCTGCGAGGCGCTGATCGCGGTCCACGGTTGCATCGACGCATCGGGCGGCGCGGCGGCCGGGTCCTTCATCAGTTCGATCGTGCACTGGCCAGTGCCGAGCCCGGGTGGGCAGCGCACGATCGGCCAGGGGACGCCCATCCGCTCGATCGGGATCATCCAGTGCATCACCGGAACGTGCGTGCGGTACACCGGGACGTCGCCCGTCCCGTACGTCAGCGGATGGCGCTCGTGGACGACGGCGAGACCGATCGGCGGCTCGTACGCGCCCGCTTGGATGCGGCGTGAGCACGTTCCGCACGGATCGATGAGGAAGCGGAAGCGATCGGGATCCTCCTCCAGGCGGAACGTGGAGAAGTTCGCCGCCAGCACGCCGCTCCAGCCGATCGCCCGTTCGCGGGGCGCGGTGGCGACGTCGGCCTCCATCCACGACCTCATCGCGCCGGCCATCTCGCGCATCGCCGACTCGAGGGCCTCCACCCCGGCGGCGCGGTAGATCTCGCTCCACAGCCACGCCACCCAGTCGCACAGCGCGTCGTGCAGGCGACGGAAGCTCGCCTCCAGGTCGCTGTAGAGCTCGAGCGCCGCCGCCGGTCCGCCGTCGGCGCGTGCGCGAACGAGCTCGTCGAGATGGCTGCGCCCGCCGCGCTCGACGTCGGTGGCGGTGACGCCGTTGGCCGCGCCGATCAACCACGCCCGCGCCGGGCCGGAGTCGGCCCGTCGCTGCGCCGGCAGCGCGTTGACGATCGCGCTGGCCTCCCGCGCCCACTGCTCGAACCCGCGGCGGTTGGCGCGGAACGCCTTCTCGACGGCTGCATAGGCGTGCGGGAAGGCGTCCGGCTCCCCGTGCTGAAGCGCAGCTGCGATCCTCCCATGCGCCGAGAGGCTCAACTTTTCGAGCTCGCTCGCGGTGAAGACCGCCGTGGTGACCACGGCGCGATCATCGTCCATCGCTCGCGGCCGGTCAATCGAGCGGCCGAACTGCAACCGAGCGAGCGAGCGGTTGGTTGGTCGCTCCTTGCTGGCATAGGCTTCGCGCATGGTGAAGGATCTCTTCGACCTCAGCGGCAAGGTCGCGCTCGTCACCGGCGGCAGTCGCGGCATGGGCCGCTCGATGGTGCTCGGCCTGGCGGAGGCAGGCGCCGACGTGGTGATCGTCAGCCGCAAGCAGGACGCCTGCGAGGCCGTGGCGCGCGAGGTGGAGGAGCGCTCCGGCCGCGCCGCGCTCCCGATCGCCTGCCACGTCGGCCACTGGCAGCAGATCGACGCCATGGTCGACGCCGCGTACGAGCGGTTCGGCAAGATCGACGTCCTTGTCAACAACGCCGGACTGTCGCCGCTCTATCCGAGCCCGATCGAGATCACCGAAGAGCTGTACGACAAGGTGCAAGCCGTCAACCTGAAGGGCCCGTTCCGGTTGACCGCGGTCGTCGGCACGCGCATGGCGGAAGGCGACGGCGGCTCGGTCATCAACGTCAGCAGCCACTCGGCGATGCATCCCGATCGCACGATGATCCCGTACGCCGCGGCCAAGGCCGGGCTCAACGCGCTCACGGTGGCCTTCGCCGACGCGTTCGGCCCGAAGGTGCGGGTGAACACGATCCAGCCCGGCGCGTTCCTCACCGACATCAGCAAGGCGTGGGATCCGAAGTGGTTCGCCGAGGAGGCGAGGACCTACGCGCTCAAGCGCGGCGGCGAGCCCGACGAGATCGTCGGCACCGTGCTGTACCTCGCCAGCTCCGCGTCGAGCTATACCACCGGCGCCCTCATCCGGGTCGACGGCGGCAACTGGTGACCCCCGGCGGCCGGGTCACGCCGAACGCTGCGGACTCACGCCGATCCGGCCGCCGGTCGCCGCGAGCGTGCCCTGGCGGCCTGCGGCGACTCGGCCGCCGAGGCGAACACCGTCGCGAGTTGGTCGAGATGGCGGGCGTACCGTTCGGCGAACTCGTCGCTCGCCGGATCGAGGCCGGTGACGATCTCGCAGATGATCGGCAGCAGCAAGGGGTAGATCGTGAGGCCGATCAGCGAGAGCAGCAGCAGGTCGGGATCGAGGTCCGCGGGGAGCCGCCCGGCGCGCTGCTCGCGCTCGACCCAGGCGATGCGCTCGGCATACCGTTCGTGCCGTGGATCGTCCGCCGGGATCTGGTCACCCGCGGCTTCCAGGTTCTGCCATTGGATCGTGCGCACCCAGGGCAGATCGCTCCACGTCCGGGTGAACGTCGCGGCGAGCTCGCCCGGCATGGTGGCGGTGTCGCCGCTGAAACCGCTGACGCGCTCGTCGCGGTGCAGCCGCGTCACCTCGGTGTAGATGCCCTCCTTGTCCCCGAAGTAGTGGAACATCATCTGCTTGTTGAGCCCGGCTCGGCGCGCGATGTCGTCGACGCGGGCCCCGGCGAAGCCCTTGGCCGCGAACTCTGCCAGCGCAGCGGAGAGCAGGCGTTGGCGGCTGCGCTCTGCGTTGCGTACGTGCTTGGCCATGAGACGTCCTCTGTGCCCGATCCTAGGTCGTCCCGGCGCAGCCCAGCCCCGGTAGTCGAACAATTGCTTGCTTTAGGCGCGCCGGTCGTGATGTAGTTGGGCCCGTTGCGCAGAGAGATGGCGATGGCGCCGTCAACGAGCGTGGGCGGCGCCGCCGCAGCAAGGGGGAACAACGAGATGTCGTCGCGACCGATCGTGATCCAGATCGCATCACCGGAGATGGCGGAGATGGACGACCTTGTCGACCGCATCTCGGCGATCGACCCGCGGATCGACGTGCGCCGGTGCGTGTACGAGGACGAGTGGGATGTGCGCGTCGCCAAGGGCTCGCCGACGCGGACGCTCGAGGAGCTGCGCGCGCTCGACGCGCCGTTGAGCCCGGAACAGGCCGCCGTGCTCGCCGAGGCCGAGATCATCCTCGGTCACGACGCGCCGATCGACCTGCCGCGACACGCGCCGAACCTGCGGTGGATCCACAGCGTCGGCTCGGGTGTCGGCAACCTCCGGCAGGTCGGCATCCTCGGCTCCCAGATCGTGCTCACGAACTCGCGCGGCGTGGCGTCGGTCCCGGTGGCCGAGTTCGCGCTCGCACGCGTGCTGAGCTACTGGAAGCGCTTGCCCGAGCTCGACGAGCTGCAGCAGCGGCGCGAGTGGAAGGCCACGTTCGGCAACAGGCTCGATCGCGTGACGATGTCGATCATCGGGATGGGCGAGATCGGCTCAGCGCTCGCCGCGCGCGCCAAGGCGTTCGGCATGCGCATCGTCGGCGTACGACGCTCGTACGTGCCCGGGATGACCATGCCCAACGTCGACGAGCTGTACGGGCCCGACGGCCTCGTCAAGGCGGTGTCCGACGCCGACATCGTCGTGATCGCCGCCCCCGGCACACCGGAGACCGAGAACATGGTCAACGGCAGCGTCATCGCGGCGATGCCGCGGGGCACGGTGCTGGTCAACGTCGGTCGCGGGACCGTCGTCGACGAGGAGGCGCTGATCGCCGCTCTGCGATCGGGACACCTGCGGGCGGCGATGCTCGACGTGATGCGAGAGGAGCCGCTCCCGCCGACGAGCCCGCTGTGGGACGCCCCCAACACGTACCTGTCGCCGCACTGCGCCGTCGCGCTCGACAACTACTTCGAGGACGTCGCCTCGCTGTTCGTCGAGAACCTGGAGCGCTACCTGCGCGGTGAGAGCCTGAAGAACGTCGTCGACGTCAGCCTGCTGTGAGTTCGTGAACGTGAAAGGAGAACAATCGATGTCAAGTCTCTGGTCAGCACAGCCCGGTGCGCCGGCTCGTCGGCGTGGCGGGTGGCGGCGTGCCGGCGTCGGTGCGGTGGCGCTGGCGGCGTTCCTCGCCGCCTGCGGCTCCGACGACGACGAGCCCGGCGCATCGTCGCCTGCAGTGACGACAGAACCGAGCGCCGCGCCGTCGAGCACCGACGCGGCCCCGGCGTCGACCGATGCTGCGCCGGCGTCGACGGAGGGCGGCACGGGCCGGGCGAGCGACGAGGAGATCATGGCGGGCCTCGAGCCACGCCCATTGGCCGAGCGGGCCTCGGTCACCGTCGCCATCCCCGGCTACATCGAGCCGTTCCTGCCGCCGATGCTGGCGGAGGTCGCGGGCGAGTTCGAGAAGGAGAACCTCGACGTCTCGTTCTCCGAGCAGGTGAGCTCGACCGGCCTGACATTGCTGGCGTCCGGTGACGTCGACCTCCAGATGGTCGGCGTGAACGCGGCGTTCCTCAACGCCGTGGCGAACGGCGCCGACGTCGCGTTCGTCGCCCAGATCACCAAGACCGATCTCGGGTTTGCCGGCTTCTACGTGCGCAAGGAGTTCCTCAAGCCCGACGGCAGCCTCGACGTCGACAAGGCCAGGGGGATGAAGATCGTCCCCGGCGTCGGCGGCCTGGGCAACGGCGGCATGCTCCCCGTGTACGAGTACTTCAAGGAGTACGGCCTGTCGATGACCGGCGACGTCGAAGTGGTCAGCCTGTCCTCGCCTGCGGACGTCGCCATCGCGCTCGAGACGGGCTCGATCGGCGGCGGCCTGCTGTTGTCGCCGTTCTGGGTCGACGCCCGCGAGAAGGACCACTCCGAGCTCGTCGCCGCGAAGGGGTTCCTCGCCGGTGGCTACGCCGCCAACAAGGACTTCATCGAGAACGAGCCAGAGGTCGCGGCGGCGTTCTTCCGTGCGGTGTCGCGCACGATCGCCACGTATCTCCAGGGCGAGACCCGCACGTCTCCGGAGACGTTGGAGCTCGTCGCCGAGGCGTTGAAGCAGCCGCTCGAGGTCATCGAAGCCAGCCCCGGGTACGAGTTCGATCCGACGCTGCCGCCGCCGTTCAACGACGAGGTGTTCTCCGGCTTCCAGGAGATGTGGTTCGAGCTCGGTGGCATCTTGGACTACGACGAGCCGCTGCGCATCGAGGACATGCTCGACCGGTCGGTGATCGACCTCGCACTCGCCAAGTAGCGAGCCCAGCGCCCGGCGACCACTGCCTGCCGTGCCTGCCGCAGTCATCGATCGGTGAAGGCCGCCCCGTTCCGCTACGTGGCGCCGGCGTCGCTCGACGAGGCGCTTGCGGCGCTCGCCGCCGGAGGTGACGACGCGAAGGTCATCGCCGGCGGCCAGAGCCTCGTGCCGTTGATGGCCGGGCGCCTCGTGCGCCCGGCCATCCTCGTCGACATCGGCGGCGTCGGTGAGGTGGCGTCCACCACGCTCGACGGCCCGATCGCGATCGGCGCGGGCGTGCGGCAGCGCGCCGCCGAGCGCGACCGTGCCCTGGCGGCAGCGTGCCCGTTGCTCCCCGAGGCGCTGGCCTACGTCGCCCATCCACCGATCCGTAACCGTGGCACCGTCGTGGGCAGCCTCGCCCACGCCGATCCGGCGGCCGAGCTGCCGGCGGTGATGGCGGCGCTCGACGCGGTGGTGGTCGCCCGCAGCGTGCGCGGTGAGCGGCGCATCGCGGCGCACGACTTCTTCGTGTCCTACCTGACGACGGCGCTCGACGACGACGAGATCGTCACGCGGGTCGAGCTGCCGCCGAGCCCGCCGCGCAGCGGGCACGCGTTCGTCGAGCTGAGCCGCCGCCACGGCGACTTCGCGCTCGTCGGCTGCGCGGCACGCCTCGTGCTCGACGCAGATCGTCGCGTCGTCGACGCCCGTCTCGCGTTCTGCGGCGTGGGCTCGACGCCCGTGCGCGCCTGGGGCGTGGAGACCGCCCTGGCAGGCGCCACGATCGGCGACGCCGGACTCGAGGACGCCGTCGCGCTGCTGGCGGGCGACCTCGATCCGGGCTCCGATCTGCACGCCACCGCTGCCTACCGCCGGCACGTCGCTCGCGAGCTCGCGTGCCGCGCGCTGCGCGCCTGCGCGGCCCGCGCGGAGGCTGCCTGATGAAGCGCGTCGAGGTCGAGCTGACGGTGAACGGCGTCGACCAGCGCCTCGCCGTCGAGCCGCGGCACACCCTGGCCGACGTGCTGCGCGAGAGGCTGCGCCTCACCGGCACCCACCTCGGCTGCGAGCACGGCGTCTGTGGCGCGTGCACGGTCTTGCTCGACGGCGACGCGGTCCGCTCGTGCTTGCTCTTCGCCGTCCAAGCTGCCGGCCGGCACGTGACCACGATCGAGGGGATCTCGGACGGACGCGAGCTCCACCCGATCCAGCGCGCGTTCTGGGACAGCCACAGCTTCCAGTGCGGCTTCTGCGCGCCCGGCATCGTCGTGTCGACAGCCGCGCTCCTGGCGGAGAACCCGGCGCCGACGCGCGACGACGCCCGCGCGGCCCTCGCCGCGCACCTGTGCCGTTGCACGGGATACGAGAGCATCGTCGACGGCATGATGCTCGCCGCCGAGCGACAGCGAGAGGGCGGCTGACATGGCGCAACGCCTCGTCGGCGCTCGGGTCAAGCGGGTGGAGGATCCCCGCCTGCTGACCGGGCGCGGCGCGTACGTCGACGACGTGTCGTATCCGCACCAGCTCCACGCCGCGTTCCTGCGCAGCGACGTTCCCCATGCTGTGCTCCGCGGCATCGACGTCGACGCGGCGCGACGCCTGCCGGGCGTCGTCGCGGTGTTCACCGCGGCCGACCTCGCCGATCACGTCCGGCCCTTGCGGCAGAACGGTCCGGCGGGACTCCGCACGCCCGTGTTCCATCCGTTGGCCTCCGGCAAGGTGCGCTTCGTCGGCGATCCGATCGCCCTCGTCATCGCGCAGGACCGCTACGTCGCCGAGGACGCCTGCGATCTGATCACCGTCGAGTTCGAGCCGTTGCCGGTCGTCGTCGACGCCGCCGCAGCGCAGCGTCCCGAAGCAGCGCTGCTCTACGACGACGTCGACCGCAACGTCGCCTACGAGGACCACTGGCGCTACGGCGACACCGACACCGCGTTCGCGCGTGCGGACCGCATCGTGCGGCGCACGTTCCGGCAACACCGCCACGGCAACGTGCCGATGGAGACGCGCGGCGGGGTCGCCGAGTTCTCGACCGCCACCGGACAGCTCACGTACCACTGCGCCCACCATGCGCCGCATTCCCTGCGGCTCCAGCTGTCGCGGCTCCTCGGGCAGCCCGAGCACCTGACGACCGTCCTGTGCGGTGACGTCGGCGGCGCATTCGGAGGCCAGAAGAGCCAGACAACCCGCGAGGACCTCGCCGTCTGTGCCGCCGCGCGGCTGCTCGGCCGGCCGGTGAAGTGGATCGAGGACCGCACGGAGAACCTGATGGCGGGCGGCCAGTCGCGCGAGGACACGCTGGAGCTGGAGCTCGCCGTGACCGCCGACGGGGTGATCACGGGAATGCGCGCCCGGCTGACCGTCGACGTCGGCGCGTACCCGAACCTGCCGATGCCGCTGTCGATGTTCCCGACGATGGTCCGCGTGATGCTGCCGAACGCCTACCGCATCCGCGACTACGACTTCCACGGCGTCGCGGTGTTCACGAACAAGGACAAGTACGTGTCCTACCGCGGCCCGTGGGCGGTCGAGACGTTCGCTCGCGAGCGGATGCTCGACATCGTGGCGAACGAGTTGGGCATCGACCGCATCGACATCCGCCGCCGCAACCTGCTCGGCGCCGACGACTTCCCGACGTCGTTGTGCACGGGGCCGGACGTGTTGACGACCACCGTCGCCGAGACGCTCGAGCGCGCCCGCGAGCTGGCCGGCTGGGACGACTTTCCCGCCCGGCAGGAAGCGGCCCGGCGCGAGGGACGGTGCATCGGCATCGGCGTGGCGTCGTTCATGGAGGCAGCGCCCGGACCGGCGAATTTCGCCACCGTCAACGGCTTCGACATCCCGAGCGAGCGTGCCCACGCACGGCTCGAGCCCGATGGCCACCTGGTCGTCGTCACTGCGCAGGCCCCGCACGGCCAGGGTCACGAGACGACGCTCGCACAGGTCGCCGCAGACGAGCTGGGCGTGCCGTTCGACCGCGTGCGGGTGCTGCACGGCAACACGATGGTGACGCCGTTCAGCCCGATCGGGACGGGTGGCAGCCGGGCGGCGACGCTGGCGACGGGCGCCGCGCTCGGGGCGGTGCGGGACGTGCGACGTCAGGCGCTCGCCGTCGCCGCCGGGCTGCTCGAAGCCGCGGTGGACGATCTGGAGATCGTCGACGGCGCCGTCCGGGTGCGCGGCGTGCCGAGCAGCGCGCTCGACCTCGCCGACGTCGCCGCGGCGGCATATCTCTCCCCGAGCCGCCTGCCGGCGGGGATCGGCCCGGGCATCGACGCCACGTTCGACTTCCGTGTGCCCGACGGAGGGTGGGCCCAGGCGACCCACTGCTGCATCGTGGAGGTCCACCTCGACACCGGGAAGGTGGAGATCCTGCGCTACCTCGTGGTCGAGGATTGCGGCGACATGATCAACCCCGCGATCGTCGACGGGCAGGTGCGCGGGGGAGTGGCTCAGGGAATCGGCGGAGTGCTCTACGAGCTGTCCGCCTACGACGACTCCGGCCAGTTCGTCGCGAGCACGTTCATGGACTACCTCGTTCCGACGGCGATGGAGATCCCGACGATCGAGATCGAGCACCTGTCGACGCCCCCGACGCACGAGGTCAACTTCCGCGGGGTGGGCGAGGGTGGGGCCATCGGCGCCCCCGCGGCGTTGACGAACGCCATCGGCGACGCCCTGCGCAGCCGCGGCGCGGAGATCACGGAGCTGTACCTTCCGCCGGCCCGGGTGCTCGAGCTGGCGGGCGTGATCCCGGCGGAGCGTTCGCTCACGCGGTGAGCGGGTCCGCGGTCAGCGTCTCGGTCCAGTCGAGGTAGTGGCGGCGGCGGACGATGCGCCACTCGCCGTCGCGGCGGTAGTCGTCGACGTAGCGGATGTGCATGACCAGATCGGTCGCGCCGCCATCGGACGTTCGGAAGTGGCGGGCGGTGCAGTACACCTCGCCCGTCGCCGTGTCGCCCTCGACGGCGTACGCGGCCGTGCCCAGCATGTGGAACGTGCGGGTGAAGGAGCGGCCCACCCTGGCCGGGATGGCCGCGAGCTCGTCGTGGCCGCGATAGCGCCGCTCCGGCCGGTCGTGGTCGGCGGTGTGGTGCAGCACGAGCTCGCCGTCGGTGGTGAAGGCCGACAGGAACAGCGCCACGTCGTTGCGGTCGACCCCGCGGGCGTAGCGGCAGGCAACCTCCCACAGCGCGACCCTGTCGTCGGCGAAGCTGCGGCTCGCGCTCATCGTCTCTCCTCTCCCTGCATCGCTCGTTCATCGTCGTGCATCCTCGATCATCGCGCTATGATCTTGGTCAAGCACTCGTTTCAATTTATGGGGGATTGCGTCATGACCGCGATCGATGAGTTCGCCAACTCCGCGGGGTGGACGACGGGCGACCCGTTGACCATCGAGCAGCTCCTGCTTCCCGATCCGGAGCCGCGTCCGAGGATCTACGACATCATCTCGGTGGACGACCATCTCGTCGAGCCACCCGACCTGTTCACCTCGCGCGTGCCCGAGCGCTTGCGCGACCGGGTGCCCCGGGTCATCGAGGACGAGGGCCGCGAGTACTGGCTGATCGACGGTGGCCTCGAACTCAACGTCGGCGCGAACGGCGCCTCGGGCCGCTCCACCGCGGCGCCGCTCGGCGGCTCGACGACGAACTTCAACGAGTTCCGGCCGGGGGCGTGGCGCATCGACGAGCGCATCCGGGACATGGACATCAACGGCATCTACGCCTCGCTCGGGTTCCCGTCGATGGTGTTCGGCTTCTGTGGGCAGCGCTTCATGCGGATGCGTGACCAGAAGATCGGCCGCATGTGCGTGCAGGCCTACAACGACTGGGTCATCGACGAGTGGACGGCGCCATATCCGGACCGGATCATCCCGAGCGGCGTGACGTGCCTCGCCGACGTCGAGATGGCGACGAAGGAGACCTATCGCAACGCCGAGCGCGGCTTCAAGGCCGTGTCGTTCAGCGAGAACCCGCAGAAGCTGGGACTCCCCTCGATCCACAGCGGCTACTGGGATCCGTTCCTGCGCGCCTGCGAGGAGACCGAGACCGTCATCAACCTCCACGTCGGCTCGTCGTCGCAGGTGTCGTACCCGTCGACCGACGCGCCGCTCGACACGATGTCGGCCCTCTTCTCCGTCAACTCGCTGCTCGCTGCCGTCGACTGGGTGTACTCGGGCATCCCGCTGCGCTTCCCGAACATCAAGATCGCCCTGTCCGAGGGCGGGATCGGGTGGGTGCCGATGCTGCTCGACCGGCTGGACTACCTGTGGAAGTACCCGCGGACGTCGACGTGGAAGGATCCGCTGCCGCCTGCGGAGGTCCTGCGCCGCAACTTCTACTTCGCCAGCTTCTACGACCCGTCGATCTTCGGGCTGCGCGACCGCATCGGTGTCGACCACATCATGGTCGAGGCCGACTACCCGCACGTCGACTCGACGTGGCCGGACACGCAAGCGTCGCTGGCCGAGCAGTTCGTCGGGCTTCCCGACGACGTGGTGCGCAAGTTCACCTACGAGAACGCCGCCCGCCTGTACCGCCACCCGCTTCCGCTGAGCGCGCGCGGTGAGACCGGGTCGTCCGGCCCGGCGAAGAGCTGAACGAGCACGAGGGCACGCCGGGCGCCGATCTGCAGGCTCGCCTCGAGCGCCTCGAGGCGATCGAGCAGATCCGGCAGCTGCCCAGCAGGTACGCGCTGGCGCTCGACCAGCGCGACGTGCCGGCGATGGTGAGGCTCTTCGTCGACGACGTCAAGACCGGCGACGGGGGAGTCGGCCATGAGGCGCTCGCCCGCTGGTTCGACACGGTGCTGCGCTACCAGCGCGTCACGGTGCACTTCGTCGGCAACCACGTCATCGACCTCGTCGACGCGGACCATGCCCGCGGCGTCGTCTACTGCCGACCGGAGCACGAAGTGGACGGCGAGTGGATCGTGATGCCGATCATCTACTCCGATCGGTACGAGCGGCGCGGCGGGCGGTGGCTGTTCCGCAGCCGCCAGATCAAGGCGTTCTACGCGGCCGACGTCACGCACAACCCGCTCGACGTCGCGGGACGCTTCCACTTCCCCGGCAACGAGATGATCACCAGCGCGACGCTGCCCGAGAGCTGGGCGTCCTGGGACGCGTTCTGGGAAGGCACGGGCGGTGGCGGTTGACCGGCGGCCGCCGGCGGTCTCGATGCCGCCGGGGCCGATGTTGCGCGGCAAGGTCGCTCTCGTCACCGGCGCCACCGGCCACCTCGGCTCGTCGATCGCCCGCGCGTTAGCGCAGCACGGATGCGACCTGGTGCTGACCGCGCGTCGGCGTGAGAACCTCGAAGCCCTGCGCGACGAGCTCGCCGCGTCGGGTCGAGCCGTCCACGTGGTGGCGGGTGACCTCACTGCCGCTGGCGGGCCCGAGGCGGTGGCCGCTGCCGCATGCGACGCTGCCGGAACGCCCGACATCGTCGTGAGCAACGCCGTGCCGCCGGCGGACGTCCTGCGCGCCGGCGACGTGCTGTCGACCCCCGATCACGTCTGGGAAGAGATGCACGACGTCATCGTGTGGGGGCCGATGCGCCTGTTGCGCGCGATCGGCCCGCGGTGGATCGAGCGCGGGTCCGGATCGCTGATCACCGTCGTCTCCGCGACCGCCTTCTCGCCGTCGCCCGGATACGACGCGTACGGGCTGGCCAAGGGATCGCTGCTGCTGCTGACGAAGTACCTCGCCAAGGAGTGGGGGCCGCACGGGATCCGTGCCAACGCGATCAGCCCGGGAGCGATCGCCACCCACGGCGACGTCGACGAGACGATCGAGCTGCTCGCCCGGAACCACACGCTGGATCGCATCAACCTGCAACGGGTGGGCGCCAGCGCTGACGTGGTGGGCGCGGCGGTGTACCTCGCCTCGGATGCGGCGAGCTTCGTCACCGGCCAGTTGCTGTGCGTGGACGGCGGGCGTCTCTGAGATTCGCCCCGGATTACCTATCAGTCGCTTGCTTGGTTTCGCCGCGACGGCTATCGTCGGGCGCATCGCACTCACGTCCCGATGGAGGAGCTCGTGAACCTCAAGCCCGGCAGTCGCTGGCAGAGCACCCGTTGCGCGACCCAGATCGTCGTCGTCCGTGCACCGGCGGGCGACGTCGCGCTGGAGTGCGGGGGAGCACCGATGCAGCCGGTCGAGGCCGGCGGTGAGCCGGCGGCCGCGCCCAGCCCTCCGTTCGATCAGGGCACGCAGCTCGGCAAGCGCTACCGCGACGAGGAGCTCGGCCTGGAAGTGCTGTGCTCGCGCGGGGGCGCCGGCACCCTGGCCGTCGACGGCAGGGTGATCCCGCTCGCCGAGGCGAAGCCCCTGCCCGCCTCGGACTGACAGGTATTCAGGCCTCTCTCGCCAGCGCGGCGACGTCGACGACGTTGCGCAGCGGCTCGCCCGCCAGGTAGCGGCGCACGTTGGCGCCGACGGCGTCCGCGACCGCGTTCCAGTACTCGTCCGGGTCCTGCGAGTTCGCGCAATGCGCCGAGATGCACGCGTTCGGCGCCGTCCACAGAGGGTGATCGGGAGGCAGCGGCTCGCTCTCGAACACGTCGAGGATCGCCGCCGCGATCCGCCCCTCGCGCAACGCGGTGACCAGTGCGCCCTCGTCGACGAGGCTGCCGCGGGCGACGTTGCAGAGGACGGCATCGCTGCGCATCACCCGCAGCGCCGTCGCGTCGATCATCCCCCGCGTCTGCGGCGTCGACGGCGCGCACAGCACCACGAGGTCGGCGCGCCGGAGGAGGTCGTCGCGTCCCGAGGGCGGCACGACCACGTCGACGTGCGACGTCGGCGCTGCGGTCGACGACCTGCGCATCCCGACGACCGTCATGCCGAACGCCTTCGCCAGGCGGGCCACCTCGACGCCGATCGCGCCGAGGCCGACGATGCCGACGGTTCGGCCGGCGAGCCGCCGACCGAAGATCGGCGCCCAGCGGTGCTCGTGCTGCGCGTGGGAGAGCTCGGGCAGGCGCTTCCACACCGCGAGCGCCCGGGCGAACACGAACTCGGCGATCGCAGGGGCCGACACACCGCGCGTGTTCGTCAACACGATGCCGCGCTCGGCGAACCGCAATGGATGGAGCTGCGCGACGCCGGATCCGATGGCCTGCACCCAGCGCAGGCGCGGGGAGAGCTCCAGCACGTCGGTCGGAGCATCGTGGGTGATCAGCACCTCGGCATCGGACAGCGCGCGCCGGACGCTGGCTGTCGGCTGGCGTTCGATGGCGCGAACCTCCGAGGCCGTCCATCGCCCGTCGGCCTTCGCCATGCGGGCTTCGTCGGTGTCGGTGTACGGCACGGGGTCGACGACGACGCGGGGATCTCCTCCGGTGATGCGCGCGACGAACCGCGGCTCGCACAGGTGTGCGAACGCGAGGTGGACCCGAACCGGGGTCACCGCCGGCATCGCGGCCAGGATCGCGGCCACGATCGAGGCGCCGTCACGACTCGGCCGACGCCGCGGCGACCAGCCTCTCGACCTCGTCGAGCGCGTCGATGACGGCGACGCGATCGATCCGCGCGGCGAGGTCGTCGCGCCCGGCGCTGCGGAGGAGCGCGGGCAGGCGCGTGCGCAGCAGCGCCAGCACGGCGGGCAGCATCTCGCCGAACAGCGCGGCGTCCCACGTGACGACGGTGTTCGCCGGCCGGTCGATGTAGTGGTAGTGCGGTTCGGCCCGGAAGCAGTCGAACCGGAGGTGTTCCGCGCCGGTGGCGGCGTCGAACACGTGGATCGAGATCCCGCCGTCGTCGATCGACCCCACGCCCCGCGCCGCCTTCAGCGCCAGGATCTCTTCCAGCGAGCCGTCGTGCTGGTGAGCGGCGACGATCGCGGCGTCGTTGAAGACGCGCCCCTCCACGCCGAAGCGCACGGCGCCGGCGTCGACGTAGGTGGTCGCCGCAGGGTCTGCCGGGATCGGCCCGACCTCGTAGCGGGTGCCGACTCTGTACGCCCCTGCCATGTGCGCTCCTTCCGCGACGTCCCCGGCGGTGACGAGAGCGTAGCGAGCAAGCAACCGCTCGGGAAATCTCTTGACTTTCAAATAGTCATATTGCACCCTGGAGGCGACGACGGGAGGCCACGTGAAGTTTTCGATGATCTTCGAGGCGCAGCTCGCTCACCCCACACGTGAACGCGAGCGCCAAGTGCTCGCCGAGTGCGTCGAGCAGGCGGTGTACGCAGAGACGATGGGGTTCGATCGCGTCTGGGCCGTCGAGCACCACGCGCTGAAGTGGTACGCGCACATGAGCGCTCCCGAGATCTTCCTGACGTGGGTGGCGGCGCGCACGTCGCGGATCCGCGTCGGGCACGGCGTCGTGTGCATGCCGTTCAACTACAACCATCCCGTGCGCGTCGCCGAGCGGGCGGCGATGCTCGACTCGCTGTCGGGCGGCCGGCTCGACCTCGGCGCCGGCCGCGGCGCGACGGAGCAGGAGTTGTCGCTGTGCAGCGTCGACGGCAGCCGGACCAAGGACGAGGTCGAGGAGGCGCTGCGGATGATCGGCGCCATGTGGCAGAAGGACGAGTTCGAATGGAACGGCTCGTTCACGATCACGCCGCACCCGGTGCTGCCGCGGCCGGTGCAGGAACCGCACCCGCCGCTGTTCCTCGCCTGTAGCAAGGACGACACGGTGGCGCTGGCAGCGGAGTACGGCGTCGGCGCGCTCGTCCTCGGCTTCTCCGGACCGTCACAGGTCGCGGCGCTGCGCAAGCTGTACCACGACACCGTGGCAACACGCGACGGCAGCCGCTTCGTGTCGACGGTGGTCAACGACCACATCTCCGCGCTGTGCCCGACGATCGTGCTCGACGACCCCATCGAGGCGCGCCGGGTGGGCGTGCGCGGCCAACGCTTCTTCCAGGAATCGATCACGCATTGGGCGCGCGGCGGCCCCGAGCCGTCGGAGGACATCGACGACGCGGACAACGAAGCGGCGATCCGGGCGATCGAGGAGGAGAAGGTGCGCCGCCGATTGAGCGGCGACATCTCGACGGTTTCGTACTCGATGGATCACGCCTACGGATCGCCCGGTCGGGCGATCGAGTACGTCGAGGAGCTCTACGACGCCGGCGTCGACGAGGTAATGTGTCTCATTCAGATGGGCACGGTCCCACAGGCGGCGTGCATGGAGACGATCCGCCACTGGGGCGAAACCGTGATCCCGTACTTCCGCAAGAAGGCGGGCTGACGCCAGCGCGTCATCTGGTCATCGAGCCGTCCACGTCGGAGGCTCGCTCACGAAGAATGGGGATGTGAGATGGGTGCTGCGAACGCTCGGTGGAGCGTCGACTTCCCGCACGAGCGCGTGGTCATCACCGGAGGGGGCTCCGGGATCGGCCGCGCGGTGGCGCTCGAGCTGAGCAGGATCGGTGTCGACTCGTACGTGCTCGGCCGGCGCGAGCAGATGCTCGACGAAACCGTGTCGATGGCGGCCGGCAACCCGGGCGCCGTGCGTGCGATCCGGTGCGACGTGCGCGATCCTGCAGCGGTCGACGCGGCGTTCGGCGTCGTCGAGTCGGACGGTGTCGCCACCGGTCTCCTGCACGGCGCGGCGCACGTGTCGATGATGGAGGCGCGCAGCATGACGCCGGAGCAGTTCGCCGAGGTCGTCGGGTCCACGCTGCTCGGCTCGTTCAACGTCGTCCGGCGATGGGCTGACCCGCTGCTGCGCGACAGCATCGGCGGCGCAGCGGTGATGATGACCAGCAACCTCGCCTCGCGCGGCACGCCCGGCATCGCCCACTCGTCGTCGGGGAAGGCCGGCGTCGAAGCGCTCGTCAAGTCGCTCGGCCGCGAGTGGGGGCCGTTCGGGATCACGCTGAACGCGATCGGGCCCGGGCCCTTCCCCGTGGAGAAGTCGGCCGCCCTGTGGTCCGACCCCAAGGTGCGCGAGCGGATGAGCAAGGAGGTCGCGCTCGGGCGCTATGGCGAGCTGCGCGAGATCGTCGCGCCGATCATGTTCATGCTCAGCGCCGGCGCGGCGTTCACGACCGGCCAGTGCTTGGCCGTCGACGGCGGGATGTCGTTGTCGCACTGGCCCGTGCCGCCCGAGGAGCTCGCTGCGGGGTTGAACAACCAGTACGAGCCGGCGGCGCGCTGACGCCCACGTTCGTCGGTCAGCCGCCGTCGGCGTCGCGCCGGCGCGACGCCGCGAGCCGCTTCACCTCTCGCAGCAAGCGCTCGGCCTGGGCCTCCTCGGCGCGGTGGTGCGCGTGCGCCCACTGCGCGACGGCGGCCGGGAACCCGTAGTCCGGGTTCGCTTTCGCCGAGCGCGCGGAGCGTGCCGCGCGCGCCGCCAGGCTCCGGCTGCGCGCCTGGTGCTCCTCGAGGATGCTCTCCAAGCGCTCCGGCTCGGCGAGCGCGCCGAGCCACACCCGCAGGGCGACGGTGTGCTTCAGGACCGGTGGCTCGACGGGGCTGTTGGCGAGCCACCACCGGACGGCTTCGATCCCCTTCGGCGTGATGGCATAGATGCGGCGCGCGCGCTCGTCGCCTTCGGCCACATGCGACGCGGCGAGCCCCAGCGCTTCCAGCCGGCGCAGCTCCGCGTAGATCTGGCTGACGGCGGGGCTCCAGTAGAACAGCGCCAGGATCGAGTCGGCCCACTTCTTGATGTCGTAGCCGGTCATCGGCTGGCCGAAGCTCAGCACGCCGGCGATCGCCCACGTGGTGATCGGGATGCGAGCCCACCCGTCCGGATCGATCGCGTCGTCCCCGGTGGCGTGGTCCCCCGCAGCGGCGCGCGTCATCGTCGTTTCACCGTAGTGCGCTGCGGTCGTCGACGTCGGTGATCGCGCGGGAGGCGTTTGCGCGCGATCAGCGCGGCGGAGCCGCGAAGTCGAGGCTCGGCGGCAGCGGGTGGCGGTAGAGCGCGGCGGCGTTCTCGCACGCGACCATGCGCGCCTCGTTCTCGGGCAGCTTCGAAAGCGCCTCGTCGAGGATCGACTGCGTGTCCGGCCACGTGCCGTCGATGTGCGGGTAGTCCGCTTCGATCATGATCTTGTCCACGCCGATCCGGTGTCGCAGCTCGATCGTCGACGGATCGAAGAACGACGCGAACCAGAAGTTGCGGCGCAGGACGTCCGCGGGCATCACGTCCTTGTCCTTCCACGACATGCTGCGCGGCTTGCGCATCTGGTACTCGAGCCGGTCGAGCATCATCGGCACCCAGCCGATGCCGCCCTCGGAGAGCGCGACCTTCAGCTTCGGGAAGCGCAGCAGGACGCCCGAGAACACCCAATCGGCCGCGGCCACCTGAGCGTTGACGGAGAACAGCGTGGCGATCGTGTCGACGGGGGCATCCGGCGATGGATGCATCACCTCCGACGACGAGCCGATGTGGAGGTTGACGACCGTCTCGGTCTCCTCGCAGGCGCGGAAGAACGGATCCCAGTAGCCGCTGTGGATCGACGGCAGGCCGAGCTTGTACGGATTCTCCGAGAAGTTGACGGCCTTGAAGCCGCGCGCCGCGTTGCGCTCGATCTCGGCCGCCGCGAGGTCGGCGTCGAGCAGCCACGTCACCTGGGCGGGGATGATCCGATCGGGATACGGCGCGGTCCACTCGTCGATGACCCAGTCGTTGTACGCCTGCATGCAGGCATGACCGAGCTTCGGGTCGCGCATCCGGAAGAAGCGCTGGCCGGCGAAGCCGAACACCATGGAGGGGAAGCTGAGCGAGGCCCAGATGCCGTTGATGTCCATGTCGCGGATGCGCTCGTGGATGTCCCACACGCCACGGCGCATCTCGTCGACGCGCATCGAGCGCACCGCCATCTGCGCGTCGGCGGGCCGGCCCGCCATCGCGTTGCCGCCGACGTTGAGCTCGAGGCCTCCGTCGATCAGCCAGTACTGCCGGCCGTCCTCCTCCTCGATCATCCGCGGCGCACGGTCGCGGTAGCGGGCCGGCACGCGGTCGAGAAACACGTTGCCCGGTTCGACGAGGTGGTCGTCGACCGAGATCAGGACGTGGCGGCGCGGCCGCGGGTCGGGGTCGGGCAACAGCTCGACCGTGTCGTCGTCGTCTTCGGACCCATGCCCCCACTGGGTCATCTTCATCGTGTCCTCGAGTGTGGCCATGCGAGCTCCTCCTCAGGTCGGGCGGCGCCGGATCAGGGCGTCAACGTGCCGATTCGTCGTAGGCGGCTTCGCTGCGGCGGACGATCAGGATCTCGAGACCGTCGTCGCCCGCGGTGAAGCCGTACACCGTGTTGGCGTTGAATGCGACCGAGTCGCGCGCCGACACCCGCGTCCCGTCGCCGAGGGTCGCCGAGCCGCCGGCGACGTAGATGAACTCGTCGGCGGAGTGGCTGTGCGGGCGCACCTCGAATCCGGGTGGGAAGCGGACGAACTGCACGTGAAAGCCGGCGTGGCCCTGCGCGAGCAGCTTTTTGCCGACCTGCGCCTGGGCCTCCGCCGGGGTCGAGCTGGCGACGGACGGCGTCCCCCATGCGATGTCGTCGAAGATCCAGGTGGTCGCCGCGGCAGCGCTCGAAGTCATGGACAAGAATATGCCCGCTGGCCGACAACAAAGCAAGCGCCCGACCGGGAAGCGTGTACAGTCCTTCGTGCACGTGCCCGCAGCCGGATGCGACACGCCGGTGGCCGCCACATCGAAGGAGGGGGATCGCGAGATGCAGGCGCCCTCGACGCGTCATGCGTGGGGTGGGGCGATGCGCGGGGCCCTCGCCGGCCGCCGGTGACATCGCGACTCGAGCGGTTGCGCGCCTCGAGCGCGCTGCGGTGGGTCGTCCTCGCTTTCCTGCTCGTCGGGCAGTACACCGTCGGGTCGTCGGTCGGGTCGATCAACGTCGCGCTCCCGGCGATCGGCGACTCCCTCGGGGCGGACGCCGCCGGCCTCCAGTGGGTCATCGTCGTGTACCAGCTGAGCTACGCCAACATGCTCGTGATGGGCGGGCGCCTCGGCGACGTGATCGGGCGGAAGCGGGCGTTCCTGATCGGCATCGTCGGGTTCGTCCTCGCGTCGGTCGTCGCCGGGTGCGCGCAGAGCGTCGGCGTGCTGATCGCCGGCAGGCTCGCCCAGGGCGTGACGGGGGGATTCGCCTCCCCGCAGATCCTCGCCGTGATCCAGCTGATCTTCGGCGTCGACGAGCGGCGCAAGGCGTTCGCGCTGTTCAGCACCGTGACGGGTGGTTCGTTCATGCTCGGCCAGCTCTCCACGGGTGGGCTGGTGTCGCTCGACCTGTTCGGCATGGGATGGCGGCTCGCATTCCTCGTCAACGTCGTGCCGGGGACGATCGCGGTGATCGCCGTGGCGATCCTGCTCCCGCGCCGCAGCGGCCGAGCGGGCCAGCGCCTCGATTCCGTCGGTTCGGCGATGTTGACCATCGTCGTGCTGCTCGTGCTGTTCCCGCTGATCCAGGGCCGCTCCGCGGGCTGGCCGCCGGAGTACCTGCTGTTCCTCGCCCTGGGGGCGCCGGCCGTCGTGGCGCTCGTGGTGTACGAGCGCCGGCTGGCGGCGCGCGGCGGGCACCCGATCCTCAACCCGCGCCTGCTGCGCTCGCCATCGTTCAGCGCCGGCCTGACGATGGCGATCTTCGCCAGCGGCACGTCGTTCCCGGGGTATCTGTTCCTGACGATCACGTTGCAGTCCGGCTTCGACCTCGACCCGTGGACCACGGCGATCACGACGACACCGGTGCCGATCGGGCTGTTGCTGGCGACCACGTCGTCGGCGCACCTCGTCAAGCGGTTCGGGCGCAAGCTGGTCGCGGTGAGCGCGCTGTTGCACCCGATCGCGCTCGCCGCCGTGGCGCTCGTGCTGCACGGCGGCGACGGCTCGCTGCACCAGCTCGCGCTCGTCGGGCCGATGCTGCTGCTCGGCTTCAGCCAGGGCATCGGCGCACCGACCGTGGTGAACCTGGCGCTGCTGCACGTCGCCCGCGAGGACGCCGGATCAGCGTCGGGCCTCTACCAGACGACGCAGCAGCTGGCGAGCGGCGTCGGCATCGCGCTGATCGGCGCGGTGTACTTCTCCGCGCTCTCGGGCGACCGCTACGTGCACGCGTTCTCGTTCGCCTGCGTCGTGCTCGCCATCGCCAGCATCCCGATGTTCCTGTTCCACTTCCGCCTTCCGCGCCGTGCGGATATCGACGGCCCGCCCGCCCGGCCGGCGGTCACCCATGCGGCCGCGGGGTCTCCCGTCCCTCAGGAAGCGCCGTGACGGGTCACGCCTTGTTCGCTGCGCACTCCGCGGCGTAGTCGGCGAGCGCCGGCATCACCTCGCGCGCGTACAGGCGCACCGACTGGTCGTTGTCCTCGTCGGGGATGCCGGGGTAGGTGAGGCGCGTGGCGAGGTGCAGCGGGCCCGCGCCGTGTGCCTCGACCATCGCCTGCACGAACGGCTTGAGCCGCTCGATACACGTGTCGGGGTCGCCGACGACGAAGGCCGGCGGGGCCGTGTCCTCGGTCGCGCCGGCGTCCCACGGCTTGCCGGCGAGCGTGGGCAGGTCGCCTGCTTCGATCTGCCACCGGCGGTACTGCCCCTCGGTGAGGTCCATTCCCGGCCGCACCCGCTTCCAGGCATCGCGCCCGCCGACGAACGCGATGACCGACATGGCGAGCGGGAAGCCCTCGAGCGGGGCCTCCTTCGCCAACCACGCGATGCGCTTCGACAGGCCCCCGGGACCGATCTGCGGAGCGATGTAGCCGTCGCCTGCTCGCCGCGCCCGGCGCACCGCGGCTTCGGCGAAGCCGCCGATCCACACCGGTGGGCCGGCCTGCTGGTGGGGGAGAGGCGTGACCCGCACCGCGCTGTCGGCGGGCAGCACGCCGAGCCCGCCCACCGGCTCGCCGCTCCATGCCGCGCGCAGGACCTCCATGCAGCGGTCCATCCGCGCGCCGCGGTCCTTGCGGTAGAAGCCCAGACCCTCGAACTCGACGTCGCGGTAGCCGATGCCGAACCCGAGGATGAGACGTCCGCCGCAGAGCTGGTCGACCACCGCCGCGTCCTCCGCCAGGCGCACGGGGTCCCACAGCGGAGCGAGGATGATGTCGGTCCCGATCGTCAGCTCGCTGGTGCGCTCGCCGATCGCGCCGAGGGCGACGAGAGGCGAGGGCAGGAAGCCGTCGTCGCTGAAGTGGTGCTCGCACACCCACACCGCGTCGAAGCCTTCTTCCTCTGCCATCACCGACAGGTCGACGACGCGGCGCAGCTCGTGGCCGTAGCTCGCTCTGTCGAACGTCGCCGCTTGCGCCGACAGGCCGCTCAGCCCGAAGGAGAAGGTGCGCCGGGCGACCCTCCCGCGGTGGTCGTGCAACGGCGTGTCGTTGGTCTGGCCTGCACTCATCGGAGCCCCCTTGTCAACCAAGCGCTCGTTCGAACCTTGTCACTGTACGTGCGGCAAGCGGCGGTGTCAAAGGCCCCGCGGTCGGTTGTGCGGCGCATCGGTGCTGTCTACCCTGGCGCCCGAGCGAGGGGGAAAGCGTTGACACGACTGGTTGGACGCGTCGCGATCATCAGCGGCGCCGGCAATGGCATCGGGCGGGGCATCGCGCTGGCGATGGCGCGCGAGGGCGCCCGCATCGTCGGGCTGGACATCGACATGCCCGCGGCGGAAGCGATGGCGGACGACGTGAAGGCACTCGGCGGCGAGGCCGTCGCGCGGCTCGTCGACGTCGCCGACGGCGATCTCCTCCGCGCGGCCGTCGACGAGACCGTCGAGCGGTTCGGCCGGCTCGACATCCTCGTCAACAACGCGGCCGAGCAGCGGCCCGAGGTGATGGGTCTGGACACCGACGTCGTCGACACGCCGGTCGAGGTGTGGGACCGTTCGATGAACGTCAACCTGCGGGGGCCGATGCTGGCGAGCAAGTTCTCGATCCCGCACATGCTCGCCTCCACAGGCAAGGGCGTGATCATCAACATCTCCTCGACGGCGGCCGACGCCGGCGATGTCGTGATGATGTCGTACAGCGCGTCGAAGGCCGCGATGCACGCGCTGACACGCTCGATCGCGACCAGCCATGGACCGCGCGGCATCCGCTGCAACGCCATCGCCAGCGGGCTCGTGCTGACGGAGGCCGCGCAGCGCCATGTGCCGCAGGCGAGCCTCGACGTGTGGCGCCGGCACCGGCTCGTGAAGGAGCCGGGCCGGCCCGAGGACGTCGCCGAGCTCGCCGTCTACCTCGCGTCCGACGCGTCGCGGTACATCACCGGCCAGGCGATCACGATCGATGGTGGGGCGGGGTCGGTGCACCAGCCGTGGTACGCGGATTCTCGCATCCTGCATCCCACGGTGGTGCCGGCCGACTTCGACGGGTGACCGGCGCCGGCGCGCCGGCCGGCGTCAGCTGACGAGCTCGGGGATCGCCATCTCCCACTTGAACAGTTCGAGCGCGTTCTGGTGCGTGATCTTGTCGACCTCGTCCTGCGGCACGCCCTTGAAGACGTGGGCGACGCCCTCCTGCGTGCGCGGCCAGGGCGTGTCGGCGTGCGGGTAGTCGCACTCCCACAGGATGCGGTCGATGCCGATGTCGTGGCGGTACTGGAGACCGACCGGCTCCTCGATCATGCAGAACCACATGCTGCGGCGGCAGATCTCCGACGGCAGAACGTCGCGCTGCTCGGACCAGAAGCGGTGCCGCAGGAACTGGCGGTCGGCGCGTTCGAGCGCCGCAGGCAGCCACCCGATGCCGCCCTCCGACCACACCATCTTGAGCTTCTGGAACTTGCGCGGGATCGGGCTCAGCATCATGTTCACCGACGAGTGCGCGGCGCGGGTGAACGCAGCGGCGATCTCGACGATGCCCGGCTCCTCCGAGGTGATGACGGTGCCCATGCCGCTCGACGCGATGTGCATGCACACGGGGACGTCGGCCTCCTCGCACGCATCCCAGATCGGGTCCCAGTGATCGGTGTGGAACGACGGCAGCCCCAGCGGCGCCGGGTTCTCGACGAAGCACAGCGCGCGGGCCCCCTTGGCGACGCAGCGGCGCAACTCGGCCGCGGCCGCCACCGGGTCCCACAACGGGACGATCACCATCGGCACGAACATCGTCGGCGCCGCCGCGCACCATTCGTCGAGCACGAAGTCGTTCCACGCCCGCACGCAGTGCGCGGCGAGCTCCTTGTCCTTGAACGTGAGGAACAGCGTGCCGCCGAAGCGTGGCAGCGACGGGAAGTTCACGCTGGCGAAGATGCCGTTGGAGAGCATGTCCTTGGCCCGCTGGTGCGGGTCGTAGCAGCCGGGGATCATGTCGGAGTACCGGATCGGCTCGTTGGCCCACTGCTCCGGCGGCTTGCCGGCCACGGCGTTCAGGCCCATGGTCGGCGCGCGGGTGTCCTCGTACACCCAGAACTGCCGCCCATCCTC
>CAZGUH010000034.1:0-42403 GCA_964529005.1 uncultured Ilumatobacteraceae bacterium | reverse complement strand
TGACCGTCACCCCTCACCCCGTCCCGCTCGACCTGTCGAGGCCGCAGCGCCTGCACGTCGTCGGCGTCGGCGGCCCCGGCATGAGCGCGATCGCGATCGTCCTCGCCGGTATGGGCCACAAGGTCTCCGGCAGCGATCTGCGCGAGCAGCCGGTGCTCGATCGGTTGCGGGCGGCCGGGATCGAGGTCATCGTCGGGCACGACCGGTCGATCGTCCACGGGTGCGATGCCGTCACGGCCAGCACGGCGATCCCCGACCGCAACATCGAGCTCGACGAGGCCCGGCGCCTCGGCATCACCGTGCTGCGCCGAGCGGGGATGCTGGCCTCGATCTGCGCCCGGGCGCGCAGCGTCGCGGTGGCGGGCACGCACGGCAAGACGACCACCACGTCGATGGTCATGCTGATGGCCGCCGAAGCCGGCATGCGGCCGAGCTTCGTGATCGGCGGCGATGTCGCCGACACGGGCACGGGGGCGCAGTGGACGGGCGGAGAGTGGCTCGTGGTCGAAGCCGACGAGAGCGACGGCACCCATGTCGAGCTGCCGCTCGAGGGCACGCTGGTGACCAACATCGAGGTCGATCACCTCGATCACTACGGCGACTTCGGCGCACTCGTGGCGAGCTTCGATCGGTACCTCGCCGAAATTCCCGGTCCGAAGGTGCTGTGCGCCGACGACCCGCTGTGCGCCCAGCTCGCCGCACGCCACGGAGCGCTCACCTACGGGACCGGAGACGGCGCCGACTACCGCGCCACCGACGTCGTCGCGTCGGCAGGTTCGCACACGTTCCGCGTGCACCGGCACGGCGACGAGCTGGGATCGATCCACCTCCCCATGCGCGGCGTGCACAACGTGCGCAACGCCACCGGCGCGATCGCGATGGCGATGGAGATCGGCGTCCCGTTCCCCGCTGCCGCCGCGGCGCTGGAGCGCTTCGGCGGGGTGGCACGCCGTTTCGATGTGCGCGGTGTCGACCGCGGCGCGACGCTCGTCGACGACTATGCCCACCTGCCGTCGGAGATCGCCGCGGTGCTCGCCGCCGCACGCACCAGCGGGGACGGCTGGCGGCGCGTGATCGCTGTGTTCCAACCCAACCGCTACAACCGCATGGCGACGATGTCGCCGGAGTACCGCGACGCGTTCCTCGACGCCGACGTCGTCGTGCTCACCGACATCTACGGCTCCGGCACGACGCCGATCCCCGGCGTCACCGGCAAGCTCGTCGTCAATGCCGTGCTCGACGCGCACCCGCGCACACGGGTCGTGTGGCTGCCGCGCCGCGCCGAGCTGGTCGAGTTCCTGGCGCACGAGCTGCGCGACGGCGACGTCTGCATCTCGATGGGCTGCGGCGACATCTCCGCGCTGCCGTCGGAGGTGCTCGCCCGCAGGGCCGAGCTAGCTGGCAGCGGGAGGTGACCGTGTCCACGGCGCCGGAGATCGTCGACGCGGTGAACGAGGCGGCCCGGATGCTCGGGCCGCTGGCCGAGCGTGACGTGCCGCTCGGGCCGCTGAGCACGTACCGGGTCGGCGGCCGCGCCGACGTGTTCGTGCGCGCCCGCGCGACCGCGGATCTCGCCCGTGTCAGCGAAGCGATCCGCGCCACCGGCGCCCCCGTGCTCGTCGTCGGGCGCGGATCGAACATGCTCGTGGCCGACTCGGGGTTCCACGGCGTCGCGCTGACGCTTTCCGAGACCCTCGATGACATCGCGATCGACGGCGCCGCGGTCCGCGCGCCGGCCGCGGCGTTCCTGCCCGTCCTGGCGCGCCGGACGGTCGCCGCGTCACTCACGGGCTTCGAATGGGCCGTCGGTGTCCCGGGCTCCGTCGGCGGCGCCGTGCGCATGAACGCCGGCGGGCACGGATCCGACATGGCGGCGTGCCTGCGCTCGGTCCACCTCTTCGACCTGCGGACGGGTCAGCATGGAGAGGTGCCCTCCGAATCGCTCGGCTTCCGGTTCCGTGGCTCCGACGTCGCCGACCACCAGGTGGTGCTGTCGGTCACGCTCGAGCTCGCCCCGGGCGACCAGTCGGCGTCGGAGGCCGAGCTGGCCGAGATCGTCCGCTGGCGGCGCGAGAACCAGCCCGGCGGCCAGAACTGCGGATCGGTGTTCGTCAACCCGGTGCCGGGCGAGGTGACCTCCGGCGCGCTGATCGACAGCCTCGGGCTGCGCGGCCTGCGCTGCGGCAGCGCGCACGTCAGCGAGAAGCACGCCAACTTCATCCAGGCGTCCAGCGGCGGCACGGCCGCGGACGTCGTCGCGGTGATGGAGCAGGTCCGCAGGCGGGTGCTCGACGCGACCGGCTACGCGTTGCGCAGCGAGGTGCGGCTGGTCGGCTTCGACGGCATCGTCGACGCTCCCGTCTCGGGGGTGTCGCTGTGAACGACGATCGCCGCCCGCGTGCCTTCGAGACCGAGCCCGACGTCCCGGCGGCCGTCCTCGACGAGCTGCTGGCCGCGTTCGGCGCGACGCCCTCGGACGACGACGCCGCCGTCGACCTCGACGACCCCCAGATCGACGCCCTGCTCGGCGTGGACGACACGGTCGCCGACGCGGACGGCGACACCGCGGACGAGCCGCAAGCCTCCGAATCGTCCGGCGCCGCGGAAACCGCCGACGCCGCTGAATCCCCTGCATCCGCCGAACCCGCGGCGAGTGAGCCGCCTTCGGCCGCGCCGCCCGCCGCGGGGCCGTCGATCATCGTCATCGGTGACGACGACGGACTGCCGGACGCGGTGTATCTCGACGAGGACGCCGAGGAGCGGCTGCGCTCGACGCATGGAGGAGCGACGAATCCGGGCGAGCCGGGGCGTGGGACGATCCTGATCGGCGACGAGGACGACGAGTCGATGTCGGCGGGCATCCCGCTCGCGACCGGGCCGACGAGCATCGACCCCCGCATGCGGGCGCGGCGCATCGCGGTCAAGCGCACCGAAGGCCGCAAGAGGCTGCGGTGGGTGCTGATCGGCGGCGGCGCCCTCCTCGTCGTGGTCGCCGTCCTCGCCGTGCTCGGCTCCTCCCTGTTCGCCATCGACGCCAGCAAGATCCGCGTCGACGGGGCGGTGTACACCGACAAGGCGTTGTTGCAACAGGTCATCGACGACCTCGCCGGCACGCCGGTGCTGACAGCCGACACGCAGGCGGCCGAGCGCACGCTGGAGGCGATCCCGTGGGTCGAGCGCGCCCGGGTCACCACGGATTTCCCCGACAGCGCACACATCGAGATCCGCGAGCGCACGCCGTTGGCCACGTACCAAGGCGCCGACGGCCAGTACCGCGTGATCGACAACGAAGGGCGCGTGCTCGATGTCCTCGCCGGGCGCCCGATCGCATACATGCTGGTCACCGGCACCGGGCCCGACGTTTCCCCGGGCGGCTTCTCTGGCGTGCTGTACGCCCGCGCCGCGCAGGTGGTCGGCGCGCTGACGCCCGAGATCCGTGTCCGGACCGAGTCGGTGGGCATCTCCGCCGAGACCTCGACCGGCGAGCTCACGCTCCAGTTCCACGAAGGCACGATCGTGCGCCTCGGGGCGCCGTCCGATCTCCAAGAGAAGCTCGCTCGCCTCCAGTTCGAGATCCTCCGGCATGATGGTGACCCTCTGGTGGAGATCGACGTCTCGACCGACGAGGCAACGGTCAAGTGAAGCGTGAGGCGGACGTTGGGTCGAACATGCGTACGGAAACGGACCTCGACGCCCTGCTCAGACTGCCGTTCCCGGTGCGACGGGCCCAGACGTGAGAGGATGTGCCCGGACGAGACCCGCACGTCACGCCTATGTCCCCAACCACGTCCCCGAACCCACGTCACGGCTCTCGCCCTGACCGTCGCACAGTTGTAGCCCGGAGGTACCCCTGATGGCCGGCGCGCCCCAGAACTATCTAGCCGTGATCAAGGTCATCGGCGTTGGTGGCGGTGGCGTCAACGCCGTCAATCGGATGATCGACGCGGGGCTGAAGGGCGTCGAGTTCATCGCCGTCAACACCGACGCGCAGGCGCTGTTGATGAGCGATGCCGACGTCAAGCTCGACATCGGCCGCGATCTCACGAGGGGCCTGGGCGCGGGCAGCGATCCGGAGGTCGGGCGCGCCGCGTCCGAGGCCAACCGGGAAGAGATCGAAGAGGTGATCAAAGGCGCCGACATGGTGTTCATCACCGCGGGCGAAGGCGGCGGCACGGGCACCGGCGCCGCGCCGGTGATCTCGGAGATCGCCAAGAGCCTCGGAGCGCTGACCATCGGCGTCGTCACCCGCCCGTTCAGCTTCGAGGGCCGCCGCCGCGCGGTGCAGGCCGACTCCGGCATCCAGAAGCTGAAGGAGAAGGTCGACACGCTGATCGTCATCCCCAACGATCGGCTGCTCACGGTCGCCAACGAGAAGACGAGCGTCCTCAACGCGTTCAAGATGGCGGACGAGGTTCTGCTCCAAGGCGTCAGCGGCATCACCAACCTGATCACGACGCCAGGCCTGATCAACACCGACTTCGCCGACGTCAAGATGATCCTGTCGAACGCCGGGTCGGCGTTGATGGGCATCGGGCAGGCGAGCGGCGAGAACCGCGCGGTGAACGCGGCGCAGCAGGCGATCTCGAGTCCGCTGCTCGAAGCCGCCATCGACGGCGCCCGCGGCATCCTGCTCAACATCACGGGCCCGTCGTCGATGGGCCTGTTCGAGATGAACAGCGCGGCCGAGGTCGTTCACGGCGTCGCCCACCCCGACGCCAACATCATCTTCGGCACGGTGATCGACGACGAGGTCGGCGACGAGGTCAAGGTGACGGTCATCGCCGCGGGGTTCGACAAGTGGGACGCCGGCCGCCAGCCGCTGAAGGCGGTCGAGACATCGCCGACGTCGTTGAAGGATCTCTTCGCCGGCGGCGACTCCGACCCGCTCGACGAAGGCGACGACGACTTCGACGTGCCCTCGTTCCTGAAGTAGCGCCGCCCGCCGCGACGATGCCCACGGAGGCGCTGCTGGCGCGGGTGGCCGACGGGCTGGCGGACGCTCGGGCCCGCATCGCAGCCGCCGGCGGACACGACGTGCGTGTGGTCGCGGTGACGAAGTCATTCGGCCCCGAGGCGATCGCCGCGGCCGTCGCCGCCGGGTGCGACGACATCGGCGAGAACTACGCGCAGGAGCTCGTCGCCAAGCTCGCCGCGGTGCGCGAGCGCTTCGCCGACGTGCGCCCGGCGGTGCACTTCATCGGCAAGCTCCAGCGGAACAAGGTCCGTCAACTGGCCGAGGTCGTCGACAGCTGGGACAGCGTCGACCGGCCGAGCGTCGCCGAGGTGATCGCCCGGCACGCGCCGGGCGCACGCGTCCTCGTGCAGGCCCGGACGACGGCGGAGGCGGACAAGGGCGGGTGTCCGCTCGACGAGGTCGACGAGCTCGTCGAGCACTGCCGCGCTCTCGGGCTGCGGGTCGAGGGACTGATGACCGTGGGGCCGACGGCCGGCGGGCCGGAGGCGGCGCGCGACGGGTTCCGTCGCGTGCGCGCCCGCGTCGACGCCCTCGGGCTCGGTCGATGCTCGATGGGCATGTCAGCGGACCTCGAGGTGGCCGTCGCCGAAGGGGCCACCGAGGTGCGCCTCGGCAGCGCACTTTTCGGCGCCCGCCCGCCGCGCGAGTGATCCGGCGCGAGTGGTTCGGTCGGTTAGCCTTCCACCAGGAGGATCGCGCATGTCAATCTTCAAGCGGGCCATGGACTACCTCGGTCTGGGTCCCGACGACGCGTACGACGACTACGACGTGCCACCGGAGCCCGAGCGCCCGATGCACCAGTCGCGCGCGCAGCGCGAGTCCGATCCGGGTCATGCGCCCCGCTCGCAGCGCGCATACGCCGACGAGGGCGATGCCACCGTGCGCACGGTCTCGCAGCGCCCGAGCTTTCCTCGTCGTGACGTCGACGTGCCGACGACCCGCCGTCCGATCCCTCCCGGCGACGACTCAGGAGTGCAACCGCGTCCGATGAACGCCCCCCGTCAAGGCAGCGCCGTCCGTGCAGTCCCCGCCGGTGGAGGCGAGCCCTACACCGTCCGCCCGCGGCATTTCAACCAGGCTCAGGAGGTCGCCGACAAGTTCAAGGAGGGCTTGCCGGTCATCATGAACCTCGAGGGCACCGAGCGCGAGGTGTCGCGACGGCTGATCGACTTCGCCAGCGGCTTGTGCTACGCGCTCAACGGCAGCATGGAGAAGGTCGCCACGGGCGTGTACCTGCTGAAGCCGGCGGCGCATCGGCCGTCGAGCTACGGCGACTACGACGGCTGATCCCGCCGGTCGTCGATGGTCGACATCCTCTGCTGGCTGGTCAGCCTCTACATCGTCGTCATCATCGTGACGATGGTGATGTCGTGGTTCCCGCTCACCTCCGACGGGCTGGCGTACGACATCTATCGCTGGGGCCGGCGCGTCACCGACCCGGTCATGATGCCGGTGCGCAAGGTGATCCCACCCTTCGGTGGCATCGACATCACGCCGTTCCTCGTCATCGTCGTGCTCGAGCGGGTCGTGTTGCGGCTGATCCTGGACTGCGGCTTGGCGCTGTAGCGCGGCGCGCCGGTGACGTCGGTCGGATGGACCCGACGCGATGACCGGCACCACCTAACATCGGCCCATGGAGCTCAGCCCCCACGCCATCGCCGCTGCGTCGTTCCGCATCGTGAAGAAGGGTTTCGATCCTGACGAAGTGCGCGCGTACCTCGGCCAGGTGGCGAGCACGGTCGAACAGGCGCAGAACCAGTCGACGGCGATGGAGGCGCGCGCCCGTGCCGCTGTCGCCAAGCTCCAGGAGTTGAGCCAGCAGCCCCCGGCTGAACCGCAGCCGGCGCCCGAGCCGGCGCGCGCCAGCGTCGATGAGGTGGAGACGATCAGCCGCACGTTGCTGCTCGCGCAGCGCACGGCCGACACGGCGATCGCCGAGGCGAAGTCGGAGGCCGCGAGCCTGGTGTCGTCCGCACGTGCCGAGGCGTCGACGATCCTCGAGGAGGCCCGGGCCGCCGCGTCGAGGTCGCTCGACGAAGCCCGTGTCGAGGCTCGGCGCTCCGCCGAGACCGAGCGGGTGAAGGCCGAGGGCGAGGTGCAGGCGCTGCTCGCCCGCCGCGAGTTCCTGGTGTCCGACGTCGAGCACCTCGAGGTGTTCGTCCAGGCGCAGCGCGAGCGGCTGCGCGAGGCCGCGCTGGCGATCTCCGACCTCGTCGATCGCGTGCCGGCCGGCCTGGGCGAGATGCGCCGGCCGCTGCTGTCGGCCGCGGGTGACGTGCCGCTGCCGCTCGACGGCGCACCGAACGTCGAATCGGAGCCGACGCCCGTGATGCAGTCGGCCCCGCCGGCCCCCGAGCCCGACCCCACCCTGCCGCTCGACCGGATCTCGGCGGACGAGTTGGCCGAGCAGCCCTCCGACGGCGACGGCCACGACGGCATCCAATAGCCGCCGAGCAGCGGCCCCGGTAACCTGCACCGGCAACGGCGACGACGAGGCCATCACCTCCGAGCCCCTGGAAGAACGGACCGCACCGGGTCGCGGCGAGCCGCCCCCCGCACGTCTCAGTAGAACCAGGCGGGTCCAGCCCGTGATCGCTGGCGACGAGAGGCGTCTCGTGCCGGGAACCCGGCGTGGGGCGCAAGCAAGGTGGTACCGCGGGCCGGCCGGCTCGTCCTTGCAGCAACGAGAACCGATCGTCGCCAGAGGAGCGCACCGTGGCTTACCCGTCCATCGACCCGCAGCCGAGCTTTCCGGCTCTGGAGCGCGACGTGCTCGCGTACTGGGAGGCCGACGGCACGTTCACGGCGTCGGTCGAGGCGCGACCGGCGGGTGAGAACGGCAGCAACGAGTTCGTCTTCTACGACGGGCCGCCGTTCGCCAACGGCTTGCCGCACTACGGCCACCTGCTGACCGGCTTCGTCAAGGACGCCGTCCCGCGCTACCAGACGATGCGCGGGCGGCGTGTCGAGCGCCGCTTCGGCTGGGACTGCCACGGTCTGCCCGCCGAGGTCGAGGCCGAGAAGGAGCTCGGCATCAGTGGCCATCCGGGCATCACCGCGTTCGGCATCGACCGATTCAACGACGCCTGCCGCACGAGCGTGCTGCGCTACACCAGCGAGTGGGAGCGGTATGTCACCCGCCAGGCGCGCTGGGTCGACTTCGCCAACGACTACAAGACCCTCGACCTCTCCTACATGGAGAGCGTCATGTGGGCCTTCAAGACCTTGTGGGACAAGGGCCTGATCTACGAGGGCTTCCGCGTGCTGGCCTACTGCTGGCGCTGCGAGACACCTCTCAGCAACACCGAGACGCGGATGGACGACGTCTACCGCGATCGGCAGGACCCCGCGCTGACCGTCTGGTTCCAACTCGAGACCGGCGAGCGCATCCTTGCCTGGACGACGACGCCGTGGACGTTGCCCAGCAACCTTGCCCTGGCCGTCGGACCCGACGTCGAGTACGCGGTGATGGAGGAGACCGACGCCGGGGGAGCGCCGCAGCGGTACATCCTCGCCGTCGACCGGTTGGAGGCCTACGCGCACGAGTTGGCGAACGCGACCCGCGTCGGCACGGTGCGCGGCAGCGACCTGGCTGGGCGCAGGTACACGCCGATGTTTGCGTTCTTCGCCGACACACCGAACGCCTTCCAGGTGCTCACCGCCGACTTCGTCACTACCGAGGACGGCACCGGTGTGGTGCACATGGCGCCCGGCTTCGGCGAGGACGACCAGATCGTCGCGAACGCCGCGGGCATCCCGACGATCTGCCCGATGGACGAGCACGGCCGGTACACCGCCGAGGTGGCGCCGTGGGCGGGCGAGCACGTCTTCGACGCCAACCCCAAGGTCACCCGCGTCCTGAAGGATCGCGGCGTCGTCGTGCGACACGACACCTACCAGCACTCCTATCCGCACTGCTGGCGGTGCGCGGAGCCGCTCGTGTACCGCGCCATCTCGTCGTGGTTCGTGCAGGTGACCGCGTTCCGCGACCGCATGGTCGAGCTCAACCAGCGGATCACCTGGGTGCCCGAGCACGTCAAGGACGGCAGCTTCGGCAAGTGGCTGGCCAACGCACGCGACTGGAGCATCAGCCGCAACCGCTTCTGGGGCTCTCCGATCCCGGTGTGGAAGAGCGACGATCCGGCCTACCCGCGCATCGACGTCTACGGGAGCTTGGCAGAGCTGGAGCACGACTTCGGCACGGCGGTGAAGGATCTCCACCGGCCGGCGGTCGACGAGCTGACGCGCCCCAACCCCGACGACCCCACCGGGCGCTCGACGATGCGGCGCGTCCCCGAGGTGCTCGACTGCTGGTTCGAGAGCGGCTCGATGCCCTTCGCCCAGGTTCACTACCCGTTCGAGAACGCCGAATGGTTCGAGCACCACTATCCCGGCGACTTCATCGTCGAGTACATGGCGCAGACCCGTGGATGGTTCTACACGTTGCACGTGCTCGCCACCGCGCTGTTCGACCGGCCCGCGTTCGCGACGTGCGTGAGCCACGGCGTCGTGCTCGGCGACGACGGCCAGAAGATGTCGAAGAGCCTGAAGAACTATCCCGACCCGACGATGATGTTCGACACCACCGGCGCGGACGCGATGCGCTGGAACCTGTTGAGCTCGCCGATCCTGCGCGGCGCCGACTTCAGCGTGTCGGAGGCCGGCATCCGCGAGAGCGTCCGGCAGGTGCTGCTCCCGCTGTGGAACACGTGGTACTTCCTCACGCTCTACGCCAACGCCGAGGGCCGCACCGGGCAGGTCCGCACCGACAGCGACAACGTCCTCGATCGGTACGTGCTGGCGAAGACGCGTGCGCTCGTCGAGCAGGTCACCGCGGCGATGGATGCCTACGACCTGTTCGGCGCGTGCGGGCTGGTGCGCTCGCACCTCGACGCGCTCACCAACTGGTACGTGCGGCGCAGCCGTGACCGTTTCTGGAACGGCGATCCGGACGCGATCGACACGCTGCACACCGTCCTCGAAGTCGTCTGCCGGGTGATCGCCCCGCTGCTGCCGCTGACGTCCGAAGCGGTCTACCGCGGCCTGACGGGCGCTCGCAGCGTGCACCTCACCGACTGGCCCGATCCCGCCGAACTCCCAGACGACACCCGTCTCGTGGAGGCGATGGATCTGGTGCGCGACGCGTGCAGCGCGGCGTTGAGCGTGCGCAAGGCCCACGGCAAGCGGGTCCGGCTGCCGCTCGCGGAGATGACGATCGCAGCCCATGGCGCCGATGCCCTGCGTCCGTTCGTCGACCTCGTCGCCGACGAGGTGAACGTCAAGGACGTGCGGCTCACCGAGGACGTGTCGGCCGTCGCCGAGTCGGTGCTCCAGGTCATCCCGGCTGCGCTCGGCCCGCGCCTCGGCGCGCGCACGCAGGAGGTGATCAAGGCGGTGAAGAACGGCGACTGGACGCGCACCGGCGACACGGTGGTGGCGGCCGGCATCGAGCTTCTGCCGTCGGAGTACACCATGAAGCTCGTCGCCGCCGAGGGCCACGCGAGCGCCGCGCTCGCCGGCGCCGGCGGTGTCGTCGCGCTCGATATCGACACGACCCCCGAGCTCGAAGCAGAGGGGCTCGCCCGCGACCTCGTGCGCCTCGTGCAGCAAGCCCGGCGCGACGCCGGCCTCGACGTCAGCGACCGCATCGTCCTCACGCTCGGGTTGCCCGAGGAGCTGCGCGCTCAGATCGAGCCGTACGCCGCGTTCGTCGGCGGCGAGACGCTCGCCCTGGAGGTGCGCTTTGCCGACGGTCCCAGCGCCACCACCACCGCCGTGCTCGACGGGACGTCGATCACGATCGAGCTCACCCCACAGGAGCGTGCCTGATGACCGCAGAACGGATGATCGTGACGACCGAGGGCGGCGTGCTCATCGACGTGCACGCCCAGCCCGGCGCCCGCCGCGCGGCGATCACCGGGACGCACGGCGATGCGCTGAAGGTTCGGGTCGCCGCGCCGCCGGTCGCCGGCGCGGCCAACCGGGCGATCGAGGAAGCGCTCGCCGCCGCGCTCGGTGTCGCCAAGGGGGCGGTGGAAGTGGTCGGGGGACCGAGCTCACGCCGCAAGCGGGTCAAGGTCAGCGGCATCGACGAGCCGACCGCCCGCCGCATCCTCGACGCCGTCCTCGCTGCTCCGGCCCCGGACGGCGAACGCTGAGCGAGGCGGTCGGCCTCGCTCCGTGAGGTTGCCGGGCCGTGCCGTCGTGCGTTGCTCCCTGGCCATCGAGCACGTACCATCCCCCGGTCCTGGCGCCCTTCGAGATGGAGGTCCTCCCATGGCACCCCGAACCCCATCGTCCAAGAGCACCAAGCCGTCGGACCACAAAGCTTCCGATGGCGCCTCCGCCGCCAAGAAGGAGACCCCCACTGTGAAGAAGGCTGCCGACGCAGCATCGGCGTCCGGCCAGGCGGCTCCCGCCAAGAAGGCCGCGACCGTTGCCGGCCACGGCCCCAACGGCCTTGCGGCCAGCACCCAGCCGGCCGCCCCGCCCGTGAAGGGCGAGAAGGACGGCATCAGCTGGACGAAGGACTTCGACTACAAGTTCCTCGCCGCGCAGCGCGAGCTGCTGCTCCACGAGCGCGAGCAGCTCGTCGGCCAGGCCAGCCGCTTGGAGGACGAGGCGAACTCGCTGATCGAAGAGCACGAGATGGGTGACGTCCAGTTCGACGAGGAATCGGGCGAGGGCGACACCATGGCCGTCGAGCGCGAACGCGACCTGGCGCTGTCGTCGCAGGCTCGCCAGATGGTCGCCGACATCGACGCCGCGCTCGACCGCATCGCCGCGGGAACCTATGGGTACTCGGTCGTCTCGGGAGCGCCGATCCCGCGCGACCGGCTGGAGGCGATCCCATGGGCGACGGAGCTGGTCGAGGAAAAGGTCGGAGGTCTCGGCCGGCGATGACGTCTGCCCCCGGCGTGCTCGAGGCGCGCCCGGAGGGCGCGGCGCGCCGGCCGCGGCTCGTGCTGGCCTCGATCGTCGTCGCCGCGGCGGTGCTCGTCGCCGACCAGATCACCAAGCATTGGGCGGTCAACGCCCTCGACGACGGGCACACGATCGACGTCGTCGGCTCGCTTCGGTTCAAGCTGTACTTCAACAGCGGCATGGCGTTCTCCCGCGGCGAGGGCGCTGGCCCGATCATCGGCGTCGTCGCCATCGTCGTCGTCAGCGGGCTGCTGCTGTCGCTGCGACGCAGCGGGGGACGGCTGGCGACGCTCGCGACGGGTCTCGTCATCGGCGGGGCCGCCGGCAACGTCGCCGACCGCATCTTCCGCGGGGACGGGTGGTTGCGTGGCAGCGTGGTCGACTTCATCGACCTCCAGTGGTGGCCGGTGTTCAACGTCGCCGACATGGGCGTCACGATCGGGGGGGCGCTCATCGTCCTGCGCGCGCTGCTGGCGGCCCGCCCGGCATCCGAGGGGGCGAGCGGTTCCGACGAGGCCGTCCAGCCGTGATCGAAGAGCAGATCCCGGCGGCGTTGGCGGGGGAGCGACTCGATCGCATCGTGTCGATCATCACCGAGATCAGCCGCTCCGAGGCGGCCGCGTTGGTGGCCGAGGGCGGGGCGTGCATCGACGGGAAGGTGTGCACCAGCGGGAAGGCGCGTGTCGAGCTCGACGCCATCGTCACCGTCGACCCGGCGCTGCTGCCGAGCGCGCCGCTCCCCGCGGCGGACCCGGCGGTCGAAGTGCGCATCCTGTACCAGGACGACGACCTCGCCATCGTCGACAAGCAACCCGGGCTGGTCGTGCATCCGGGAGCGGGGAACCCGTCGGGAACCCTGGTGAACGGCCTGCTCGCTCGTTTCCCCGGCATCGCCGCGGTCGGCGATCCGGGCCGGCCCGGCATCGTCCACCGCCTCGACGTGGGGACGTCGGGCGTGATGGCCGTGGCCCTGACGCCGGCCGCGTACGACGGGCTCGTCGCCCAGCTCGCCGCCCGCGAGGTACACCGCGCCTACCTCACCTTGGTGTGGGGACACCTCGAGACCCCCACCGGAGTGATCGACGCGCCGATCGGGCGCGACCTGCGCGACCCCACGCGCATGGCCGTGGTGGTCGGCGGCAAAGCGGCGCGCACGCACTACCGAGCGCTCGCCCGCTTCGACCAGCCGGTCGCGGCGACGAGCCTGGAGTGCCGGCTGGAGACGGGCCGCACCCATCAGATCCGCGTGCACATGAGCGCTGTCGGGCACCCCGTCGCCGGTGACGGCGCGTACGGCGGGGCCCGCGCCGGCGCTCCGCTGGCCCGGCCGTTCCTCCACGCCGCCGAGCTCGAACTGCGTCACCCGGTGACCGGCGCCGCCGTGCGCGCCGAGGCTCCGCTGCCCGACGACCTCGCCCGATACCTGGCCGCGTTCCGCTGAGGAGCCGGCACGAGGAGAGCCGTCAGTCGTCGGCGAGCGACGGCCACTCGCCGTCGCCGCGCGCCGCGGCCGCGATCGTGGCCAGGGTGTAGCCGGCGAGATGGCGGCGCATGTGCTCGCCCGCCTGCTGCCAGATCGCCAGCAACACGCACTGGCCCTCGTGGTCGCATGCCCCGTTCTGATGCGGCTCGCCGAAGTCGCCGAGCGTGATCGGGCCGTCGACCGCCGACAGCACCTCGCTGAGGTGGATCTGGTCGGGCGGCCGAGCGAGCACGTAGCCACCGCCGACGCCGCGCTTGGACCGCACCAACCCGGCGCCCTTGAGGGCCAGCAGGATGTGCTCGAGGTAGGGCTGCGGCAGCCCGGTGCGGTCGGCGATGTCACGCACCGACGTGGGGCCGGTCTCCTCGGTGTGCAGCGTCAACGACAGCAAGGCACGACAGGCATAATCTCCCTTGGTCGACACTCGCACGGCCGCCATCGTACGGGGTGGCGGCGCCTCGTCCTCTGTTCCCCGAGGTGGGGGCGGCGCGGTGTGCTTTGCCGCTGCCCCCTCGGGGTGCTGGACTAGCGGCACCGTGGACATACGACCGGTGCTCCCCGCCTACGGCGGCCCCAACGTGCGCGGGGTGATCCCTGCGCTGCTGGCGCCCCGTGGCGCGCCCCGGCCGGCCTGGATCCCGTCCCTCGCGGCGGACGCCCGCCAGGTGATGGTGCTGGTCGTCGACGGCCTCGGATGGGAGCAGCTGCGCTCGCACGTGGAGCACGCGCCCACGTTGGCCGCGATGGAGGGCGGTCCGATCACGACCGTCGCCCCGAGCACCACGGCCACCGCGCTGACCTCGATCACCACCGGCCTCACCCCGGGCGAGCACGGCGTCGTCGGCTATCGCATCGACGTCGGCGGGGAGGTGATGAACACGTTGCGCTGGTGGACGACCCGCGATGCACGCAAGCCGCACCCGCCGGCGCAGATCCAGCCGTTCCCTCCGTTCCTCGGTGAGGACGTCCCCGTCATCAGCAAGGCCGAGCTGGAGGGCAGCGGCTTCACCGAAGCCCATCTGCGCGGCACCCGCCCGCTCGGCTGGCGGGCGCCGTCGTCGATCGCCGTGATCGCCGGTGAGCTGCTGGCCAAGGGCGAGCCGTTCGTCTACGCCTATTACGACGGCGTCGACAAGATCGCCCATGAACGCGGATTCGGGCCCTACTACGAGGCCGAGCTGCGCGCCGCCGACGGCCTCGTCGCCGAGATCGTCAACCACCTTCCTCGGGGTGCTGCGCTCCTCGTCACCGCGGACCACGGGCAGGTGCAGGTCGGCGACGACACCCGCCCGCTCGATCCGTCGGTGCTCGCGCTTGTGCGCGGTCAGAGCGGCGAGGGGCGCTTCCGCTGGCTGCACGCGCGGCCCGGCGGGACGGCCGAGCTCGCCGCGGCCGCTCGCGAGGCCCACGGGTCGGTGGCATGGATCGTGACGCGCGAGCAGGTGATCGACGAGGGCTGGCTGGGCCCGGTGGTGTCGCCGCCGGTGGCCGCGCGCCTCGGCGATGTCGCGCTGGTCGCCCACGCGCCGACGAGCTTCGAGGATCCGATGGACTCGGGTCCGTTCCCGTTGGTGTGCCGGCATGGGTCGCTGACGTCCGCAGAGATGCTCGTACCCTTGCTTGCGGCCGTGAACGACTGATCCTGGGTACGAGACAGATCGTGGAGAACGCCTCATGAGCAACGAACAGCCGCAGATCGAACACCCCGAGGTCGTCGAGCGCGGATCCGGCCGCCCCGACGGCGACGGCGAGACGAGCGAGACCGTCACCGAGCCGGCGAAGGTCATGCGCATCGGCAGCATGGTCAAGCAGCTGCTCGAGGAGGTGCGCAACGCGCCGCTCGACGATGCCAGCCGCGGCCGGCTGGCGGAGATCTACGACCGCAGCATCGAAGAGCTCCGTGACTCCCTGTCGCCCGACCTGCGCGACGAGCTCAGCCACCTGGCGCCGCCGTTCCGCCAGGGATCGGTGCCGAGCGACGCCGAGCTGCGCGTCGCCAAGGCTCAGCTGGTCGGCTGGCTGGAGGGGTTGTTCCACGGCATCCAGGCGACGTTGTTCGCCCAGCAGCTCGCCGCCCGCCAGCAGCTCGAGCAGATGCGCCAGCTGCCCCCCGGCGTGCGCGGCGGCCCCGGCGGCCAGGTCGGGCCGCCTCCCGACCTGATCCAACCGTCGGATCGGCCCGGCACGTATCTCTGACGCCGCCCGCGCGGCGCCCGTCCTCGGCGGGTCCGGTAGTCTCGCTCGAATCACACGCCTGTAGTTCCGCGGGTCGAAGGAGTCGGAGGAAGGGACGCATTGGGCGATTCGTTCACCCACCTGCACGTGCACACCGAGTACTCGATGCTCGACGGCGCGGCGCGCCTCGACGACCTCGTCGCCAAAGCGGTGAGCGACGGCCAGCCGGCGCTCGGCATCACCGACCACGGCAACATGTACGGCGTCCTCGACTTCTACCGGAAGTGCAACAAGGAGGGCGTCAAGCCGATCATCGGCACCGAGGCCTACATGGCCTACGAGAGCCGCAGCGAGCGCCCCGCCCGGCGGGGTCGGATCGACGACAGCGGCGGTGACACCGAGGGGGGCAAGAAGCTCTACTACCACCTCACGTTGCTGGCCGAGACCGACGAGGGATATCGCAACCTCATCCAGCTGAGCAGCCGGGCGTTCCTCGAGGGCTACTACTACAAGCCCCGCCTCGACTGGGAACTGCTCGAGAAGCACCATCACGGGCTGATCGCCACGACGGGGTGCCTCGGTGGTCACGTCCTGCAATCGCTGCTCAACGGCGACGAGAAGGGCGCGTTCGACAAGGCCGGGCGGCTCCAGGAGATCTTCGGCAAGGACAACCTCTTCGTCGAGCTCCAGGACCACGGCATCCCGGCACAGCGCGACACGAACCCGCAGCTGATCGAGATCGCGCAGCGCATCGGCGCGCCGATGATCGTCACCAACGACTCGCACTACACGCACCGTCACGACCACGAGGCGCACGACGCGCTGCTGTGCGTCCAGACGGGCGCGACGCTCACCGACCCGAAGCGCTTCAAGTTCGAGAGCCACGAGCACTACCTGAAGACCGCAGCGGAGATGCGGCATCTGTTCCGCGAGATCCCGGAGGCGTGTGACAACACGTTGTGGATCGCGGAGCGCGCTGACGTCACGATCGAGTTCGGCAAGCCGCAGCTGCCGAACTTCCCGCTGCCCGAGGGGTTCACCGACGACACCCATTACCTCACCCACCTCACGTGGGAGGGGGCCCGTCGCCGTTGGGGTGACGACCTGCGCCAGGACGTGCAGGATCGCCTCGCCTACGAGCTGAGCGTCATCGCCGACATGGGCTTCAGCTCGTACTTCCTGATCGTGTGGGATCTGATCAAGCACGCCAAGGACAACGGCATCCGCGTCGGGCCGGGACGCGGCTCGGCCGCGGGCTGCGCGGTGGCGTACTGCTTGGGCATCACCGACCTCGATCCGATCCGCTACGACCTGCTGTTCGAGCGCTTCCTGAACCCGAGCCGCATCTCGATGCCCGACATCGACATGGACTTCGACTCGCGATATCGCGACGAGATGATCCGCTATGCGGCGGAGCGCTACGGCCGCGACCGCGTCGCGCAGATCATCACGTTCGGCACGATCAAGGCGCGCAACGCGGTGCGCGACGCGGCCCGGGTGCTGGGCTACCCGTACGGGGTGGGCGACAAGATCGCCAAGGCCATGCCGCCGCTCGTCATGGGCCGCGACACGCCCCTGCGTTACTGCTTCGAGGAGAACCCCAAGTACGTCGACGGCTACAAGGCCGCTGCCGACCTGCGGGCGATGTACGAGGCCGACCCGGACGTCAAGCGCGTGGTCGACGTCGCCAAGGGGCTCGAAGGCCTGAAGCGCAGCGACGGCATCCATGCCGCCGCGGTCGTGATCACCAAGGAGCCGCTGACCACGTACCTTCCGGTGCAGCGCAAGCCCGAGGCGGGTCAGGACCCCCAGCAGGCGCCCGTCGTCACGCAGTACGAAATGCACGGGGTCGAGGACCTCGGCCTGTTGAAGATGGACTTCCTCGGGCTCCGCAACCTCGACGTGATCACCGACACCCAGCGGATGGTCCGAGCGTCGAAGGATCCCGGCTTCGACATCGACGCCATCCCGCTCGACGACCCGGCGACGTACGAGCTGCTCGGCCGCGGCGACACGATCGGCGTGTTCCAGCTCGAATCCCCACCGATGCGCGCCCTGCTGCGCGCGATGGCGCCGAACAGCTTCGACGACGTCGGGGCGCTCATCGCCCTGTACCGGCCTGGCCCGATGAGCCAGAACATGCACTACGACTACGCCGACCGCAAGAACGGCCGGCAGCCGATCAGCTACTTCCACACCGACGCCGAGGACCTTCTCGCCGACACGTTCGGCCTGATGATCTACCAAGAGAGCGTCATGCGCGTGGCCCAGAAGTTCGCCGGCTACTCGCTCGCCGAGGCCGACAACCTGCGCAAGGCGTGCGGCAAGAAGATCCGTGAGCTGATGGCCAAAGAGCGCGACAGCTTCGAGGCCGGGTGCGAACGCACGGGATACGGCGCGGCGCTCGGCAAGCAGCTCTTCGACGTGATCGAGAAGTTCGCCGACTACGCGTTCAACAAGAGCCACTCGTACGGCTACGGGCTCGTCACCTACCAGACGGCGTATCTCAAGGCGCATCATCCGGTCGAGTACCTCGCCTGCTTGCTCACCAGCGTCAAGAGCAACCTGGAAAAGGCGGCGGTCTACCTCGCCGACGCGCGCTCGGTCGACATCAAGGTGCTGACGCCGGACATCAACCGTTCGGTGATGGACTTCGCCGCGGCGTCACCGGACGACCTCCCGCCGGGTGTCACGCTGTCGCCCACGAGCCGTGGGGCGATCACGTTCGGGCTGTCCGCGGTGCGCAACGTCGGCGAGGGACTCGTCGAGCTGTTGCTCGCCGAGCGCGATGCCAACGGACCGTTCACGTCGTTCCACGACTTCGTCGAGCGCGTGCCGGAGCCGGTGCTCAACAAGCGCACGGTGGAATCGCTGATCAAGGCCGGCGCGTTCGACTGCCTCGGGCACACGCGGCGCGGGCTGCTGGCGGTGTTCGAGCAGATCATCGACACCACCCTCGTGCGCCGGCGCGAACGCGATCAGGGCGTGATGAGCCTCTTCGGCGACTGGGCCGAGACCGAGCCCGACGGCACGGCGGCGTTCAACGAGCGGGTCCCGATCCCGGACATCGACTTCGACAAGGCCGACAAGCTGCGCTTCGAGAAGGAGATGCTCGGGCTCTACATCTCCGACCATCCGCTGCTCGGCGTCGAGGCTGCGCTGCGCCGGAAGGTCGACTGCTCGATCACCGAGGCCCTCGACAAGGAGGACGGCGGCTTCTTCACCATCGGTGGGGTGATCACCAACCTCGCCCGCAAGTTCACGAAGAAGGGCGACCAGATGGCGGTGTTCGTCCTCGAAGACCTCGCCAGCTCGGTGGAGGTCACGGTCTTCCCGCGCACGCTGCGTGACCACGGTCACAAGCTCGCCGACGACCTGATCGTCACCGTCACCGGCCGCCTCGACCGCCGCGACGAGTCGCGCGTGGGGTTCATGGCCCAGTCGATCGACATCGTCGAAGGCCTCGAGATGAAGGCCCCGCCGCTGCGCTTGCCCCTGCCCGCGACGTCGCTCGACGAGGTCCGCATCCAGACCCTCAAGCGCATCCTGCGCGATCACCCGGGCGACTCACCGGTGTTCCTCCACATCGGCGGTGGCAAGGTGCTGCGGCTGTCCGACGAGTTCTGCGTCGACGTGGACCGCGTCGTGGGCGAACTGCGCGTCGCGTTCGGCCACGACGCCGTCGGGGGCTGACCGCGTCTCAGGGGCACGTCCGCCCTGCACGTGGCGCCTGTCCCACTGCCCGCATTGGAACACCCCCTGCGCCGTGGCAGAATGGGGAATCTCATCGGACGGTCGTGCCGACATTGGCGCGAACCTCGACGACCGGGAGCGAATTCGGGCAATGGCACTCCAGGTGGACACCAGGGACTGCGCAGCCCTCACCGACGCCGACCTCGACGAGATGGCGTCGATGGGTGGCTCCTTCGACATCGGGCTGCTGTCGAAGGCGAAGGAGGACTGGGTTCTCTGCACCACGGCCCGCCTCGACGACAAGCTCAACGGCTTCAGCTTCTCCACGCTCGAGCGCATCGGGGGCACGCCGTGCGTGCTGCTCGGCATGGTCAGCGTGAAGCGCACAGCCAAGCGCGATCAGGTGCTCAAGGGCCTGATGTCCGAGGCCTACCACCGGGCGTTGATGGCATTCCCTGACGAGGACGTCGTCGTCGGCACTCGTTTCGTCCGCCCCGATGGCCTGGAGGCGTTCAAGCAGCTCACCGACATCATCCCGCGTCCCGGCCATCGTGCTGTCGGGGAGGAGCGGGCGTGGGGGCGCCGGTTGGCGAAGCGGTTCGGCGTCGATGCCAACTACGACGAGCAGAGCTTCATCGTCACCGCGAACGGGCAGGCGGGGTTCCTCGACCACGAGTCGCTGAAGCCCGAGAAGATCGACGCCGACGTCGCAGCGCTGTTCTCCGATGTGGCGGCCGACAAGGGCGGGGCGATCATCATCTACGGCTGGTCGATGGCCGAAGATCTGCTGAAGCTCGGGTCGCGCTGAGCGATCCCTCGCCGGCGGCGCGGCCGCCGCTGGAAACGATCCTGCGCCGCCGGCGGATGACCCGCCGGTTCGGCACGGCGCCGCTCGACAGGGCGCTGATCGCCGATCTTCTCGACCTCGCGCGCCGTGCTCCCAGCGCAGGCTTCGCTCAGGGCACGCACTTCCTCGTTCTCGACGGCCCAGGGGTCGCGCGCTTCTGGGAGATCACCGGGTCGGGCGCGTGGTTCGCCGAGCGTGCCCCGGGGGTGATGTCAGCACCGGTGATCGTGCTGGTGCTCGGCGACGAGGCTGTCTATACCGCCCGCTACGCCGAGGCCGACAAATCGGGCCACGGGCTCGACACCGCTTCCGGCTGGCCGGCGCCGTACTGGCTCACCGACGCTGCGATGGCCGCGCAGAACCTGCTCCTGCTCGCCGAGGACCGGGGCCTCGGCGCGCTGTTCTTCGGCATCTTCCGCAACGCTGACGTCCTGCTGCGGTCGTTGGGGGCGCCCGAGCGGGTGCACGTCATCGGGGCGATCGCGCTCGGCGAGCGAGCTCCCGATGACGTGCCGTCCGGCTCGGCCTCCCGCCGCCAGCGGCGACCCGTCGAGCAGGTCACGCACTGGAACGGCTGGTAGCAGTGCTGCGGGCGATCAGCCCCCGTTGCACTCCTCCTGGAACCACTGGCTGATGTTGTCCGACGCCTCCTCCAGCTCCGGCGTGGAGAGGTCGTTCAGCGCCTCCTGAACCTCGGAGTCGGTGAAGTTGCCGCCGTGCTCGGCGATCACCTCGGCGAACTTGCCCATCGCGTCGGCGAGCACCTCGAAGTCGTCCTGGAGATCCTCCGGAGCGATCTCGCCGGCACGCGCGAACGCCTCGTCGAGCCGGTCCAGCGCCTCCTCGTTGCCGCTGATCGCGCCGCCGAAGGCGGTCGCCCACTCCTGCGCGAACTCGACGCAGTCCTCGCTCAGGTTCTCCGGCAGCGTCACGCCCTCGGGCAGCGTCACGCCGCCGGGCAGGGTCTCGTCGGCGCCGTCGCTGTCGTCCGTGACCGTCTCGTCGGTGGCGGTGTCGCCGGAGCCGGCATCGGTGGCCTCGGTGGTCGCGCTGTCGTTGCCGGATTCGTCGTCGTCGCCGCAAGCGGCAAGCGCCACCAGGCAGGTGGCCGCAGCAAGGGCGCGAAGTGATCGACGCATGAATGACTCCTCAGGTGTGTTCACGGGTGCGGACGCGTGGGCGTCGCTCATAGACGATCGGCGCCCGCTGTGGATGCCTTGATCTTCGATGTCGGTGAGAGCGGGCACATCCCACACCGATCGGCGAACTGCGACACGGTCAGTTCCCCGCGCGCAGCACGCGCCAAACCTCTCAGGCGCCCACGGCGTGGTAACCACCGTCGACGTGGACGATCTCGCCGGTCGTGGCGGGGAACCAGTCCGAGAGCAGGGCGACGCACGCTCTGGCGACGGCGCTGTTGTCCTCGATGTCCCAGCCGAGGGGGGCCCGGTCGCCCCAAACCTCCTCGAAGCGCTTGAAGCCGGGGATGCTCTTGGCGGCCATCGTGCGCACCGGGCCTGCCGCGACCAGGTTGACCCGGATGCCGCGCGGTCCGAGCTCCTTGGCCAGGTAACGGCTGACCGACTCGAGGGCCGACTTGGCGACCCCCATCCAGTTGTAGGCCGGCCACGCCACCGTGTTGTCGAAGTCGAGCCCGACGAACGCTCCGCCCGAGGTCATCAGCGGCACGAACGCATCGGCCAGCGCCTTGTAGCTGTACGCCGAGACGTTCATGGCCACGGCGACGTCGTCCCAGCGGGCGGCGAGGAAGTCGTCGCCGAGGCACACGTCGGGCGCGAAGCCGATCGAGTGGAGCACGCCGTCGACGCGGCCCCAGTGCTGCGCGACCTTGTCTCGGACGGCGTCCAGGTGGGCCGGATCGGACACGTCGAGCTCGAACACCGGGATCCCGGCGCCGAGCTTGCGGGCGGTGCGCTCGGTGATGCTGAGCCCCCGCCCGAAGCCGGTGAGCACCACCTGGGCCCCTTCCGCCAGCGCCAGCTTCGCCACTCCGAACCCCAGCGAGGCGTCGGTGAGGACGCCGGTGACCACGATGTTCTTGCCGTCGAGCAGACCCATGACGCCGACCGTAGCCCCAACGTGGCGCCCGACAGCGGTGCCTCGGGTCGGGAACGAAGGTGGTGCGTTTCGCCACGCCACTGTGAGTCGGCGCGCTCAGGTGTGCAAGGCTGCGACGATGCGCATCGGCATTCTCGGCGGCACAGGCCCCGCGGGCAGCAACCTGGCGGCACGCCTGGCCAGCATCGGCTACGACGTGGTCATCGGTTCGCGGTCGAAGTACCGGGCGATGGAGACCCGCGACCGCATCGTCGAATCGGCGCCGCAACTGTTCGAGCGACTGGGGTACGGCGACAACGCCGGGGCGTCTTCGTGCGACGTCGTCGTCATCGCCACCCCGTGGGACTCGGCCGCGACGACAGCACAGGAGAACGAGGAGCTGCTGCACGGCAAGGTGGTCGTCAGCATGGCGAACGCCCTGGTCCGGGTCGGTCACGAGTTCCAGCCGTTGGTCCCGCCTCGCGGCAGCGTCGCCGCGCACGTGCAGGCAGCGGTGCCCACTTGCCGGGTGGTCGCCGCGTTCCACCACCTGCCGGCGAAGGAGCTGGGGGCGCTCGAGCATCCGATCGACAGTGACGTGCTGATCTGTGGCGACGACCACGAGGCCGTCGGCGTGATCAGCGAGATCGTCGGCAAGATCCCGGGCTGCCGCCCGCTCGACGCCGGCGAGCTCAGCAACGCCACCGCCATCGAGGCCTTCACCGCGGTGCTGTTGCAGCTGAACGTGCGGTACAAGACGCGGGTGGCGCCGAAGCTCACCGGCATCCGCGCCGATCCCCGCGCGCGCAAGGCGCCGGCGCCGCAGCGGACCACCGACCAGGGGAAGTCCACCGACCAGGGGAAGGCGGTTCCGGTCGACGCCGGAGAGGTGGGGTGAACGACACGGCGGACGGCTTCGTCCGCATGCGCCTCTACGACACCGCGCGCGCCGAGGTCGTGCCGTTCGAGCCGGGGCGCGTCGTCACCATGTACACCTGCGGCATCACGCCGTACGACTCGACCCACCTCGGGCACGCGACCGTGTTCGTGCAGTTCGACGTGCTCCAGCGCCGCCTGATCGACATCGGCCACGAGGTGAAGTGCGTCCGCAACGTCACCGACGTCGACGACCCGCTGTTCGCCAAGGCCCGCGAACTCGGTGTGCATTACCTCGACCTGGCGGCCGGCGAGGAGGCGCGCTTCGAGCGCGACCTCGAGGCCCTGAACGTGTTGCCCGTCTACTCGACGCCGCGCGCCTCGAGCGCGATCCCCGACATCCGCGGTTTCATCGGGATGGTGCTCGATCGGGGTCACGCGTACGTCGCCGGGGGAGCGGTGTACTTCGACGTGTCGAGCTTCGACAGCTTCGGCTCGGTCAGCCACTACAGCGTCGACGAGATGCTGGCCTTCGCCCGCGAGCGCGGCGGTGACGTCGACGATCCGAACAAGCGCCACCCGCTCGACTTCGTGCTGTGGCAGCCCTCCGCGCCCGACGAACCGGCGTGGGACACCCTGTGGGGGCCGGGGCGTCCGGGGTGGCACATCGAGTGCAGCGCGCTCGCGTTGCGCGAGCTCGGAACGACGATCGATCTCCACGGCGGAGGCGCGGATCTGATCTTCCCGCACCACGAGTGCTCGCGGGCGCAGAGCGAATCGGCCACCGGCGAGCCGTTCGTGCGGCACTGGATGCACGTCGCGATGGTCTTCATGGACGGCAAGAAGATGTCGAAGAGCCTGGGCAACCTGGTGTTCGTCGACAAGCTGCGCGAGGTGTGGGACCCACGGGCGATCCGGCTGGCGATCCTCGCCCACCATTACCGCCGCGAGTGGGAGTGGGACGAGACGTTGATGCCACGAGCCGATGCCCGGCTCCAGGCCTGGCTGGCGTCGGCCGCGGGCGACGACCGTGGCACCCTCGACGCGGTGCGCGCCGCGCTCGACGACGACCTCGACACGCCGGCCGCGCTGGCGGCGATCGACGCCGCTGCCGGCAAGGGCCTCCCCGTCGGCCCGGCGGCTGCGCTGCTCGGCGTCGACCTCCTCGCCAGCTGAGGCGCATACCGGGGCTCGCCGGGGGCCCGTCGTTACACTCGATCGGGCTATGGCCGAGATCTCCGTGTTGCTGCCCGATGGTTCCGAGCGCGTCCTGCCCGCCGGGGCCACCGGCGGCGACCTCGCGGCGTCGATCGGTTCGCGGCTCGCCAAGGCGGCGGTCGCCGTCGTGGTCGACGGCGACGAGCGCGACCTCACCGAGGCCCTGCCCGACGGAGCGAAGGTCGCGATCGTCACCGCCGACACCGAGGCCGGCCGCCACGTGCTGCGCCACTCGACGGCGCACGTCATGGCGCAGGCCGTCACGCAGCTGTTCCCAGGCGCGCGCTTCTCGATCGGCCCAGCGATCGAGAACGGCTTCTACTACGACTTCGAGCTCCCCGGCGGCCGCACGTTCAGCGACGACGACCTGGCCGCGATCGAGGCGCGGATGCAGGAGATCGTCGCCGCCGATCAGCCGTTCACCCGCTCGGAGGTCACCCCCGACCAGGCGCTCGAGCTGTTCGCCGACCAGCCCTACAAGTGCGAGATCATCGAGCGCGTGCGCGGCGGGGGCGCCGACGGCGCGGACGCCGGCGAGGTCGGTGGGGGGGACACGATCAGCGTGTACCGCAACTCCCCGGAGTTCGTCGACCTGTGCCGCGGGCCGCACGTGCCGACGACGGGCAAGCTGGGCCACTTCAAGCTGATGAAGGTCGCCGGCGCATACTGGCGCGGCAACGAGAAGGGCCCGATGCTCCAGCGCATCTACGGCACGGCGTGGGAGAGCAAGGCGGCGCTCGCCGAGCACCTGCACCAGCTGGAGGAGGCCGAAAAGCGCGACCATCGCCGGCTCGCCACGGAGCTCGACCTGCTGAGCTTTCCCCACGAGCTCGGCGGCGGCCTCGCGGTGTGGCACCCGAAGGGCGCGATCGTGCGCAAGCTGATGGAGGACTACAGCCGCGAGCGTCACCAGCGCGGCGGCTACCAGTTCGTGTTCACGCCGCACCTCGCCAACGCGCAGCTGTTCCAGACGTCCGGCCACCTCGACTGGTACGCCGACGGCATGTACCCGCCGATGGAGATGGACAACGGCGTGTACTACGCGAAGCCGATGAACTGCCCGATGCACTGCTTGATCTTCCGCAGCCGCCAGCGCAGCTATCGCGAGCTTCCGCTGCGGCTGTTCGAGCTCGGCAACGTGTATCGCTACGAACGCGCCGGCACGTTGCACGGCCTGCTGCGCATCCGTGGCTTCACGCAGGACGACAGCCACATCTTCTGCACCGAGGAGCAGGCCGCCGGCGAGATCGCGTCGTTGCTCGACTTCGTGCTGTCGGTGCTGCGGGCGTTCGGGTTCGACGACTTCGAGGCCGAGCTGTCGACGCGCGACCCTGACAAGTCGGTCGGCACGGACGAGGGGTGGGAGAGGGCGACGGCCGCGCTCGAGGCTGCGCTCCAGCGTCACGGGCTCACCTACGGCCGCGACGAGGGCGGCGCGGCGTTCTACGGCCCGAAGATCGACATCAAGGTGCGCGACGCGATCGGGCGCAAGTGGCAGCTGTCGACGATCCAGTACGACTTCAACCACCCTGAGCGCTTCGAGCTGGAGTACGTCGCCCCGGACAACAGCCGCAAGCGACCGATCATGCTGCACCGCGCCCTGTTCGGCTCCGTGGAACGCTTCTTCGGCGTGCTGCTCGAGCACTACGCCGGCGCGTTCCCGGCATGGTTGGCGCCGGTGCAGGCCCGCGTCCTTCCGGTCGCCAGCAGCCACGAGGGCTATGCCCAGCAGGTCGTCGATCGGCTCCGCGCCGAGGGTTTCCGCGTCGACCTCGTCGACGCGTCCGATCAGCTGGGCAAGCGCATCCGCGCCGCGAAGCTCGAGAAGCTGCCGTACGTCCTTGTCGTCGGCGACGACGACGTCGCGGCGTCGACGGTCGGCGTCAACCCCCGCGGCGCCGAGGTCGAGCGCGGCGTGCCACTCGACGATTTCGTGGCCCGGCTGCGCGCGGACGTCGCGGTGGCAGCGATCGGCTGACCCGGGCCACAGCTCCGGTCGGTGGATACGGTTGCACGAATGGCCTTCGAGCACCTCTGGAACGCGTGGCGCGCGGCGTACGTCACGTCGGGCGGCGCTGCGGGAGATGTCGCCGGTGAGCCCGGTGCCAGCGTCTTCCGGCGGATCCTCGACAGCGGACTGCCCGACGAGGAGACGCACATCATCCACCGGGGCCCGACGTGCTTCGCGATCCTCAACGCGTTCCCCTACACCGCCGGGCACCTGATGGTGCTGCCGTACCGCCAGGTGGCCGACCTGGAGGAGCTCACCGCCGAGGAGACCGCGGAGATCTGGCCCACCGTCACGGACGCGGTCGTCGCGGTGAAGGCCGCCTACAAGCCGCACGCGTTGAACGTCGGCATCAACCTCGGCCCCGCGGCGGGCGGCAGCATCAGCGAGCATCTGCACGTGCACGTCGTGCCGCGGTGGGTGGGCGACGGGAACTTCATGTTGTCCGTGGCGCATGTGCGCACCGTGCCGGAGGCCCTGCCGGACTCGGCGGCGAAGCTGCGTGCGCACTGGCCGAGGCGCTGACGGGCGTCGACCCCTAACCTGGAGCGCGTCATGAACGAGCCCATCGCCTCGGCGGCCGAGATCCGCGACGAGTTGCCCCACGACCTCGACGCCAGCCAGTGGGTCGGTCCGTACAGATTCCCCGACAACAGCCGTCGCCGCATCCCCGGTGTGATCTACCTCGGTCTGGCGCTGGTCTGTCTCGTGCTCTGGTTGTGGAAGGGCGGCGACTCGCCGATCGTCAACCGCGGCTTTCCGATGGCGGCGCTGCTGCTCGCCGCGGTCGGCCTGTTCTCGATCAGCTCCAGCTGGCGCATGAACATCGACGAGACCAAGGCGCTGGTCGCCGCGCAGGGCGCGGTGGGCTTCGCCGTCGGTCACGCCTCTGCGCAGCAGGTGTGGCGCGGTCTTCGCAGCCGGCCGACATGGCGCGTGCTGTGCTACTCGGCCGAGGAGCCTCCGCGGCAGCGGGGTCTCGTGCTCGTCGACGCGATCGACGGCGGGGTGGTCGAGCACATGGTCCAGGCGAACGACGAAGCATGGAGCTGACGGTGACGGAGGCCGTCGACGACGAGTACGACCGCCTGCGCCGCCGGGTCCTGTGGGCGATGCCCTACGGGCTGTACGTCCTCGGCTCGCGAGCGGGCGAGCGTCGCAACGGGATGACGATCAACTTCGTCTCCCAGATGGGCGCCGAGCCGGCGAAGCTCGTCGGCGTCGGGGTGCAGAAGGAGTCGCTCACCCACGAGCTCGTGCGCGAGGGCGGCAGCTTCGTGCTCAACCTCGTCGCCCGCGACGACCGCGCCATCGTCCGCAAGTTCGTGAAGCCGGTCGACGTCGACATGACCGCACGCACGCTCAACGGCTTCGGCTTCCACGACGGCCGCTCCGGTGCTCCGGTGCTCGATCGCGCCGTGGCCTTCCTCGACTGCGCCGTGCGCTCGGCCGTCGACGCCGGCGATCACACGTGGTTCGTGGGCGAGGTGATCGATTGCGGTTTCCAGCAGCCAGAGGACACGCCGGTGCTGCGCATGGAGGACACCCGCATGAACTACGGCGGCTGATCAGTCGTCGGCGGCGTGCTGACGGGGCTGCTCCTCCAGCCGGCGGATGACGGCGCCGGCTTCGAGCGCCGCGGCGCGCAGGAGATCGAGCGAGCTCTCCGTCCAGTCGTCGGCCGGTCGGGACTCGGTGGCCTGCGCCACGGCCTCGGGGTCGGCCGCGGCCCCGATCACCGTCGCCGCTCGCTGGATCGCCGCCTGGAGCTCGCGCTCGGCGCGGGCGGTGACGGCGGGGTCGACGTCGTCAGCGGCAGCCGCGAAGCGGCGGGGGAGCGAACGGAAGGCGACCGCGAGGTCGCTCGGCGAGGAACCGCTCATGCCCGCAGTGTGCCACGCCGTCGCGGCCTGGGCGGGTAGCCTGGTTGCCGATGTTCGACGGAAAGTTCCGCGCGCCGGTCGATCGTGCGGTCAAGCCGCTCGGTGACGGGCTGCGCCGCACGGGTCTCACCCCCGACCACCTCACCGTCGCCGGCTTGCTCCTGGCGGTGGCCGCGGCTGTCGCCATCGGCGCCGGGCTCCTCCAGCTCGGCTTGTTCCTCGTCGTGCTGGCGGCGCTGCCCGACCTGCTCGACGGCGCGCTCGCCAAGGCGTCCAACACATCCAGCCAGCGCGGCGCGTTCTTCGACTCGGTGGTCGATCGGGCGACCGACGCGCTGCTGTTCGGCGGCGTCGCCTGGTACCTGGCCTCGCACGAGTCGGCGCACATGGCGATCCTGCCGTTCGCCGTCATGGCGGTGTCGTCGATGATCTCCTACCAGCGGGCCAAGGCCGAGTCGCTCGGTCTGGAGGCCAAGGGTGGCCTGATGGAGCGCGCCGAGCGGATCGTGCTGCTGTGCCTCGGCTTGCTGTTCGACGTGTTGCTGATCCCGGTGCTGTGGGTGATGCTCGCCCTCACGGCGGTCACCGCCGTGCAGCGCTTCGTGAAGGTCTGGCGCCAAGCGGCGGTCGCGCCGGTCACCGCTGCGCGCATCGAACTGCGCCGGTCTCGCCACCAGAGTCGGCGCATCGCCCGCTCGGAGCGGCGGCGGGCGCGGGTGCAGCGGCTGCGCAAGTCCGGCTGACGTGTCGGCCGCCGATCCGGCGCACCGGCGCCGCGCCGACCGGCTGACGGTCGACGCCTACCGCCTCGGGTCCGCTGCCGCGCGCGTCGTGCCCGCGCGGGCGGTCTCACCGCTCGCATCGGCGATCGGCGCCGTCCTGTGCTCGCTGATGACACCGCGGCGCCAGACCGTCGAGCACCATCTGCGCCGTGTCGATCCGAGCCTGTCCGGCGCAGCGCTGCGGCGGGCCGCACGCGAGGCGTTCTCGTCGTACGCGCGGTACTACATCGAGAGCTTTCGCTTGCCGGCGACGCCCGAGCACGTCGTCGAGGCCGGCTTCGACGAGCAGGGCTACGGGCAGCTGCGCGACGCGATCGCCGCCGGAAGGGGCGCGATCCTGGCGCTGCCACACCTCGGCGGGTGGGAATGGGCCGGGCGCTGGCTCACCGATCGCGGCTACCGGGTGACCGTCGTCGTGGAGCCGTTGCAGCCCCCCGAGCTGTTCACGTGGTTCGCGGACCTGCGGTCCGAGCTGGGCATGAACGTCGTGCCGCTCGGGTCGCATGCCGGCGCTGCGGTGGCCAAGGCGCTGGCGGACAACGAGGTCGTATGCCTGTTATGCGATCGCGACATCGGAGGCGGCGGCGTCGAAGTGGAGTTCTTCGGCGAGCGCACCACCTTGCCGGCCGGTCCGGCGACGCTCGCCCTGCGCTCGCGGTCTCCGTTGCTGCCGACCGCGGTGTACTTCACCGACGCGCTCAACGGCCATCACGCCGTCGTCCTGCCACCCGTGCCGGCCGAACGGCAGGGAAGGTTTCGCGCCGATGTCGCTCGCGTGACGCAGGCGTTGGCGCACGACCTCGAAGCGCTGATCCGCCGCGCCCCCGACCAGTGGCATCTCTTCCAACCGAACTGGCCGAGCGACCTGCGACCCGTGCGCTGACGTCGCTCGATTCGGCCGTGGCGTCGTCGTAGCATCCGGCCGGGGTGTGTCAGGGGGTGCGAGATGGCTGATGTACGGCAAGGGCGCTGGACGGCCGAGATCGACGGCGATTTCGTCGTGTTCCTGATCGGCGCACGGATCAACTCCAAGCTCCAGGCGTTGCGGGTGTTCGCCGACCTCGGCGGCCGGTGGGGCATGAACCACATGCTCAAGCAACTCGTCGCCAACCCGGACAAAGGCCTGCTGGCGTACGAGTCGTGCGGCTTGACGCTGATCCAGTACTGGCGCTCGTTCGACCACCTCGAGGCGTTTGCCCGCAACCCGGACGATCCACATCTGGCGGTCTGGCGGCGCTACTGGCAGCGGGTTGGCAAGAGCACGCGTGCCGGCATATGGCACGAGACGTATCTCGTGCGCGCGGGCGAGTACGAGGCTGTCTACGGCAACATGCCGCCGCACGGACTGGCCAAGGCCGGCAGGCTCGTTCCGCTGTCCGGAGCGTCGTCGGCGCGTCACCGGTTGTCGGGCACGTTCGCCGGGTGAGCATCGGCGGCGCCACGCTGGCGCCGTGGCAGAGATCGTCGTCGACGGTGCTGATCTCGTCGTGCGCCTGCGGCGAAGGGAGAAGGCGGCGGCGCTGCGCGGCGACGTCCGCGTCCCGGTCTCGTCGGTTCGGTCAGCGGTGGTCGACGAGCGCCCGTTCGCGCAGGTGCGGGGCATCCGAGCGCCGGGGGGAGCGCGGCCAGGTCGCTTCGCCATCGGCACGTGGCGCAGGCGGCGCGGGCGTGACTTCGTCGCCATACGACGCGGTCAGCGGGCCGTGATCGTCGACCTCGATCGGAAGGCCGCCGGATTTGCGCGCCTGATCGTCGGCAGCGACGACCCGGAGGCAGTCGTCCGGCGTCTGCGTCGCTCTGCGCCTCCGTCGATCGGTGATCGATGAACTGTGTGACTGTGACGGGCGCCCGCCCGAGATGACGGCGTCGCGCCGAACCGGCGCGGTCGCCGTCATGTAGGGTCGGCTCGATTCTCAACCTCCGGAAACGGAGAGGGCGGCGGTGATGTGAGGATGACAGCAAGGAACGAGGCGTCGTGCCGGCGGCAGACGATGATCATCTGCTGACCGGCGGCGATGATCGCACGACCCCGGCGGACGGCGGCGACCGCCACAGCACGGACATGATCGCGCGGGAACTCCGGGAGATGGCGCGGCGGGCAGCACGACGAGGCGAGCCGCTACCGAGCGAGCCGACGCTCGTCGCGACGTTCGGCATCTCCCGCCCGGCGTTGCGCGAGATCCTCGCGCGCCTGGAGAGCGAGGGGCTGATCCGGCGCCGGCAGGGAGCGATGACGATCGTCAACCCCTGCCTCGACGAGATCGTCGCTCGATTCGACCACAGGCTCGACCCGGCCGAACGCGTGCGTCGCGCCGGGTTCGAGCCGACGCTCGACGTGCTCGAGTGCGGCCCGGTCGCTCTCGGGGGCGCCGACGCCGCGGCCTTGCTGGCCGCGGACGGGGCGCCCGCTCTGCGCACCGTGAAGCGCTGGTCCGCCGATGGCGTGCCGGCGCTCGTCACGGTCGACGTGATCCCGCTCCTCGAGCACGCGCAGCCGATCGATCTCGCGACCGTCGATCCGCAGGCCTCGCTCGTCGAGCTGGTCACCCTCCTGCGCGGCGACACGGTCGAGTGGGAGCTGGCGTGGCCGAGCGCGCTGATTGCCACTGCCCGCCTGCGGGCGTGGTTCCGCAGCCCGCGGCGCTCCGCGCTGTTGACGCTCGACCTCGTGGGCGTCGGCCGGCGCGGCCAGCGCTGCTACCGCACGTGCGAGTACCACGTGCCCGGAGTCGTGCGCTCCGGGTTCATCCGGATCGTGCGCGACTGACGCCCCGAAGCCCCGAGTACGGTGGCGCCGGTGTCCGAGCATCCGCAGCACGGGTCTGCCCCCGAGCGTTCGTGGATGCGCATCGGCATCGTCTGTCCCTACAGCCTGACGATCTACGGCGGCGTTCAGGGACAGGTGATGGCGCTGGCGCGCGAGCTGCGCAATCGGGGTCACGAGGCGCGTGTGCTCGGCCCGTGCGACGGGGCTCCGCCGGCCACGTTCGTGACGCCGCTCGGCGACAGTCTGCCGACCGCGATCAACGGGTCGATGGCGCCTCTTGCGCCGGACCCGTCCGCCGCGCTGCGTACCATCCGTGCGCTGCGCGACGAGCAGTTCGACGTGCTGCACCTGCACGAGCCGCTCGCCCCCGGATGCACGTTGACCTCGCTCGTCGTGCGCCCGGCGCCGATCGTGGCGACGTTCCACGCTGCGGGTGGCGCAGGGGTGTACCGCTTCCTCAGCGCGCCGTTGCGAGCCCTGCTCGATCGCATCGACCGCCGCGTCGTCGTGTCCAAGGACGCCCTCGACATGGTGCAGGAGCACCTCGGCGGCGACTACGAGGTGTTGTTCAACGGCGTGGAGGTCGAGCGCTTCCGTCCCGCCGCGCCGGTGCCGACCAGGCCCCGCACGATCTTCTTCTGCGGTCGCCACGAGCCACGCAAGGGCCTCGAGGTGCTGCTGCGGGCGATGGCGTTGCTGCCCGACGACGTCGTCTGCTGGGTCGCGAGCGAGGGACCGGAGACCGCTGCGTTACGCGAGCGCTTCGGCGGTGACGGGCGCATCGAGTGGCTCGGGCGCATTTCCGACCACGACAAGATCGCCCGCCTGCGCTCGGCGGCGGCGTTCTGCGCGCCGTCGCTCCACGGCGAGTCGTTCGGCGTCGTGCTGATCGAAGCGATGGCGGCAGGGACACCGGTGGTGGCCAGCGCGCTGCCCGGATACCAGAACGTCGCCACCGACGAGGTCGACAGCCTGCTCGTCGAACCCGGAGATCCGAACGCGTTGGCGCGGGCGCTGACGCGTGTCTTCGAGGACGCCGCGCTCGCCGCGCGCCTGCGCGCCGCGGGGGAGCGCCGGGCCGACGAGTTGAGCATGTCGCGCCTCGCCGCTGCGTACGAGGCGATCTACCGCGACCTCGTCGACCGCGCCCGGTCCAGCGAGCCGCCGGGAGACCCGGATTGGGTGATCGGGGCCGGTCTCACGGGTCCCGCATCCTGGTGGAGACGGCGTCGTAGACTCCGCGTGTGATCCCTCTTCTGATCATCATCGGCGTCGTCGTCCTGCTGCTCCTGTACGGCATCATCGCCTACAACGGCCTCATCCGGCGGCGGAACCAGGTCGAGAACTCGTGGTCGCAGATCGACGTGCAGCTCAAGCGCCGCATCGATCTCATCCCCAACCTGGTCGAGACGGTGAAGGGCTATGCAGCCCACGAGCGTGAGACGCTCGACGCCGTCATCACCGCCCGCAATGCGGCGATGCAGGCGGCCGACACGCCCCATGCCCAAGCGCAGGCCGACAACATGTTGACCGGCGCCTTGCGGCAGCTGTTCGCGCTCAGCGAGGCTTATCCCGACCTGAAGGCGAACCAGAACTTCCTCGCCCTGCAAGAGGAGCTGACCGCGACGGAAGGCCGGGTCGCCTACGCGCGGCAGTTCTACAACGACTCCGTCCTGGCGTACAACAACAAGCTCGAGCAGTTCCCGACGCTGATCTTCGCCAAGATGCTGAAGTTCCAGCGCCGCGAGTACTTCGAGGCCGACGAGGGCGCGCGGGTCACGCCCAACGTCAGCTTCTGACGCCGCGCTCGTGGCCCTGCCGCGCGTTCGCCCGCGCCCTGTCCTAGCCTGACGACTTCGATGTTCGACCTCATCCGCGCCAACAAGCGCCGCAGTGTGCTGCTCGTGGCCGGGTTCGTCGTGGTCGTGGCCATCGTCGGCGCTGCTGTCGGGTACCTCGTGGGCTTCGGCCCCTGGGGCATCATCGTGGCGCTCGCGATCTCCGCGGCGATGGCGTTCGCCTCCTACTGGAAGGCGGACGCGATCGCTCTGGCCGTCAGCCGCGCGCACCCCGCCGACCCGCAGCAGTATCAGCGGCTGCACAACCTCGTCGAGGGGTTGTGCATCGCCAGCGGGCTGCCCAAACCGCGCGTCTACGTCATCGACGACCCCGCTCCGAACGCGTTCGCCACGGGCCGCAACCCGAAGCACGCCGCGATCGCCGTCACCAGCGGTCTGCTGGAGAAGATGAACCGCGTCGAGCTCGAGGGCGTGCTCGCCCACGAGCTGTCGCACATCCGCAACTACGACATCCTGGTGTCCACGCTGGCGGTCACGCTGGTGGGCGCGGTGGCGCTGCTGACCGACCTCGCGATCCGGATGATGTGGTGGAACGGCGGCCGGGTCCGCCGTGACGGCGATCGCGGGGACGGGGCCAACCCGCTGGCGTTGATCGGGTTCGTGCTGCTGATCTTCGCCCCGTTCATCGCGCGGGCGATGCAGGCGGCGGTCAGCCGCCGGCGCGAGACGCTCGCCGACGTCTCCGCGTGTCAACTCACCCGTTATCCCCCAGGGTTGATCTCCGCGCTGGAGAAGCTCCGCGACGACACCACCGTCACGCATGCGGCGTCGACCGCGACGGCTCATCTGTGGATCGAGCAGCCGATGAGCGGGGTCGGCGACAGCGGGCGGCTCGGACGCGTCCATTCCCTGTTCGACACGCATCCGCCCTTGGAGGAGCGGATCGCCCTACTCCGGGAGTTGTGATGACCCCCCGACATCACGCCATCATTCGCCGCGCCGCCATCCCGGTGGTCGCCCTCGGACTCGTCGCTGCGGCGTGCGGCGGCGGAGGCGACGACGCCGATTCGACGACCTCGTCGACCGAGGCCGCTCCGACCACGACCGAACGCGCGACCTCGACGACCCAACGTGAGACGACGACCACCGCGGAGGAGACGACGACGACGGTCGCGGCCCGCCCGGTGTGGCCGCTGACGGGAGTGGCGCTCGACGACGAGGGCGCGGCGGCCCATTCGGCCCTGGTCGTGAAGATCGACAACCACCCCGACGCCCGGCCCCAGTCGGGATTCAACGCCGCCGACCTGGTGTACGAGGAGATCGTCGAAGGGCAGCTGACCCGGTTCGCGTTCGTCTTCCACAGCGGAGGGAGCGACCCGGTCGGCCCGATCCGCTCCGGCCGCACGCAGGACATCGATCTGTTCGGCTCGCTCAACCACCCGCTGTTCGCCTGGAGCGGCGGCAACGCCCGGGTGACCGAGGCGATCCACGCCAGCGACCTCGTCGACATCGGCCCGAACATCGCCCGCGGCGCCTACTTCCGCAGCAGGGACCGCTCGGCGCCGCACAACTACTACTCGCGCACGTCGGACCTCTTCGCCCAGCAGCCGGAAGGCAACCCGACGCCTGGGCAGCAGTTCGGCTACCGCGACGAGGGCGAAGCGCCGGCCGGTGAGGCGAGCGTCGGGGCGGAGGTCAAGCTCCGCGGCATCACCGCACGCTGGGACTGGGACCCGGCGACAGGCCTGTACTACCGCGAGACGAACGGCCGGGTGCACAACGACGCCAACGGCGATCAGGTGAGCACCCACAACGTGGTCGTGCTGGTGATGGAGTACCGCCCGAGCGCAGCCGACCGCAACAGCCCCGAGGCGCAGAGCGTCGGCTCCGGCGAGGCGTTCGTGTTCACCGGCGGCGCGTACGTCCACGGGACGTGGACGCGTGCAGACCGTCTGGCGCCGTTCACGCTCACCGATGACACCGGCAAGGCGATCGAGCTGACGCCGGGCCGGACGTTCATCGAGCTGGCCGAGACCGGCACGACGACGCCGTTCGGGCCGTCGCTGTAACCGCGCTTCGACGGAGGCACGCGCGCCCGCGATACTGGGCGGCAGCCGGGCGGCGAATCCAACCACTGCGCGCCGACGCCATGCCGTCAGCGCGCTCGACCCCGGGAATCGTGATGCTCCTCCGACACCGCCGTTCCACGACCTGGGCCGTGCCGGCCCTCGCCATCGCGCTTCTCGCCGCCTGCGGCGGGGGAGGCGACGACAGCGCCACCTCGTCGGCTCCCATCGTCACCGACGCCCCGAGCACGACCGCAGCCCGCACGACGACCAGCACGTCGTCGACCACGACCGTGCCCGCGACGACGACCACCACGACCCAACCGGCGACGACCACGACGACGCCTCCGACACCGGTCTGGCCGCTCACCGGCGTCCCGCTCGAGGACCCCGCTGCTGCGGCCCATCCGGCGCTGGTGGTGAAGATCGACAACGCCCCGGGCGCACGGCCGCAGACCGGCTTCAACGCGGCCGACATCGTGTTCGAGGAGATCGTCAACGACAACCTCACCCGGTTCGCGATGGTGTTCCACAGCGGCGGCAGCGATCCGGTCGGCCCGATCCGCTCCGGCCGCATCCAGGACATCGACCTGTTCGGGTCGCTCAACCACCCGCTGTTCGCGTGGAGCGGCGGCAACAAGACGGTCACCGCCGCGATCCGGGCCAGCGACCTGCTCGACATCGGCCCGAGCCGGGCTGCGGTCTACTACCGCGGCGGCGGACGCAAGGCGCCGCACAACCTCTACTCGAACACGAGCGCCCTGTTCGCCCAGGCGCCGCCGGATCAGCCCACGCCGGGTCCGCAGTTCGTGTGGCGCGGCCTGGGCGAGCCGGCGACGGGAGCGCCCAGCAACGGCGTGGAGGTGCAGCTGGACAGCATCACCGCGCGCTGGGAGTGGGATGCCGCCGCCGGGGTGTACCACCGCTGGATGGAGGGCCGCCCGCACATGGACGCGGCGGGCGGGCAGGTCTACGCGCACAACGTGGTCGTGCTGGTGATGGAGTACGGCTCGGGCATCTCCGGCAGCCCGGACGCCCACAGCGTCGGCGCCAATGAAGCGCTGGTGTTCACCGGCGGCACCTACATCCACGGCACGTGGAACCGGCCCGATCGGCTCGGCCCCTACGTCCTGCTCGACGACTTCGGGAACCCCATCAGGCTGACGCCGGGGCGCACGTTCATCGAGCTGCCCCGCGCCGGCAACACGACGGGCTTCTGACGGCGGTCGGCGCGCGAAACGAGCGGCGGTCGGCCGAGGCTCCTCGGTAGCATTGATCCCATGACCACCTCCTCGTCGCGCGCCACGGGAACGTTCCCGGTCAAGCGCGGTTTGGCCGAGATGTTGAAGGGCGGCGTCATCATGGACGTCGTCACGCCGGAGCAGGCCAAGATCGCCGAGGACGCGGGCGCATGCGCAGTGATGGCGCTCGAACGCGTCCCCGCCGACATCCGCCGTGACGGCGGGGTGGCGCGGATGAGCGATCCGGAGATGATCGAGGGCATCAAGGCGGCGGTGTCGATCCCGGTGATGGCCAAGGCCCGCATCGGGCACTTCGTCGAGGCGCAGATCCTCCAGGCGCTCGGTGTCGACTTCGTCGACGAGAGCGAGGTGCTGACCCCTGCCGACGAAGCGCACCACATCGACAAGTGGGCCTTCACGGTGCCGTTCGTGTGCGGAGCGACGAACCTCGGCGAGGCGCTGCGGCGGATCTCCGAGGGCGCGTGCATGATCCGCTCCAAGGGCGAGGCGGGCACCGGCAACATCGTCGAGGCCGTCCGCCATCTGCGCAGCATCACCGGTGACATCCGCCGCGTCACCCAGGCCGACTCCGCCGAGCTGTTCGACTGGGCGAAGCGGCTCCAGGCGCCGCTGCCGCTCGTGCAGGAGATCGCCGAAACCGGCGCCCTGCCGGTGCCGCTGTTCTGCGCTGGCGGCATCGCCACGCCGGCCGACGCGGCGCTCGCCATGCAACTCGGCGCCGAAGCGGTGTTCGTCGGCTCCGGGATCTTCAAGAGCGACGACCCGTCGCCGCGGGCCAAGGCGATCGTCGAGGCCACGACGCACTTCCGCGACGCCGAGATCCTCGCCAAGGTCAGCCGTGGGCTCGGGGCGCCGATGACCGGCATCGCGATGGACGAGATCAACCAGCGCTACGCCGAGCGAGGCTGGTGACCTGATGCCGGCACGCTCTGCCGACGGGCGCCCGCCAGGGAGCGCCGATGGGCCCCGTCGTCGGCGTCCTTGCGCTGCAAGGCGCGTTCGCAGCACACGAGCAGGCACTCGCTGACGCTGGCGCGCGCACGCGCCAGGTGCGCACCGCAGACGATCTCGCGCACGTCGATGCGCTGGTGATGCCCGGCGGCGAGAGCACGACGATGTCGCGCTTGCTCGTCACGTCCGGCCTGTTCGACCCGATCGGCGACCGCCTGGCGGCCGGCATGCCCGTGTTCGGCACCTGCGCCGGCATGATCCTGCTCGCCACCTCGGTGATCGACGGCCGGCCCGACCAGCGCAGCTTCGGGCACGTCGACATCGCCGTGCGGCGCAATGGCTATGGCCGCCAAGTCGACAGCTTCGAGACCGACGTCGACGTCAAGGGGCTCGACGGGGGACCGTTCCACGCCGTGTTCATCCGCGCCCCGCTGGTCGAGTCCTACGGCCCCGACGTCGAGGTGCTCGCCGAGTACGACGGCCACGTCGTGCTCGCCCGCCACGGTTCTGCGACCGTGGCGTCGTTCCATCCCGAGCTCACCGGAGACGGGCGCCTGCACGCCCGCTTCGTCCAGGAGGTCTGATCCCGATGTCCGGCCACTCCAAATGGGCCACGATCAAGCACAAGAAGGGCGCGGCCGACAAGGCGCGCGGCAAGCTCTTCGCGAAGATCGCCCGCCAGCTCGAGGTCGCGGCGCGCGAGGGCGGGGGCGATGCCACCTCCAACGCGACGCTGCGCACCGTGGTGCAGAAGGCCAAGGCCGCGCAGATGACCAACGACGCCATCGACCGGGCGATCAAGCGGGGCACAGGTGAGAACGACGGCGGCACGTACGAGGCGATCACCTACGAGGGCTACGCGCCCGGTGGTGTCGCCCTGCTGATCGACGTGTTGACCGACAACCGCAACCGCACCGGATCGGACGTGCGCGGGGTCTTCTCCAAGCTGGGCGGCTCGATGGCCGAGCCCGGCGCGGTCAGCTGGCAGTTCAGCCGCAAGGGCGTGCTCTACGTCTCGGGTGACGCCAGCGAGGACGATCTCCTCCTCGCGGCGCTCGACGCCGGCGCCGACGACGTGAGCGACGACGGCGGTTCGTGGCGGATCACCTCCGAGCCCGGCGCGGTGTTCGAGGTGCGCGACGCGCTGCAAGCCGCCGGGTTCGAGGTGCTGTCCGCGGAGAGCACGATGGTGTCGTCGACGACGATCGCGATCACCGACGTGGACGAGGCGCGCAAGGTCCTGCGCATCGTCGACGCGCTCGAGGACAACGACGACGTCCAGGACGTGTTCGGCAACTTCGACATCTCCGACGAGATCATGGAAGCGGTGGGGGGCTGACGCTGAGAGTGGTGGGTTCGCTCGTCCCGTGTTGGGTACCCTTCGGCCCATGAGTGTCGCCGTGGGTGACGTTGCGCCGGAGTTCACGCTGCCGGGCACCGGGGGACGCGACTACACGCTCGGCGAGTATCGTGGTCAGCCCGTCGTGCTCGTGTTCTATCCGGGTGACGACACCCCGGTGTGCACGAAGCAGCTCAACTCCTACAACGACGACCTCGCCGCGTTCGAAGCGGTGGGCGCGCAGGTGCTGGCGATCAGCGCGCAGGACCTGTCGAGCCACGAGCGCTTCCGTGAGAAGTTCGGCTTCGAGTTCCCGCTGCTGGCCGATACCGACAAGAAGGTCGCCGGGCTGTACGGCACGCTGGGACCGCTCGGCTTTCCGCGCCGCAGTGTCTTCGTCGTCGACGGCAACGGGATCGTGCGCTATGCCCATCGGGCGATCGCCGGGTTGACCTACCGCCCGGTGAGCGAGCTGATCGCCGCCGTCGAGTCCGCTCGCTGACCTCTCAGCTCTCCCAGTGCATCCAGAAGCCGTGCGGGTGGACGACCGCCAGCGTGCCGACTTCGCGCTGACCGCCTCGCCAGCGCACCAATGACAACACGGTGCGGTCCTCGGGGTCGTCGGCCGCGGCGCCGAAGGGCAGTTCTGGGGTGAGCGCGGGCGACTCGGCGGCGACCCACGAGATGTCGTGGCCGTGCGCCAGATCGTCGAGTCGGGCGACGAAGTCGACGCGCTGGCGCGGCGACAGGTAGTTGAGCACCCAGCTCGTGAGCAGCGTGGGATGTCCCGAGTCGGCGGCGTCCGTCACCGCCGGGGCGAGGTCCTCCACGGCGTCGCCGCGGCGCACCGGCGGGGGATCGGTCCGCGCCATCGCCAGCGCGGCGCGCAGCCGTTGGAAGCGGTCGAGCTGGTCCGGCCATACGCATGCCTCGAGCCACCCCGCCTGGTCGGGATCGCACACGTCGATCGGCTCCGCGTCGAGGCCGAGCCGCCCGGTGATCTGCGGTGGGGCGGACGGCAGCGGCACGCTGCCGCGGGTGCCGCACGCGAGCGTGACCGGGGATGGGCCCCCGACCGTGCCACCCGGCTCGTAGCGGTACGCGTACCGGTCGAGGAGGAGGTTCAGCCCCGCGCTGGCGCCCACGTCGACCAGCGACAGCGGACCGACCTCCGTCTCCAGCAGGCCGAGCGCAGGAAGGAAGACCGCGCATCGCCCGACCTCGTTGGTCTGGGTCGAGCGCGTCGCGACGGTGGCACGGATCTCGTCGGCATGCCGGCCGCACGTCTCGCGAAAGGCCGGGAAGGCCTCGCTCGGAGGCAACGGCGCGGCGGCCACGCTCGGGTAGTAGGCCGCGAGCTCCGGCGCCTCCCCGCGCAGGACGAGGTCGTGGACGGTGGCGAACAGCAGCACCGGCATCTGCTGGCCCGCCGGGGCGGCCTCCAGCAGGCCCCAGACGGCGGGATCCTGCGCGATCTCGGCAGACAGCGCCGCGTAGAGGGGCGCACGCGGCATCGCCGTGCGGGCGAAGTCACGGAAGCGATCGGCGAGCGACGGCATGCCGGCATGCTGCCAGCCCGAGCGCCGTCGCGCGGAGACGGCGGGCAGGCGGGCAGGAGGAACGCGGCCAGCACCGTGCCAACATGGCGGCATGGACCTGCTCGCAGACCTGGAGGCACGCGGTCTCATCCACGATTCGACCGATCGTGAGGCGTTGCGCGCCCGGATCGCTGCCGGGCCGGTGGGCATCTACTACGGCTGTGACCCCACCGCCGACAGCCTCCACGTCGGCAACCTGATCGGTCTGATCATGCTGCGGCGCTTCCGCGAGGCGGGCCATCGAGCGATCGCGCTCGCCGGCGGAGCGACGGGCATGGTGGGCGATCCGAGCGGGCGCTCCGACGAGCGCAACCTGCTGGACGACGCGACCCTCGACCACAACGTGGCCGCCATCAAGCGCCAGATCGTCTCCATCGTGGGCGTGTCCGGCGACCACGCGGTGCTGGTCGACAACCGTGACTGGACGGGGCCCACCACGCTGCTCGAGTTCCTGCGCGACGTCGGCAAGCACGTCACCGTGAACCAGATGCTGGCGCGCGAATCGGTGCGCAAGCGGCTGGAGAGCGAGCACGGCATCTCGTTCACCGAGTTCAGCTACATGCTGCTCCAAGCGAACGACTACCTCTGGCTGCACGACCATCTCGGCTGCGAGATCCAGATCGGCGGCTCGGACCAGTGGGGCAACATCATCTCCGGCGTCGATCTGATCCGCCGCAAGCGCAACCGCGCCGTGCACGCGTTCTGCTGGCCGCTGCTGACCGCCGCCGACGGCTCGAAGCTCGGCAAGACCACCGGCGCCCGCGTATGGCTCGATGCCGCCAAGACCTCGCCGTATCAGTTCTGGCAGCACTGGCTCCAGACCGACGATGCCGTCGTCGCCGCCCAGCTGCGCACGTTCTCCCTGCGGCCGCTGGCCGAGGTGGAGGAGATCGTCGCGGAGCACGACAAGGCGCCCCACGAGCGCCGGGCGCAGCGGGCTCTCGCCGACGAGATGACCGCCCTCGTGCACGGGGATGCGGCGGCGCGGGCAGCGTCGTCCGCGGCAGCGGTGCTCTTCGGCGGTGACCCGACGCTCGCGGATGAGGCCACGCTGCGCGCGCTCGCCGCGGAGGTGCCACATTCCGCGGTCGACCCGAGCGAGCTGTCAGACGTGTTCGCCGTGCTCGTGCGCAGCGGGCTGGCGAGCTCGAACGGCGACGCGCGGCGCACGATCCAGCAGGGCGGCTACCGGGTCAACGGGCGCGTCCTCGACGCGAAAACCCAGCTCAGCGACGTCGCGCCGCTCCACGGCCGCTTCCTCCTGCTCCGCAAGGGGCGCACGACGCACCACCTGCTCGAAATTTCTGGCGCCCCAGGTTGACGCTTCCTGATCCCGCCAGTAGCTTTGATCTCCGCCTCACGGGAGCGGAAACGCACCGGAAAGGCACCGGCACCACCGCCCTGAGCAGGGGAAACCCCGCGCAAGGCGCGTGCCCCGAGCTTCGGCTCCTTGAAAACGGAAGAGAAGACTGAACGCCAGTGCGGGCAGTCGAGTCGCTTCGGCGAGATCGGCTGTCTGTCAATTTCATGGTCGGATACCCATCCGATCAGTTCATTCAGTCAGGTCGTGAAGCGGCACAGAGAGATTCCACTCTGGCTTCACGGCTCTTCGAACGAAGCTCGGTTCGCCGAGCGAGTTCTTGTTGGAGAGTTTGATCCTGGCTCAGGACGAACGCTGGCGGCGTGCTTAACACATGCA